>NZ_JBVHTY010000003.1:0-169185 GCF_055565615.1 Streptomyces sp. NPDC028368 | reverse complement strand
TACGGCGACCCCAGCGACACCGAGATCGCCGCCTACGTCGAAAGCGGCGAACCGCTCTTCGTCGCGGGCGCCTTCACCCTCGACGGCCGCTCGGCCCCTTCATCGACGGCATCGACGGCGACCCCGGCAACGTCATCGGCCTCTCCCTGCCGCTGCTGCGCCGCCTGCTCGCCGACCTGGACGTGGCCATCACGGACCTGTGGACGTGAACTGACCGCGCAGCTCCCGCGCACCTGACGCGGATGTGCCGCGGTCTGCCGCTGTCGGCGGCTTCGTCCGGCGCCGGGCGGCCCCGTGCAGCAAGCTGACCGCATGACGAAACTGGCGACAGTCGCAGAACTGATCAGTTACCCCGTCAAGGGCTGCGCGGGGGTCCCGGCGACCGAGGCGGAGCTCACGCCCGCCGGGCTCCCCTACGACCGGAGCTTCATGGTGGTCGGCGAAGGGGGCGTGTACCGCAGCCAGCGCAGAGACCCCAAGCTGGCACTGATACGCCCCGAGGTCGGCGCCGAGGGAACCCAACTCACCTTACGGACCACGGGAGTTGATCCGGTCCGTATCCCGGTGGCCATCGACGCGGCGAGGACCCCCGTCGACCTGTTCGGAGTGCCGTATCAGGGCATCGACCAGGGCGAGGCGGCCGCCCGGTGGCTGTCCGCCGTGCTCGGCGCGCCCAGCCGCCTGGTGCGGGTACCGCCGGAACACGACCGGGTGGAGGACGGTCACTACTCCGGCACCTCCGGTTACGCCGACAGCCACGCCCTCCACGTCCTGTCCCGGGCCACGCTCGACGACCTCAACGCCCGCTACGCCGCGGCCGGCAAGCCGGCTCTGCCGATGAGCCGTTTCCGGCCGAACATCGTGGTCGACGGATGGGATGCGCCGCACCAGGAGGACCACGCACGGCGGGTGGTGATCGGCGATGCCGAGCTGGGGTTCGCCAAGCCGGCCATCCGCTGTGCCGTCACCCTGGTCGACCAGGACAGGGGCGCCAAGGCCGGACCCGAGCCGCTGCGCATGCTCGCCTCCTACCGGCGGGCGCCGGAGGGGGGCGTGGCATTCGGGGCGCTGTACTGCGTACTGCGGACGGGGAAGCTGGCGGTGGGCGACGCATTCGCCGTTGCCGAAAGAGCCGGAGAAGTCGAAGGAGTTGAAGGAAGTCCGCCGGGCGCCGGGGCGTCGTAGTGGCCCGGAGCGCTCCGGCCGCCCGGGGGCCGTCCGGGTGGATTCTCCGGGCGGACCGTCCACGATGGCCTGAATCCGGCCCCGGATATTCCGTATCGGCGGGCCGGTACGCGCATCGTGGCGGGACCGCATCACCCCGATGTCAGCGCGAGGAGTGCCCGCCATGCCCAAGATCCTGATCATCGCCGGCGACGCCACCGAGGACCTGGAGTTCTTCTACCCGTACCAGCGGATGCTGGAGGAGGGCTACGAGACCCACGTCGCGGCCCCATCCCGCAAGAAGCTCTCGTTCGTCACCCATGACTTCGTCGACGGCTTCGACACCTACGTCGAGCGCCAGGGCCACTCCTGGCCGTCCGACCTCGCGCTGTCCGAGGTCGATCCGGCCGAGTACGCCGCCCTGGTGCTCCCGGGCGGCCGCGGGCCCGAGTATCTGCGCAACGACCCCGACTTCGGGCGCGTGGTGACGCACTTCTTCGACGCCGACAAGCCCGTCGCCCACATCTGCCACGCGGCCATCGCGCTCGCCCCGCTCGGCGTCCTCAAGGGCCGCCGCACCTCCGCCTACCCCGCCTGTGCGCCGGATGTGGAGCTGGCGGGAGGCATCTTCGTCGACGGCTCGGCGGTCGTCGACGGCAAGGTCGTCTCGGCCCGCGCCTGGCCCGACCAGCCGGACTGGATGCGGGCCTTTGTGCGGGTGCTGCGGGAGGAGGCGCCGGTCGAGGACCGCTGACCTCGTCATGTGTGCGACGGGACCGTAGGCCGCCCGCCCCGCACCGGGGCGGGGCGGCCTCAGAACACCGGCAACGCATACAGCGACTTGCCGCCTGCCGGCGGTCAGGCCGAGCTGGGCACCGTACCGATCCCTCCGCCGCCGCCTTCGCCCTCGCCGTCCGCCGCCGCCGCGATCCGCGTCTCGCCGTACGCCACCAGCGTCATCACGATCATCCCGAGGACGACCATCATCGCGACGAACGCCGCCCAGCCCACCAGCCCGATGGCGAACGCGCCGATCAGCCCGTGGACCACCGCGCAGCTGATGAGGACGATGCGGGTGAACCCGCCGGGCGCGCGGTCGCGCACCGCGATACGCGCCATCACAACGGCGCAGAAGAGCAGATAGAGACCGAAGAGGGCGCCCGCGGCCCACGCTCCGGTGGACATCGCGCCGGGCTTCAGGCCCGCGAGGGACATGTGCTGGTGGTCCACGACGATGCTCAGGATCCAGTTGAGCAAGACGATCCCGAGCGCCTCCAGGACCAGCACCACCGCCGCCACCAGAGCCACCGGTCTGCGTGCCACCACCCCGCCCACCCACTTCCGCCGTATGCCGCTCACTGGCTGATACCGCTGTTACCGCGAGTACCAAAGACATCGCGCACGCTACATGGGGGTCCCCCCTGCTCGTGAAGAGCCTGGGGGAGGGTAATAGCCAAGGCAAGGGTTCTGCGCGGGTGGTGTCACCGGTGGCGTGCGGGTGTACGGGAGACGGCGCGTCGGCCGGGCGAGCGGAGCGCAAAGTTTCCTTCGCCCATTCGTAGGGACTCCACAAAGAATTGACGACCCGCCGAACATCTGCGGCCAGAGACCTAGACCACATCGAGCCTTGGTGCCCGGCCCCCGATTCCGGGCCTACCCTGGGATATCAGGGGTCTTCGGCCCCTCACTGGCGCCATCGGCACGCTCCGTGTGGGCAAGGTCACCACTGGGAACGACTCGGCACGCGGTGTCGCCAGTCCCTAAACTCGCGACGTTAATTAGTTGCGGCGAAGCGCCAAGGAAGGACCCATCGTGCGCAAGGTGCTCATCGCGAACCGTGGCGAGATCGCCGTTCGGGTTGCCCGTGCCTGCCGGGATGCCGGAATCGGGAGCGTAGCGGTCTACGCCGACCCGGACCGGGACGCCCTGCATGTCCGCGCGGCAGACGAGGCATACGCCCTGGGCGGTGACACACCTGCCACCAGTTACCTGGACATCGCCAAGGTGCTGGCCGCCGCCGCCGACTCCGGCGCGGACGCCGTCCACCCCGGCTACGGCTTCCTCTCCGAGAACGCCGAATTCGCCCAGGCCGTTCTCGACGCGGGCCTGACCTGGATCGGCCCGCCCCCGCACGCCATTCGCGACCTCGGCGACAAGGTCGCCGCCCGCCACATCGCCCAGCGCGCCGGCGCCCCGCTGGTCGCCGGCACCCCCGACCCGGTCTCCGGCTCCGACGAGGTCGTCGCCTTCGCCAAGGAGCACGGCCTGCCCATCGCCATCAAGGCAGCCTTCGGCGGCGGCGGCCGCGGCCTGAAGGTCGCCCGCACCCTCGAAGAGGTCCCGGAGCTCTACGACTCCGCCGTCCGCGAAGCCGTCGCCGCCTTCGGCCGCGGCGAGTGCTTCGTCGAGCGCTACCTCGACCGTCCCCGCCACGTCGAGACCCAGTGCCTGGCGGACAAGCACGGCAACGTCGTCGTGGTCTCCACCCGCGACTGCTCCCTGCAGCGCCGCCACCAAAAGCTCGTCGAAGAGGCCCCCGCGCCGTTCCTGAGCGACGAACAGAACGCCGAGCTCTACCACGCCTCCAAAGCCATCCTCAAGGAAGCCGGCTACGAAGGCGCCGGCACCTGCGAATTCCTCGTCGGCCAGGACGGCACCATCTCCTTCCTCGAGGTCAACACCCGCCTCCAGGTCGAACACCCGGTCACCGAAGAGGTCACCGGCATCGACCTCGTCCGCGAGATGTTCCGCATCGCCGACGGCGAAGAACTCGGCTACGACGACCCCGCCATGCGCGGCCACTCCTTCGAATTCCGCATCAACGGCGAAGACCCCGGCCGCAACTTCCTGCCCGCCCCCGGCACCGTCACCCGCTTCGACGCCCCCTCCGGCCCCGGCGTCCGCCTCGACGCCGGCGTCGAATCCGGCTCCGTCATCGGCCCCGCCTGGGACTCCCTCCTGGCCAAGCTGATCATCACCGGCGCCACCCGCGAGCAGGCCCTGCAGCGCGCCGCCCGCGCCCTGGACGAGTTCACCGTCGACGGCATGGCCACCGCCATCCCCTTCCACCGCACCGTCGTCAGGGACGCCGCCTTCGCCCCCGAACTGACCGGCTCCACCGGCCCGTTCACGGTCCACACCCGCTGGATCGAGACCGAGTTCGACAACCAGATCCCGGCCTTCGCCGCACCCGGCGCCGACGAGACCGAAACCGACAGCCGCGAAACGGTCGTCGTCGAGGTCGGCGGCAAGCGCCTGGAAGTCTCCCTGCCGTCCTCCCTGGGCATGCCACTGGCCCGCGCCGCCGTCGCCGGCGGCGCCAAGCCCAAGCGCAAAGCCACCAAGAAGGCCGGCAGCGCCGCCTCCGGCGACGCCCTCGCCTCCCCCATGCAGGGCACCATCGTCAAGGTCGCCGTCGAAGAAGGCCAGCAGGTCACCGAAGGCGAACTCGTCGTCGTCCTCGAGGCGATGAAGATGGAACAGCCCCTCAACGCCCACCGCTCCGGCACCATCAAGGGCCTGACCGCCGAAGTCGGCGCCGCCCTCACCTCCGGCGCCATCATCTGCGAAATCAAGGACTGACGGCACGAGGGCACAAAGGACACAACGGAGGGCGCCCGGCGGAAATCCGCCGGGCGCCCTCCGTATGCCGGTACGACGTACGCAGCAACTCCGTATGCCGTGACTACGAGTTCCCGACCACATCCTCCGGGAACGTCAGCGACTTGCTCATCCACTGAAGCGCGGCGGGAAGTTCGCGCCGCCAGGTGGCGAAGTTGTGACTGCCGTGGTCGAGCACGATCGAGTCCGCCGTCATCGGCGCCCGCACGGCGCCCAGGAACGCCTTCGCCGCCGGATAGTTCTTCTCCCCGGTACGGCTCGTCCCCACCAGGACATTCACCTGCGGTACGGGCAGATGCTTCAGCCGCCACATCAGATCGTGCTCCTGGCGGCGGCGTATCCGGTCCTTGCCGTCCCCGAAGAGATTGCCGGTGGTGGGGTCGTTGCTGACTTTGTAATCGGGCGAGAGGGCCGCCGCAGCGGTGTAGGTCCGGTCGTGCCGCATGGCCAGCTGAAGGGCGCAGCTGCCACCGGACGAGTAGCCCAGCACGCCCCAGCCGCCCGGGTCGTGCCCGACGCGGTAGCGCGACCTCAGCGCGTCCGGCACATCCCTCGCGAAGAACGTCTCGGCCTGCGGGCCGCCGGGCACATCCACACACTGGGTGTCGCGCGGCGGCGCGATGGTGGGCCGCAGCATCACGATGACGGTCGGCTGCATCTTGCCCGTACGGATCAGCTGTGCGGCCGTCTGCGGCAGCCGCAGATGCTGGCCGAGCAGGAACGTCCCGCCCGGGTAGCCGCTGAGCGCGACGACGACGGGGAACCGCTGGCGCGCGTACTGCGGCTGGAAGTACTGCGGCGGCAGGTAGACGTACGCCCCGTCCACGACCCGGGTCCGCTTCCCCACTATCCGTACGGAGTCGACCTTGCCGGCCAGCTCCGGCCGCCCCTTCGGCAGCCCGTGCACCTTGTCCAGCCCGTCCGGCCCGGAGGCCTGGACGAGGCCCTTCGACGGGTCCCCGACGGGCCCGGCCGTCCCGCCGTCGCCCCACTTGCCGACGGCGGCCGGGGCGTCGTCGTACAGGCCCAGCAGCTCGTGCCAGGAGGCGTAGAACTCGAAGTTGGCGTTCACCGCGAGGCCGAGCGTGGCCACGATGGTCAGCTGCGTCGCCACGATGACCCCGAGCCGCCCCAGCAGCGCCCGCGGCCCCCGTCCGGCGAACCGCGGCCACAGCCGGAGGGTGAGCCCCACACAGACCACGGCGACCGCGGCCATGGCGTACAACAGCGATCGACTGGTCAGCCCCATGACGTTCTTCCCCAGATTTCGCCTGCCGTGGTTCCGTTACGTGACCCCACGCCGGACATTCCACGACGTTTTCCCACGGCCCCCGGAAGACCCCGGAAGACCTCATTGCGCCAGGTTTGATGGGCGTTGGGACGGTGGCGTTGCCAGGCGGGCGAGGTGTTCGGGTACGCGATGGCGGGGGTATTCCGGGGGTTCATTTGGTGTCCGCCGGGTGGCCATGAGGGGTCGCGGTGAGGGGCAGTACGGAGCGGGCCGCGCACCGGGGAACGCCCCCGCCCCCGGCCCCGCCCCCGGCCGGAGGAACCATCCGCTTCCGCAGTGGCATCCTGGACCCACCGGGCCGGGACCGGCCGGGGTGAGGGAGGACGGCGATGGGGACCGAGACGGCCGGGCCGCGGCCCGCGGCGAAGGGCTCGACGGCGCAGGTGTCCGCGGCAGCGTACGCGGTACGCCCCATGCGGGCGGACGCGCGCCGCAACTACGAGCGGCTGCTGAAGGAGGCCCGTACGGCCTTCATCGAGCACGGCACGGACAGCTCACTCGAGGACATCGCGCGCCGCGCCGGCGTCGGCATCGGCACCCTCTACCGTCACTTCCCCAACCGTACGGCCCTGATGGGCGCCGTCTTCCAGAGCGAGGTGGATGCGCTCCTGACGTACGCCAGGGAACTGGCCGACGCGCCGCAGCCGTGCCACGCCCTGGTCGACTGGCTGCGCGCGATCATCGCCCACGCCAGCACCTACCGCGGCCTGTCCCGCGCCCTGATGGCGGCGTCGGCGGACGACAGCTCGGGTATGGCGCGGTGCAGCGTGCCGATGCGGGAGGCCGGCGCGGCGCTGCTGAGCCGCGCCCAGCAGGCCGGCGCCGTACGTCCCGACGTGAACATCAGCGATCTGCTGCAACTGACCAACGGCATCGCCCTGGCCGTCGAGGAATCCCCCGACGACCCGAAGCTGGCCGACCGGCTGCTGACCCTCACCCTGAGCGGACTCAAGGCGGACTGCTGACCTCACGGGCCACCGCCCAGCCGGGCCTCAGCACCGCCCCGCCAACCCGCCGAACGACCACAGCCACCACAACGTCAACAGCAACCGACAACGGCTCCTGCCCCGGGTCACCACGACGTACGTGATCAGCGACGCCTTGGCGCCAGATCGGCGACCCGTCCCCCCGGTCCGTCGGTCAGCGACGCGGCCGAGCGCAGCGGTGAACTCCCGCTGCCCGGCGGGAGGTTACGGCGCTGGCCGGGCAGCGGCACGTCCCGTCGGGAAGCCCTGCGCTCCCCGGCGGCGCCCTCCGCGCCGGGCTGGCCCGCGCCCTGGCCGGGCCCCGCGCCACTGGCGACCGCGATCTGCACGCCCTGATCGGCCAGGGCCTGCAATTCGGTCGCGGCGCGGTCGTCGTGGGCCGGTGGCTCGTCCGTGACCAGCCGGGTGATGACGTCCGTGGGCACGGTCTGGAACATCGTGTCGGAGCCGAGCTTGGTGTGGTCGGCGAGCACCACCACCTCCCCCGCCGCCTGTACCAGCGCACGGTCGACGCTGGCGGAGAGCATGTTGGAGGTGGACAGGCCGCGCTCGGCGGTCAGCCCGCTGCCGGACAGGAAGGCGCGCGATACCCGCAGGCCCTGGAGGGACTGCTCGGCACCGCTGCCGACCAGCGCGTAGTTGGAACCGCGCAGTGTGCCTCCGGTCATCACGACCTCGACGCGGTTGGCATGGGCCAACGCCTGGGCGACCAGCAGGGAGTTGGTGACCACGGTCAGGCCGGGCACCCGGGCGAGCCGGCGGGCCAGCTCCTGGGTGGTGGTCCCGGCGCCGACCACGATGGCCTCGCCCTCTTCGACGAAGCCCGCGGCGAGATCGGCGATGGCCGTCTTCTCGGCGGTCGCTAGATGGGATTTCTGCGGGAATCCGGACTCGCGGGTAAAACCTCCCGGCAAGACCGCCCCGCCGTGGCGGCGGTCGAGCAGCCCTTCCGCCTCCAGCGCCCGCACATCCCGCCGTACGGTCACTTCGGAGGTCTGGACGACACGGGCGAGCTCCCGGAGCGACACCGCTCCGTTTGCGCGCACCATTTCAAGGATCAATTGGCGACGTTCTGCAGCGAACACGAAACTGACAGTAACGCCAACGCCCGTCTGTTTTCAGCAGGTTGCACCAAATACCGGAAGTTGCGCATGGCGCACCCGGTGTCGTGATATACGGCGCGCACCGCTCGAACTCATGGGTGCGGAATACGGTTTGACTGTTGGTCAGGTAATGCGCCCAGCCGTGTGTTCAGCCGTCCGGCCCATGCCCCCGGGGCCGCCGGCTACTCGTTCGCCGACTTGCGGGTGTGCAGCTGACGCGCGACCTCCGCGAGGGAGCCGGAGAGCGACGGGTAGACCGTGAACGCGCTGGCGATCTGCTCGACGGTGAGGTTGTTGTCGACCGCGAGGGAGATCGGGTGGATCAGTTCGCTGGCGCGCGGGGAGACGACGACGCCGCCGACGACGATGCCCGTACCGGGGCGGCAGAAAAGCTTGACGAAGCCGTCGCGGATGCCCTGCATCTTGGCGCGCGGGTTGCGCAGCAGCGGCAGCTTCACGACCCGGGCGTCGATCTTGCCGTTGTCGACGTCGGCCTGGGAGTAGCCGACGGTGGCGATCTCCGGGTCGGTGAAGACGTTGGCGGAGACGGTCTTGAGGTTCAGCGGTGCGACGGCGTCGCCGAGGAAGTGGTACATGGCGATGCGGCCCTGCATGGCGGCGACGGAGGCGAGGGCGAAGACGCCGGTGCAGTCGCCGGCCGCGTAGACGCCGGGCGCGGTGGTGCGGGAGACCTTGTCGGTCCAGATGTGGCCGGAGTCCTTGAGCTTGACGCCGGCCTCCGTCAGGCCGATGCCCGCGGTGTTGGGGATGGAGCCGACGGCCACCAGGCAGTGCGTACCGGAGATGGTCCGGCCGTCGGCCAGGGTGACCTCGACGCGGTCGCCGACGCGCTTGACGGCGGCGGCGCGCGAGCGGGCCATGACGTTCATGCCGCGGCGGCGGAAGACGTCCTCCAGGACGGCGGCGGCGTCCGGGTCCTCGCCCGGCAGGACGCGGTCGCGGGAGGAGACGAGGGTGACGCGGGAGCCGAGCGCCTGGTAGGCGCCGGCGAACTCGGCGCCGGTGACGCCGGAGCCGACGACGATGAGCTCTTCGGGGAGCTCGGTCAGGTCGTAGACCTGGGTCCAGTTCAGGATGCGTTCGCCGTCCGGCAGGGCGTCCGGGATCTCGCGGGGGTGCGCGCCGGTGGCGATCAGTACCGCGTCCGCGACGAGGTGTTCCTCGGTGCCGTCGGCGGCGGTCACCGTCACCCGGCGGGAGCCGTCCGGCGACTGACCCGGCTCCAGGCGGCCGCGGCCGCGCATCACGCGGGCGCCGGCGCGGGTCACGGAGGCGGTGATGTCATGCGACTGGGCGAGTGCGAGGCGTTTGACGCGTCGGTTGACCTTGCCGAGGTCGACGCCGACGACGCGCGCGGGGCGGTCGACGTACGGCGTGTCGTCCTCGACGATGATGCCCAGCTCCTCGTAGGAGGAGTCGAAGGTGGTCATCACCTCGGCCGTCGCGATCAGAGTCTTCGACGGAACGCAGTCGGTCAGTACCGACGCCCCGCCCAGACCGTCGCAGTCGACGACGGTCACCTCCGCGCCGAGCGAGGCGCCCACCAGGGCCGCCTCGTATCCGCCGGGTCCGCCACCGATGATCACGATCCGAGTCACGTACTCCATTGTCCCGCACGCCTCCGCGACGCTCTCCCCGGGGGCCGGTGTAGGCGTGTAGTGGCTGGCGGGGCGGGGTCCGTCCGGCCGCTTTGTACGAATCTCCGGTAGCAATCCGGTATCAAGAGCCGACCCGGGAACCTCCCGTACCCTCGGAACCATGTCGCTCTACGCCGCGTACGCCGGCAACCTCGACGCGCGGCTGATGTCCCGCCGCGCACCGCACTCGCCGCTGCGCGGCACGGGCTGGCTGAACGGCTGGCGGCTCACCTTCGGCGGCGAGCAGATGGGCTGGGAGGGCGCCCTGGCGACGCTCGTCGAGGCCCCGCGCTCGCAGGTCTTCGTCGCGCTCTATGACATCGCGCCGATGGACGAGGAGTCCATGGACCGGTGGGAGGGCGTGGGCCTGGACATCTATCGCCGGATGCGGGTGCGGGTGCACACGCTGGAGGGCGACGAGCCGGCCTGGGTCTATGTCCTCAACGGCTATGAGGGCGGTCTGCCCTCGGCCCGCTATCTGGGCGAGATCGCGGACGCCGCGGAGTCGGCGGGCGCGCCGCACGACTATGTGATGGAGCTGCGGAAGCGGCCCTGCTGAGCGGTGGCGGCCCGCTGAGGGCCGCGCGCCCGGCGGGATCACCGGGCGGGGCCGTGCTCCGTGCGGGTGTCGCCTCCGGTGGTGTGCGACGCGCCCGGGATACGGCGTTGTGAGAAGACACAAGCCGACGACCCCAGGACCGTGGGCAGTGACATCTACGCGCGTAGGGGATTAGCGGCTACCCTCGTCCGCGTGAACGCATCTGTTACCCCCGACATCGCCCGCGACCCCCAGGCCGCCGCGGACGCCGCCGCCGCCCGACTGCGCGAGCTCACCGGCGCCGAGACCCACGACGTCGCCCTGGTCATGGGCTCCGGCTGGGCGCCCGCCGCCGAGGCCCTGGGCGCGCCCGAGCACGAGTTCCCGGTCACCGAGCTGCCCGGCTTCCCGCCGCCCGCCGTGGCCGGTCACGGCGGCAAGATCCGCTCGTACCGCGTCGGCGAGAAGCGTGCGCTGGTCTTCCTGGGCCGTACGCACTACTACGAGGGCCGTGGGGTCGCCGCGGTCGCGCACGGCGTCCGTACCGCCGCCGCGGCCGGCTGCAAGACCATCGTGCTCACCAATGGGTGCGGCGGTCTGCGCGAGGGCATGCGCCCCGGCCAGCCGGTCCTGATCAGCGACCACCTCAACCTCACCGCGACCTCGCCGATCGTCGGTGCGAACTTCGTCGACCTGACGGACCTGTACTCGCCGCGGCTGCGCGCGCTGTGCAAGGAGGTCGACCCGAGCCTGGAGGAGGGCGTCTACGTCCAGTTCCCCGGCCCGCACTACGAGACCCCGGCCGAGATCAAGATGATCCGCACCCTGGGCGCCGACCTGGTCGGCATGTCCACGGTCCTGGAGGCCATCGCCGCCCGCGAGGCGGGTGCCGAGGTGCTCGGTCTGTCGCTGGTGACGAACCTCGCCGCGGGCATGACGGGCGAGCCGCTCAACCACGAAGAGGTGCTGCAGGCCGGCCGCGACTCCGCGACCCGGATGGGCAGCCTGCTCGCCCAGGTGCTCGGCAAGCTCTGAGCCCGTGTCCTTCGGCGGCCGGCCTGCGGGTCCCCCCGGACGAAGTCCGGGGGAGGGTGGTACGAGATGTACGGCACCCGCCGGGCCGCCCCGCCGCCCCCGCAGTGCCATTGGCCGGTACTGCGGCTCGAAGTACCCGCGCAGTGGGTAGGCGTGACGAGCCGAGCGCTCCCCCTCCGCACTGCCCGTCCGCATTGACCTGACCGTCAGGAGCATCACGTGGCTACCGATCGCACGGAGCTGATCACCCGGGCCGTGGCATGGCTGGCCGAGGACCCCGACCCGCAGACCCGGGAGGAGCTGGCCGGGCTCATCGCGGCCGAGGACACCGACGAGCTGGCCGTCCGGTTCTCCGGCACCCTGCAGTTCGGCACCGCCGGGCTGCGCGGCGAGCTGGGTGCGGGCCCGATGCGGATGAACCGCTCGGTGGTCATCCGCGCGGCGGCCGGTCTTGCCGCGTATCTCAAGGCGAAGGGTGACGGCGCGGGGCTGGTCGTCATCGGTTACGACGCCCGCCACAAGAGCGCCGACTTCGCCCGTGACACCGCGGCCGTGATGGTCGGCGCGGGTCTGCAGGCCGCGGTGCTGCCGCGTCCGCTGCCCACGCCCGTCCTGGCCTTTGCGATACGGCATCTGGGCGCGGTGGCCGGCATCGAGGTCACCGCCAGCCACAACCCGCCGCGGGACAACGGCTACAAGGTGTACCTGGGTGACGGCTCGCAGATCGTGCCGCCCGCGGACGGCGAGATCGCGGCCGAGATCGCCGCGATCCGCTCACTGACGGATGTACCTCGGCCCGAGGCCGGCTGGGAAACCCTCGACGACGAGGTTCTGCGGGCGTATCTGGCGCGTACGGACGCCGTGCTGACCCCCGGCTCCCCCCGCGATACGCACGTCGTTTACACGCCGATGCACGGCGTCGGCCGGGACACGCTCGTCGCCGCCTTCGCGCGGGCCGGCTTCCCCGCCCCGACGGTCGTCGCCGAACAGGCCGAGCCGGACCCGGACTTCCCCACCGTCGCCTTCCCCAACCCGGAAGAGCCCGGCGCGATGGATCTCGCCTTCGCCACCGCCCGGTCCGTGGGCCCCGGCGCCGTCGACATCGTCATCGCCAACGACCCCGACGCGGACCGCTGCGCCGTCGCCGTTCCGGCTCCCGGGACCGAGGACGGCTGGCGGATGCTGCGCGGCGACGAGGTCGGCGCGCTGCTCGCCGCCCACCTGGTCGGCAAGGGGGCGTCGGGGACCTTCGCGACCACGATCGTCTCGTCGTCCCTGATGTCCCGGATAGCCGCCGCGTCGTCCCTCCCGTACGAGGAGACGCTGACCGGCTTCAAGTGGCTGGCCCGGGTGGACGGCCTGCGCTACGCCTTCGAGGAGGCGCTGGGCTACTGCGTCGACCCGGAGGGCGTACGCGACAAGGACGGCATCACCGCCGCCCTGCTGATCACCGAACTGGCAGCGGAACTGAAGCGGTCCGGGCGCACCCTGAGCGATCTGCTGGACGACCTCGCGCTGGAATTCGGTCTGCACGCCACCGACCAGCTCTCGGTCCGCGTCGAGGACCTGTCGTTGATCGCCGATGCCATGGGCCGGCTGCGGGAGCAGCCCCCGGCGTCCCTCGCGGGCCTGACGGTGACCTCCTCCGACGATCTGAACAAGGGCACCGAGACGCTGCCGCCGACCGACGGGCTGCGCTACTACCTGTCCGGTTCGGCGGGCTCGGGCGTGGGTGCGGCCCGGGTGGTCGTCCGCCCCAGCGGCACCGAGCCGAAGCTGAAGTGCTACCTGGAGGTCGTGGTCCCGGTGGCGTCGGCGGCGGAGCTGCCGACGGCGCGGGAGACGGCCGCGGCGGTGCTGGCCGCGGTGAAGGGTGACCTGGCGGCGGCGCTGGGGATCTGAGGGGCCCGGGGCGGGCGAGCCCGCCCCTCCCCTGACGGGTGACCCCGTTACTGCATCTGCCGCAGCCCTCCCCCGCCCCGTGCCCCCGGCGCGGAACCCTGGAGCCGGACGACGACCACGTCGCGCCGCCCGGCCTCCAGGAGTTGCGCAGTGCCCACGACCGCGCCCCGTCCGCCCGCCGCCGTCCCCCCACCGCCGGCGCCGTCATCGGCCCGGCGTCGGGCCCTGGCCGCAGCGCCGGCCGCGGCGCTGCGCAGGGCCGCGCCCGCGCTGCTCGGGTACACCGCCGTCCGTCTCCTGGGCACGCTGGTCCTGATGCGGTGGGCGCATCTGCGGCACCACGGGCTGTGGCCGCTGCTCGCCGCCCAGTGGGATTCGCGCTGGTATCTGGGTATCGCCGAACACGGTTACGCCCGCGCCCTGAGCCCGGATGTGTTCGACGTGAACAACCTGGCTTTCTTCCCCCTCTACCCGGTGGTGGTCAAGGCCGTCGCCGCGATCACGCCCGGCTCCCGTGCCACCGTCGGGGTGGTCGTCGCCGTCGGGTGTTCGCTCGTGGCGGCGTGGGGGATCTTCGCGGTGGGTGAGCGGCTGCACGGGCGCCGGGTCGGCGCCGTGCTGGCCGTCCTGTGGGGGGCCACCCCGGTGGCCCTGATCCAGTGGATGGGGTACACCGAGTCCCTGTTCACGGCGCTGGTCGCCTGGTCGCTGTATGCCGTACTGGCAGGCCACTGGGTCCGGGCCGGTGCCCTCGCCCTGTTCGCCGGTCTCACCCGTCCTACGGGGCTCGCCATCGCCGTGGCCGTCTCGCTGTGTGCCCTGGTCGCCCTGTGGCGGTGCCTGCGCTCCACGGGTGCCGGGCGCGCCCCGGAGCCCGGCCGGTCCGCCGCCCCCACCGCCCCCGCCGTCCCGCGCCTCCTCGCCGCCGTCTTCCTCGCGCCTGCCGGCTGGCTGGGTTACGTCGGCTGGGTGGGCCTGCGTCTGCACCGGCCCGACGGCTACTTCGCCGTACAGAAAATGTGGCGCAACGAATGGGACGGCGGAGCCGAGACGCTGCGCTCGCTGCGGTCGATCCTCGGTTACCAGGCGCGGCCGCAGCTCTTCTTCGTCGTCGTCTCGCTGGTGCTCGCCGGGTCCGTGGTGCTCTATCTGCTCTGCCTCGCCGACCGGCAGCCGCTGCCGTTGCTGCTGTTCAGCGGTGTTCTGCTGGCGATCGTGCTGGGCAGCGGCGGCGTGTACTTCCCGCGCGCCCGGTTTCTGCTGCCGGGGTTCCCGTTGCTGCTCCCGGTGGCGGTCGGCATTGTCCGCGCCCGCCGCCGGACCGCCGTACTGGCGCTGGGGGGCGCGGCTGTGGGCTCCGCCTATCTGGGCGCGTACATGACGTTGGTGTACCCGGGAGCCCCTTGAACCCTGGCCAGGCGGTTCTAGAGGGCCAGCATCACGACCAGGCCGATCGCCCCCACCGCGATCGGCGCGAGGACGGGGTAGGACCAGCGCACCACGGGCTCGCCCTGGGCGCTGTCGCGGTGCCCGGCGCGTTCCTTGATCTCGCGCAGTTCGTCGAGGGTCTGGTCGGCCATGGCGCGCGGCACGGGGCCGGCGTCGGCGTCCATGCCGAAGCGGGCCCTGGGCGCGCCGCTCGCCGCCTGGCGGCCGACCTTCTTGCGCTGGCGCAGGGAGACCGGAATCGCCCACAGCTGGAACTTCCCGCGGCTGGTGAACACCTCGGCGGAGAACGCCGCCCGCAGGTCCTCGACGGCGCTCCAGGGCAGGGTGATCGTACGGAAGGGGTTGCGTACCGTCAGCCGGTCCGCGCCCGCCCGCACCAGCGGCCGCAGGGTGAACGCGATGACCAGCGGCACCCCGAGCAGCAGCAGGAACACCGTCGTGAGCTTGGTGTGCGCGCCGCCCCGCAGCAGTGCGTCGCCGCCGAGCCAGAGTCCGAGCAGGAGGAGCAGCGCACCGCCTACCAGGGCCGCGGGCGAGCGGTAGCTGCGGTCCGCGTACTGCTGCTGAGCGGGGGTGGACTGTTCCTGGCTCGTCATGCTGCCGATTGTGCCTGACCGTCCGGATGCCGGACATTGCGTTACGGCATCATTCGCGCCCGGTACGGAGGCCGTCCGAAGCCGCGGCGGGGCCGCCGGAAAGCCGTGGGTGAGCCGCCGTGGTGGTGCGACGGGGCGGTGCCGGAAGGACATCCGGCGGGCTTCAGGGGGATGACATGTTGCTACGCGCGTAGATATGCTCCCCTCGTGACCATGCCCATCACTGTTCCCGCATACGGCAAGGAAGCCGCGGGGCGTCTGGCGTCAATGGCGGATGTCACCGCCGACGACGGTGCGCTGCGCCGCTTCCTCCACGGCCTCCCGGGGGTCGACGCGGTCGGCCTGCAGGCTCGCGCCGCCACCCTCGGCACCCGCTCGATCAAGACGACGGCGAAGGCGTATGCCATCGATCTCGCCATCTCGATGATCGACCTGACGACCCTCGAAGGCGCGGACACCCCGGGCAAGGTCCGGGCGCTGTGCGCCAAGGGGGTCAGCCCCGATCCCTCCGACCGCACCGCCCCCAAGGTCGCGGCGATCTGCGTCTATCCCGACATGGTCGCGACGGCCAAGGAGGCGCTCGGCGACTCCGGCGTTCATGTCGCGTCCGTCGCCACCGCCTTCCCGGCCGGCCGCGCCGCGCTGCCGGTCAAGCTCGCCGACACCCGTGACGCGGTCGCGGCGGGCGCCGACGAGATCGACATGGTGATCGACCGGGGCGCTTTCCTCTCGGGCCGCTATCTGTCGGTCTTCGAGGAGATCAAGCAGGTCAAGGAGGCGTGCGTACGGCCCGACGGCAGCGCCGCGCACCTGAAGGTCATCTTCGAGACCGGCGAGCTCCAGACGTACGACAACGTCCGCCGGGTTTCCTGGCTCGCGATGCTCGCGGGCGCCGACTTCATCAAGACCTCGACCGGCAAGGTGGCCGTCAACGCCACCCCGCCGGTCACCCTGCTGATGCTGGAGGCCGTCCGCGACTTCCACGCGGCGACCGGCGTCCAGGTGGGTGTGAAGCCCGCCGGCGGCATCCGTACGACCAAGGACGCCGTCAAGTACCTGGTGATGGTCAACGAGACGCTGGGCGAGCCGTGGCTGACCGCCGACTGGTTCCGCTTCGGCGCCTCCAGCCTGCTGAACGATCTGCTGATGCAGCGCCAGAAGCTCAGCACCGGCCGCTACTCCGGCCCCGACTACGTAACGGTGGACTGACCGCTATGAACTCAGCATTCGAGTACGCGCCGGCCCCGGAGTCCCGCGCGGTCGTCGACATCGCGCCGAGCTACGGGCTGTTCATCGACGGCGAGTTCACCGAGGGCTCGGGCGGTGGGCTGGCCAAGACCGTCTCGCCCGCCACGGAAGAGGTGCTGGCCGAGTACACGCAGGCCAACGCCGAGGACGTGGACCGGGCCGTGAAGGCGGCCCGTAAGGCCTTCGAGAAGTGGTCCGTGCTGCCCGGTGCGGAGCGCGCCAAGTACCTCTTCCGGATCGCCCGGATCATCCAGGAGCGCTCGCGCGAGCTGGCCGTCCTGGAGTCGCTCGACAACGGCAAGCCGATCCGCGAGTCCCGCGACGCCGATCTGCCGCTGGTCGCCGCGCACTTCTTCTACTACGCGGGCTGGGCCGACAAGCTCGACCACGCGGGGTACGGGCCCAGCCCGCGCCCGCTGGGCGTCGCGGGCCAGGTCATCCCCTGGAACTTCCCGCTGCTGATGCTGGCGTGGAAGATCGCCCCGGCGCTGGCGACCGGCAACACCGTCGTCCTCAAGCCCGCCGAGACCACCCCGCTCTCCGCGCTCTTCTTCGCGGACATCTGCCGCCAGGCGGGCCTGCCCAAGGGTGTCGTCAACATCCTTACGGGAGACGGCTCCACCGGCGCCGCGCTGGTCGCGCACCCCGACATCAACAAGGTGGCCTTCACCGGCTCCACCGGGGTCGGCAAGGCCATCGCCCGTACGGTCGCCGGCACCGACAAGAAGGTGACCCTGGAGCTGGGCGGCAAGGCGGCGAACATCGTCTTCGACGACGCGCCCATCGACCAGGCCGTCGAGGGCATCGTCAACGGCATCTTCTTCAACCAGGGGCACGTGTGCTGTGCGGGCTCGCGCCTCCTGGTCCAGGAGTCGATCGCCGACGAACTGCTGGACGCCCTCAAGCGCCGTATGCAGACCCTGCGCGTGGGCGACCCGCTCGACAAGAACACCGACATCGGCGCCATCAACTCCGCCGAGCAGCTGGCCCGGATCACCGCCCTCGTCGACGCGGGCGCGGCCGAGGGCGCCGAGCGCTGGTCCCCGGCCTGCGAACTGCCCAGCGCCGGCTACTGGTTCGCGCCGACGCTCTTCACCGGCGTCACCCAGGCGCACCGCATCGCCCGCGAGGAGATCTTCGGCCCGGTGCTGTCCGTCCTGACCTTCCGTACGCCTGAGGAAGCGGTGGAGAAGGCGAACAACACCCCGTACGGGCTGTCCGCCGGAATCTGGACGGAGAAGGGCTCGCGGATCCTGTGGATGGCGAGCCGGCTGCGTGCGGGCGTCATCTGGTCCAACACGTTCAACAAGTTCGACCCGGCCTCGCCGTTCGGCGGGTACAAGGAGTCGGGCTACGGCCGCGAGGGCGGTCGCCACGGCCTGGAGGCGTACCTCAATGTCTGAGCGGCTCAGTGTCCTGAAGACCTACAAGCTGTACGTCGGGGGGAAGTTCCCCCGGTCCGAGAGCGGGCGGGTGTACGAGGTGGCGGACTCGAAGGGCGGCTGGCTGGCCAATGCGCCGCTGGCCTCGCGCAAGGACGCCCGGGACGCGGTGGTCGCCGCCCGTAAGGCGTTCGGCGGCTGGTCGGGCGCCACGGCCTACAACCGCGGTCAGATCCTCTATCGCGTCGCCGAGATGCTGGAGGGCCGCCGCGAGCAGTTCATCGCGGAGGTCGCCGACGCGGAGGGGCTGTCCAAGGCGAAGGCCGCCGCGCAGGTGGACGCGGCCGTCGACCGCTGGGTCTGGTACGCGGGCTGGTCCGACAAGGTCGCCCAGATCGCGGGCGGCGCCAACCCGGTGGCGGGGCCGTACTTCAACCTCTCCTCGCCCGAGCCGACCGGTGTGGTCGCGGTCCTGGCCCCTCAGGAGTCGTCCTTCCTCGGTCTGGTCTCGGTGATCGCCCCGGCGATCGTCACCGGGAACACGGTGGTCGTGGTGGCCTCCCAGGACTCCCCGCTGCCCGCGCTCTCCCTGGCCGAGGTGCTCGCCACCTCCGACCTGCCGGGCGGCGTCGTCAACATCCTCTCCGGCCGTACGGCGGAGATCGCGGCTCCGCTCGCCGCCCACCAGGACGTCAATGCCCTCGACCTGGCGGGCGCGGATGCCGAGTTGGCGAAGGATCTGGAGACGGCCGCGGCCGACAACCTCAAGCGGGTGCGGCGCCCGCCCGTCGCCCGCCACCGCCCTTCGCAGGAAGCGCTTCGCGCTGCCCCTTCTGATGGGACCGACTGGACCGCCGACCCGGGTACCGACCGCCTGCTCTCCTTCCTGGAGACGAAGACGGTGTGGCACCCGATGGGTGTCTGAGGCCGGGCGCCTTCGGCGTTGAGATACGGGGTCCCTTCCGCTGCGGAAGGGACCCCGTATCCGTGCGGCGGGACGATACGACCATGACGTCGGCAGGGACACGTCACATGCGTCCCGGACCGGCGATCCCCCAGGAGCGGGCAACGGATGAAATGGAGCTGTTCGTGGGCGCCTGGGACGGCCGCCGAGCGGACGGCCGGGCCCCTCACCGTGGCAGCACTCGGCGGCTTACCCGGGCAGCACCCGCATCGCGGTGCCGACCAGCGGCAGGTCCTTCGGGGCGGCGCCGCCCGCGAGGGTGCCGGTCACCGTCGTGGTGCCCACCGGCTTGAAGTCGGCGATCTGGGTTTCGACGCCGTTGGTCAGCGGGTCGACCGCGGTTTTGGCCAGCGGGTCGAGCTGGAATCTCTTGATCATGCCGGTGGTGCCCGCGACGTCGGTCCACAGGCCGCGGGCCGGCCCGTGCGCGGCGGCGTCGGCGCCGCGTGCGGGTCCGGCCGTGGGCGCGGTCGCCGCGCTCGCCGTTGCCGCGCTGCCCGCTGCCAGCGCGGCGCCGGCCGCGGAGACCGCCAGCGCGGTGTGCAGCAGCGTGCGGGGGATGCGGCTGGGCTTGGGGTGTGCGTGTGAAGCCATGAGCGGTGCCACCTGCCTTGGAGTAATCATTCGACTGCGTAGAGTAGTTGACGCCGCGTCGGCGGATCCACCTCGCACGCCGGGGTACTCCCAACGGCCCAATGCCCGACAATGGGTACCCGTGACCTCCCAATCCTCCGCCCGCGTCGTCCTGCTGACCGGCCCCTCGGGCTCCGGCAAGACGTCCCTCGCCGCGCTGACCGGCCTGCCCGTCCTCAACCTCGACGACTTCTACAAGGAGGGCACGGACCCGACGCTGCCACCGCTGCCCAACGGCGGTGGCGCCGACTGGGACTCGCCGCGGTCCTGGGACGCCGATGCCGCGGTCGCCGCGATCGCCGCGCTGTGCCGGACGGGAGGTACGTCCGTCCCCGTGTACGACATCTCCGTCAGCGCCCGCGTCGGCGCGTCGCGGCTCGAACTCGGCGGCGCCCCGCTGTTCATCGCGGAGGGCATCTTCGCGGCCGATGTCATAGCGGGCTGCCGCGCCGCGGGGCTGCTGGCCGACGCGCTGTGCCTGCGCGGCCGCCCCACCACCACCTTCCGCCGGCGCCTGGCCAGGGATCTGCGCGAGGGCCGTAAGTCGGCGCCGTATCTGGTGCGCCGCGGTCTGCGTCTGCTGCGCAACGAGCGGTCGATCGTCGCCCGGCACACCGCACTGGGCGCGTATGCCTGCGCCAAGCCGGAGGCGCTGGCGCGCATTTCGGCCGCGGCGGCGGCTGCGGTGGACCTGTCCGTGCGCTCCTGACGCACCCGGCCGTACGCTCACCGGGCGCGGCCCGAACGGCCGCCGACCGCGAACGAGGGGATGCAGGCCGATGCCCAGGCAGCACAGCTATCGCACCAGCGTCACTTGGACCGGCGACACCGGCTCCGGGACGAGCGGCTACCGCGCGTACGACCGGGATCACGAGGTGCGTGCCGAGGGCCCGCCGCCGCTGCCGGGCACCGCGGACCCGGCGTTCCGCGGCACGGCCGACCGCTGGAATCCGGAGCAGCTGCTGCTCGCCTCGCTCGCGCAGTGCCACATGCTGTCGTATCTGGCGCTGTGCGCGCTGGGGCGTGTGGTCGTCGTCGGGTACACGGACGAGGCGGTGGGCACGATGGCGGAGGACGGTGCCGGCGGAGGAAGGTTCACGGAGGTGGTGCTGCGGCCGCGGGTCGAGGTGGCGTCGGCGGACGATGCCGAGCGGGCGCGGGCGCTGCACGCCGAGGCGCACAAGAAGTGCTTCATCGCCAACTCGGTGAATTTCCCGGTGCGGCACGAGCCGGTGGTGGCGGTGCGGGGCGCGTAGCTCTGCCCCGGCCGCGGCGCTCCTGGCGTCCACGGTGCATACGAAGAAGCGGGCTCGGACAGACCCCCCGGCCGCCCGAACCCGCTTCTTCTCCCCCGTGTTCCCCCTACTTTCCCCCGTATCCCCCGATACATCCGGTCTTGGTTGATTGCTCGCCCTTGGCCGGTTTCCCCCGTATCCCCGTTTCCCCCGGTTTTCCCCCGTCCCCGTTCCCCTCGGGCACGTTCCCCCGGTTTCCCCCCGCCCTCAGGCCACCAGCTCGCCGAAGGACTCTTCCTCGTCACGGCCGAAGCTGAGGACCTCGTCCTCGCGCAGCCGGCGCAGGGCGCGCCAGATGCTCGACTTCACCGTGCCGACACTGATGTTGAGGATGTCCGCGATCTCGGGGTCCGTGCGGCCCTCGTAGTAGCGCAGCACCAGCATGGTGCGCTGCGTCTCGGGCAGCCGGACCAGTGCCTGCCACAGGACGGCGCGCAGCTCGGTGCCACGCATCGCGTCCACGTCGCCGGCCGTCTCGGGCAGTTCCTCGGTCGGGTATTCGTTGAGCTTGCGGCGGCGCCAGGCGCTGATGTGGAGATTGGTCATGGTGCGCCGCAGATAGCCGCCGAGCGCCGCCTTGTCGCTGATCCGGTCCCACGCCCGGTAGGTCGAGAACAGTGCGCTCTGCAGCAGGTCCTCGGCCTCGTAGCGGTCGCCGGTCAGGTGGTAGGCGGTGGCGTACAGGGAGGCGCGGCGCTCCTGGACGTAGGCGGTGAAGGCCGCTTCGGCCTCGGCCGCCTCCGACGCGGAGCGCCGTTCCCCCGTGTCCTCCCTGTACTCCGTTCCCCCGTTGTTTCCCCCGTGGCTCCCGTGTCCCCCGTCGGCCCCGGTGAATGACACCGACGTCGCGTCGATGGCCACCATGTACGGCGGCCGCTGACGCCCGGTGCCGCGCGCGCACCCCCGTCCGCTCACGGCACCGGACTTCTCCCCGGCCCTGACGACGTCATGGAGTCGCGTGATAACTGCGCTGGAAGTGGTGCCGTGCAGTGTGTTCATCTCGCGCCCCCCGTCGTAGAGCCAGCTCGTTCGGTGTGTCCCGGGTGTTGATCTCTCCCGGTGCCCAAAAGACTGCCAACCCAGTTTCATCACGTTGTCTGCCGACTGTCACAGCCCTGTCACAGGGGCTGGTGAGGTACGGCGCGGGGGCACCGCACGACCGGGGCACATATGAGAGGGGGCCACTGGTCGATCTCCTGGGGTCCCATGGGCCAGAATGGCGAGGTGCCTTTCCTGTTGCTGATCGAGGACGACGACGCCATCCGCACGGCCCTCGAACTCTCCCTGTCTCGCCAGGGTCACCGTGTGGTGACCGCGGCGACGGGCGAGGACGGCCTGAAGCTGCTGCGCGAGCAGCGCCCGGACCTGATCGTGCTGGATGTGATGCTGCCGGGCATCGACGGTTTCGAGGTGTGCCGGCGGATCAGGCGTACGGACCAGCTGCCCATCATCCTGCTCACCGCGCGCAACGACGACATCGACGTCGTGGTGGGGCTGGAGTCCGGTGCGGACGACTATGTCGTCAAGCCGGTGCAGGGGCGGGTGCTGGACGCCCGTATCCGGGCCGTACTGCGCCGCGGGGAGCGGGAGTCCAGTGACTCGGCGACCTTCGGCTCGCTGGTGATCGACCGCTCCGCGATGACGGTCACCAAGAACGGCGAGGATCTGCAACTGACGCCGACCGAGCTGCGGTTGCTGCTGGAGCTGAGCCGCCGGCCCGGACAGGCGCTGTCGCGGCAGCAGTTGCTGCGTCTGGTGTGGGAGCACGACTATCTGGGCGACTCGCGTCTGGTGGACGCGTGTGTGCAGCGGCTGCGCGCGAAGGTGGAGGACGTGCCGTCGTCGCCGACCCTGATCCGTACGGTCCGCGGTGTCGGCTACCGGCTGGACTCCCCGCAGTGACGGGACGCATCACCGAGAGCAGCAACGACGACAGGAGCGAAGACGCCGCGGCGCCCGTACCGGGCGGCCGTCCCGCGCGGCTGCTGCGGCGCGCCTCCGGGCTGCTGCGCTGGACGAGCCTGCGGCTGCGGCTGGTCGTCGTCTTCGCGCTGGTGGCGCTGACCGCCGCGGTCTCCGCGTCCGGTATCGCCTACTGGCTCAACCGCAACACCGTCCTGGACCGCACGCAGAATGCCGTGCTCAATGACTTCCGTAAGTCGCTGGAGGACAGTACGCGGTCGCTGGCGGCGCGGCCGCGGTGCTCCGAACTCCAGGATGCGGCGCGGCAGATGGCGGGCGGGCCGCAGAATTACGCGGTGCTGCTGATCGGCGTGGACCGGGAGGGCAAGGCCTGCGCGGCCACCACCGACAAGGATCTGCTGACGCTCAAGAGCGTGCCGAAGACGCTGCGTACGGCGGTGAACGAGGTGCGGCCGGTCGATGAGTCCAACCGCTTTGCGCACCATCTGTACTGGCAGCGCCAGGAAGTAGGGGACGTCCCCTATCTGGTCGCCGGGGCGAAGGTGATCGGCGGCGGCCCGACCGGTTACATGATGAAGTCGCTGGCCGCCGAGCGGCAGGACCTCAACTCCCTGGCCTGGTCGCTGGGGATCGCCACCGCGCTGGCGCTGGTCGGCTCGGCGCTGCTGGCGCAGGCCGCGGCGACGACCGTGCTGCGGCCCGTCCAGCGGCTGGGGTATGCGGCGCGGCAGCTGGGCGAGGGGCGGCTGGA
The DNA here is from genome assembly GCF_055565615.1 of Streptomyces sp. NPDC028368. NCBI lineage: Bacteria > Bacillati > Actinomycetota > Actinomycetes > Kitasatosporales > Streptomycetaceae > Streptomyces > Streptomyces sp. NPDC028368. The sequence goes on along the minus strand of NZ_JBVHTY010000003.1, from coordinate 145,646 downwards.
CACCCGGCTGCGGGTGACCGGCACCGATGAACTCGCGGACCTCTCCCGTACGTTCAACCGCACGGCGGAGCGGCTGGAGCAGCGGGTCGAGGAGCTGAGCGCGCGGGAGGCGTCCTCCCGGCGGTTCGTCGCCGACATGTCGCACGAGCTGCGCACGCCCCTGACGGCGATCACCGCGGTCTCGGAGGTGCTGGAGGAGGAGGCCGACTCCCTCGATCCGATGATCGCGCCCGCGGTGCAGCTGGTGGTCAGCGAGACCCGGCGGCTGAACGACCTGGTGGAGAACCTGATGGAGGTCACCCGCTTCGACGCGGGGACGGCCCGGCTGGTGCTGGACGATGTCGATGTCGCCGACCAGGTGACCGCGTGTATCGACGCGCGGGCCTGGCTGGACGCGGTCGATCTGGACGCGGACCGCGGCATCGTGGCCCGGCTGGACCCGCGGCGGCTCGATGTCATCCTGGCGAATCTGATCGGCAATGCCCTCAAGCACGGCGGCTCGCCGGTACGGGTGTCCGTGCACACCGAGGAGACCGAGCACGCCGAGCACACCGAGCACGCCGGCCTCCCCGAGCAGGCCGACCGCGCCGGGGATGCGGAGGATGCGGACGGCCTGGAGGGCGAGGCGGCCGGAAGCGGGGAGCTGGTGATCCGGGTGCGGGACCACGGTCCCGGCATCCCGGAAGAGGTGCTGCCGCACGTCTTCGACCGCTTCTACAAGGCGAGTGCGTCCCGGCCGCGGTCGGAGGGCAGCGGCCTGGGCCTGTCCATCGCGTTGGAGAACGCGCATATCCACGGCGGCGAGATCACCGCCGCCAATCTGCCCGAGGGCGGCGCGGTCTTCACGCTGCGGCTGCCGATGGACGCGTCCCGGCTGACGGACGGCGGGCAGGGCGGCGAGGGCCGCAATGCCGGCGGCGCGGCCGGCAAGGGCACGGAGGGGGACCGATGACGATCCGGGGTGCCCGGGGGTGGCGGCGGACCGCCGCGGTGGCGGCGCTGGCGCTGGCCGCCGCGGGCTGCGGTATCCGGGGTACGTCCGTGCCGGTGGATGCGGGCGGCGCGCCGTCGCGGGTGAGCTGCAAGGTCCTGGCCGGCGCTACGGAGCCGGCCGCGCCCGATGGCGTTCAGGTCCCCGTCTATCTGGTGTGCAGCTCCACGCTGGCCCAGGTGGAGCGTTCCGTGCCCCGGCCCAAGAGCACGACGGCCGCGGCCATCCGTCTGGATTCGGCGCGGGCGCTGCTGGCGGAGCTGCGGCAGCAGCCCTCGTCGGCGGAGAGCGGAGCCGGGTTCAGCAGCGCGGTGCCCGAGGATCTGAAGGTGACCGGCCCGCACGCGGGCGACCCCGCGGACGCGCTGCGGCTGAGCATCCGTCCCGACGATCTGCCGTCGTTCGCGCTGGCGCAGCTGGTGTGCACCTACGGCGCGGCCCCGGCGCTGGGCCGTAGGCATGCGGCGGTGCTGGGCGGGCCCGGCAAGGACGCGCCGCACCGCTACGACTGCTCCGCCGATGTGCTCGCCAACCCGGACATCGCCCAGAACGCGGGCTGGGGCGACCCGCTGTCCCAGGAGGACTGAGTACGGGGTTCCCCAGGGGGCGGGGCCTGTGCCCGTACAGGTCGGGCCACGGTGGCGGGTCCGGTCCCGGTGGCGGGCATCCGGCCAAGACGGGCGCAACAGGGCGGAACCGCGGCCCCCGCTACCGGCGTCCTGGCCTTTGTGCAGCGTCATGGTTCCGGCGACACCGCCGCCCTCCGTATGCGCGCCACCGGACTGCTCCTGCTGGTGGCGCATCTGCTGATCGTCGGCTGGCTGACGCTGCGTCCCCGTACGGTGCCATGGGTGCCGGCGCCCAATCTCGAGCCGCTGGCGTCGATCGGTGCGGAGCTGGCCCGCGGCCCCTGGCACGCGGTACAGGGCCTGAGCGGCCAGGTGCTGCTGCTGGCGCCGCTGGGGGTGCTGCTGCCGATGGCGGCCGGGCGGCTGTATGTGTCCCCGCTGGTGTCGCTGACCCGTACCGTCTTCGCCGGCGCGATGATCTCGCTGGCCATCGAGCTGCTGCAGGCCGGAGTGCCGGGACAGGTCCCGGATGTGGACTCGGTGCTGCTGAATACGCTCGGGGTGGCACTGGCCCATCTGGTTGTCGTACCTGGGTTCAGGTGCCGGCTCCGCCGCCGGAAGGAGCATCTCGGGGGTGCGACCCCGAAGATCTCCAGGGTTGGACTGCCACCACAGGCGGATGTTCTCTCCGCCACCCGGACCTACCTTTGAGACATCGGGGCAAACGCCCCGCGATGCCGGGCAAGGCCCCGCATCGACGTCGCCTCGTGCCGGAATCACGAGCCGCAAAGGAGTCGCCATCATGGCCGCCGCACTGGTCCGCCCCCGCAACAACCGAATGATCGCCGGAGTCTGCGCAGGCCTGGCCCGTCGCTTCGGCACCACCCCGACGACGATGCGCGTGATCTTCGTGCTCTCGTGTCTGCTGCCGGGCCCGCAGTTCCTCCTCTACCTGGCGCTGTGGATACTCCTCCCCTCGGAGGACAAGGCCACCAGCGTCGCCGCCTGGTAACCAGGCGCCCCGCCACGGCCGTGCGGCGGACAGCGGACAGGGCCGTGGACAGGGCGGTGCCCCGGCGCATACGCACTGCGGCGTACGCGCCGGGGCACCGCTCAGGGCTCGGCGACCGCTCAGCCGTTGTTCAGCGGCAGGTTCCTGGTGACACCGTCGAGCGGCAGACCGCCCAGGGTGTTGCCCTTCGAGCGGGTGTGGGTCTTGACCCCGCCGTCGGCCGGCTTGGCGTGGGTGGCACCCGACACGGTCTCGGTGGCCGCCTTGACCGGCAGCTTGTGCAGCAGCGCGGTGGCGTCGGCCGCGTCCACCGGCGAGGCCGCGGACGCGACGCCCGCGGCGGTGACGGCGAAAGCGGCACCGAGCATGGCGGTACCGAGAGTCTTGATGGTTCCCTGCTTCATCGAATTACGTCCTCGAGATGGGGTTTGTGATGAGGGCTTGACCGGCAAAACAACCTAGTGACGCGGTTACCGCCACCGCAAACACCCACAGTCGAAGAAAAACGGCCGGTGGACATCCACCGACCGTTCCGCTATATCGCGCGCCATGGCGCCCGATGGGCCTTACTCAGCGTCAGAACTCCTGCTCACGCTGGGAGTTGCACCTACCGACCGGAACAGCCATTCGGCCCGCAGTTCGGCATATCCGGGCTTGATGACGTCATTGATCATGGCCAGACGTTCATCGAAAGGAATGAACGCTGATTTCATCGCATTGACTGTAAACCACTGCATGTCATCGAGCGTGTATCGGAATGTCTTGACCAGGTGCTCGAATTCGCGGGACATGCTGGTGCCACTCATCAGCCGGTTGTCGGTGTTGACCGTGAGGCGGAACTGCAGGCGGCGCAGCAGCCCGATGGGGTGCTCGGCGTAGGAGGTGGCGGCGCCGGTCTGGAGGTTGGAGGTGGGGCACATCTCCAGCGGGATGCGCTTGTCGCGGACGTACGAGGCGAGCCGGCCGAGCTTGACCGCGCCGTCGTCGTCGACCTCGATGTCGTCGATGATGCGGACGCCGTGGCCGAGACGGTCGGCGCCGCACCACTGGAGCGCCTGCCAGATCGACGGCAGGCCGAAGGCCTCGCCGGCGTGGATGGTGAAGTGGTTGTTCTCCCGCTTGAGGTACTCGAACGCGTCGAGGTGGCGGGTGGGCGGGAAGCCGGCCTCGGCGCCCGCGATGTCGAAGCCGACGACGCCGAAGTCGCGGTAGCGGTTGGCGAGTTCGGCGATCTCCAGCGCGCGGGCGGCGTGCCGCATGGCGGTCAGCAGGGCACCGACGCGGATGCGGTGGCCCTTCTCCCGGGCCCGCCGCTCGCCCTCGCGGAAACCCTCGTTGACGGCCTCGACGACCTCTTCGAGGGTCAGGCCCTGCTCGAGGTGCTGCTCGGGCGCGTACCGGATCTCGGCGTAGACGACACCGTCGGCGGCCAGGTCCTCGGCGCACTCGGCGGCCACCCGGGCCAGTGCGTCGCGGGTCTGCATGACGGCGCAGGTGTGCGCGAAGGTCTCCAGGTAGCGCTCGAGGGAGCCGGAGTCGGCGGCCTCACGGAACCAGATCCCGAGCTTTTCCGGGTCGGTTTCGGGCAGTCCTTCGTAGCCGGTTTCGCGGGCCAGGTCGACGACCGTCGCGGGACGCAGCCCGCCGTCGAGGTGATCGTGGAGCAGCACCTTGGGGGCGCGGCGGATCTGTTCACTGGTCGGGAGTGTCGTGGTCTCGCTCGTCATCTCGGCACTCTAGACCCTACGCGCGTAGATCTCACCGAACGATACGTAACAGTGACCCGTCCACAGGGTGGCGGGCACGCCGCCTTCTGCCATCGTTCTCGTCATGGCTCAGCAAGCGCTGCCGGTGCGCGAGGCCCGGCTGGGAAAACCGCGCGGAACGGCCGGGGACGGAGGGGCGCGCGCGGCGCTCCGGTGGAAGAGCGGTGGTGGGCACGGGGCCGGGTCGGTGAGCGGCGTCGCCCTTTTACTGCCCGAGGGCGACCCGACCGGGGTACGGCGCCCATCGCCGATCTCCGCGCTGGCGGTCCGCCCGCTCGCGGTCCGGCTGGCGAAGGCCGGCCGCCCCGAAGGCCTGACCTCCCATGTCCTGCGCTACCGCTGCCGCGGCTGGAACGGCTCGGCCGCGCACCCCGCGCGGGACGCCACCTGGGCCCTGGACGAGATCGTGCGCCGCTACGGCGATGTCCCGGTCTGTCTGGTCGGTACGGGCATGGGCGCCCGCGCCGCCCTGCACGCCGCGGGCCACCCTGCCGTGCACTCCGTACTGGCCATCGCCCCCTGGTTCCCCGACCCCCATCCCGTCTCCGAGCGCCCCGATCCGGTGAAACAGCTCATCGGCCGCCAGGTCCTGCTCATCCACGGCACCAATGACGAACGCACCGACCCCGACCTCTCCTACCGCTACGCCGAGCGCGCCAAGAAGGTCAACCGTGACACCTGCCGCTTCGAGGTCCACTCCGACGGCCACTCCCTCCACCAGCACCGCGCCGAAGTCCTCTCCCTGGCCGCCGACTTCATGCTCGGCTCCCTCTTCACCCGCGACTACGCCCGCCCGGTGAAGGACGCGCTGGCTGCACCCCCGCCACTGGGCCTGCGGATGCCACTGGCGTCGGGGTTCGGGGCGTCGTTGCGGCATTGAGTACGGTGGGTAACGGGGCGGCGCCGAGGGGCATTTACCGGCGGCCGGGCCGATCCCGTACGGAGGCGGGACCCACCATGACGGACCACAGCATGCTGCAGATCCACCGGGTGGAGTCCGTGGACGGCGCGACGGTGAGGTGTGTCGTGCGGTGCGTCGGCGGCGTCGCGCGCGCCGGCCAGGTCTTCGTCGTCGGCGGCTCAGCGGCAGGGGCGGAGGCAGGCGACGGCGTTCCTCCCCGCCTGGAGCTGAGGGAAATCACGCGCTACGACCGGCGGGTGGCCTTCTTCGAACCTCCCCACTCCGCCCTGGTCGACCTGGTGGCCCTGGCCGGCCCGACCGGCACCGGAATCCGAACCCTGGCCAGAGGGACCGTCCTCACCGAGGCAGCAACACCCCCCGCCGGCTCAGCAGAAACTTCTTGAACGCGGCCACCGGCGGTGTGTCCTGGTGCCCGTCCAGCCAGGCCACGCCGATCTCCCGGACCGCCCGTGGTGCCGTCACGGTCAGCTCGGCGACGCCGGGCCGGGGTACCGCGGGCGGCGGCAGCAGCGCCACCCCCAGACCGGCCGCCACCAGCCCGCGCAGCGTCTCCGCCTCCTCCCCCTCGAACGCGACCCGCGGCGTGAACCCCGCCTCGGCGCACAGCGCGTCGGTGATCCGGCGCAGCCCGTACCCCGGCTCCAGGGTCACGAACAGCTCGCCCGCCGCCTCCGCCAGCCGGATCCGCTTGCGCCCGGCGAGCGGATGGTCGTCCGGGACGACGAGGCGGAGCTTTTGCTCGTCGAGGCGGCGGGCGACCAGGTCGGGATAGTCCGGCACCGGCGACGTCAGGCACAGATCGAGATCGCCGAGCCGCAGCCGCTCGATCATTGCCTCGCCGTAGTTCTGGACGAGCTGGAAGCGGACCCGCGGATGGTCGGCGCGGAAGGTGCGGATGAGGCCGGGGACGGTCTCCGACCCGAGGGTGTGCAGAAAGCCGAACGCCACCTTCCCGGCGGTGGGGTCGGCATCGGCCCGTACGGATTCCGTCGCCCGCCCCAGATCCGTCAACGCCCGTTCGGTGGTGGCGAGAAAGGCCCGGCCGGCCGGGGTGAGCGAGAGGGTACGGCCGTGCCGGGCGAAGAGGGCGATGCCGAGGTCCTCCTCCAGCCGGACGATGGCACGGCTGAGGGTCGGCTGGGGCATGCCCAGCTCCTGCGCGGCGCGGGTGACATGCTCGTGCCGGGCCACGGCGGTGAACTGCGCGAGGCGTGGCGCGAGCGCGTACGCCCACGAATCGACGCCAAGATCAGTGGCCTCCGCCACTTCCGGCATGACTTTTCTGTTGCGGGGTTGCGACAGAGCACCTCGTGAACTGGGATCATGCGTCACAGCATTGATTATGCCGTTTCTATGCATTGGACGCATGAAACGCAGGGTCCTACCTTCAAAGCATGCCTCCCGCTGATACCGGGGCGTCCGTCATCATCCGTACGGCCGCCTCTCCCCCGTCGTCCACAGACACTTCTTCCCCCGCAGCCGCTGCCGTCGACCCCGAGTCCGACAAGCTGCACCCGGGCGGCCCCGGCTACCGCCGGATGAGCTTCGCCCTCTTCGCCGCGGGAATCGCCACCTTCGCGCTCCTGTACTCCACACAGGCGCTGCTGCCCGCGATCTCCAGCGACCTCAAGGTCTCGCCGGACCAGGCGAGTTGGACCGTATCGGCGGCCACCTTCGGCCTCGCACTCGGTGTGATCCCGCTCAGCGCGGTCTCCGAGCGCTTCGGCCGGCGCACCCTGATGACCGCCTCCCTCTCCGTCGCCGCCCTGATCGCGATGCTGGTCCCCTTCGCCCCGTCGCTGGGCGTACTGATCGCGCTGCGCGCCGTCCAGGGCATCGCGCTGGCCGGTCTGCCCGCCTCCGCGATGGCCTTCCTGGCCGAGGAGGTACGGGCCAAGGCGCTGGTGGCGGCCATCGGACTGTTCGTGGCGGGCAACAGCATCGGCGGGATGTCCGGCCGGATCGTGACCGGCTGGGTCGCCCAGGCCTGGGGATGGCGGGCCGCGCTCGGCGCGGTCGGGGTGATGGCGGTGGTGTGCGCGGTGGCGTTCCGGCTGCTGGTGCCCAAGGCGCGGCATTTCGCGCCCCGTTCGGTGGGCCCGCGGGCCCTGGCCGGCACTCTGGCCGGCCACCTGGCCAACCCGCTGCTGCGCCGCCTCTACGGCATCGGCGCGCTCTTCATGACGGTCTTCGGCGCGGTCTACACCGTCATCGGCTACCGCCTGACCTCCGAGCCGTTCAACCTCCCGCAGGGCATCGTCGGCTCGATCTTCATCGTCTACCTGGTCGGTACGGTCTCCTCGGCCGCGGCGGGCACGCTCGTCGCCCGGATGGGCCGCCGCGGCGCCCTCTACCTGGCCGTCGGCGCGACCTCCACCGGCCTGCTCCTCTCCCTGGCCGACTCGGTCGCCGCGGTGCTGGCGGGCCTGATCCTGATCACCGCGGGCTTCTTCGCGGGCCACGCGGTCGCCTCGTCCGCCGTCAGCCGCACCGCCAGGACGGCCCGCGCCCAGGCGTCGGCCCTCTACCAGTGCGCGTACTACGTCGGCAGCAGCCTGGGCGGCGCGCTCGGCGCCGCGGCCTTCCACGCGGCGGGCTGGGAGGGCACCGTCGTCCTGGGCCTGGTGGCCATGGTCGGCGCGGCGTCGATCACGCTGTACGCGACGCGCAAGGCGGTCGTCGAGCGGCGGCTGCTGCATCGCACGCACCTGGAGAAGGCGGCGTAGCCGCACCCCCGTAAGCCGAAGGGCCCGCCCCGCCACCTGTCCTGGTGGGGCGGGCCCTTCGCCGTTCCCTGGAGTCCTCGTCGCCTTCAGACGCCGCCGAAGGGGAACACGCCGGTATCGATGGTGAGCCCGAAGGGGTCGGGGAGGTGGACCTCCTCGCCGAACTTCACCTTCTGCAGCTCCCGGTAGACCTCGCCCTTGGGCTCCCCGTACAAGGTGACGGTGGGCCCGGCAGGGGCGAAGCGGTCGATGAGGAGATACAGCGGAACACCCGCCTGTGCGTAGGCCGCCGCCTTGTTGATCCGGTCGAAGCTCGCGTTGGACGGCGAGGTGATCTCGACGACCAGTTCGGCTTCGGTCAGCGGGGCGGCAGCGCCCCCCTCCAGCGCGTCCACGACATCGTCCGGGAAAACGACGAGGTCAGGGATGTAGAGGCGCCCGCGAGTGGGGTGGGCAACTCCCAGGGTCTGATGGGCCCCCCAGTCTTTGGGAAGCACGGTGTACAGACTGCGCTGAACCTTGTCGGCAATGCGACTCTGGGGCGCGGCAGGCGGTGGTGTCACAACGATGATCCCATCAATGATCTCCACCTTGCTGCCCTCGGGCCAGTCCGACTCCTCCCAGAAGCGGACGAGCTCATCCCAGTGCTGCCCCGGAGCGGGGTCGGCGGGGAGTGCACTCATGGCGGTCTCCTATCTCGGTATGACGCCGATCCCAGCATGCCGAACAGGACCCGAACCGGTCCACAGGTCCCGTTCACCCATACGAGAAACCCCAGGTCAGCCGATACGTTCCAGCACCACGGGCGAGGCGGTGAAGTCCGCGTCCGCCGGGCCGACGAGCACCGCGCCGTCCAGTGCCTCCAGGGCGTACGGGAGCTTTTCCGGGGTGTCGGTGTGCAGGGTGAACAGCGGCTGGCCCTCGCGCACCGCATCCCCCGGCTTGGCGTGCAGTTCGACGCCCGCGCCGGCCTGGACCGGGTCTTCCTTGCGGGCGCGGCCGGCGCCCAGGCGCCAGGCGGCGAGGCCTACGGCGTAGGCGTCGAGGGTGGTGAGGGTGCCGGAGGCGGAGGCGGTGACGGTGTGCTGTTCGCGGGCCACGGGGAGGGGCGCATCGGGGTTGCCGCCCTGGGCGGTGATCATGCGGCGCCAGTGGTCCATGGCGGTGCCGTCGGCCAGCGCCTTGGCGGGGTCGGCGTCCTTGAGGCCGGCCGCGTCGAGCATTTCGCGGGCGAGGGCGAGGGTCAGTTCCACCACATCGGCCGGGCCGCCGCCGGCCAGCACCTCGACGGATTCGCGGACTTCGAGGGCGTTGCCGGCGGTGCGGCCGAGAGGGGTGGCCATGTCGGTGAGCAGAGCGACCGTCCGTACGCCGTGGTCGGTGCCCAGCTCGACCATGGTGGCGGCCAGTTCGCGGGCGTCGTCGAGGTGCTTCATGAAGGCGCCGGAGCCGACCTTGATGTCCAGGACGAGGGAGCCGGTGCCCTCGGCGATCTTCTTGGACATGATGGAGGAGGCGATGAGGGGGATGGATTCAACGGTGCCCGTCACGTCGCGGAGGGCGTAGAGCTTTTTGTCGGCGGGGGCGAGGCCGTCGCCCGCCGCGCAGATGACGGAGCCGGCGGAGTGGAGGACGTCCAGCATCTCGTCGTTGGAGAGGTCGGCGCGCCAGCCGGGGATGGCCTCGAGCTTGTCGAGCGTGCCGCCGGTGTGGCCCAGGCCCCGGCCGGAGAGCTGGGGGACGGCCGCGCCGCAGGCGGCGACCAGGGGGGCGAGCGGCAGGGTGATCTTGTCGCCGACGCCGCCGGTGGAGTGCTTGTCGGCGGTGGGGCGGGGCAGGGAGGAGAAGTCCATGCGGTCGCCGGAGGCGATCATCGCGGCGGTCCAGTGGGCGATCTCCGTGCGGTTCATACCGTTGAGGAAGATGGCCATCGCCAGGGACGACATCTGTTCGTGGGCGACCTCGCCGCGGGTGTAGGCGTCGATGACCCAATTGATCTGATCGAGGGTCAGCTCGCCGCGGTCGCGCTTGGTGCGGATGACGGAGATGACGTCCATGGGGCGTGGCTTCCTTTCGGACTGCGTACCTCGAACTTCGCACGAGGAACGTGACGCCTCCCGTTCTACACGCATAGAACGGGAGGCGGCCAGCATCCGTCATCTCTTCAGATGGCCCGGCCCGAAAGCGTCCGGAAGGAGATCGGACAGCGGCCGGATTCCGGCGGCCGTATCGACCAGGAGGTCCGGGCCGCCGTGCTCGTACAGCAGCTGGCGGCAGCGGCCGCACGGGACCAGGAGCTCGCCCTCGCCGTCCACGCAGGTGAAGGCGGTCAGCCGGCCGCCGCCGCCGGCGAACAGGGCGGAGACCAGGCCGCATTCGGCGCACAGCGCGAGACCGTACGAGGCGTTCTCCACGTTGCAGCCGGTGACGGTGCGACCGTCGTCCACCAGGGCGGCGGCGCCCACGGGGTAGCCGGAGTACGGGGCGTAGGCCCGGGACATCGCGTCCCGGGCCTGCCGCCGCAGCGACTCCCAGTCGGGAGCTGTGCTCATGCCGATGCCTCGGTTCGCGAGGCCTCGCACTCGCTCGGCGCACACCTCTCCATGGCTCTCTCGCTGCGCTCGCTCACTTGCCCTGGCCTCTTCGGTAGATCTTGCCGATGGCCTTCGGCGGCCGCAGTCGCTGCGCGGCCAGCGAGAGCACCAGCAGCGTGGCGATGTACGGGGCGACGCCGACGATCTCCAGCGGGACCGTGTCGGTGGTGGCGTACCAGAGGGCGAGCAGCGCGGCGGCGACCAGGCTGATCACGGCCTGGGTGCGCTGCCCGCCACGCAGCTTCCACACCGCCAGGCCGACCAGCAGCACGGCGAGCAGGAGCAACAGCGCGTGGACGGTGGGGCCGCCACCGCGCAGCTGGAGCGCGTCCATGAAGCCGAACAGGCCGGCGCCCATGGCGACACCGCCCGGCCGCCAGTTGCCGAAGATCATGGTGGCGAGGCCGATATAGCCGCGGCCGCCGGTCTGGCCGTCCTGGTAGATGTGGACGTAGATCGCGAGGAACGCGCCGCCGAGGCCGGCCAGCGCTCCGGAGACGGCCACCGCCGCGTACTTGTAGCGGTAGACGTTGACGCCCAGCGACTCGGCCGCGATCGGGCCCTCGCCGCAGGAGCGCAGCCGCAGACCGAAGGAGGAGCGCCACAGGACGAAGAAGCTGAGCACGAAGATGACGACGGTCAGCAGGGTCAGCCAGGAGACGTTGGTGACCAGGGAGCCGAGGATGCCGGCCACGTCGGAGACCAGGAACCAGTGGTGCTGCTCGATGGAGTAGAGCCAGTCGGACAGGCCGGGGACGGTGAACGTCGGCATGTCGGGCATCGGTGGCGACTGCTTGTCGTTGCCGCCGGCGGCCGCCGCCGCGCTGCCGTCCGCGCCGAACCACAGCTTGGCGAGGAACTGGGTCAGGCCGAGCGCCATGATGTTGATGGCGACGCCGGAGATGATGTGGTCGACGCCGAAGGTGACGGTGACGACGGCGTGCAGCAGTCCGCCGAGCGCGCCTCCGACGATGCCGGCCGCCGCCGCGGCCCAGGGGCCGTGCTGCCAGCCGACCGCACCCGCGGAGAACGCGCCGAGCATCATCATGCCTTCGAGGCCGATGTTGATGACGCCGGAGCGCTCGGACCACAGACCGCCGAGGCCGGCCAGGCCGATCGGCACGGCGGCGTTGAGCGCGGCGGTGTACTGGCCGGATTCGGTCAGGTTGTTGGCGCCGGTGATCACCCGCAGCAGGGACAGCAGGATCAGGCTGCCCGAGATGATCAGCAGGACCTTGGGGTAGCTGAGCTTGGCCCGGGGGGTCTTGGGCTTGTGGTGATGGGGGCTCTGGTCGACCGGAGCCGTGAGGTTCGTACTCACGAGGACACCTCCGCCTTCTCGGTCTTACGGGCCTGGGCGGCGAGCTCCGCGCCGACCTGCCGCTGCTGGAGTCTGAGGCCGTAGCGCCGTACGAGTTCGTAGGCGACGACGACGCACAGCACGATGACGCCCTGCATCACACCGACGATCTCCTGCTGGTAGTCCTCGAATTCGAGCTGGGTTCCGGTGCGCTCGAGGAAGCCCCACAGCAGTGCGGCGGCGGCCATTCCGACCGGGTGGTTGCGGCCCAGCAGCGCGATGGCGATGCCGGTGAAGCCGATGCCGACGGGGAAGTCGGTGCCGTAGTTGTACGACTCGCCGAGCAGCGTGGGCATACCGATGAGGCCCGCCGCGGCGCCGGACAGCAGCATGGAGGTGACGATCATCCGCTTGACGCTGACACCGCCCGCCTCGGCCGCGGACTCGGACTGGCCGACCGTACGGAGGTCGAAGCCGAAGCGGGTGCGGTTGAGCACGAACCAGTACACGAAGCCGACGACGACGGCGATGACGAGGAAGCCGTCGAGAGGAGCGGGCTGGGTGGGGATGGTGAAGAAGTGGCTGGAGGCCGGGAGGTTCGGCGTGTGGAAGAGGTTGCCGTCCTTGACCGCGAGCCGGCCGTCCTGGAGGAAGTAGCCGATGACCGCGGCCGCGATGGCGTTCAGCATGATCGTGGTGATCACCTCGCTGACGCCGCGGGTGGTCTTCAGCAGGCCCGCGATACCCGCCCAGACCGAGCCGACCAGCATCGCGACGATGATGATGATCGGGATCTGCAGGAAGCCGGGGAGCGTCAGCGCACCGCCGACCACCGCGGCGAAGAACGCCGCGATGCGGTACTGGCCGTCGACGCCGATGTTGAAGAGGTTCATCCGGAAGCCGATGGCGACGGCCAGCGCGGACAGGTAGTACGGGATCGCCTTGTTGATGATCCAGACCTGGCTGTCGCTCTTGGAGCCGAAGTCGGCCATCACCAGGTAGGCGTGGATCGGGTCCTTGCCGGTGGCCAGGATGATCAGCGAGGTGATGGCCAGCGCCGCGACGATCGCCAGGACGGGCGCGGCGATGCCCAGGATCAGCTTGTTCTTGTCGAGCTTCTTCACTCGGACTCCCCCTCCTGGGACGAGCGCGGCTGCGAGTCCGCGGCGGAGTCGCTGTCGGAATGGGTGAGATGGCCGCTGGCGGCGCCGGTCATGGCCGAGCCCAGCTCCTCCGGGGTGATGGTGGCGGGGTCCGCGTCCGCGACGAGCCGGCCGCGGTACATCACCCGCAGGCCGTCGGACAGGCCGATCAGCTCGTCCAGGTCGGCCGAGATCAGCAGTACGGCGAGACCTTCGTGGCGGGCGGTGCGGATCTGGTCCCAGATCTGTGCCTGGGCGCCGACGTCCACGCCCCGGGTGGGGTGCGCGGCGATCAGCAGCTTGGGGTGATGGCTCATCTCACGGCCGAAGATCAGCTTCTGCTGATTGCCGCCGGAGAGCGAGGCCGCGGTGACCTCGATGCCGGGGGTGCGGACGTCGTACTCGGCGACGATCCGCTTGGTGTCCGCGCGGGCGGCCTTCAGGTCGAGCAGCCGGCCCTTGGCGTTGGGCTTCTGGGTGACATGGCCCAGGATGCGGTTCTCCCACAGGGGGGCCTCCAGCAGCAGGCCGTGCCGGTGGCGGTCCTCGGGGATGTAGCCGATGCCGTCCTCGCGCCGGGTGCGGGTGGAAAGGTGGCTGATGTCGATGCCGTCCAGCGCGATCGTGCCGCCGTCGGGGTCCCGCATGCCCATGATGGCTTCGACCAGTTCGGCCTGGCCGTTGCCCTCCACACCCGCGATGCCCAGGACCTCGCCCTTGTGGATGGTCAGCGACACATCGTCCAGGACGGTGCGCTCCACCCCCTCCGCGTCGGCGGTGGTCAGCCGCAGCCCTTCGACCTTCAGCATCTCCACGTCCGTGACGGTGGACTCGCGGGTCTGCGGCGAGGGCAGTTCGCTGCCGACCATCAGCTCGGCGAGCTGCTTGGGCGTGGTCTCGCTGGGGACGACGGAGGCGACGGTGGTGCCGCGCCGGATGACGGTGATGTCGTCGGCGACCGAGAGCACCTCGCCCAGCTTGTGGGAGATGAAGATGACGGTCAGGCCCTCGGCCTTGAGCTCGCGCAGGTTGTCGAAGAGCGCGTCGACCTCCTGGGGGACCAGGACGGCGGTCGGCTCGTCGAGGATGAGCGTACGGGCGCCGCGGTAGAGAACCTTGAGGATCTCCACGCGCTGACGGTCGGCGACGCCGAGGTCCTCGACGAGGACGTCGGGGCGGACACCGAGGCCGTAGCGCTCGGAGATCTTGAGGATCTCGGCGCGGGCCTTGCCGCCGATGCCGTGCAGCTTCTCACCGCCGAGGACGACGTTCTCCAGGACGGTGAGGTTGTCGGCGAGCATGAAGTGCTGGTGCACCATGCCGATGCCGCGGGCGATGGCGTCGGCCGGGCTGTGGAAGCTGACCTGGTCGCCGTCGATGCTGATGGTGCCCTCATCCGGCTTCTGCATGCCGTAGAGGATCTTCATCAGCGTGGACTTGCCCGCGCCGTTCTCGCCGACCAGCGCGTGCACGGTGCCGCGGTGGATGGTGATGTCGATGTCGTGGTTGGCGACGACTCCCGGGAACCGCTTGGTGATCCCGCGGAGTGCCACCGCCGGTGCCGCGGCGGGGGCGCTGTCTGCCTGGGGGCTGCTGGACGCTTTGATGGCGCACTCTCCTCGGGGGACAGGGAGTGGTACGAAGGAGCGGGGAGGCGAAGATATCGCGCCAACTCCACGCTACGCGCGTAGTGTTGGCGCCGAAAAAAGCCGAAAAGCTGCCGGGTTGTTCCGGCGAACGGCCCGGCGCGGCGGCGTGGTGGCCGCTGCGCCGGGCCGACAGGACCCTACTGCTTGGCGGGGGTGTCGCTGACCTTCACCTGGCCCGACGCGATCTTCTTCTTCGCCGCGTCGATCTTGGCCTGGATGTCGTTGATGAAGCCGCCCGAGGTGGACAGCCGCACGCCGTTGTCCTTGAGCGTGTAGCTCTTGTTACCGGTCAGCGGCTTCTTGTCGTGCACGCTCTTGACCAGGTCGTACACCGCCACGTCGACGTTCTTCATGACCGACGTGAGGATCGAGCTCTTGTACTTGGCCAGACCCGGCTGCAGGTACTGGTCGGAGTCGACGCCGATGGCCCAGGTGCCCTTCTTGCCGGCGACCGTCTCGATCGAGCCGTTGCCGGACTGGCCGGCCGCGGTGTAGATGACGTCGATTCCGGCGTCGAGCATGCCCTTGGCCTTGCCCTTCGCGGCGGCCGGGTCGTTGAAGCCCTTGTCGTCGTTGGCGTAGAGGTACTCGGAGGTGACCTTGGTCTTGGCGTCGGTGTCCTTGACGCCCTGCTCGAAGCCGGCCTGGAACTTCTGGATCAGCGCGTTGTTCACACCGCCGATGAAGCCGACCTTGTGGGTCTTGCTCTTCAGCGCGGCGGCGACACCGGCGAGGTAGGAGGCCTCGTTCTCGGCGAAGACCATGCCGTAGACGTTCTTGGCCTGGGAGGCGGAGTCGACGACGCCGAAGGTGGTCTTCGGGAACTGCTTGGCGACCTTGTTGACGGACTTGCCGTAGTTGAAGCCGACGCCGATGACGGGGTTGTAGCCCGCCTCGGCCAGCGAGGACAGCCGCTGCTCGCGGTCCGCCTCGGTCTCGCCGTTCTTGGCGGTCATCATCTTGGACTTCACGCCGAGGTCCTTCTGGACCTTGTCCACGCCACGGGCCGCCGCCTCGTTGAACGAGTGGTCGTCCCGGCCGCCGACGTCGAAGGCGAGGCCGACGCCCTTGTCCTTGCCGCCGGACTCGGTGGACGACTCGCCGCAGGCGCTCAGCGAGAGCGTGAGGGCCGCGGTGGCAATGCCCGCAGCAACGATCTTGGATACTCGGTGCACGAGGGCCCCTTCGACTCGCAGCGCCTTCTTTGGCGCCGGCTTGTCGGGAGATTAACGCGCGTAGACCCGGCGCAAAACCCTCCACTGCGTGGACGTTATCGATTTGTCGCGAAGGGGGCAGTCGTAACCGGGCGGCAACCGCAGGTCACGGGGCGGGTGGCGAGGCCGGGGACGGGGTGGTGGCCGGGCCCGCGTTCAAGATCGCATCGAGGCCGGGCTGCGCCATCCGGGTCTCCCCCGCTCCGCCCGTTCCGGCGTCCGTCCACGGCCGCGATCATCCGAGCCGGCCCGCTCCCACCCAGCCGGTCCCGACCGCACCGCCGCCGCGTCGGGCCGCAGCATGATCAACCGGAACTGCCGCGGTGCGGTGATCGTCCAGCCCGCCACGGACCGTACGACGACCATCGGGAGCGCGGCCGCCCGTCGCCCGCCGGCCTTCGCCGGCATACGGGGCCAGTCGAGGTCGGCTCCCCTACCGCCCGGCGAACGAGCGCCCTGCCGTAGCGGTCGCCGACCGGCGCGGCATGCGGGCGCGGAGCCCTCGCACCGGTGCGTCCGAGACGGCCTCGCACGGCTCGGGGACGGCGGCGCGCTGACCTTGTGCGAGGTGAAGCCGATGGCCGGCGGCAACGAGACGGACCGACTGCGCGCCGGAATCGCCCAACTCCTCGACTACGCGGGCCACTTCCGCCACCACCGCGACGGCCAAGGGGGCGGGGCGGCTCGGATACGGGGTCAGCCCGAGAGTTCCCCGTCGAGAAGCGCCGCCGCGGTGAAGAGCTCGACGCCCACCCGGATCGCTTCCTCGTCCACGTCGAAGTCGCCGCGGTGCAGGTCGTACTGGTGCCGCGCGCCGGGGCGGCGGACGCCGAGGCGTGCCATGGCGCCGGGGACGTGTTCGAGGTACCAGGAGAAGTCCTCGCCACCCAGGGACTGTTCGGTGTCCTCGAGGGAGTGGGGGCCGCGGCGGGCGGTCATGGCGTCCTGGAGGAGCTGGGCGCTGACCGGCTCGTTGACGACCGGCGGGACGCCGCGCACGTAGTTGATCTGGGACTTGGCGCCGTGCAGGGCGGCGGTCTCGTCGATGGCGGCGTGGACCAGGTCGGGGGCCTGGTGCCAGGCGTCGAGGTCGAGGCAGCGGACCGTGCCGGAGAGCTCGGCGTGCTGCGGGATGACGTTGCAGGCATGGCCGGATTCGAGGCGGCCCCAGGTGACGGCGAGGCCGGCGCGGGCATCGACGCGGCGGGCGATCAGCGCCGGTACGTCGAGGGCGACCCGGGCGGCGGCGGTGACCATGTCGGTGGTCAGGTGGGGCCGGGCGGTGTGGCCGCCGGGGCCGTCGAGTTCGACCTCCAGCCGGTCGCAGGCCGAGGTGATCGGTCCGGTACGCAGACCGAGCCGGCCGGCGTCGACGCGCGGGTCACAGTGGACGGCGAGGATGCGGCCGACATTTTCCAGGACGCCGGATTCGATGGCGTCGGTGGCGCCGCCGGGCAGGACTTCCTCCGCGGGCTGGAAGAGCAGCCGTACGGGGCGGGGCAGCCCTCCCTCGCGGGCCAGTTCGGCCAGGATCAGGCCGGCGCCGAGGACGACGGCGGTGTGCACGTCGTGGCCGCAGGCGTGGGCGCGGCCGGGGACCGCGGAGGCGTAGGGGACGGTCTTGGTGTCCGGGATGGGGAGGGCGTCGATGTCCGCGCGGAGGGCGAGGAGGGAATGCTTCCCGTCCCCCGGCTCCGTGCCGTTCCCCGGCTCCATGCCGATGTCGCAGATGAGGCCGGTGCCGGTGGTCAGGACGCGGGGGTGGAGGCCGGCCTGTTCGAGACGCGCCTTGATCGCCGCGGTGGTGCGGAGTTCCTGGTTGCCGAGCTCGGGGTGGCGGTGCAGATCGCGCCGGAAGGCGATGAGTTCGGCGAGGAGGGGCTCGGGGACGGTACCGGGGAGCAGGGTCGGGGCGGCGGCATCGGGGGACATCAAGTGGTTCACCCGTTGAAGGTTAGGGCCCCGGGTGGGTCAACTGTCCCTCGATCAACAAAAGTTCAACCCGTTAGGGGACGAAAATCAGCCCGGTTGGTGCATGGATGCTTGATGTCAGGGGTATGCCGTTAGGTTTCATCCGGCCGTCTACCCAGCCGTCTACCCAGCCGTCCATCCGGCGGTTCATCCGGTGGCCAGTCCCCCGGTGAACTGGAGGCGCCGGACATCGCGTGCGCTCCCCGTCACGCCGTCGAGGAAGCCCTGGGCGCGCGGTGAGGCGTTGGCCGTGAGCCAGGCGGGGTCGATGTCACAGACCGCGACCTTCACTTCGGTGCCCTGGAGGGCGAGCGGCAGGGTGTGGACCACGGTGGAGGGGAAGCTGAG
Organism: Streptomyces sp. NPDC028368; assembly: GCF_055565615.1. Classification (NCBI taxonomy): domain Bacteria; kingdom Bacillati; phylum Actinomycetota; class Actinomycetes; order Kitasatosporales; family Streptomycetaceae; genus Streptomyces; species Streptomyces sp. NPDC028368. Next base: position 127,442 of record NZ_JBVHTY010000003.1, on the reverse strand, counting down.
GATCAGGCGTCCGATGGGGCCGCGCCGGGCGATCAGTTCGAGGGGGAGGTCGGGGCGGACGATCTCCAGGCCGGTCTCGGTGGCGAGGCGGCGGAGCTTGTCGGTGCTCTCGCGGCGGTGGGCGAAGTAGCGGGTGGCGCCGTGGGTGCGTGCCAGGGCGTGGACCGCCTCCAGGTAGCGGTCGGCGTCCACCACTCCCGTTTCGACCAGCGAGGTGCCGACGAGGTCGGTGCCGCGGGTGAGCAGCGGCGGGCCGAAGCGGGCGCGGGTCCAGGCGAAGTCGTTGGTGGTGACGTGGACGCCGGGCGGGACCTCTACGGGCATGGAGCTGAAGAGGCCGATGGTGCGGCGGCCGCCGTCGGGGGCCGGCGTGAGGCGGCGGCGCGCGATGCTCGCGAACGGCGCGAAGATCAGGTCGCGGGCGCCGCGTCCGCTGCCGTGCCGGTGCCAGCGCACCAGCCGTTCGCCGCGGGCGAGTTGGCCGATGAACTCCATGGTGGCGGTGCCGTCGTCGACCACGACCAGGTTGCGTGCCCGGGTGAGGGTGAGCAGCAGCTGGACGTAGCGCGAGAAGGGGTCGCCGAGGACGATGCGGCGGGCGCGGCGCAGGAGCGGGGTGAGGCCGCCGATGGTGCGCATCGGGGCGGTCGGGCCGCCGCGGGCCTCTTCCCAGCGCACCGCGTGGCCCTCGTCCCGGGCGAGCTCGGCCATCCGGCGCAGCTGGCCGCGGGTCATCGGGTCGTGCGGGGAGAGCACGACGACGGTGAGGGCGGTGGCTTTGGCGGTGTGTGCCCATTCCAGGACGTTGAGCAGTTGCACCGGGCTCTCCACGAAGGCGAGGGTGCCGGTGTCCATGGGGGCTCCGCTCTCGTCGTTCCCGCAGGGTGCGGTCCGGTTGCGCTGCCGGGGCACCCCCAGGAGACGACGGGCGGGAGTACCCGTCGTCTCCTGGGGCGGGACCTCGGCGCCGGGCGCGGCGGCGTGGGTCCCTTCGCGTGAGCTCACAGTGGGAACTCCTGTCTGCCAGGTGGTCAGACGGCGGCCGGCTCGCGGTCGGCGTCCTCGGACTCGGCGACCACACCGGCGACGCGGCGCAGCTTCTTCATCGGGCCCAGCTCGGACTCGTAGACCTTCTTGACGCCGTCGCCGAGGGACTCCTCGATGGTGCGGATGTCGCGGACCAGGCGGGTCAGGCCGCCGGGCTCGACGGAGGCGGCCTGGTCGGAGCCCCACATGGCGCGGTCGAGGGTGATGTGACGCTCGACGAAGGTGGCGCCGAGGGCGACCGCGGCGAGGGTGGTCTGCAGGCCGGTCTCGTGGCCGCTGTAGCCGATCGGGACGTTGGGGTACTCCTCCTGCAGGGTGTTGATCATGCGCAGGTTGAGCTCCTCGGCCTTCGCCGGGTAGGTGCTGGTGGCGTGGCAGAGCAGGATGTTCTCGCTGCCCAGGACCTCGACCGCGTGGCGGATCTGCTTCGGGGTCGACATGCCGGTGGAGAGGATCACCGTGCGGCCGGTGGCGCGCAGGGCGCGCAGCAGCTCGTCGTCGGTGAGGGAGGCGGAGGCGACCTTGTAGCAGGGCACGTTGAACTTCTCGAGGAAGGCGACGGACTCGACGTCCCACGGGGAGGCGAACCAGGCGATGCCGCGCTTCTTGCAGTACTCGTCGATGGCGCGGTAGCCGTCCTCGTCGAACTCGACGCGGTGGCGGTAGTCGATGTAGGTCATCCGGCCCCAGGGGGTGTCGCGCTCGATGTCCCACTGGTCGCGCGGGGTGCAGATCTCCGGGGTCCGCTTCTGGAACTTGACGGCGTCGCAGCCGGCGTCGGCGGCGGCGTCGATCAGCGCGAACGCGTTCTCCAGGTCGCCGTTGTGGTTGATGCCGATCTCGCCGGTGACGTAGACGGGGCGGCCGGGGCCGGCCTCGCGGTCGCCGAGGGTGCGGAGGCGGGAGTTGCTGCTCATGGGGAGGTTCCTTTGATATCGGTGGAGCGGTAAGGGGTGTGCGGGGGGATCGGGTTCTGTAACGGAGTTACAGGGACGGGCCCAGGAGCCAGGCGGCGATCTCTCGGATCGCGCCGCTGCCTCCGGGGGTCGCGGTGACCGCGCGGGCCGCGCCGCGCACCACGTCGTGTGCTCCGGCGACCGCCACCGGCCAGCCGACGAGGTCGAAGCACGGGAGGTCGTTCACGTCGTTGCCGACGTAGAGCACGCGCTCGGGGTCGGTGCCCGTCTCCTCGCACCACTGCTTGAGGGCGAGGTCCTTGCGGTCGATGCCGTGCAGAACGGGCACCTGCAGCTTGCGGGCCCGTGCGGCGACGACCGGGTTCTGCTCGCTGGACAGGATCAGCAGCTTCAGCTCCGCCTTGCGCAGCGCGGCGATGCCAAGGCCGTCACCGCGGTGCACGGCGACGATCTCCCGTCCATCGGAGTCGATCAGCACCCGGTCGTCGGTCTGGGTGCCGTCGAAGTCGAGTACCACCGCGTCGATGTCCTCGCGGGTGGGCAGTGCGCCGGGGCGAGGGCCGTCCAGCAGCGGCGCGAGCGCACGGGCGCGGGCGAGGTCGTGCGGGTCGTCGACCTCCAGCACCCGGGCGGGGTCGGTGCGTACGAGTTCCGTACGGCCGAAGAAGCGGTGGCCGCCGGCGCGGAAGCCGGCCGCGTCCATGGCGTAGGCGGCGCCGGTCTCCAGCAGGTCCTGGGGGCGGTCCTGGCGGCGCGGCCGGAAGGACTTGTCGTGGTTGACGCCGTAGCCGCCGACGGTGGTGACGGTGGCCGGGGCGGTGGTGGACGACGGGGCGCCGGCGGCGGACTGGGCGGGAATCGCCGCGCCCACGCCCGCGTCATCGGCCGCGTCGCGCCATACGAAGCCGTGGAAGGGAGCCACGGTCAGTGCGCTGTCCGCGCCGTCCTCGACGACCGCCGAGGCCACTCCGTCGATGTCCTCGCGGACGATGAACGGGCTGGTGCACTGGACCAGCAGCACGGCGTCGACCTTGGTGCCCTGCTCCGCCTCGTAGGCGTCCATCGCGTGCAGCACCGCGGCCTCGCTGGTGGCCGTGTCGCCCGCGATGTCCGAGGGGCGGCGGACGACCAGCGCGCCCGCGCCGCGCGCCGCGGCCGCGATCGCGCTGTCGTCGGTGGAGACGATCACATCGGTCACCAGGCGGGAGGCGCGGCACTCGCGGACCGCGCGGGCCACCAGGGGCACGCCCCCGACGACGGCGAGGTTCTTGGCGGGCACGCCCTTGGATCCGCCACGGGCGGGGATGACGGCCACCACGGTCGGGGGGCTGCTCTGGGGGCTTTGCGGCATATCGGGCTCCTTCCGGGGGTGGGGGCTCCGGGTGTACGGGTCGGTCACAGCTGGCCCCAGCGGCGGATGGCGGGGGCGACGCGCTGCACGCCGTGGCGGTAGGCGCCGCGGGCGGCCTCGCGGACGGTCTCGCGGGCGACCCGGCGCAGTCCGCCGGTCTCCTCGGGGGCATCCGCGTAGCCGGCGATCGGCTCGCCGTGCGGGTCCAGGCCGTGGCGGGCGAGGATGCCGGGGAGGTAGCCGGGTGCGGTGCGGGGTGTGTAGTACGGGGTGATCGGCGGCAGCCGGTCGGCGGTGCGCAGCTCGGTGACCCGGGCGCGGGCCGCGTCGAAGGCCTGCTCGTAGGGACCGTCGGCCGCAACTCCCTGCCGCGCCAGCCATCCGGCGTCGGGCTCCGGGCGGTGTCCGGCGTCCAGCTCGTCCCAGGAGGCGAGGCAGCCGGAGCCGAGGAAGGAGTGGTTGCCGAGCGCCTCGCGGATGCCGAGGTCGGTGAGGACGGCGGTGGGAATGCCGCGGTGCAGCGACTCCAGGGCGGCGGTCGAGCTGACGGTGACCATCAGGTCGGTGCGGTCCAGGACCTCGCCCATGTTCCCGTACACCAGACGGCAGTTGGCGGGGAGTCCGCCGGGCGTCTTGGCGGCGAGCTTCTGGTAGGGCAGTTCCTCGATGTGCGTGGTGTGCTCGCCCGGCTTGCTGCGGAGTTTGATCAGCACCTCGCGGTCGGGGTGCTTGCGGGCGTGCTCCACCGCCCGGCGCAGCAGGTACGTCCGGTCGGCCCGGCTCTCCGGTACGGAGGGCTGCGCCGCGAACACCACGGTGTATGGGTCGTGCCGGCCCGTATAGGGGTCGCCGCCGAGGAAGGGGAGGGCGCATTCGACGACGCTGCCGTCGTCGGCGCCGACGCCCCGGTAGACCTCGCGGAACCGGTCCGCGTCGTGCCGGGAGTTGGCGAGGACGACATCCGCGCCGTGCCGCAGCAGCAGCCCGTCGGCGAGCTTCTCGTAGACCACGCCGACGTAGCCGGTGACGACGACGGGGCGCCGCTCGGCGTTGCGCCAGGCGTGGGCGAGGCCGTGCAGCATCGCCTGCACCGCGCCGCCTACGCAGGCCAGCACGACGACGTCGTATCCACTACGGTCGATCTTGCGTACGAAGTCGATGCCCCTGATTTCGCGCAGCGAGTCCGCACGGGCGCCGACCTCGTCGAGCTGGCGGACCGTGGGAGTGGCGCGGCCGCGGAGCAGGTAGCCGTCGAGCCGGATGTCCGGTTGGATTCGGTACGCTGTCAAAGCGCCCCATTTCCACCGGGTATCCGAGTCGGCGAGCACGGCGACTCGCGGCGTAGAAGTGGTACGTGATGGCACGTCGAAGACGCTAGGAAGGCATTCCGTTTGGCGGGCCAACTGGGCCGCAACAAAGGGTTAACAGCGGGTCGACGAATGGCGAACCGGCCCGGTTGGCGGCCTGGTTAACCATCCCGACATTCTTCGTTCACCCTGAAGTCTGGATCACGTAAAGACGAATGCCGACTCCGCCCCTAACGTCACCCGGGTGGTTAAGCTCTCCGTCATCGTGCCGTTCTACAACGTGCAGACATACGCGCCCGACACCCTGAAAAGCCTGGCGGCCAATGCCCGCGAGGACTTTGAATTCCTGCTCGTCGACGACTGTTCGCGCGACGAGACCCCGGAGATCCTTGCGCGCGCCGAGCGCGAGCTGCCGGGCGCCAGAGTGCTGCGGCACGAACAGAACGGCGGCCTGGCCACCGCCCGGAACACCGGCCTGGACGAGGCCCGCGGTGAATACGTCACCTTCCTGGACGGCGACGACTGGCTCGCGCCCGGATACTTCGGCGAACTCCTCGGCGCGATAGAGGAGTTGGGCTGTGACTTCGTGCGCACCGACCACGTCCAGTGCACGAACCGCGCCCGCACCGTCCACCGTGTCCCGCACGGCCGGCGCGGCGTGGTCATGGACCCGCGCGCGCTGATCCTGCCCGCCGACCGCTCCACCTCCGTCGACTACGCCTACGCCTGGGCCGGGATCTATCACCGCAGGCTGCTGGACGACGGGGTGCTGCACTTCCGGCACGGGCTGCGCACCGCGGAGGACCGCCCCTGGATCTGGCGGCTGCACCGCGAGGCGAAGTCCATGGCGGTGGTCGGTCTCCTCGGCGTCTTCTACCGGCGCGGGGTGGCGTCTTCCCTGACGCAGATCGGTGACGTGCGGCAATTGGACTTCATTCGCGCCTTCGACCAGGTGATCGAAGAAACCGCGCAAGATCGCGATGCGGAGGTGCTGCTCCCGAAAGCGGTGCGCACCTATTGCGCGATCATTTCTCACCACCTCGGCTCGATCGAACGATTCGAACCGCAGGTCGCCCGTAAATTGCGTGCGATGAGTGCCGCGGCCATGAAACGCATGCCGCAGGACGTACTGAAGGAAGCCCTGGATTCGATGGATGTGCAGCGTGCGTCCCGGCTGCGGCGGCTGCGCCGTCGTCCGGTCCCTGCGGAGGTCGCCGCCTGATGCCGAACCGGCCCCGTACCCAGATCTTCATGGCGTCCACGCTCTACGGCGCGGCGACCCTCGCCGCCGCCCTGGATGCCGACTGCTTCGAGCCGGCCGACCGCCGTCTGCTGCTGCTCAGCAACAACGCCACGACCCCGGAGACCACCGCGTCGCTGGACACCATGCCGGGCTTCGCGCGGCTGCGCGGCCGGTTCGACCGGGTGCTGTCGTGGAACGAGACGATCAGCCCGTTCCACCCCGGCGGCTGGTCCCCGCGCCCGGACGACGCCCCGCTGTGGGAGCGGCATCTGCGGCTGCTGTGGGGGCTGGGCGACTCGGACGTCGAGCTGGTCGTCGAATCGATCCAGGTCAACCCGGCGATGGCGCTGGCCCAGGTGTTCCCGGGCGCGCCCCTCGACGTCTACGCCGACGGCCTGATGAGCTACGGCCCCACCCGCAACAAGCTCGACCCGCTGATCGGCACCCGCATCGGCCGCCTGCTGCATCTGGACCTGGTGCCGGGCCTGACGCCGCTGCTGCTCACCGAGTTCGGTGTGGCGCCGCAGACCGTACCGACCGAGGCGTTCACCAAGGTGCTGGCCGAACTCGCCGACGCGAGCGGCGAGTTGGCCGATCTGGACGTACCGGAGGGCGGCGCGCTTCTGCTCGGCCAGTACCTCTCCGCGCTGGAGATCCTCACCCCCGAGGAGGAAGAGGAGCTGCATCTGCGGATGGTGCGCGGCGCCCTCGAGCGCGGTCACCGGGAGATCGTCTTCAAGCCGCATCCGTCCGCGCCCGCCCGCTGGTCGCGGCTGCTGGAGCGGGAGGCGGAGAAGCTGGACATCGAGCTGACGGTGCTGGACAGCCCCGTACTGGCCGAGGTCCTCTATCAGCGGATGCGGCCCGCTCTCGTCGTCGGCTGCTTCTCCACCGCGCTGCTGACCGCCGCCACCTTCTACGGCCTGCCAACCGCACAGACCGGCACCGGCCTGCTGCTGGAGCGGCTCACCCCGTACCAGAACAGCAACCGCATCCCGGTCACGCTCGTGGACGCGCTGGTACCCGATCTCGGGGACACCGGCGAGCGGCCGCGCGGCCGTGCCACCGCCGAGGATGTCGGCGGGCTGGTCGGCGCGGTCGGCTATGCGATGCAGCACCAGATCTACCCGGACCTGCGCCCGGTCGCCGAGCGCTATCTCGCGGCCCATCTGGACCAGCACACCTGGCGCTACTTCAAGCGCCGCCGGCTGACCGCGCTGGCGCTGCCCGGCGCGCTCCCGTCCCAGCTGTCGTTCATCCCGCGCAATGCCACCGTGCGCCGGGTCGCCCGCCGGGCGCGGGCCGTACAGCGCAGGATCAAGAAGCGGGCCGCGTTCGGATGACCACCACTCCCCAGCTGGCGACCGGCGCGCAGCCCCTGGCGCCGGCCTCCGTCACCCCCACCGCCCGGATACGGGTGCGCGGCCGGGAATCGGGACCGTCCCGGCTGCGCGCACTGGACGGGCTGCGGCTGCTCGCCGCGCTGATGGTCGCCGCGTACCACTACGGGGGCCGCGGCGGCGAGATAGCCGGGGCCTGGGGCGGCTCGCCCGCCCAGCAATTCCCCACCTTGGCGCCCCTGTTCGCGTATGGCTGTCTGGGCGTCCAGATCTTCTTCGTGATCAGCGGCTTCGTCATCTGCCTCAGTGGCTGGGGCCGCACCCTCCGCGCATTCATCGCCTCCCGTATCTCGCGCCTCTATCCGGCGTACTGGGCCGCGATCCTGATCATCACCCTTGTCTTCGCCCTCCCCTGGGTCGCCTACAAGGCGCTCACGCCCAGCGAGGTGCTGACGAACCTGACGATGCTTCAGCAGCCGCTCGGGGTGAAGCGGGTGCTCGGCGTCTGCTGGACCCTCTGGGCCGAGATGCGGTTCTACGCGCTGTTCGCCGTCTGTGTGATCCTGCCGGGCGCCACCCGCAGCCGCGTCGTCCTCTTCTGCGCGGGCTGGACGCTGGCGGCGGCGCTCGCCCAGGCGGCCCACCAGCCGTTCCTCGATGTCGTGCTGATGCCCGAGTACGCCCCGTTCTTCATCGGCGGCGTGGGCCTGTACCTGCTCCACCGCTACGGCGCCCGCGACCCCATAGCCTGGGCGATAGTGCTGGTCAGCTGGCTGATCGGACAGCATTACGCGGTCGCCGGACTCTGGCACGCGCCGTCCGTCCACGCCTTCTCCTACCGCTCCACGGCCGGCATCATCGCCGTCGTCACGATCGGATTCGTCCTGGTCGCGGCCGTCGCCCTGGGGGGATTGCGCTGGGCGAACTGGCGCTGGCTGACCGTGGCGGGCGCGCTGACCTACCCCTTCTACCTGGTGCACGAACACCTGGGCTGGGTCGTCGTCCGCGCCCTGCACCGCAACCTGGGCCTGCCCTCGTACGCGACGCTGATACTGACCGTCGGGCTGATGCTGCTGCTGGCGTGGGTGCTGCACCGGTGGGTGGAGCGGCCGCTGACACCCGTACTGAAACAATCGGTCGATCCCCGGCGGCGGTGATCAGCCCGCCGCCCCCGGGCCGACCGTGACCTCGATCCCGGCAACGATGAAGCGCAGGCCGGCCTCGAAAGCGGCCTCGATGTCGCCGAACGTGTCCCGCCCCGCCTCGACCGCGAGCGGATAGGTCTCGCCGAGCCGTCGCTCGCGGCTGTCGAAGTCGTAGGCCGGGTCGACGTCCGCCGGCTCAGCCGGGTCCGGATGGACCGACTGCTCCTCGATCACCAGCCCGACGGTGAAGTTGTACGCCGTCCACCAGGCGTGCGCCGCGTCGCGCGGCGCGAAGCCCGCCTCGACGAGCCGGGTCAGGAGCCTCTCGTACGGCTCGGCGTAGCTCTCGTCCGTCATCCGCGTACCGCTGAAGACCTGGCCGCCGTCGCGGTAGGCGAGGAGCTCGCGGCGCAGCCCGCGGCAGCTGGTGAGCAGCGTCTCCTGCCAGGTGCCGCGCCCGGCCGTCAGCCCCCCGGCCATCCGCCGGAACATCTCGGTGGCCATCTCGTCCAGCAGCTCCTGCTTGTTCTTGAAGTGCCAGTACAGGGCGGGGGCCTGGACGTTCAGCTCCTTCGCGATACGGCGCAGGGTGAGCCCTTCGAGCCCCACCTCGTTCAGCAGGCGCAGGGCGGTCTCCACTACCTGTTTCCGGTCGATTCGCGATGCCATGTTGACAACTTAACACCGTTAAGCGCATCCTCGGAACCATGGAACTTAACAGCGTTAAGGAAGCGAACTCCGTTGCCGAATCTGTTACGACCGCGGGATCCGTCACGACCGCGGGAGCTGTCACGGCTGTCGACGTACTGATCGCCGGCGCGGGCCCGACCGGCCTCGCCCTCGGCATCGACCTCGCCCGGCGCGGCGTACGCGCCCTGATCGTCGAGCGCCAGGACCGCCTCTCCCCCGGCGCCCGCGGCACCGGCCTGCAGCCGCGCACCCAGGAGGTCTACGAGGACCTCGGCGTACTGGAGGCCATCCAGGCGGCCGGCGGGACGTACCCGGACATGGCCCTGTGGGAGGACGGCCGCATCGTGTCCTCCCACCAGATGATCGAGCGCGTCGACCCCACCCCCTCCACGCCGCACTCCAACGCCCTGATGGTCCCTCAGTGGCGCAACGCGGAAATCCTCCACAACCACCTGCTGGAGCTGGGCGGCGGCGTCCTCTTCGGCACCGAACTCACCTCGTTCGAGCAGGACCTGGACGCCGTACGGGCCCGCCTCGCCCTCCCCGACGGCGGCGTACGCACCATCGAGGCCCGCTACCTGGTCGCCGCGGACGGCGGGCGCAGCACCATACGCAAGGGGCTCGACGTCGGCATGAGCGGCCCGGCGCTGGAACCGGGCGTCGCGGTCCTCGCCGACGTCCGGGTGGACGGCCTCGACCGGGACCACTGGCACCGCTGGATGCACCCCGGCGGCGGCTTCGCCGCCCTGCTCCCGCTGGCCCACACCGACCTCTTCCAGGGCATGGTCGTGGCACCCGCCACGGAACCGGACACCTCACCCGAGGCCGTCCGCGCCCTCTTCGCCGCCCACACCCACCTCGCCCCCGAGCAGATCCGCGAGGTCGTCTGGTCCTCCCTCTTCCGCCCCAAGGCCGGTATGGCCGACCGCTTCCGCTTCGGCCGGATCTTCCTGGCCGGCGACGCGGCCCACATCCACTCCCCGGCCGGCGGCCAGGGCCTGAACACCAGCGTCCAGGACGCCTACAACCTCGGCTGGAAGCTCGGCCAGGTGCTGCGCCACGGCGCTCCCGACACCCTCCTGGACACCTACGAAACCGAGCGCCGCCCCATCGCCGCCCACATCCTGGACACCAGCACCCGCCTGCACCGCTCAGGCTCACTGCGCCGCGGCCGGGACCTGCACCAACTCGACGTCGGCTACCCGGACAGCCCCCTGACCCAGGAACTGCGCCCGGAGCTCCCCGACTCCGCCCTCCACGCCGGCGACCGCGCCCCCGACGCCCCGTGCACCACCGCCGACGGCCGCCCCACCCGCCTCTTCTCCGCCCTCCGCGGCCCGCAGTTCACCGTCCTGGCCCTCAACGGAGCCGAAGTGGCCGACACCGCCCTACCCGCCGACCCGAACCTGCTGCGCACCGTGCGCATCGGCGGCCCGTCCCCGGACCTGATCGACACGGACGGCCACGTCCGGGACGCGTACGGCTCCGACCCGGCCGTCTTCCTCATCCGCCCGGACGGGTATGTCGCCGTCGCGGCGGGGGCGGAGGGGGCCACGGAGCACATTGCTGGTGCCCTGGACGCGTACGTCGGGGCGGGCGCGGCGGTCGGCGCGGGCGCGGCGACGGCGGCGCGCTGACGCGCATCGGCACCGTCCGCAGGCAACTGCCGCACGTCTGCGTCTTCCCGGGCCTGGCCGATGGGCCCGGGTCCGGGAAGACGCCCATCCCCACTTCCGGACGGCAACCGGCTGACCCGTGTTCCTGATGGCACCGGTGACGGCGGTATGGAGAGCGGTGCGACCGAATGGATCTCACGCAGCAACGGCCGTCCGCACAGGACCGCGCGCTCAGCGGCCGGCCGCCGCCACCTCAGCCGTCTCCCCCCGCTCCCCGAACCAAGGGATGTTGAGCCATGGGCTGCCCGGATCCGACATCAACGTCCGGTACACATCCACCATCTCGGTGAACCAGCTGCCGAACTTCTCCTTGTCGAAATGCAGACACCGACCGAGTACGAACCCCAGCCCAAAATCGGCCCATGAGCTGTACGCCGCCCGGCTCAACTCCGCGGTCTGCACAAGCCTCTGTTCCGTCTCCCCGATGTCACAGAACCGAGCGCCCAGGCCCCATCGCGCCATATTCGAGGCACGCCCCAGATACCAGGCCCGCACCGACGACACGCACTGATCCTCGGCCAATATCCCATCGGCCCGGAACCGCGCCTCGTACCGCAGAATCTTCCCAATGATCCCGCCGGCCTTCTTGATCCCCTTCTCGCTCTCCCCCTCCGCCCGCAGTACCTGCTCCGTCGCGGACCGCCATGTCACGGCATCTACCGGCCGCCCCGTCGCCTGCGTGACCCCCTGCCGCACCATGAGCACGAACTCCCAATAGGAGTTCCCAGCCGCGGGACTGAGCAGCGCCTCCTGCTGCTCCAGCCAGCCCGCCCGACTCTCGACGCCCCACCACTTCTTGAGTGATTCCTTCTCGCCCCGATAGCCCGCGCCATGCCAATTGACCATGTTCCACGGGAACCCGTTATTGATGCACAACTGCGCACCACAGGCGAGCCCTTGAGCCAGCAGACCACGCGTCGGCCCAGTACGGATGGCCCGCAGCCGCTTGGTCTGATCGGACGTCTTCACCCGCTGCTCATGCATACGCCACAGCTGCGGGTTCGGCGGAAAGTACCCTTCGCACGGCGTCCCCGGATTGACCGCGAGCCACCAGCCTTCCAAGGCCAGCCATTCCCCGAGCTGATGCAGATACGGACTGTGGAACACCACATCAGCACTCGGTACCGGCAGCATCCCCTCCGTCACCACGGTCAGACACCACTGCCCGATCGCCGGATTCCACCATTCCGCGCCTATGCTGGATTCGCCGTGGCCCGCGTCGACCTCACGCCGCCCGTCCGCCAAAAACACATGAGTGGCAGCCAGGACATCGAAATAGGCGGCCCAGTCTCCTCGGGCTCGAGCGTCGAACAGGCCCATTTCCACATCCGTGGCTGGCAGCCACGGAACCCCCACCTCGTTCACCCGGGATCTTCCCAATCTCGTCGAATACTTGGCCCGGTGCAGTGATCGACTACCGAGCTTACTCATCCCGCGCAATCCGCAGCCGCCTACGCCGTCGGCACATCCAAACCCCTCGGTCGAGTCGACCCGGGCACGGTGACAATGAAGATAGGCGTCGCCCCAGGCGTCCCGGTACGGCGGACGCGCCCGCCAGCGGTGTTCGCCCTGTGGCCGACGGGCGCATCCGCTGACGCAGCCTAGACCGCGCACCCAGGCGGCGGAGATGACCCTTCTCGCTCAGGCCCAATGTCGCCGAGGCACGACAAGGCGCGGTGACTCAATCGAGGTATGTCCGACTTACTGAAAGCTGATACCTCTGCGCGATTTCAATGATCCCCTCTATGATATCTTTCAACGCGCGCTCCAATTCCTTCAGTTTGGGAATTCGCTCTTCGAGGCTGGGCGCAGACTTCACCCCTTCCCAAACTTCGAAATATGCCTCCTCCAGTGGCAGCACAAACTCAGCGATATCAGCCATCTGCTCAATCGGCAGACCGCCGCGCTCCAGTGCGGCCACGCTGAGCTGCGCATCGACCGAGATCAGGTCACCAACCAGCCGAACATGACTCGTTCCAACTTTTTTACTCAGGATGATCTCGGCAAGAACTTCATTGGGATTCACTTCTCCCGCGTGCACTGCGACTCCTAGTCTCTTAGCATCTTTCTGAGAACAATCATTCCTTTTGCACCCCGCGGGATATCCACTCAGCACTGACACTACGAGTCGAACACGCCAGCGATAAAACCGGCCTGATGGTCTTTTTGAATTCAAGTGATGGGGAGTCTGGGCACGGTACAACAACGGCTGTAGCCGGGCCCGTTGCGTTGGGACCTGGCTATCGCGTCAGGTGGATGCCGAGTTCCACGTCGCCGCGCGCCTCGGCACGCTGCGACATCAGCGACCCGGGCGCACGCGCTCCGGGCCGCCGACAGGGCCGTCGTTCGGACCGTCGGTCAGCGGGGTGGCCCACCCAGTGAGTCCGTCTTCACGCCGAGGATCAACCCGCGCAGCGCACCCCGGCCGGTCGTGACGACCTGGGTCGGGGCGTCGCTCTCCCGGAGCGCCACTCCCTCGCCCGTCGCGGCGACCTCGACACAGGCGTTGGCGGAAGCCTCCGAGAACGAGGACTTGAGCCACTTCAACTCGGTCACGACAACCCCTCTTACAGATGCTTGGCGATGTCGAGGATGAGGTCCCTCGAACGCTTTGGATTCAACGCCACCTGTTCGACCGAGTCCAGCCGCCGACGGAAGTTGGCCAGTTGAGTTGGGGAGTCAAAGAAGACCGCGCCGATCGGGGAATCCACCTGCACGGTGTCCAGGTGCGGGTTTTCGGCCGAGGCGTACACCATCGTGTCTCCGGCCATGGGGAAGCCGCCGGCTACGAAGGGAATCGCGAGGAGACGGACATTTTCGCGTTCGCTCTCCTCGAGGAGGCGGTTCAACTGAGCCTTGGCGACACCGCATCCGCCGATCCGCATCCGGAGGGCCGCCTCGTGGACGAGACCCACGTATGGCATCCCGGAAACGATCACATGGTGGCGGGCCAGACGGTGAGCAATTCGCAGCTCCACCTCCAGCCGCGGCAAGGCCGGAACGAAGAGATCGAAGAGCGCACGAGCATGGTCCTCCGTCTGAAAGAGGCCAGGAACGTGTGCCGTTTGGAGTGTCCGCAGGTTCACGGCATGGTGCTCCAGCTCCGCCAGATCCAGGAAGTCCGGCGGAACCTTGCCCCGGTATTCGTCCCACCATCCCTTCGGCCGACCCCCGGTCATCGCGGCAAGGGCATCGACCAGCTCCGCATCACCACACTCAAAGATGCTCGCCAGGCGGCGCAACCGCTCCTCGCTGATACCGAATCGCCCCGACTCGATGTTAGAGATCATCGTGCGGTCGGACCCAAGCCGTTCACCCGCTATGGGGGCTGACATGCCGACGGCTTCGCGCAGACGACGGAGCTCTGCACCGAAACGGCGCTGTCGGATGGTGGGGGCCTGACGCGGTGCCATGGGCTCAACTCCTCGCTCGGAAACACAGTTTGCCGATCCCGGACACCGTGCGTCCATCAACGATGTTCGTACTACTCGTTTGAGTGAGTTAGGTAGCACGCGTTGTATCTGCGCATTACGGTGTGCCACACGCCACTCACTCACTGGCGCCGCCCCACGGAAGCGCACCGCGCCAACCAAGCCCGGCAATGCCACCGTCCGGCCCCGGCGAGCGACCGGCCCCGTACACCCATCGCGCCGCACATGGAGGTGCCCGCGTGAACTCGACCCCGTACGCCGAGAACCCCGACCCCACCCCCCTCGCCTTCACCGACCCCTGGGAATACGAGCTCGCCTTCCCGCGCGACCCCCGTGGCCCCGGGATCGCCCGGACGACCTTGCGGACGGTCCTCACCGCTCACGGGCTTCTCGAACTCTCCGAGCGGGCTGAGTTGTTGACCTCGGAGCTGGCCACCAATTCGGTCCGGTACGCCGACGGGCCGGCCTCCGTCCGCCTGCGCTGGGTGTGCCCCGTACTGCGGGTCAGCGTCACGGATACCTGTCCCCGTCTGCCCGTCGTGGCGGCGCCGCCCCTGCCCGACGCGGTGGGCGGGCGGGGGCTGCCGATCCTCGACCTCATCGCTGATGAGTGGGGCGGTTGTGCGCTCGGGAACTCGCTGCTCGGGCCGGGCGGCAAGACCATCTGGTTCGAGCTGGCGCTGCATACGAGGACGCCGCCTCCGCAGGCACCGCCCGCGCTGGCCGCGTAGTCGGCGTCGACCACGTAGCAGGCGGACGTGCCACGAGGCCGCGCCGGCGGACAGCGGCCGGCACGGCCTCGTGAGGGGAACGGGCGCCGGAGGGGGGTGGGCGCCCGGGGCGGAAGCCGCCCGGAAGGTACAGGTAGAGCAGGTAGAGCAGGTAGAGCAGGTAGCGGGGGCTAGACGACCAGCGACAGCAGCAGTACGCACGCGATGCCGACCACCGAGATCAGCGTCTCCATCACCGACCAGGTCTTCAGCGTCTGGCCGACGCTCATCCCGAAGTACTCCTTGACCAGCCAGAAGCCGGCGTCGTTGACATGGCTGAAGAACAGCGAGCCGCAGCCGATGGCCAGGACCAGAAGGGCGCCATGGGTGGTGGACATGTCCGCGGCGAGCGGGGCGACCAGGCCGGCGGCGGAGATGGTGGCCACCGTCGCGGAGCCGGTCGCGAGGCGGATGGTGACCGCGATCAGCCAGGCCAGCAGCAGCGTGGAGATGTGCCAGCCCTTGGAGATGTCGAGGATCATCTGGCCGACGCCCGCGTCCACCAGCGTCTGCTTGAAGCCGCCGCCCGCGCCGACGATCAGCAGGACGCCGGCGATGGGGGCGAGTGACTTCTCGACGGTGGCGGCGGTCCGGCCCTTGGTGAAGCCGGCCGCGCGCCCCAGCGTGAACATCGCGACGATGACGGCGGTGAGCAGGGCGATCAGCGGGGAGCCGACGACGTCGAAGATCCTCTGGACGGTGTGCTCCGGGTTGTCGACGACGATGTCCACCAGCGCCTTGGCCAGCATCATGACGACGGGGAGGAGGACGGTCGCGACCGTGACGGCGAAGCCGGGGCGCTTGTCGAGGTCGTCGGAGGCGCGCTCGGGGACCATGTTCTCCGGCGGACGGATGTCGACCCACCGGGCCGCGTAACGGGAGAAGAGCGGGCCCGCGATGATCGCGGTGGGAATGGCGACCACGACGCCCAGCGCCAGCGTGACGCCGAGGTTCGCGTGGACCGCGTCGATGGCGGCCAGCGGGCCGGGGTGCGGCGGGATCAGACCGTGCATGACGGACAGGCCGGCCAGCGCCGGGATGCCGATCCGCATCAGGGAGAAGTTGCCGCGCTTGGCGACCAGCAGCACCACGGGGATGAGAAGGACGATGCCGACCTCGAAGAAGATCGGCAGGCCGACGATGCCCGCGATCAGCACCATCGCCCAGGGCATGGCCTTGCCGCCCGCCCGTCGCCCGCCACCGCCCTTCGCCGGAAGGGCCTGCGGCCCTGCCCCTCCACATTTCGCCAGGATCGTGTCGACGATCTGGTCGGCGCCCCCGGAGTCGGCGAGCAGCTTGCCCAGGATGGCGCCGAGCGCGATCAGTACGCCGGTGCCCGCGACCGTCGTGCCCAGTCCCGTCGAGAAGCTGACGATGGCCTTGTCGAGCGGCGCCCCGGCCACCGCGCCGAGCACCAGCGAGCCGACGATCAGCGACAGAAAGGCATGCAGCTTGAACTTGGTGATGAGCAGGACGATGACGGCTATGCCGGCCAGGACGGCGATGCCCAGCTGCGCGTGACCGGCCGAGGTGATGGGCTCGGTCGCGTCCGCTGCGAGCATCTCGACGCTGAGATGTGTCACGGCGATTCCCTACGGTTCGGGGATTCCCTGGATGGGGGGACGGGGGCGGCCGCCCGATCAGGCGGCCGGTTCGAGGTGGTGCAAGGCGGCTACGGCGCGGTCGGCGATCTCCCGCGGCGTGCCGGACACCTCCACCGCGACGCCCGCCTCGTCCGCGCCGAGCGGCTCGAGCGTGGCGAACTGAGAGTCCAGCAGCGCGGTCGGCATGAAGTGGCCCTTGCGCTCGGCCATCCGCCCTTCGATCAACGCCCGGTCCCCGGTGAGGTGCAGAAAGACGACGCCGGGGGCGGCGGCCCGCAGGCGGTCACGGTAGACGCGCTTGAGTGCGGAGCTGCTGACGACGCCGCCGTGCCCGGCTCGGCCGTGGGCCCAGGCGCCGATGGCGTCCAGCCAGGGGCCGCGGTCGTCATCGTCCAGCGGGGTGCCGGCCGACATCTTGGCGATATTGGCCGGCGGGTGGAAGTCGTCGCCTTCGGCATACGGGACGCCCAGTGCGGCGGCCACCAGCGGCCCGATCGTCGTCTTGCCGGTGCCGGCCACGCCCATCACGACGATCACGTGGGGGGTGCTCATGCCGCTTACCTCGCTGTCCGCGCTGACCGCGCTGTCTTCGTTGACCGGCTACCGACCTTCGTACGTGGTCCGTAGCCAGCCCCACTGAAACTCATTAGGTACGACGTATTCAAGAGCCTGTGATGTAAACGTCATACTTAATTGGTCGAAGCCGGGGAACGTAGGCTTGCCCCATGGAAAACGAGGGGCTGGGGAAGGGGCTGCACGCCCGCGTATTGGAGTCCCTGGGGCCCGCGATCACCGCGGGCGCATACCCTCCGGGCACGGTCCTGCGCACGGACGAGCTGGAGCAGCGCTTCGAGGTGTCGCGCACGGTCATCCGTGAGGCGATCCGGGTGCTGGAGTCGATGCGGCTGGTCGCCTCGCGGCGGCGGGTCGGGGTGACCGTCCGCCCGATGGAGGAGTGGAACGTCTACGACCCGCGGGTGATCGGCTGGCGACTGGCCGGCCGCGACCGCCCCCGGCAGCTGCGCTCGCTGACCGTACTGCGCTCCGCCGTCGAACCGGTCGCCGCGGGCCTGGCCGCCACCCACGCCACCCCCGAGCAGTGCGCCGAGCTCACCGAACACGCGATGGGCATGGTCGCCACCTCACGCGGCCAGCAGCTCGACGCCTACCTCGTCCACGACATGGCCTTCCACCGGGTGGTGCTCACCGCCTCCGGCAACGAGATGTTCGCCCGGCTCGCCGATGTCGTCGCCGCGGTGCTGACCGGCCGCACCCAGCACCATGTGATGTTCACCGACCCCGACCCGGCGGCCGTGACCTTGCACGTCCAGGTGGCGGAGGCGGTACGCATCGGCGACGCGGCGCGGGCCGAGTCGCTGACGCGGCAGATCACGGCCGGCGCGATGGCCGAACTGGACGTACTGGCACCGTAGTCGGTGCCACGCCCGGGACGTCCGACGCGTCAGAACAACGGCTGCTGACCCGGCATCGGCGGTTCCTCCGGGTCGAACAGCTTCTCCGCCGGCGCCATCATCGGGGCCATCCGCCGCGACCCGGGGCAGGAGATCAGCTCGATCCCCGTACGGCGCCCCGGAGGGTCGTGACGGGCGAAGCGGCCGCCGACAACGGCGATCTCTCGGGTGCAGACGGGGCACGCGCGGCGGGGTGACGACATGGCACCAGTGTGACGGACTGGCGCGTTGCGCTCCCCGCCAGCTCGGCCGTCACCAGCTCCCGCACCCGCACGGCCAGTTCCCGCGTCACCGGGTCCCCGTCACACCTCCACCGACTCGCACGCCCCGCGCCCGGCAGCGTAAGGAGGAGCACGTCAGAACGCGCCCGTAGGGACATACGTCCCCCACACCCCCCGCAGCGCATCGCAGACCTCCCCCACCGTCGCCTTCGCCCGCAGGGCATCCCGCATCGGGTAGAGGACGTTGCCCGTCCCCTCGGCCGCTTTCTTCAGGTCGTCGAGCGCCGTCGACACCTCGCGGGGGTTGCGCCGGGCCCGCAGCGTGGCCAGCCGCTCCGCCTGTTCCGCCTCGATCGCCGGATCGAGGCGGAGCGGCTCGTACGGCTCCTCCTCGTCCAGCTGGAAGCGGTTGACGCCGACCACGACCCGGTCGCCGTCATCGGTCTCCCGCGCGATCCGGTACGCGTTCCGCTCGATCTCGCCCTTCTGGAAGCCCGCTTCGATGGCGGCCACCGCTCCGCCCAGGTCCTCGACCCGGCGCATCAGGTCCATGGCCGCGGCCTCCACCTCGTCGGTCATCGACTCGACGACGTAGGACCCGGCGAACGGATCGACGGTGGCGGTCACATCGGTCTCGTAGGCCAGCACCTGCTGCGTACGCAGCGCGAGCCGGGCCGCTTTGTCGGTGGGCAGCGCGATGGCCTCGTCGAAGGAGTTGGTGTGCAGGGACTGGGTGCCGCCGAGCACCGCGGCCAGTCCCTGGACGGTGACCCGGGCCAGGTTCACCTCCGGCTGCTGGGCGGTGAGCGCTACGCCCGCGGTCTGGGTGTGGAACCGCAGCATCAGCGACTTGGGATTCCGCGCGCCGAATTCCTCGCGCATCAGCCGGGCCCACATCCTGCGTGCCGCACGGAACTTGGCGACTTCCTCGAGGAGTGTCGTCCGGGAGACGAAGAAGAAGGACAGCCGCGGCGCGAAGTCGTCGACATCCATACCGGCGGCGAGGGCGGTACGGACGTAGGCGATGCCGTTGGTGAGGGTGAAGGCGATCTCCTGGGCGGGCGAGGCGCCGGCCTCGGCCATGTGGTAGCCGGAGATGGAGATGGTGTTCCACTTGGGGATCTCGGCCCGGCAGTACCGGAAGGTGTCCGCGACCAGACGCAGGGACGGCTGCGGCGGGAAGATGTACGTCCCCCGGGCGATGTACTCCTTGAGGATGTCGTTCTGGATGGTGCCGGTCAGGTGACGGGCCGCCACGCCTTCTTCCTCGCCGACCAGTTGGTAGAGGAGCAGCAGCAGCGCGGCCGGGGCGTTGATGGTCATCGACGTCGAGACCTTGTCGAGCGGGATGCCGCCGAACAGCACCCGCATGTCGTCGACGGAGTCGATGGCCACCCCGACCTTGCCGACCTCGCCGGACGCGATGGGCGTGTCGGAGTCGTGGCCCATCTGGGTCGGCAGATCGAAGGCGACCGACAGGCCGGTGGTGCCGTGGGCGATCAGCTGCCGGTAGCGGGCGTTGGACTCACGGGCGGTGCCGAAGCCGGCGTACTGACGCATCGTCCAGGGGCGCCCGGTGTACATCGACGGGTACACGCCACGGGTGTACGGGTACTCGCCGGGCGCGCCGAGCTGCCGCTCCGGATCCCAGCCGGCGAGCGCCTCGGGCCCGTACACGGGCTCGATGGGCAGGCCGCTCTCGTTGTATCGGACACTGCCCGACTCGCGCGCCATGGGGTGTACGCCTCCCACTGGGTGAATGGCATCCGGTTGTACGCCTTTGCCCAGCATGCCCGCAGGTTAGCCGCGTCGCAGCATTGGAAAGCATGAAGCGAGGCTGGTGCGGCCGGTGACATCCGGGAGTGGGCATGCGGCGAAAGAGCAAGAGCGCAAGACCCGTGGCAGGGGCGCTCCTGGTGGCTGTGGTGTGTGCGGCCGCGGTGGGCTGCCGGCCGGTGACGGTCACCGGCGCGGGGTCGGCCGACGGCAGCAACGGCCGCCCTCTGCCGACGGCGCCGGTCACGCCGTCCGCCGCTCACGCCAAGCCGCCCTCCCCCGCCCACCACGGCCGCGCCCACCGGCCCCGGCCCCGGTCGGTGATGGCCCGCGGCTCGCGCGGCGCCCAGGTCCGTGAACTCCAGGCGAGGCTGAGCCAGCTGGGCCTCTTCGGCCGGTCCCCGACGGGCTATTACGGCTCGGTCACCGCCGCCGCGGTCCGCGCGTTCCAGAAGCGGCAGGGGCTGCCGCGCACCGGGGTCCTGCCGCCCGCCGCCTGGAAGGCGCTCCGCTCGCATACCCGCGCGCCGTCGCACGACGAGCTCCGCCCGCCCACCAGCAAGCCGATCGGCATGCCCGACCGGCGCTGTATGACGGGGCGGGTGATCTGCATCAGCAAGAAGAGCCGCACTCTGACGTGGCGGGTGAACGGCAGGGTCGTCTCGGCGATGGACGTCCGCTTCGGATCGCAGTTCACCCCGACGCGCGAGGGCACCTTCCGCGTCACGTTCAAGAGCCGCCGTCACATCTCGACGATCTACCACACGGCGATGCCGTACGCGATGTTCTTCAGCGGGGGTCAGGCGGTGCACTTTTCGTCGGACTTCGCGGCGCGGGGGTATCGCGGTGCCTCGCACGGCTGCGTCAACGTCCGGGACAAGCGGCGCATCGCCGCGCTCTTCGCTGCGGTGGGGGCGGGCACGAAGGTGGTCGTCCACCGGTAGCCGGCAGGCCCACGGACTCGGTGGGCCCGGGGGGGGCGCGGGCAGGGCCGGGGGAACGTGCCCCGCCCGCGCCGTGGGCGCGGAACCGTGGGTACGGGGGGGAACCCCGGCTCGCGCGCAGCCGATGACCAGTCGGCTTCACTCACTACTGCGTCACTGGCTCAAAAAACGTCACACCCGGCCGGCGGCCGCCGTGCTCGGGGTGCTGCCGGAGGGGGCAGGCGTGGCGGTTGAGGGTGTGGGGGCGGGGGTGGCGGTGCCGGGCGACGGGGTGGGGCTCGGGGAGGTGGCGGGGTGCTCGTCGTCGTCCTCGTCGCCGCCCTGACCGCTGCCGTTCTGGCCACCGATCGGTGCGCCGCCGACGAGGCCGTCGTCGTTGCCCCCACCGCCGACCTGGTTCGCCAGGTACTGACGGCAGAAGGCGTGCACCTTTTCCGCGCCGCCCGCCGCGCGCTCCAGGCGCCGCCGGGTGGCGGGGTCCATGCCGCCCTTGCCGGATTCGTATTCACGGCACAGCGCCAGGACGAACTTCCTGCGGTCGTCTCCGCCCTGGCCGGGCTTGGACTTCTGGTCGTCGCCCTGGCCGGTGCCGGTGGGGCTGCCGCTGCCGGGGCCTGTGGTGCCGGGGGGACTGGTGTCGCGCGTAGACCCGCCCGGTGACGGGGTTGCGGTGGGGCCGGTCGTCCCGGGGCTGGGGCTGCCGTCCGGTGACCGGGTGGCATCGGTCTCGGCGCCGGGGTCCGGGGATTCGAGGGTGCCCGGGGTCTCGGCGGCGGAGACGCTGGCGGCGGGCTCGGGGTCGGCGCCGCCGCCCTGGAAAGGGGTCGGCAGCACGCCCGTGCCGGCCGCGACGGCCACGCCACCGATCGCGCAGACCGCGAGGGCGACGGCGAAGCCGCGCCGGAAGGGGCGCGCGAGGCGGGTGCGTTCGGCGACGCCGCCGGAGCGGGTGGTGTGGACCGAGGTGACCTCGGCGGCCGCCGAGCGGCGGCGCGGCCGCGCGCCGGGGCCGTGCTGGGCCCGGCGGAACGCGGCCACCGCGGCCGCTTCGCCGGGCAGCTCGGCGCTCTGGGCCGGGCCCCCGCCGACCGCCGCGGCGGCATCGAGGAGCTGCTGGAGTTCGCGTGCGCCGTTGCCGTCCGGGGCACTGACCGGGTCGCCACGCAGCAATCGCTCCGCGGCGTCCTTGTCGAGCCACTCGTACCGGTCGTCGGCCATCACATGTCCTTCTGCGTTCGTGCGGCCGTTTCCGTCACACCTGGTACGTACGATTCCGCCACGCCGTCGCGGCGTCTTCGGCCCTGGGCGGGCACCCCGTCCACCATTCCGCCGCCCTTGCGCGGGCCTCGTGCGGCCGGGCCGGAGGCGCGGTCTTCGCCCTGGTCGGCGCCGCCTTGAGCTCCGTCATGAGCTCCGTCATGAGCTCCGTCGCGAGCCCCCTCGCGAATGCCGCCTTCGCCGTCGTCGGGCTCGGCCTCGAGCAGTTCGGCGAGCTTGCGCAGTCCCCGGTGCGCCGCGGTGCGCACCGCTCCGGACCGCTTGCCGAGCACCTGGGCGGCGCTCTTGGCGTCGAGTCCGACCACCACGCGCAGCACCACGGCCTCGGCCTGGTCCTGCGGCAGCCGGGCTATCAGGCGCAGGGTGCGGCCGGTACCCAGGGCCTCGAGCGCCTCGCCCGCGGTGTCGGACAGCGCGGGGGTGTCGGCCAGTTCGCTCTCGTCGCCGCCGATCGCCGGACGGCGGCCGCGCATGCGTATGTGGTCCAGGGCGCGGTTACGGGCGATCCGGGCGGCCCAGCCGCGGAAGCGGTCCGCGTCGCCGCTGAAGCGGGCGAGGTCGCGGGTTATCTGGAGCCAGGCTTCGGACGCGACATCCTCTGCGTCCGGTTCGCCCACCAAGGTCCGTACATATCCGAGAAGTCGGGGATGTACGGCGCGGTAGACGGTGCGGAACGCCGCCTCGTCACCATCCTGTGCCGCCTGCACGGCAACGGTCAGCCGACTGTCGTCCGGCTGAATGTCGTCCCCTCGCACGGGTCCATCCTGTCGCACGCGGAATGTCCGCCGCCCGGTCCTGGCTGCTCTTTCGGTTCGCTCAGCTGCTTCGCTGACCCCGGGTAACCCGGCTGTTCCTGCAGACCGTAACCCGTGCGATCACACGCTCCGAACCCGGGCCACCGCGTGGAGCGACGGAGGTCCCGGTGACCGGACGGGCACCGAGCCGCCCGAAGTGGCCCGCGTCCGCCGCCGCGACCGCCGTGTGGTGCGCGCACCGATCCATCTGGAACTCCTCGCAAACACGGCCGTTTCCGGCCGCGGCAACAGGCCTGCCCCGTGCGCCTTCCGGCGCGAACCCGCACGTTACGGGCCTGGCCCGGCCCGCGTCCAGACCGCTCGCCCAGCGCCTCCCCGTACCCCCCGTGACGCTCGTGTGACGCTTTCGCGCCGTCTGGCGCTGTATCGATTAGGGACCCGTAACGGGCCCCTCGTGAACGACGGCCGGGGCCTCTCCTGTGGGGGGTGGCGGCCCCGGCCGTCCCTCGATTCACACCAAAATCACACCCGGCCGGCGAGCGCCTTGAAGCTCTGCCAGGACATTTTCGGCATTCCCGGGTCCCAGGTTTTCTGCGCCAGCGCCGCCAGCGGCAGCTGGATCCCGGCCGCGACCTGCTGCGGCGTCTGCGCACCGGAGAGGTCGGCCCAGATCGCGAACCGCGCGCCCGGCACCCGGTCCGGCCCGGTCTGGCTCGTGGGCACCGCCACCGGGGAGGTGCCGCGCAGCACCCGCGGGGTCCAGCTGCGGTAGATCCGCTCACCGGTCGGATAGGTGAACTGGTTTGGCTCGCCGAGCACGTAGTAGAGGTACTCGTCGTTGAAGTTCATGACGTTGCGGCCCTCGCGCAGGAACGCCGCCGGGTCGCGCTTGCCGATCTCCTTGCCGGTCCAGTAATCGACCATCCGGTCCTTGTCGGCGGTGACCTTCCCATCGGCGAAGAAGCCGTCGTTCCAGGCCTCGATGCGGTTCTTGCCCGCGGCCTTCACGGTCTTCTCCCGGTCGTTGAGCCAGCCGGTCGCCAGGTCCTCGATGGTGGCGCCGGATCCGTACTTCTCCCGCGCGGCCCGCGCCAGCTGCGGGTAGGAGGTCTCCGGGTCGCTGGACATCAGCGCCTGGTACTCGTCGCCGCCCAGATGCCAGTAGGCGTCGGCGCCCTTGGGGTTGCTGAACAGCGCCGCGTACTCGCGCAGCAGCGAGTCGATGAGCTGGGCGGCCTTCGGCTTGGAGATGTCGATCGCGCCCTTGACCGGCCGGCCCTGGGCATTGCGCAGGACGAGATCGGGATAGTGGTCGAGGACGGCGCCCAGGTGGCCCGGCGAGTCGATCTCGGGGATGACCGCGATGTGCCGGCTGCGCGCGACCTTGATCAGATGCCGTACCTGGTCCTTGGTCAGGTGGTCCTGGGAGACGATCTCGGGGTGCGTATCGCTTTGGATGCGCCATCCCTGGTCGTCGGAGAAGTGCAGCTGGAACTGGTTCAGCTTGAGGTCGCCGAGCTCCTTGATCCGGTCCTCGATCCAGGCCGCGCTGAACGGCTTACGGGCGTTGTCCAGCGACAGGCCGCGCTGCGGGCGGTCCGGCTGGTCCTTGATGGTGCCCTCGGGCAGGCCTCCGGCGGAGCGCACGGCCTGTTTGACGGTGCGGGTGCCGTTGAAGATTCCGGCGTCCGTCGGGGCCGTCAGAGTGAGCCGGGTGCCGCGGGCGGTGAGGGTGTAGGCCTCGTCGGCGGTGCTCCGGGCCGGCGCGTTGTCCGGCCGGCCGGCCCCTTTTTTCCCGGTGAGCTTCACCTCGATATCACCTGGCCGTACGGTCTGGTCACCCCACACCACCGGCAGCCCGCCGAGATCTTGGGCCATGAGTTGCGCCTCATCGGCAATGGTGCTCTTCTGCCCGGCCGACACGACGATCCGGGCTCCCTTGGACGGGCGCCAGCCGCGGCCGTCGGCCGGGGAGAAGTCCCGTACGGCGGGGATGACCTGCGGCTTGCCGGTGACGGCGGCCCAGGTGGGCGTGGGTGCGGGGGCTGCCGAGGTGCCTGTACTGCCCGGTGGCTGGGAGTCGGCGGCGCCGGAGCAGCCGGTGAGCGCCAGCGCCGAAGCGAGCGCCGGGGCCAGCAGCCCGGCCGACCAGGCCACCGGGGTTTTGCGTGACCTCGGGTGGGTCGGGTTCGACATCGTGCAATCCTCACTTTTCGGGGCGAAGGCATTGCCAGGTGTGCGGGGTCGCCGTCCACTAAGTGCGCGAAAGCTCTCTCATCCGGGTGAAATTCGCGCATCCATCGGACAGCGGTCGACAAGCGTCGTTAGCGTGGCGATTCCATCCGTCACCCCCGTCCCAGGGGTCCCGGATCGACGGCTTTTGCCGGGGTGTCGTGTCGCGCGCAGCGCCGCCACCACACCCGCCTCCCCTTCCGTACGCGTCCGGCGTCCGTCCGGTTCCTCTCCAGCTTCCGTCAGCCGTCCATCCCGCACCCGTCGAAAGATCCATCCGCCCCATCTGAGCCGTCCGGCCCCTCCGCAGTCCAGCCCCTGTCCATTTCCCACCCTCCGTCCGCCCGAGGAGCCCACGCTGTCCGGTGACACATCGACCACCCGGCCGACGACGCTTCCCCCGCTCACCGCCCCGTGCGGCATACGCCCGCACAGCCGGGCCGCGGTACCTCAGGGCCGGGGGTCCGGCACCGGGCTCGACCGCTTCAACACCGTGCCGCGCGATGACGCCGAGGCCGCCTTGCTGACCTGCTGCGGCTGCGACCGCTGGGCCCAGCGGATCGCCGCGCACCGCCCGTACCCCGATCTGGAGTCGCTGCTGGCCGCCTCCGACGAGGCCTGCTACGACCTCGCCCCGGCCGAGGTGGACGAGGCACTCGCCCGGGAATCGGTCTCCCCGCACCCGCTCGTCGGCGCCCGCGGGCCCGGCACACTCGCCGCCCACACCGCCCTGCGGGCCGCGCACGCCGAGTACGAGCGCCGCTTTCGACATGCCTTCGTCATCTGCCTGGACGGCTACCGCGACGACGAACAGCTGGACCAGGTGCTGTGCGGCATCCGCACCCGGCTCGGCAATGAGCCGGACGAGGAGCGGGTGGTCGCCGCCGAGGAGCTGCGCCGGCTCACTCGCGGCAGGGTGGCCCGACTCGCGGCTTCTCTCCCGTAAAGGACCGGTTGGTGCTTGTGTGATAGCCCGTTGGTGGCTGTTTGATCACACCTAAGGACCCCCGCGCGAGGAACCGACAACTCGTCGATACGATGACGAGCGGCCGGTGGACCGTACCCGGCCGGGCCCGACCGACAGAGAAGCCGGCGCGGCCCTAATCCCCGCTCCCGGAGGGTTCTTCCGTGCCGGCTGGAACGCTGTACCGCGGCCGGGAAGGCATGTGGTCCTGGGTGGCTCATCGAGTCACTGGCGTCCTCATTTTCTTCTTCCTGTTCGTACACGTCCTCGACACCGCTCTCGTACGCGTCTCCCCCGAGGCGTACGACAACGTCGTGGCGACTTACAAGACACCGATCGTCAATGTGATGGAGTACGGCCTGGTGGCCGCCATCCTCTTCCACGCTCTCAATGGCCTGCGGGTCATCGCGGTGGACTTCTGGGCCAAGGGCCCGAAGTACCAGAAGCAGATGCTGTGGTCCGTGGTCGGTGTCTGGGTCGTTCTGATGGCCGGTGCCTTCTACCCCGTGCTGCAGCACACCCTGCGCACGCTGTTCGGGAGCTGATGACGCGAGATGTCTGCTGAAACGACTCCTGTGAACGACTCCGTGTCCCTCTACGACGTGGACCACCCGGCGCCGGTGATCGAGCCGCCGCGCAAGCGCACGGGCAAGACCCCGAAGTCGACCCGTACCAACTTCGAGCTGTACGGCTGGCTGTTCATGCGGCTGTCCGGCATCGTCCTGGTCGTCCTGGTCCTGGGCCACCTGCTGATCCAGCTCGTGCTGGACGGCGGCGTCTCCAAGATCGGCTTCGCGTTCGTGGCCGGCCGCTGGGCCTCGCCGTTCTGGCAGGCCTGGGACCTGGTCATGCTGTGGCTGGCCATGCTGCACGGCGCCAACGGCCTGCGCACCGTCATCAACGACTACGCGCAGCGGGACAACACCCGCTTCTGGCTGAAGATGCTGCTGTACACCGCCACGGTGTTCACCGTCCTTCTGGGCACGCTGGTGATCTTCACCTTCGACCCGAACATCCGCTAGGCCCCGGGGCTGAGGTAACCGACCCATGAAGATCCATAAGTACGACACCGTCATCGTCGGCGCCGGCGGCGCGGGCATGCGCGCGGCCATCGAGTCGACGAAGCGCAGCCGCACCGCGGTCCTGACGAAGCTCTACCCGACCCGCTCCCACACCGGCGCCGCCCAGGGCGGCATGGCCGCCGCCCTCGCGAACGTCGAGGAGGACAACTGGGAGTGGCACACCTTCGACACGATCAAGGGCGGCGACTACCTGGTCGACCAGGACGCCGCCGAGATCCTCGCGAAGGAGGCCATCGACTCGGTCCTCGACCTCGAGAAGATGGGCCTGCCGTTCAACCGCACCCCGGACGGCACGATCGACCAGCGCCGCTTCGGCGGTCACTCCCGTAACCACGGTGAGGCCCCGGTCCGCCGGTCCTGCTACGCCTCGGACCGCACCGGCCACATGATCCTCCAGACGCTGTACCAGAACTGCGTCAAGGAGGGCGTGGAGTTCTTCAACGAGTTCTACGTGCTCGACCTGCTGCTCCAGGACGTCGACGGCGTCAAGAAGTCCGCGGGCGTCGTGGCGTACGAGCTGGCCACCGGCGAGATCCACGTCTTCCAGGCGAAGGCGATCATCTTCGCCTCCGGCGGCACCGGCAAGTTCTT
The DNA here is from genome assembly GCF_055565615.1 of Streptomyces sp. NPDC028368. Classification (NCBI taxonomy): domain Bacteria; kingdom Bacillati; phylum Actinomycetota; class Actinomycetes; order Kitasatosporales; family Streptomycetaceae; genus Streptomyces; species Streptomyces sp. NPDC028368. The sequence continues at coordinate 99,606 of NZ_JBVHTY010000003.1, read as the reverse complement.
CAAGGTGACCTCCAACGCGCACACCCTGACGGGTGACGGCCAGGCGGCCGCCTACCGCCGTGGCCTGCCGCTGGAGGACATGGAGTTCTTCCAGTTCCACCCGACGGGCATCTGGCGCATGGGCATCCTCCTGACCGAGGGTGCGCGCGGCGAGGGCGGCATCCTTCGCAACAAGGACGGCGAGCGCTTCATGGAGAAGTACGCGCCCGTCATGAAGGACCTCGCGAGTCGTGATGTCGTCTCGCGCTCCATCTACACGGAGATCCGTGAGGGCCGCGGCTGCGGCCCCGAGGGCGACCACGTCTACCTGGACCTCACCCACCTGCCGCCGGAGCAGCTGGACGCCAAGCTGCCCGACATCACCGAGTTCGCGCGCACGTACCTCGGCATCGAGCCCTACACGGACCCGATCCCGATCCAGCCGACCGCGCACTACGCCATGGGCGGCATCCCGACCAACGTCGAGGGTGAGGTCCTCTCGGACAACACCACCGTCGTCCCGGGCCTGTACGCGGCCGGCGAGGTCGCCTGTGTCTCCGTGCACGGCGCCAACCGCCTGGGCACCAACTCGCTCCTGGACATCAACGTCTTCGGGCGCCGGGCCGGCATCGCGGCGGCGGAGTACTCGGCCACGGCCGAGTACGTCGAGCTCCCCGAGGAGCCGGCGCAGCTCGTCGTCGACCAGGTCGAGCGGCTGCGCACCTCCACCGGCACCGAGCGGGTGGCGGAGCTGCGCAAGGAGCTCCAGGAGTGCATGGACGCCAATGTGATGGTGTTCCGCACCGAGCAGACGATCAAGACGGCCGTCGAGAAGATCGCCGAGCTGCGCGAGCGGTACCTGAACGTGTCCATCCAGGACAAGGGCAAGCGGTTCAACACCGACCTGCTGGAGGCCGTCGAGCTGGGCAACCTGCTCGACCTGGCCGAGGTCATGGCGGTGTCCGCGCTGGCCCGCAAGGAGTCCCGCGGCGGTCACTACCGCGAGGACTACCCCAACCGCGACGACGTCAACTTCATGCGGCACACCATGGCGTACCGCGAGGTGGGCGCAGACGGCACCGAGTCGATCCGCCTCGACTACAAGCCGGTCGTGCAGACCCGCTACCAGCCGATGGAGCGTAAGTACTGATGAGCACCCCGACTCTCGACAAGCACTCCGCGGCACTGGACGCGGCCGAGGACGGCGCTTCGCATCTGATCACGGTCACCTTCCGGATCCGCCGGTTCAACCCGGAGGTCTCGGAGGACGCGAGCTGGGAGGACTTCCAGCTGGAGATCGACCCCAAGGAGCGCGTCCTGGACGCCCTCCACAAGATCAAGTGGGAGCTGGACGGGACGCTGACCTTCCGTCGTTCCTGCGCCCACGGCATCTGCGGTTCGGATGCCATGCGGATCAACGGCCGCAACCGTCTCGCCTGCAAGACGCTGATCAAGGACATCAACCCTGAGAAGCCGATCACCGTCGAGGCCATCAAGGGCCTGACGGTGCTGAAGGACCTTGTCGTCGACATGGAGCCCTTCTTCCAGGCGTACCGCGATGTGATGCCGTTCCTGATCACGACCGGCAATGAGCCGACCCGTGAGCGCCGGCAGTCCGCCGAGGACCGCGAGCGCTTCGACGACACCACCAAGTGCATCCTGTGCGCCGCGTGCACGTCCTCGTGCCCGGTGTTCTGGAACGACGGCCAGTACTTCGGCCCGGCGGCGATCGTCAACGCGCACCGCTTCATCTTCGACTCGCGTGACGAGGGCGGTGAGCAGCGGCTGGAGATCCTGAACGACAAGGACGGTGTCTGGCGCTGCCGGACGACCTTCAACTGCACGGACGCGTGCCCGCGTGGCATCGAGGTCACGAAGGCGATTCAGGAAGTCAAGCGGGCGCTGATCACCCGGCGCTTCTGACTTTGCGGCCAAACCGCCGCCGCTCTCGCGGAGGTGGCTGCTCGCCGCGTGGGTTCCTCAATTGATGGTTGCGGTACCTGCAAGCAGGGCCCGGCACCCGGTGATCGCACCGGGGGCCGGGCCCTTGCGCATCTGGCTTTCCGCCTCCCAGGCCGGATAGACCAGCACCGGCCGCAGCGCCTCGTCCGCGAGCGCCACCGGATCGTCGCGGCAGAAGTACGACGGGACGAAGACCAGGCCGCGCCCCTCCAGATGGAGGTCCCGCTCCACCGGGTAGTCGACCTCCAGCACCGGCGGCCGCCATCGCATCGCCGGTCCGAACGTCCGCAGCATCGCCTCCGCCCCGGCCTCGTCCAGCGCATGCCGGCGCAACGCCCGGTCCGTGGCGACCCGTTCGGCGATCACCGGCCAGGACGGCGCGATGGCGTGATGGTGGTACGTGCGCAGGCTGCGGGCGAGATGCCGCAGCGCGGCCGGCTCCCCCGCCGCGATATCGCGCGTCCAGCCCGGCAGCGCCCGATGTCCGGCCAGTACGGCCAGCTCGGCGCGCAGCCGCGTCCGTGGCGTGCTCATCACGGCCTCCAGGCCCGGCTCGACACCGTCGGCGGTGGCGGTCGGGGTGAGGAAGTCCGGAAAATAGCCGTGCTGCGGCACCAGCGGGAAGAGGGTCCGTAACGGCCCCGGGCCGTGCCGCACGGCATGCCGCCGCCACGCGGCCAGGGCGGGCTCGGTCCGGCTCTCGCGCAGTGCGTGCAGGCTCAGGATGGTCTCCCACAGCGGATCGGCCCCCTCGGCCACGCGCGTACGCGCCAGATCCTGTGCGGTGAAGTGCACTCGCAGCACATCGTCCCCCGGTATTCGGGATCCCCCGCTCTGCCGGGGCCCGCCGCTCCCCCGAGCGACGTGCACAAGAGAATCCGTCGGCCGGGCGCTTGCCGCAAGCCAGACACGCGGAAGGAGCGGCAGAGGTTCGCCGCGGTTTCGGCTCCCCGCCCGCTCCGTGCCGCTCCGGCTGCTCAGGCCGAACGCAGCGCCCTCGCGGCCAGCGCCTCGTCCTGTGCCCGCCGCTCCCGCATGACCTGCGCATACGCCTCCAGGGCGGCCCGACGGCGCTGCAACTCGGCTATTTCCGCGTCCAGTTGGGTCCTCTGCCGCTCGATCGTGCCGCAGGACAATGCGCAGGAGGCCAGTCCCGGGCCGCCCTGGGCACAGGGCAGCAGAGCGCGGATGTCGTCCGTGTTGAGCCCGGTGGCCAGGAGTTCGCGTATCCGGGCGACGGTTTCGAGCGATTCGGCGTCATAGCGCCGGTAGCCGCTGGCGTCCCGCCGGGCTCGGAGCAGCCCGCGCTGCTCGTAGTAGCGCAGCGAGCGCGTACTGACGCCGCTGCGCCGCGCCAGCTCGCCGATCCGCATCCGGTCCCGCTCCCCCATGACCCGCTCCCCCATACCCCGTTCGCCCCGATCCCGATCCCGATCCCGATCCCCGGGCATCGCCTTTCCCTGCGGCCGACTTGACCTTTACACCGGTGTCACAGTGCAGTCTCGACGCCATGACCAACATTTCCGCGAGCACCCGCATTCCGGCGCCGGCCGCCGACCTCCCGCCCCTGTCCACCACCGTTTCCGGCGCCCCCACCGGCCCCGGCATCCTCCTGGCGCACGGCGCGACCGGCAGCATCCAGTCGAACTACGGGCAGCTCATCCCCGTACTGGCGGCCTCCGGCCACCGCGTGGTGGCCCCCGACTACCCGGGCTCGGGCGACACCCCACGCGCCACCGCCCCCTTGGCGCTGGACGACCTGGCCGACGCGCTGGTCGCCGAGGCCACCGACGCCGGCCTCGACTCCTTCACTTTGATCGGCTTCTCGATGGGTACGGCGGTCGCCGTACGGGCCGCCGCACGCCACCCCTCACGCGTCCGCGGCCTCGTGCTGACCGCCGGGCTCGCCAGGGCCGACGCCCATATGACCGTCTGGATGGACCACTGGCTGCACCTCCTGGAGCGCGGTGACTACGCGGGCTTCGCCCAGGCGCGGGCGCTCAGCGGTTTCTCCCGCGCCTACCTCAACGGCCTGTCCGCGGACGGGATGCGGACCGTACTGGACCCGGACCCGGCCCTCCCGCCCCGCGGCTCCGCCGAGCAGGCGGCGCTCGTGCAGACCCTGGACATCACCGCCGACCTCCCCGGCATCTCCGTGCCGACCCTCGTCATCGCCACGACCCGGGACCCCCTGGTCCACCCGTCCCACTCCCGCCTACTGGCCGACCACATCCCCGGAGCCGAGTACGCCGAGATCGCCACCGGGCATCTGCCGATGGTCGAGCGCCCGGAGGAGTGGCAGCGGCTGATCGCGGCCTTCCTCGCCCAGCACGGGCTGTGACGCCCGCCCCGCCGCCCGATTAGGGTCGTCAGCGTGGACGACGCAACGACGAGCAGCGGGAAGGCGCCGAGGTCCGGGGGCGGCCCCGGCGCCAAGAGCGAGCAGACCCGGCGGCTGATCCTGGAGACCGCACTGCGCCTCTTCCGGGAGCGCGGTTACGACAAGACCACCATGCGGGCCATCGCCCAGGAGGCCGGGGTCTCCGTCGGGAACGCGTACTACTACTTCGCCTCCAAGGAGCATCTGGTCCAGGGCTTCTACGACCGGATGGCCGAGGAGCACGCGGCCGCCGTCGAGGACGTTCTCGCGCGGGAGACCGGACTGGCGCGGCGGCTGCGCGGGGTGCTGCTGGCCTGGCTGGACATCGCCGAGCCGTACCACGAGTTCGCCGCCCAGTTCTTCAAGAACGCCGCCGACCCGGCCAGTCCGCTCAGCCCCTTCTCCGACGAGTCCGCGGGCCCCCGCGAGGCCGTCATCGACCTGCACCGCCGCCTCCTGGCCGGCGCCGACATCAAGGCGGACCCCGAACTCGCCGAACAGCTCCCCCGGTTGCTCTGGCTGCAGCAAATGGGCCTGGTCCTCTACTGGGTCCACGACCGCTCCGCGAACTGCGCCCGCAGCCGCGCCCTGGTGGAGCGCACCTCTCCTCTGGTCGCCCGCGCCATCGCCGCCTCCCGCTTCCGGGTTCTGCGCCCCCTGGTACGCGAAGTGACGGACGTGCTGGAGGAGTTCCTCCTCCCCGGCGCCGAATCGGAGCGGGCCAGCAGAACCTGACGGTCCGGAGCCCAGGACGTACGTTGGGCGGCGTGCGCACCGGCCCCTTCGTAGGCTCGGGATCATGAAGCGAATCCGTCGAAGCGCGGCCGTGATAGCCGCCCTCGCCCTGACGCTCCCGGGAGCCGTGCCCGGCCGCGCCGGATCGGGGCCCGCCGCCCTTCCTCACCAGGCCGGGCGGCGGCTTCCTACTGCCCGCAGCGCGTGCCCGCGCCCCGTTACCGCGCTCGTGCCCTGCCGGCCCGGGTCCTCGGCGGCCGCCTCAGCCCCAGTGCTGACCGCCGGCGTTCCTGCGGCGACGGGACACGACGACGATGGCGACGACGGCCGCGATGACCAGCAGAACGCCGGCGCCGATGCCGCCGTACAGCAGGGCGGCGTTCACCACCTTCTTGCCGCCCACCGGCGGGTCGGCGTCGGGCGCACCGGCCTCCAACTTGGATGACGCCTTGCCCTTCGGCATCGGCAGCGGGCCCTCCTTGGAGCCTGCGGGGATGTCCTTGCGCAGGGCGGGGCCGGGCTGGATGAAGCCGTAGCCGTAATGGGCGTCCGGGTGCTTGAGGCCCTTCTCCGACGAGGGCAGACCGGCCGTCTTCACCAGGCGGTTGGCGATCTGGCCGGGTGTGAGGTCGGGGTACTTCTCCTTGATGAGGGCTACGGCGGCGGAGACGTAGGCGGTGGCCCCCGAGCTGCCGTCCCTGGTCTGGTAGCTCGAGTCGCTCTTGCCCGTCGCGGCCGGGATCTGCACGCCGGGGGCGAGCAGGTCCATGTCCGAGTTGTAGTTGTTGGCGTCGGAGGACTTGCCGTACTGGTCGACCGCTCCGACACCGATCACACCCGGGCAGCCCGACGGATACTGTCGCGCGGTTGAACCGTCGTTACCCACGGAGGCAACAACCACGACCCCCTCGGAAAGGGCGTATTGGATGGATTCGCAGTCGTCACCGAAGCGGCCTCCGCCGTAGGACATGTTGATGACGTCGGCGCCGTGATCCACGGCCCAGCGGGTGCCCTGAGCGCCGTTGTGGTACTCGGGTACGGGAAGGATCTTGGCCTCCGGCGCCAGTCCCTTGACGCCGCCGGAGCCACCGGGGCCGTGCCCATGGCCCGCGATGATCGCAGCCATGCCGGTGCCGTGGTCGCGTACGTCCTCACCCGGCTTGAGGTGTTTGGCTCCCTCAGCCTCGGTTGCCTGCCCGTAGTCCGGCCCCGGGAGGAACTGCCCCTTCACATCCTGATGAGTCTTCCGAAAGCCACTGTCGATCACGGCCACCGTTACGCCCTTTCCGGTGGCCTCCTTCCACAGCTGCTCGGCCCCGAACGCCTCCAACGGCCACAGATCCTTGCGCGTTTGATCCGCGGAGGCGGTACCGCTCGCGGTGATGAGCAGCGCGCCGGTCAGCGCGGCACCCACCGTCGCGCGCAGTGCTCGGGTGACCCTCATGCTTGGCTCCTTCTCGCTGTGCTGTCCGGGCGGCAGTGTTCCATCCGAAGAGAAGCCCCGCACCCTCGGGTGCGGGGCCACTCCTTACCAGCCGCCGTACGACGGTGCCGGTGTCCTACTCGATGACGCGGGGCACCACATTGCGTTGCGGCGTCCACGTCTCTTCGTCCTCGACCAGGTAGTCGGGGCGCTCACCGGTGGTGCGCTCCTTCTCCCTCTTGTCCTTGCCCTTGGCTCCGGGGGCGCCCATGCCCGCCTGCTTGCCGCCACGGCTGCGATGCAGACCCGAACCGCCCTGCTTGGCGCCGCCCGCGGGGCCACCCGGCTTGCCGGCCATGCCGCCACGGGTACGCGCCTGCGCACCGCTGCGTCCGACCGCGCCCGTCTTGCCGCCCTTGGCGCCGCCCGCGCCGCCCGCGCCCGGCATGCCTCCGCGCATACCTCCGGCACCAGGCGCACCACGCCCGCCGCCGGGGCGCATGGAGCCGCCACCCGGTATGCCAAAGGGGCCGCCTGGCGGCATCGCGCCGGGCGGGCCGCCGCCCGGACCGCCGACCACGCTATGTCCGCCGCCGGGCGGGCCACCGGGGTATCCACCGGAGACCGAGGGCGGGGTCATGGTGCTGCCCTGCAGGCCGTCGAGTCCGGTGTGGACCGGCAGGTCCGGCCGACTGATCTTGGGGCCGTCGAAACCGGGCGGGACGGCGCCGCCACCCACACCATGGGGCTGGTGCGGTGTGATCGACGACGGATCCGGGTGGTGCCTGTCGTCCGTGTTGGGCATCCGCACCGGGGGCGGGTGCGGGGCGTTCGAGGGCTCCTTCGGCCAGTCACCGTGGAGGCCGTCTTCGGGGTCACCCCACTGCCTTCCGCGGCCGGCGTAGTGGTCCGCCAGCTCATCCATCACGATGACCGCCTCGACCTGACGCTCCTTGCTCAGGGACAGCTTGTCCCGGTTGAGCTCAAGCGCCTGGCGGGCGTCCATCTTCGGGTTCGCCATGTCCCGGTGGAACTGGGCGTCGTCGCCGCTGTCGTCCTTGAGGCTCTCCCAGTTGCCCGGGTCATGGATCTTCGACATGGCATCCATGGCCAGCCGAAGGTTGTGGGCGAGGCCAACTTCCGCGCCCGACTCACGCGAGCCGATCAGCGACGCCTCGGTCGCCCGAGCATGCGCGTACGTCCTGTCGATCTTGCCGAGCACCTTGATGGCTTCCTTGCGGAACCCGTCGGCCGCCGAGCCCTCCCAGTGCGCCGTCGCGTGATCGACGGCATCCAGGAACTTCTTGCGGACGCCACCATGCCCGTCCTCGCCACCGAGCAGGTCGGCGGACTTGCGCCAGTGGTCGCCGGCGGACTCGAGCGTCTCGGGCTTGGCATTCGCGATCATCTTCCGGAGCGCGTTGATGCCGTGGTGGTGGAAGTCGGAAGGGGAGTGCGGGGTCAGGCGCTCACCCTTGAACGACTTGAGCTTGTTTTCCCGCTCATGCGCCTTGTGCTGCTCCTCCTCCTTGTGCTGCTTCTCCCAGTTCTCGGCGCTTTGCTTCTCCTGCATGGCGTCAACCACGCCGGCCCCCCATCATCCTCATCCCTCTCGTCCTCGTCCTGCCTCGCGGTGCACGGTCAGCCGTTCATCGAGACCTTGGTCTCGTGATCCTGGTCCTCGTAGGCACCGCGGCTTGCCTCTGTCTTCTCGCCGAACTTGTGGGTGAGGTCCTGGAGCGCCTTCACGACGTCCTTCAGGTACGTCTGCATGCGGTCATGGGCGTGGGAGACTTCCTCCGCCTCGCCGAAATTGACCCCGAAGGCCGACTTCGGGACGTTCGTGCCGTACTCGACCTTCTGGCCGGCTTCATCCATATCGTGCTGAAGGTGCCTGAGCTGACGCACGACGCCGTCCAGCTCATCCAGATCAACCTTGAAATGCTTGCCCATGACCACTCTCCCCGTAATGCGCACACCCGGCTGGACCCCGTCGCCCCACTCGCCACGCCGCCCCGTGCGGCGCCGCCACGGCGAGGGTCGACGGGCAGCGTAAAGTCAATAAAGATTACGGAGTTGGCGGGCAAAATAGCAAGATCGTAAGTCGTGATCTGTCCGATTCGGGGCGTAATGCGGACGCACTTCGTAGACAGTCCGTTACTCAATACCCGAACGGCAGCCCGTTCACCCCTTCCAGGCCGCCCTCAACGGCATCGAGAGGCCCCGAACTACACCCGCGTCGAGGCAAGTTCGACCACCGTCACATCCGGTGGCGCCCCCACCCGAACCGGCGGCCCCCACGCCCCCGCGCCGCGGGTGACATACAGCTGGGTGTCGCCGTACCGCGCCAGGCCCGCGACGGTGGGATTGGTAGCCGCGGCGAGATAGGTGACCGGCCACATCTGACCGCCGTGGGTATGGCCGGAGAGCTGGAGATCCACGCCGTGGCGGACGGTTTCGTGGATGGTCACGGGCTGGTGCGCCAGAAGGACGACGGGCCGGGTGGTATCGCGGCCGCCGAGGGCCGATCCGTAGTCCGGGCCCGCCTGTTCGCTCTCCCCCGCGAGATCATTGATCCCCGCGAGATCGAACCCGGGAAGTTCGGTACGCGCATTTTCCAGCGGCTGAATACCCAATTCACGTACGTAATCGACCCATTGAGCCGCCCCCGAGTAATACTCGTGATTTCCGGTGACGAAGTACGACCCGTACCGGGAGTGCAGGTCGCGCAGCGGTTCGGCGGCCGGGCCGAGGTCGGGGACGCTGCCGTCCACCAGGTCGCCGACGATGGCCACCAGGTCGGGGTTGGTCCGGTTGATCGTCTCGACGACGCGCCGGGTGTGGGCGCGGCCGAGGACCGGGCCCAGGTGGATATCGCTGACGACGGCGATACGGAAGCCGTGTGCGGCGCGCGGCAGTTTGGCCAGTGGAACGGTCACGCGCTTCACGCGGGGGCCGCGCAGGGTGGTCGCGGTGCCGTATCCGACGGTGGCCGCCGCGGCGAGGGACGCACCGGCCGCGACCGCTCGCGCGACGAACAGCCGGCGGGGCGGGGTGGGGAGCGGCGGCAGGGCGGGGGTACGGGGCGGGAGGAGGGTGGGGGAGGACGAGGGTGAGGGGGAGCAAGAGGGGGAGGGGGAGGGAGTGTGTGACGGTGCGTGCGAGGGGGCTGTTGTGGAGGCCGTGAGCGAGGGGGTCGGCCGCTCCGGGGCCCTGCGGAGCCAGACCCGTAGCCAGACCCCCCGTACGACTTCCCCCGCCAGCAGCGCCGTGACCAGATAGAGCACCAGCGCCAGCCAGAGGTAACCGGGCCAGGCCAGCGCCTGCTGCAGGACGAACGGTGCGCCGAGGCGCCCGGCGAGCAGTGCGGCGAGGGCGATGACCGGGAGAGCGAAGGCCGCGACCGTCCCCGTACGGCGGGCCCAGCCGCCCGGCGCGGTCGTGTCGCGGATCAGCCGGCACCACAGATAGCGATGCGCCGCGAAGAACATCCCGAGGACCGGGACCACGATCAAGGCGAAGACCACGCGGACTCCCCAGACTGTTGAGCGCCTGCAGGCTTGAGCGCCTGCCGGCCCGGCACGCTCCCGGCACGGTATAGCGCCCAACGGTAAGGGAGGCGGCGGGGCGGGAATTCCCCCTGGCCGCACGGCACATCCAACAGGCCGATGAATTTTAAACAATTGACATCGTGGCGGGCGTGTGAGCAATCGCAAGCCGAGTGGGCGCCAAGGGAGGGAGAGATGAGGGGAGGGGGAGAGGAGAGGGATACCGGAGCGGTGGGCCGGCGAGGCGTCTGCCGTCTGATCCTGGAATCCGCCCGCCCACGCGAAACTTCTGCGCCTAAGCTCGTTACGGAGCAGGTCACTTGGCACGTTCCCGCGTCGCCATCCGGGCAAGTTCCCAGCGGCCGTCACGAAGACGATCAACCGCAGTAACTCCCCTTCGCCGTCTGCTACATTCCAGCCGCGCGCTTCTGAACCCCCCACACCGGGAGGACAACTCCCGGTTCCTGCATAGGAATTCGATGTCGTTGCCTCACAATGCGGCAGAGCCGGACTCTGCCGGAATACGGTGTCGCTCCAGAGCACCGTCCTGCTTACCCCGCCGCGCCACGTCCGCATTATGGGACCGCCGGCTATGCCGTGAGCGTGCTCATGCGCCCTGTATATAACCCGGCCGGCCTGGACGATGACCTGCGAGTAGCGCTGGTCGAGCTGCAAGCGGGCCGCTGGAGAGCCGCGCAGAAGGTGTTACGGGACACCGGCACACAATGGGCGCTGCGGACCTCCCGTACGCAGATGCTGGCCGTCGCCGCCGCGCGGTCCGATGTGATCGATGTCTGGCTGGCCGAGGAGCCGGACAGCTATGACGCGCTGGTGCTGCAGGCCCGGGTGTTCGTCGAACGGGCCCTGCGTGCGCACCGCCAACAGCACGCCGCCGGTGCGGCGGGATTCGACGACAAGGCGCGGCAGGCGGCGCTGCGGGCCGCGCGCTGGGCGTCGCGGGACCCCGTGCCGTGGATATGCCTGCTGGCCCTGGCGCAGATCGACGGGCGCCAGCAGCGCCCCGAGCATCGCGAGTGGTCGGCCGAGCCGATGCTGCCGAGCGGCCCTTGGGGGCTGCTGCACCAGATCGACCAGCGCGATCCCGGCAACCGTGAGGCGTACCACCGGGTGATGCAGTTCCTCCTCGCCCGGGACGTGCCCCGCTCCGCGTCCCTCGCCGCGGTCTTCGACTTCGGGCGGTGGGCGGCGTCATGGGCACCGGCCGGGTCACCACTGCTGCTGTTACCGGCGTATGCGCAGGTCGAGCAGGTCCGGCAACAGCGGGCCGCGGGCCGGACCGACCCGCTGTGGCGGCGTAAGTGGGCGGAGGACCCCACCCTTACCTACACGCTCAAGGCCTTCCACGAGTGGTTCCGCACCGCGGATCCGGCGCTGCGTTCCCTGGCCGATCTGAACCATCTGGCCTATGCGCTGTGGGTGAGCCACACGTTCCTGGAGGCGGCCGAGGTGTTCGGGGCGATGGGCCCCTACGCGGCGCGCGAGCCGTGGCTGTCCGTCAGCGGGGACACGGCGGGGCGGGAGAACGGCGAGGCGCTGTTTCTGCGGGCCGGCCGGGAGTCGCTGTCCTTCGCCCGCACGCACGCGCCACGCGCCGGTCCGCACCCGTGACGGTTCCGGTTCCTCTCCCGTCACCCGCACACCCCTCAGCCCCCTGACCCGCACCCTCCTCCCACACCCCCACACCCCCATCCCTGGAGGTAGTTCCGTGTTCCGTAAAGTCCCGCCTCGTCGTTCGGCCGGCATCGCGGCGGATGATGTGTACTTGCGCGAGCTCGGCTACGAGCCGGTGCTGACCCGCCGTATGGGTCCGTTCGGGAACTTCGCCATCAGCTTCTCCGTCATCAGCGTCCTGTCCGGGTGCATGACCTTGTACGGCTTCGGGCTGAACACCGGCGGTCCGGCCGTGATGATGTGGGGCTGGGTCGCGGTCGGCTTCATGGTGATGTTCGTCGGCGCCGGACTGGCCGAGGTGACCTCCGCCTACCCGACCTCGGGGGCGCTGTACTACCAGGCGGAACAGCTCGGCGGCCGCAAGTTCGGCTGGTACACCGGCTGGCTCAACCTTCTCGGGCTGCTCGGCGCGATCGCCGGCATCGACTACGGGGCCGCGCTGTTCACCGGCGCCTTCCTGAACCTGCAGTTCGGGTTCACGCCGACCGAGGGCAAGACCATGGTGATCTACCTGGTCATCCTCGCCCTGCACGCCACCTTGAACCTCTTCGGGGTCCGGCTGGTCAGCATTCTCAACAGCATCAGCGTCTGGTGGCACCTCGGCGGCGTCGCCGTGATCGTCGGCGTACTGGCCGTCGTGCCCTCCCATCACCAGTCGCCGGGCTTTGTCTTCGGGCACTTCGCCAATGACACCGGCTGGTCCAGCCCGCTGTACGTCACCCTGATCGGTCTGCTGCTCGCGCAGTACACCTTCTGCGGCTACGACGCCTCCGCGCATCTGTCCGAGGAGACCACCAACGCGCAGGTGTCCGCGGCCCGCGGCATCATGCGGGCGATCGGCTGGTCGTGGGTGGCCGGCTTCGTCCTGCTCGGCGGGCTCACCTTCGCCATCCAGGACTACGCGGCAACACAGGGCACGGCGACCGGAGTTCCGCCCGCCCAGATCTTCCTGGACGCGCTCGGGGCGGGCGGCGCGAAGGCGCTGCTGCTGATCGTGATCGCGGCACAGCTGTTCTGCGGCAACGCCGAGACGGCCGCGGCGTCCCGGATGGTGTTCGCCTTCAGCCGGGACGGTGCGCTGCCGGGTTCGCGGCTGTGGCGGCGGGTGCACTCGCGCACCGGCACCCCGCGCAACGCCGTTTGGCTGGCCGCCTGCGCCGCCGCCCTGCTCGCCCTGCCGAGCCTCTACAGCCCGACCGCGTACGCGGCGATCACCAGCATCAACGTCATCGGTATCACCCCCGCCTACGCCATCCCGATCTTTCTCCGCGTGCGGAAGGGCAACACGTTCCGGGCCGGCCCGTGGAATCTGGGCCGTTGGGGTGTGCCGGTCGGCTGCATCGCGGTGGTCTGGGTGGTGTTCGTGACCGTGCTCTTCTGCCTGCCGCAGAGCCGCCCGGAGGGAGGGAGCATGTTCTCCGTCGAGACCTTCAACTACGCGCCGGTCGCGCTGCTGTGCGTCCTGCTGCTGGCGTGGATCTGGTGGCGGGTCGCCGGACGGCGCTCCTACGAGGTACCCGCCCACGGCTTCGACCGCTCGGCGGACAGCTTCGAAGAGGAGATCGTTTGATGGCCACCGGGGACACCGAGGACCACCGCCCCACCGGGCTCCTGACCCTTCCCCGGCTTCGGGAACTGGCCGGCGCCGGCCGCATCGACACGGTGCTGCTCGCCGTCCCCGATCTCCAGGGGCGGCTGAAGGGCAAGCGGTACGACGTGCGGCACTTCCTCGAACGCATCGCCCGGGACGGTGCCGAGATGTGCGCGTATGTGCTGGCCACTGACGTCGATATGACGCCCGTGGACGGCTTCGCACTGGCCTCGTGGGAGACCGGCTACCAGGACCTGGCGGTGCGCGCGGACCTGGCGACGCTGCGTACGGTGCCGTGGATAGCGCGCACCGCGCTCGTCCTGGGCGATGCCTACGGCCCCGATCACCGGCCCGTCGCCGTGGCACCGCGGCAGCTGCTGCGCCGGCAGCTGGACCGGCTGGCCGAGCGGCACGGTCTGCACGTCAAGGCCGGCCTGGAAACCGAATTCGTCCTTTACCAGGGCACGTACGAGCAGGCGGCCGAGCGCGGCCACCAGGGGCTGCGGCCGCTGACCACGGAGAACCTGGACTACGCGCTGGACCATTCCCCGGCCGCGGAGCGGTTCTTCGGCCGTCTCCAGTCCCTGCTCGCCGGCGCCGGGCTCCCGGTGGAGGCGATCAAGACCGAGGGGGCCGGCGGCCAGGTCGAGGTGACCTTCCCTTACGGGGATGCGCTCGCCGCCTGCGACGGACACCTGGCCTTCAAGCACGCCGTGCGGGCCCTGGGGGCGCGGGCGGGTCTGGCCCCCACCTTCATGGCGGCCCCGGAGACCGGCGTGGCCAGCGGCCTGCATCTGCATGTGTCGCTGTGGCAGGAGGACGGGGGCAGCGCGATCGGCGGGAGCCGCGCGGGAAGCGGGGCAAACGCAGGAAGCGCGGCCGGCTGCGCGGACGGCGGGCTCTCCCCGCTGGCCGGGCATGCCATCGCCGGACTGCTCGACGCCCTCCCCCAGCTGGCCCCGCTCTACGCCCCGAACATCAACTCCTACAAGCGCTTCGCCCCAGGCTCGTTCGCGCCCGTCACCTTCACCTGGGGTGAGGACAACCGCACCTGCGCCGTCCGCGTGGTGGGGCACGGCGAAGGCCGGCATCTGGAGATCCGCGTACCGGGCGCGGACGCCAACCCCTATCTGGCCCTGACCGCCGCACTGGCCGCGATCTGCCACGGCCTCGAGCGGCGCCTCGAGCCCGTACCCGCCCAGACCGCCAACGCCTACGACGCCGGCGGCACACCCGTACCGCCCACCCTGCACCAGGCGCGGACGGCCTTCCGGGACAGCCCCCTTGCCCGGGAAGCCCTCGGCGCGGACGTGGTGGAGCACTATGCCCACCTCGCCCAGCTGGAGATCGACCATCACCGGCGCACGGTCACCGACGCGGAGCGGGAGCGGTGGCTGGCCCGCGCGTGACCCGGTGGCCGCGGACGGTGCGCGGCGACGAGTCGCGGGCCTGACGTCAACTCGGCGCCGCAGGAAGAGAGTTACAGAAGGGAGCGCGTTACGCCCTCGGGGTCACGGGCCGGGCCACGGGGGCGCGGCCGCGTGACCTGCCTCACGCCTGCCCCGCCGCCTCGTCGGCGGACTCACGCCGAAGCGCCCGCACCCCTCGGAACCCGATGACGCCGATCGCCGTCCCCAAGAGAAAGGACGTCACCGCGAGCAGCAGATGCACCCAGAAGTAGGCGGTCGGGTCACCTGCGGCGTTGAAGGCGAGGCCGCTGCCGTCCTGCCAGAGATTCTTGACGAAAGTGATCCAGATGAACCAGCTCCAGACCCCGAAGGCGAGCAGGAACCAGGACACGGGGCGAGAGAGCTTCATGGTTTCCAGTATGGGCAGGGCCTCCATCCGGCGGTCGGGTGGGGCACTCTTCCGTGGGGTGATGCCGGGGGCGGGCGGCGGGCCGGGTACGTTCAGCGACGTGCCGACGACCTTCGCTGCTTCCACGGCTTCCACCCCTTCGACGCCCCCCGGCGCACCCGGCCACGCCGCGCCCCCGCGCCGCCCGGCGCGCGCCGTGGCCGCGCTCGCCTCCGCCGCGCTGCTGGCATCGCCGCTGCTGGCCGGCACCGCCTACGCCGCCCCCGAGGACGGCAAGCTGCCGCCCAAGGCTCCCGCGCCGCCCGCCAAGATGTCGCAGCTGGGCGGGGACCGGCTGGGCCGGCCCGGCGTCCAGGTGGGGCAGCTGACGGCCGGGGCGCCGAAGCTGCCGGGTCCGGACGCGCTCACCGCCCGTTCGTGGATCATCTCGGACGCCGAGTCCGGCAAGGTGCTGGCCGCCAAGAACCCGCACTGGCGGCTGGCGCCGGCCAGCACGCTGAAGATGCTGTTCGCCGACACGGTGCTGCCGAAGTTCCCCAAGGACGAGAAGCGCACGGTCAGGTCGGCCGACCTGAAGGGGATGGGCGTGGGCAGCAGCATGGTGGGGATAAAGGAGAACCTCACCTACACCGTGCACGACCTGTGGCTCGGGGTGTTCCTGCGGTCCGGCAACGACGCGGTGCATGCGCTGTCGGCGATGAACGGCGGTACGGAGGCCACGGTCGCCGAGATGCAAAAGCGCGCGAAGGAGCTGAATGCCACCGACACGCATGTCGTCACACCGGACGGCTATGACGCGCCCGGCCAGGTCTCCAGCGCGTACGACCTGAGCCTCTTCGCCCGCGCCGGGCTGCAGAACGCCGACTTCCGCGAGTACTGCTCGACGGCGAGCGCGCAGTTCCCGGGCGAGGAGGAGAAGAAGGGCAAGCGGAAGACGTTCGGGATCCAGAACACCAACCGGCTGCTCAGCGGCGACTACGACATAAAGCCGTACCCGGGCATCGCCGGCGTGAAGAACGGCTCCACCACGAATGCCGGATCGACGTTCACCGGGCTCGCCAAGCGCGGTGGCCGCACCCTCCTCGTCACGGTCATGAACCCGCAGAAGAAGGAGCACAACGAGGGCTACCGGGAGGCCGCCCGGCTCCTGGACTGGGGTTTCGCGGTGGCCGACAAGGTGGAGCCGGTCGGCCGGCTCGTCGGGCCCAAGAACGAGGAGGACCGGGCGGCCCACGGGAAGGACCACTCCCAGGCCGGCGGCAAGAACGGGCAGGACGGCGGGACGGCGCTGCAGTCCACCGACAACACGGGGGGCACGTGGACGGCGGTGGGAATCGCCGGGGGCGCGCTGGTCCTGCTGGGAGCGGTGGCGATGGTGATGCGTCGGCGGCGGCGGACGCGGGAAAGGTGATCCGCTGCGGCGGGTGATCACGTAGGGGGGCGGGGCCCGACGGGCTCCGCCCCCCTATCGCCCCTCGCCGTCATCGCCCTTCTTGCCCCCGTCGGCCTCGTCGCCTCCGTCGGCCTCGTCGGCCTCGCCCTCGTCCCTCTTCCCCGGCTCGGCCTCGGCCTCTGCCTCCGCCTCCGCCTCGGCCTCTGCCTCCGCCGTAGCCGTCCACGCCGCGCAGAACACCAGCAGCTTCGCCGTGAAGTTGATCCACAGCAGCAGCGCGATCGGCGTGCCGAACGCCCCGTACATGCTCCGCGCGGCGACACCCCTCAGATAGCCGCTGAGCAGCAGCTTCAGCACCTCGAAGCCGACCGCGCCGATCAGACCGGCGATCACGACGGCGCGCCGGCCCGGGTGGGCGCCGGGCAGCTTGGTCAGGACGTAGACCAGCAGCAGGAAGTCCGTGAGGACGGCGATGCAGAAGCCGGCGACGGAGAGCAGGACGGCGCCGATGCCGCCCTCCGGCAGGCCGATCGCGTCGGCCGCCTTGCCCACCGCGGCGGCCGCGAAGGCCGAGCAGGCGACGGAGACCAGCGCCACGCCGCCGAGACCGATCAGCAAGGCGCCGTCCCGGAGCTTGCCGAGGAAGAAGTTGGTGTCCTCGTCGCCCTTCTCCCACACCGCGCGCAGGCAGTCGCGCAGCGCGTCGACCCAGCCGAGGCCGGTGAACAGCAGCAGCGCACCGGCGATCAGGCCGACCGTGGTGGCGTGGTTGACCAGACCGGCCAGGTCGAGCTGGCCGGAAATGCCGGGGACCTGCTCGGCGAGTTTGCCTTCCAGCTTGTGCAGTTGGCTGTCGTTGAGCACCGCGGCGCCGATCGCGGCGCCGACGGTCAGCAGCGGGAAGAGCGCGATGAAGCTGGTGAAGGTGATCGCGGCGGCGAGCCTGGTCCAGTGCACCCGCAGCATGCGCTCGTAGGCGCGCCAGAGGTGCGTGGTCATCAGCCATCTCGCGGCCGGTCCGATCACCGGCAGTGTGGTCAGCCAGTTCATGGTGTCCGCCCGTCCCCCTTGTCCGCCCCGGCCGGGCCGTCTTGTCCGGCCCGGCCACGTCATCCGGAACACTAGGGCCTGTCGTTTGGATCAGGTCGGATTAGGGAGCGGGGTCTGGTGCGTGCAGCTGCAAGGCGGAGGATTGAGGCAACGCGGAGCATTGCTGATTGACGACAACGCCGCAGATGCGCGTGCCAGACCCCGCGAGCCCGACCTGATCCAAACGACAGGCCCTAGCCTCCGGATGGTTCGGCTACCCCGTATCCGCGCCCTGTCACACGTCCGCGACGGCCATCGCGTACAGCGCGATCCACACCAGCCCGATGACCGCCAGCGCCCGGTCCCGCAGCAGTACGTCCTCCGGCGCGCCGGCCGTACCGCGGTCGGCGAAGACGGCGTAGCGCAGTACGGCGAGCAGGAACGGCACCATCGACAGCTGGCGCCAGGGCAGCAGGCCCGCGCTCGTACCACCGCTCTCCAGCGCCCACAGGCAGTACGAGAGGACCGCGCCACCGGCCGCCAGCTGCCATACGAAGCGCAGATAGCCGTCGGTGTACTCGCGCAGCAGCGCCCGGGTCTCGCCCCGCTTCGATGTCATCTGGAGCGCCTCGGAGTACCGCTTGGCGGCGACCATGAACAGGGCGCCGAAGCCGGCGGTGATCAGGAACCAGCGGGAGAGCGGGATGCCCAGCGCGCATCCGCCGACCATTGCCCGCATCAGAAATCCGCTGGTCACGACGGTGAGATCGACGACCAGGACGTGCTTGAGGCTGATGCAGTAGGCGAGTTGTATCAGGAGGTACGCGGCGATCAGCCCGGCTGTAGCGGTGTTACAGAGCGCCGCGGTGGCTATCGGCACCAGGACGGCGAGCACGCCGCCGGCTCCGTACGCGAGCGGCACGGGGACCTCGCCGGCGGCCACCGGGCGGCGGCACTTGTCGGGGTGCGCCCGGTCGGCGGTCGCGTCCCGGGCGTCGTTGAGGAGATAGACCGCGGCCGCGGCGGCGGTGAACAGCACGAAGACCAGGGCGAGTTGGGGAAGGGCGCCGGGGCGGAAGAGGTCACCCGCGGCGGCCGGGGCGGCCAGGACGAGGACATTCTTGATCCACTGACGCGGACGTGCGGTACGCAGCAGGCCCAGCGCCAGGCCGGCCGGCCGCAGGCGACGGACCGTCAGGCGGGCCGGGGCGATCCGGGCCGTGGGCCGCGGGGGCGGCTCCTTCAGGAGGGCGGTGCGCTCAGTCATGGCCACCCCCGGGGACGGACCCGCCGGGTATGCCGGCCGGGCGCAGCGCGCCCAGCGTCACGGCTGCCGCCGCGGCCGAGGTGGCATGCGAGCTGGGGAAGGAGTGGAGCCCTGCGGTACGGACGAGGGGCGCGCGGTCCTGGAGGGCGGGGCGGGGACGTCGTACGACCCGCTTGAGGCCCGCGCTCGCCAGGTGCGCGCCGGCTATCAGGGCCGTACCGCGCAGCCAGGTGGCGCGCCTGCGCGGGTCGGCGGCGGCACCGGCCGGCCCGGCGGCGAGCCAGAGCGCGCCGTGTTCACCGCCGCGGGAGAGGGTGCGGGCGACGGTGGCGACCCGCGCGTTCGCGCCGCAGTCGCGCAGCGCCACGAGCAGACGGTGGTCGATCTCTTCCGGGGTCAGCGGACTCATCTCCATCCGGTCCGAGAGGTCACGGCGATCCCTGCGTCATTGCCGGGACGCCGTGGCCAGGACGTCGTGTGCGGGACGTCGTGTGCGCGGACGTCCTCCCCTCGACCCTCACTCCCCGATGGCCGAATTTCCTTACTATTAGCCCATCCACACCATTAATCACTCCTTTCGGCGAGGAGAAGGCGAGCGAGGCCCCACCAGCGGCCCCTGGCCCGACAGTCGGCACTACCGTCGCCCGCATGCCGTCCGACACCGCCCCGATGGCCGCCCTCACCCCGCTCACCGGCTGGGGCCGCACCGCCCCCACCGCCGCCCGGCTCGTCCGCCCCGGTTCGCCGGCCGAGGCGGTCGCCGAACTGGCCGCCGTACGGGACGGCGGGCCGCGCGGCGGCATCCCGCGCGGGCTCGGCCGGGCGTACGGCGATGCCGCGCAGAACGCCGGCGGCACCGTCTGGGACATGACCCGGCTGGACCGCATCCGCGCCGTCGACACCGAGGCGGGCGTCGTGGTGTGCGAGGCGGGGGTGAGCCTGCACCGGCTGATGCGGGCGCTGCTGCCGCGGGGCTGGTTCGTGCCGGTCACCCCCGGCACCCGCTATGTGACGGTCGGCGGCGCGATCGGCGCGGACATCCACGGCAAGAACCACCACCGCTCCGGCTCCTTCACCCGCCATGTACGGTCCCTCGACCTCCTCACCGCGGACGGCGAGGTGCGTGCCGTACGCCCGGGTACCGACCTCTTCGACGCCACGGCCGGCGGCATGGGCCTGACCGGCGTCATCCTCGCCGCGACCCTCCAACTCCTGCCCGTACGCACGTCCTTGATGTCCGTCGACACCGAACGCACCACGGACCTCGATGACTTGATGGCCCGCATGACGGCCACCGATCACCTCTACCGCTACTCCGTGGCCTGGATCGATCTCCTGGCGCGCGGCCGCGCGACGGGCCGCTCGGTCCTCACCCGCGGCGACCACGCGCCGCCCGACGCCCTCCCGCCCCGCGCCCGCCGCGCCCCGCTCGCCTTCCGCCCCCTGCGGCTACCGCCCGCGCCCCCGCTGCCCCCGGGGCTCCTCGGCCGCCCGTCCGTAGCCGCCTTCAACACCCTCTGGTACCGCACGGCGCCCCGCCACCGCACCGGCGAACTGCAGAAGCTCTCCGCCTTCTTCCACCCCCTGGACGGCGTACCGCACTGGAACCGGGTCTACGGGCGGGGCGGCTTCGTGCAGTACCAGTTCGTGGTCGGGCACGGGCAGGAGGAGACGCTGCGGCGCATCGTGCGGCGCATCGCGGACCGCCGCTGCCCGTCGTTCCTCGCCGTCCTCAAACGCTTCGGCGCCGCCGACCCCGGCTGGCTGTCCTTCCCCGCCGAGGGCTGGACGCTGGCGCTCGACATCCCCGCCCGGCTGCCCGGCCTCGGCGCCTTCCTGGACAGGCTGGACGAGGAGGTCGCGGGGGCGGGCGGGCGGGTGTACCTGGCGAAGGACGCGCGGCTGCGGCCCGAACTGCTGGCCGCGATGTACCCCCGCCTCCCCGACTTCCGCGCGCTGCGCGCCGAGCTGGACCCGGGCGGGGTGCTCAGGTCGGACCTGGCGCGGCGGCTTGACCTCTAGGGGCCTTACGGCCGTCAGGGCCCCAGCCTCCAACTCCCCCCGGAACTCCCCAAGGACGCACCCGTGAAAGACGCCTTCGGCCTCCCGCAGTCCCTTCTCGTCCTCGGCGGTACCTCCGAGATCGCGCTCGCCACCGCCGCCCGGCTGGCCGGCCGGCGCACCCGTACCGTCTGGCTGGCCGGACGGGCCTCGCCCGCGCTGGAGGAGGCGGCGGACCGTCTGCGGGCCCTCGGCGCCCAGGTGCGTACGGTCGCGTTCGACGCGCTCGAGACGGCCCGCCACGAGGAGATCCTGGGCACCGTCTTCGCCGCGGGCGATCTCGACATGGTGCTGCTGGCTTTCGGCGTGCTCGGTGATCAGCCACGCGACGAGCACGACCCGCCGCAGGCGGTCCGGGTCGCCCAGACCAACTACACCGGCGCCCTCTCCGCCGCCCTGATCTGCGGCCAGGCGTTGCGGCGCCAGGGGCACGGCTCGCTGGTCGTGCTGTCCTCGGTGGCCGCCGAGCGGGCCCGGCGCTCGAACTTCATCTACGGATCGAGCAAGGCGGGGCTGGACGCCTTCACCCAGGGCCTCGGCGACTCCCTCCACGGGACCGGCGTGCACGTGATGGCCGTACGGCCCGGATTCGTCCGCACCAAGATGACGGCCGGCCTGGACGCCGCTCCCCTGGCGACCACCCCGGAGGCCGTCGCCGAAGCGGTCGAGAACGGGCTGCGGCGGCGCGCCGAGACCGTCTGGGTGCCGGGCTCGCTGCGCTATGTGATGTCGGCGCTACGGCACGTACCCCGCGCGGCGTTCCGCAAGCTGCCCCGGTAAGGAACGCCTGGGGGCCGGGGCGCGGGCTACGAAGCGGGGGCCGGCGGCCGCGAGAGGTCCGCCTGCCGCGGCACGCCCGCCGTCTGCGGGCCGAACGGATACTCCCGCTCCAGCCGCCAGACCGCGTCCGCGCCCTGCTGATAGAGCGCGAAGCCGCCGATCGTCCACGTCGCCGAGAAGTCCTTCAGCTCGGTGTGCGCGCGGTCCATCGCCTCCTCGGCGATGCCGTGCGCGACCGTGACATGCGGGTGGTACGGGAATGCCAGCTCGCGGGCGCACGGGCCGGAGGCGGCGCGGACCCGGGCCTGCAACGCCGTGCAGCCCGCCTCGCCCTCGGCGACCTTCACGAAGACGACCGGGGAGAGCGGGCGGAAGGTGTCCGTGCCCTCCAGGCGGAGCGGAAAGGGCCGGAAGGTGGCGGCGACCTCGGCGAGGTGGGCCTCGATGGCGGGCAGCGCCCCGACGGTGACCTCCGTCGGCGGGAGGAGGGTGATGTGGGTGGGGATGCCGTGTGCGGCGGGATCCCCGAAGCCCTCGCGCTTCCTTTGCAGGAAGCTTCCGTAAGGCTCCGGGACCGCGATCGAAACGCCCAGCGTTACGGTCCGCACGGCGCTCTCCCTCCTGAAGTCCAAAGGCGCCTCGTCCCACAGCGCCACGTCCCAAAGCGGCACGCTCTCACGCACCGGCTATCAGTGTGCCGGGTACGCGCCCGCGACGGGGAGCGGCCTCGGCGCTGTTACCGGCGGGCACTTCGGCCCCCGGATGCGGGGACCGGGCCCCGGGCCGCCCGCGAAGCCGGTCGAAACCGGCCTCGCGGGCCGTCCGCTCAGTGCTTGGCCGGCAGGAATCCGAGCCGGTCATACGTGGTGGCGAGGGTCTCGGCGGCCACCGAGCGGGCCTTCTCCGCACCCTTGGCCAAGATCGCGTCCAACGTCTCGGGGTCGTCCAGATATTCCTGCGTACGGTCCCGGAAGGGTGTGACGAAATCGACCATCACCCCGGCGAGGTCGGTCTTGAGAGCGCCGTACATCTTGCCCTCGTAGGACTGCACCAGGTCCGGGACGGATGTACCGGTGAGCGTGGAGAGGATCGTCAGGAGATTGCTGACGCCCGGCTTCTCCTCGCGGTCGAAGCGGATGACCGTGTCGGTGTCGGTCACCGCGCTCTTGACCTTCTTCGCGGTGGCCTTGGGGTCGTCGAGGAGGTCGATGATGCCCTTGGGCGAGGACGCCGACTTGCTCATCTTGATCGACGGGTCCTGAAGATCGAAGATCTTCGCCGTCTCCTTGACGATGTACGGGTTCGGGATCGTGAAGGTGTCGCCGAAGCGGGTGTTGAAGCGGTCCGCGAGGTCGCGGGTCAGCTCCAGGTGCTGGCGCTGGTCCTCGCCGACCGGGACCTGGTCGGCCTGGTAGAGCAGGATGTCGGCGACCATCAGCACGGGATAGGTGAACAGCCCGACCGTCGTACGGTCCTGGCCCTGCTTCGCCGACTTGTCTTTGAACTGGGTCATCCGGCTGGCCTCGCCGAAGCCGGTGACGCAGTTCATGACCCAGCTGAGCTGAGCGTGCTCGGGCACATGGCTCTGGATGAAGAGCGTGCAGCGCTCCGGGTCGAGGCCGGCGGCCAGCAGCTGCGCGGCGGCGATCCGGGTGTTGCGCCGCAGCTCCGCGGGGTCCTGCGGGACGGTGATCGCGTGCAGGTCGACGACCATGTAGAAGGCGTCGTGGGACTCCTGCAACGCCACCCACTGGCGCACCGCGCCGAGGTAGTTGCCGAGGTGGAACGACCCGGCGGTGGGCTGGATACCGGAGAGCACTCGCGGAGGACGCTGCATGGCGGAGCCATTCCCCTGAGGGTGGTGGTGGGCGACGGTCGGGCGATCGAGAGCCATGGCACCGATTGTCTCAGGTCCGGGGGCGCCGCCCGGCGCGTGGTCGGGCAGCGCCCCGGTTCGCCGGTCAGCCGGCCGTCGGCAGCCCCGGTGCCGGATAGTCGGCCATCAGCTCCGCGACCTCGCCCCGGATCGCCGCCAGGGCCGCCTCGTCGCCCGTCCGCGCGGCCGTCACGCTCCGCTCGATCCACTCCGCGACCTGCGGCATCCGGTCTGTGCCCAGGCCCCGGGAGGTGAGCGACGGGGTGCCGATCCTGATGCCCGAGGGGTCGAAGGGCTTGCGGGGGTCGAAGGGGACGGTGTTGTAGTTGACGACGATCCCGGCGCGGTCCAGGGCCTTGGCGGCGACCTTGCCCGGGACGTCCTTGGACGTGAGATCGATCAGTACCAGGTGGTTGTCGGTGCCGCCGGAGACCAGGTCGAAGCCGCGCGCCAGCAGCGCCTCGGCGAGCGCCTTGGCGTTGGCGACCACGGCGTGCGCGTAGTCCCGGAAGGACGGGGCGGCCGCCTCACGCAGAGCGACCGCGATGGCCGCGGTGGTGTGGTTGTGCGGACCGCCCTGCAGGCCCGGGAAGACGGCCTTGTCGATGGCCTTGGCGTGCGTGGCGCGGGACATCAGCATGGCGCCGCGGGGCCCGCGCAGGGTCTTGTGCGTCGTGGTCGAGATGACGTCCGCATGCGGTACGGGCGAGGGGTGTGCGCCGCCCGCCACCAGGCCGGCGATGTGGGCGATGTCGGCGACGAGTACCGCGTCCACCTCGCGGGCGATCTCGCCGAAGGCGGCGAAGTCGATGGTGCGCGGGACGGCCGTACCGCCACAGAAGATGATCTTCGGGCGTTCCTTGCGGGCGAGGTCGCGCACCTCGTCGAAGTCGATGCGGCCGTCGGTTTCCGGGTCCGACGTGGCCCGTACGCCGTACTGCACGCCGTTGAACCACGTCCCGGTCGCCGAGACGCCCCAGCCGTGGGTGAGGTGGCCGCCCATCGGCAGGGACATGCCGAGCACCGTGTCGCCGGGCCGGGCGAAGGCGAGATAGGCGGCGAGGTTGGCGGGCGAGCCGGAATAGGGCTGGACGTTGGCGTGCTCGACGCCGAAGACGGCCTTGGCGCGCTCGACGGCCAGCGTCTCGACGCGGTCGATGTTCTGCTGGCCTTCGTAGTAGCGACGGCCCGCGTATCCCTCGCTGTACTTGTTCTGCAGGACGGTACCGGTGGCCTCGAGCACCGCGTCCGATACGTAGTTCTCGCTGGGGATCAGGCGGAGGGTGTCGGCCTGCAGCAGTTCCTCGGCACCGACGAGCGCGGCCAGTTCGGGGTCGGCGGCGCTGAGGTGCGGGTGGGAAAGGGGAAGCGTCATGAGGATGTTCCTCCGGGGCGTGCGATCGGTTCTCCGGTCGGGTCCCGGGGTGCCCAGGCGGGGCGACACCTCGCGATGGGGCCGCTGATGCGGCCGCCCACCGCTCCCTCGGGGTCGTTTCCCCGTACGCCAGTCGCGGTGTGCACCGCACAGCCTATCGAGCGTGACAATGGAAAGGGGCGCCGCGTGCACCTCACGGGCACCGGCACCCGCTCTACCGAACGGAGCCACCGGTGACGTCCACGGAAACGGAACGGGCCATCGCCGCCGCCGAATCCCACAGCGCGCACAACTACCACCCGCTCCCGGTCGTGGTGGCCACGGCCGAGGGTGCCTGGATGACGGATGTGGAGGGCCGGCGCTATCTGGATCTGCTCGCCGGATACTCCGCACTGAATTTCGGCCATGGCAACCGCCGGCTGCTGGATGCGGCCGCCGCCCAGCTGGAGCGGGTCACCCTCACCTCCCGCGCCTTCCACCACGACCGGTTCGGCGACTTCTGTACGCAGCTGGCCGAGCTGTGCGGGATGGAGCTGGTGCTGCCGATGAACACCGGCGCGGAGGCGGTCGAGACGGCGGTGAAGACCGCCCGTAAGTGGGGTTACCAGGTCAAGGGCGTCCCGGACGGCCGGGCGAAGATCATCGTCGCGGACAACAATTTCCACGGCCGGACCACCACCATCGTCTCCTTCTCCACGGACGAGGAGGCCCGCGCCGGCTTCGGCCCGTACACCCCTGGCTTCGAGATCGTCCCGTACGGCGATCTCGCGGCGCTGGAGGCGGCCGTCGACGATCACACGGTCGCCGTGCTGCTGGAGCCGATCCAGGGCGAGGCGGGCGTGCTGGTGCCGCCCCCGGGCTATCTGGCGGGCGTACGGGAGCTGACCCGTGGCCGGAACGTGCTGTTCATAGCCGACGAGATCCAGTCCGGGCTGGGCCGCACGGGCCGGACCTTCGCCTGCGAGCACGAGGGCGTGGTCCCGGACATGTACGTCCTGGGCAAGGCGCTGGGCGGCGGGGTGGTCCCGGTGTCGGCGGTGGTGTCCTCGCGCGAGGTGCTGGGCGTCTTCGCGCCGGGCGAGCACGGGTCGACGTTCGGCGGGAATCCGCTGGCGTGTGCGGTGGCGCTGGAGGTCATCGCGATGCTGCGGACCGGCGAATTCCAGGCGCGGGCAACGGAGTTGGGCCGGCATCTGCACGATGAGCTGGGGCCGCTGGCGGGCGGCGGCGCGGTGGACGCGGTGCGCGGGCGCGGACTGTGGGCGGGCGTGGACATCAACCCGTCGCGCGGCACCGGCCGGGAGGTCTCGGAGCGGCTGATGGCGCGCAGGGTGCTGGTCAAGGACACCCATGGCGCCACGATCCGGATCGCGCCGCCGCTGACGATCAGCAAGGAGGACCTGGCCTGGGGGCTCGACCAGCTGCGGGGCGTACTGGAGGCGTAGCCCGGGGCGCGGACAGGCGCCCGGCGGCCTAAAGGATCACATGCGGAACGAACCGCGCGTATTCATCGGTGACCGGCCCCGCCGACTCCCGGATCCCCAGTCCCGCCGCCTCGTCCTCCACGACCCAGGCACCGAGCACCACCCGGTTCCCGTCGAAGTCCGGCAGCGGCGCCAACTCCTGGTAACAGCAAGGATCTTCGGGCCCGCGCAGCACCGGTTCCGCACCCGGCTCGTGCAGCGTGACCCCGGCGCCCTCCCGGCCGAGCAGCGGCTTGGCCACATACCCCCGCGTCCGCGCCAGCTCCCGCGGCCCGTCAAGGTAGGCGGGCAGCAGATTCGGATGCCCGGGGAACAGCTCCCACAGCACCGCCAGCAGCGCCTTGTTGGACAGCAGCATCTTCCAGGCCGGCTCGATCCAGAGGGTGGAGCCGGTACCGCCGCCGTTGTCCAGGGTGTCCAGGACGTGCGGACCGAAGTCGTCGGTGGCCAGCCATTCCCACGGATAGAGCTTGAAACAGGCCCGGATGAACCGCAGCCGCTGGTCCACGAAGCGGCCCGAGAGGCGGTCCCAGCCGATGTCCTCCATGGGGATCGCCACGGTCTCCAGACCGGCCTGCTGCGCCGTCTCCTCCAGATAGGCGACGGTCATCAGGTCCTCGCCGAGCTCATCGGCCGCCGAGTGCGCGAAGTGCAGCGGCGCCCCCGGCGGCAGCAGGGCCGCCTGCCGCTTCCAGGCCGCCACCAGCCGCTCGTGCAACGAGTTCCACTGGTCGGCGCCGGGGAAGCGCTCCTCCATCCAGAACCATTGTGGACTGGCCGCCTCGACCAGCGAGGTCGGCGTATCGGCGTTGTACTCCAGCATCTTGGCCGGCCCGCTGCCGTCGTAATGCAGATCGAACCGCCCGTAGACGGAGGGGAGTTCGTCCCGCCGCCGCCAGGACTCGGCGACGAGCCCGGCCAGCCGCGGATCGTCGATCCCGAGATCGCCGAAACGGCCCCGCTCCACGATGTGCGCGGCCGCGGCCAGGCACATCCCGTGCAGCTCCTCGACGACGTCTTCCAGCGCCTCGACCTCGGGGAGCGAGAAGGAGTAGTACGCGCTCTCGTCCCAGTACGGGCGCAGCGAATCGTCCGGATAGCGGGTGAGCGGGTAGATCAGGCCCTGCGACTCGACGGTCTGCTGCCAGTGGGGGCGGGGGTCGGTGGTGTGGCGTTTCATCTCGGCGCCCGGTCCGCTCAGCCGCCGTAGGAGCCGTGCGAACCGTGCGAGCCCGAGCAGCCGAAGCCGCCGCGGTTGACGGCCGTGCTCTTGCTGAACGTCCCCTCGTCGGCGAACCGGCCGCTCGGCTTGTCTGCCCCGTAGTACCACTGGGCGTCCACGGACTGCTTGCCCGTCGCGCCGCCGCGGCCGTTCTTGCCGTAACCGCCACTCGTACCGCTGCTTCCGGAGGACGAGCCGCCGCCCGCCGAGCAGTTCTTGGCGTCGACGACGCGGTAACCCGTTCCCTCGGCATAGCTGTTGCGGTCCACACAGCGCTTGTCCGGCTCTGAGCCGCAGGACGTCAGAGCGGCGGCCAGAGCGCCCATCCCGCCCAGGATCACCGTGCTCGACCGCAGCCGCCGCCGTGCCTTCTCCGCCATCGCTTCGTCTCCCCCGTTGCCGTCCGTGTCTGAACGGGGGCCAGCCTAGGGGGGTGGCTTTCCGCTCACCAGGAAGGCCCTGCCCCGGTTCCGACTTCTCCCCCTAAAGTCGCTTCATGGTCCTCGGGATGATCTGCGCGCTTGCGTCGGCTGTGTGCTTCGGTACCGCCTCCGTCTTCCAGGCCGTGGCGGCCCGGACGACCCCACCGGGCACCGCCTCCGGTGTGGATCCGCGCCTGCTGCTGCGGGTGCTGACACAGTGGCGCTACCTGCTCGGACTCGCCCTGGACGGGGTCGGTTTCCTCCTGGAGCTGGTGGCGCTGCGGTCGCTGCCGATCTATGCGGTCGGGGCGGCGCTCGCGGCGACCCTCGCGGTGACGGCGGTGGTCGCGGCGCCGGTGCTGCACACCCGGCTCAGCCGCGCCGAGTGGGGGGCGGTGGGCGCGGTCTGCGGCGGTCTCGCGCTGCTGGGGCTCTCGTCCGGCGCGGAGGGGCATCTGCGGGGCGGCTCCGGACTCCGCGTCGCGGTACTGGTCTTCGCGCTCGCCGTGCTCGCCTCCGGCGCGCTGGCCGGCCGGCTCCCGGACCGTGCCCGCGCGGCGGTCCTCGGCCTGGGCGCGGGGTTCGGTTTCGGGGTGGTGGAGGTCGCCGTACGCCTCATCGACGACTTCTCACCGTCCGGCCTCCTCACCAACCCCGCGACCTACGCCCTGCTGATCGGCGGCGGCGCCGCCTTCCTCCTGCTGACCTCCGCCTTCCAGCGCGGTTCGGTGACCACCGCCACCGCCGGCATGGTGATCGGCGAAACCATCGGCCCCGCCCTGGTCGGCGTCGCCTGGCTCGGCGACCGTACCCGCGCGGGCCTGGCGCCGCTGGCGGTGACCGGTTTCGCGTTGGCGGTGGCGGGGGCGCTGGCCCTGGCGCGGTTCGGGGAGGCGCCGGCCGCGGAGCGGTCACCCGAACCGTCGTGAGTGCGACGGGAGTTGCCGGTACGGGGGGGGCTCCCGGGTGCGGGCGGCCGGCGGCCGGGCGGGGGGCGCGGAAACGCCGTGGAATCCCCGGGCGCACGGCCCGTAGGGTAATCCGGCCGGTACGTCGTACGTTCGAAGGATCAGGGGACCAGGCCATGGCAGAAGGCACCTCGACGCTCGGCGGAATGCCCGGAGAGCTGACGCTGCGTCACCCCACGCCCTCGGACCACCCGCGTCTCCAGGTGGCCCTGGCCGACTGGTGGGGCGGCCTGGGCGGTGCGGCGGGCGCGCTGCAGCGGCAGTTGCTCGTACCGCGCCTGTTCCTGCAGCACTTCGCCGGCACCAGCTTCCTTGCCGAGCGCCCCGACGGCGCGCTGCACGCCTTCCTGATCGGCTTTCTGTCCCAGACGGATCCCGGGACCGCGTACATCCACTTCGTTGGCGTGTGCCCGGACGGCAAACGGGGCGGCGTCGGCAGTGCGCTGTACGATCGCTTCTTCGCTCTGGCCCGGGAGGCCGGCCGCAGCCAGGTCCGGTGCATCACCAGCCCCAACAACCGCGATTCCGTCGCGTACCACACCCGGATGGGGTTCCGTCTGGAGCCGGGCGACCGGACCGACGAGCACGGCCTGCCGGTGCAGGTGGATTACGACGGGCCGGGGCTGGACCGGGTGTCGTTCGTCAGGGAGTTGTAGCCGGCCGCGGCCCTCCGGCCCTCCGGGCTGTCCTGGGGCCCAGCGGTCACGTTCGAAAACGGGGAGAGTACGTGTCACAACCCTCCGGGGCCGACAACCGGTCCTTTCGCGTCGATCTGCGCGGGATCGTCGATCTGCTCAGCCATCATCTCTACGCCAGTCCGCAGGTCTACGCCCGCGAGCTGCTGCAGAACGCAGTGGATGCGATCACCGCCGCGCAGCGCGCCGACGACGGCCCGCGCCGGGCGGGCCGGATCGAGATCACTTCGGGTGATGCCACCGACGACGGCTCGCTGACCATCAGCGACAACGGCATCGGGCTGACCGAGGCGCAGGTGCACGAGCTGCTGGCGACCATCGGCCGCAGCTCCAAACGCGATGAACTCGGCTTTGCCCGGCACGAGTTCCTGGGACAGTTCGGTATCGGCCTGCTCTCCTGCTTCATGGTCTCGGACGCCATCGAGGTGACCACACGCCGGGCCGGAGAGCCCACCGTGCTGTGGCACGGCAGCTCCGACGGCAGCTACACGGTGCGCCCGGCCCCGGACGGCGGGCAGCGCGCGGCGGCGGGCACCACCGTCACCCTGCGTCCCCGCCCCGGCTGCGGCCGGCTGCTCTCCCGCGCCTCGATCACCGAGCTGGTGGAGCACTTCGGCGCCCATCTGCCGTACCCGGTCACCGTGGACGGCAAGCAGATCACCGGCGGCACGGCGCCCTGGGACCGCCCCGTGGACGAGGGGCCGGACCGGCGCCGGGCGCGGTTGGCGGCGTACTGCCAGGAGGTCTTCGGCTTCGCCCCGTTCGACGTGGTGGATCTGTCCGTCGGCGAGGCCGGGCTGCGCGGCGTCGCGTTCATCCTGCCGATGCCCGCCAACCCGGCGGTCCCGGCCGCGCATCGCGTCTACCTCAAGCAGATGCTGCTCGCCGAGGGCGCGGAGCGGCTGCTGCCGGAGTGGGCCTTCTTCGTGCGCTGCGTCGTGGACACCTCCGAACTGCGGCCGACCGCGAGCCGGGAGGCCCTCTACGAGAACGACCTGCTGGCCGACACCCGCGAGAAGCTGGGCGAGGCGCTACGGGGCTGGCTGGTCCGGCTGAGCCGGCAGGACCCGGGGCGGCTGCAGGAGTTCCTGCGCGTCCACCACCTCGGCGTGAAGGCGCTGGCCCTGCACGACGACGCCATGCTGCGGCTGGTGACGGAGTTCTGGCCGGTGGAGACCAATGCCGGGCCGCTCACGCTGCGCGAGTTCCATGAGCGGTACGGAGTGATCCGGTTCACCCCGGCGCTCGACGAGTTCCGGCAGCTGGCACCTGTCGCCGCGGCGCAGGGCCTCGCGGTCGTCAATGCGGGATATGTCTACGACACCGAGCTGATCGACCGGCTGATCACCCTGGACGACGGGGTCGAGGCCGAGACGCTGCGGGCGGCCGATCTGACCACCCACCTGGAGCGGCTGAGCGCCGCCGAGGAGCGGGCCATCGCCTCCGCCCTGGCCACCGCCGAGGGTGCCTTGGCCGGGCTCGGCTGCGATCTTCTCGTCCGGTCCTTCGAGCCGTCCGGGCTGCCCACGCTCTATCTCCTCGACGGGGACACGGCGTTCCAGGCGGACCTGCGGGAGGCGACGGAGCAGGCGGACGAGGTGTGGACGGCGGTCCTCGGCAGCTTCCGGGCCGCCGAGGCGCCCCGGCCCCGACTGGTGCTCAATCACCGCAATGCGCTGGCCCGCCAGGTGCTGGCGCTGACCGATCCCGACCTGCGGGCGACGTGCCTGGAGGGCCTGTACGTGCAGGCCCTGCTGCTGGGGCATCACCCGCTGCGCCCGGCCGACACGGCCGCGCTCAACCAGTCCTTCCTCGGCCTGATCGGCCGGGCCGTCGCCGGAGGCGCCCAGTGAGTTACACCGAGCAGGAGCTGCGCACGCTCTTCCGCACGACGTACGGCATGCCGGCGGGCGACGCCAAGTTCGCCGCCCTGGACGAGGTGATCCGCCATGCGGATGCGCTCGGGCTGGTGGAGTTCGCCTTCCAGGTGCGTATGGAAGCCACGTCGGTGTTCACCAACAGCTGGGCGCCCACCAAGGCCCTGCTCTCCTTCTCCTGGTGTCTGGCGGCGTACGACCGGGAGCCGGAGCGGTTCGGCGGCCAGGCCGAGCACCAACTGCTGTGGCAGTACAAGTGGATGATCTGGATCGTCAGCCTGTTCCCGGAGATTGCGCTCACCCGGGCGCACGACCTGCTGGACGACATGGAGAGCCGTTACCGGCGCGGCGGCCACAGCCTGCACGCCGTACTGCAGCACCGCGGCATGTTCGCGGAGAGCCTGGGCGAGCCGGCGCAGGCCCAGGAGTTCTACGAGCGGATGGCGCGCACCCGGCGGGACGGGCTCTCGGACTGCTCCGGCTGCGTCCCGACCAGCCAGGTGCGCACCCTGGTGGCGCTGGGCCGCGACGAGGAGGCGATCGTGACCGGTGAGCCGGCCCGTAACGCCTCGTGCGCCAAGCAGCCGCAGTGCATCGACTCCGAACTGCTGCTGCCCTATGTCCGCGCCGGCCGCAGCGAAGCGGCCGTCGATGCCCACCACCGCGCCTACCGGCGGATACGTGACAACCCGCACCACCTCGAACAGCTCCCGCTCCATCTGCTCTTCTGCGTCCACACCGGCAATCCCGGCCGGGGCCTCGATCTCATCGAGCGGCACTTCTCGTGGCTGGACCGGTTCACCACTCCGCTGACGGAGATGGACTTCGCCGCGGCGTCGGTCGCCGTCCTTGCCGGGCTGGAGGCCGCGGGCGAGGGGGCGCTGCCGGTGCGGTTCCCGGCCTCCCAAGGCCGGCGGCGTCCGGACACCACGGTCGCGGCGCTCGCCGCCGAGCTGCGGCAGCGGGCCGTGGCCCTCGCCGAGCGCTTCGACGCCCGCAGCGGCAACGACTTCCACGGTGCCCGCGTCCGGCGGTGGATGGCGGCCGGCGTGATCGGCGCCCCCGTCGCGATTTCCGGCCCTGCCGGGGCCCCCGCCCGCCCGTCCGTCACTCCCCCGGAGGCAGCGCCCTGATCAGCGCCTCCAGCCCGCCCGCGAACGAGTGGTCCGGCGGCGTCCCGTACGCCACCACCAGGGCGTCCCGCGCGGCACCCGGCGCCGACGGTTCCCGGAAGGTGCTCAGGCCCTCCAGCGCCAGCCCCTGCCACC
Organism: Streptomyces sp. NPDC028368; assembly: GCF_055565615.1. Lineage (NCBI taxonomy): Bacteria > Bacillati > Actinomycetota > Actinomycetes > Kitasatosporales > Streptomycetaceae > Streptomyces > Streptomyces sp. NPDC028368. Next base: position 66,761 of record NZ_JBVHTY010000003.1, on the reverse strand, counting down.
GGGCCGCCTGGACGATGGACTGCTCCGTGCCCGGCGGGAGTTCGAGTACGGCGTGCAGGCCGGCGGCGATGCCGGAGACATGGACGTGCGGCGCGCGGTCGGCCAGGGCCGCCACCAGCTGGTCGCGGCGGTGCCGGTAGCGCAGCCGCATACCGCGCAGATGCCGGTCGTACGCGCCGGAGGCGAGGAACTCGGCGAGGGTGAGCTGTTCCAGTGCGCCGGACTGCCATTCGCCGGTGCGTTTGAGGGCCAGCACCGGGTCGACGAGGCGGTCCGGCAGCACCATCCAGGCCAGTCGCAGCGCCGGGGCGAGGCTCTTGCTGGCCGTGCCCAGGTAGACGACATGGTCGGGGTCCAGGCCCTGGAGCGCGCCGACCGGCTGGCGGTCGTAGCGGAACTCGCCGTCGTAGTCGTCCTCGAAGACGTAACCGCCGGTCGAGCGGGCCCAGTTGACGGCGGCGGCCCGGCGGTCGGGGTGCAGGGAGACGCCGGTGGGGAACTGGTGGGCGGGGGTGAGCAGCGCCGCGGATACGTCATCGAGGGCGGCCAGCTCCTCCGTACGGGCGCCGTGTTCATCGACGGGGAGGGGGACGGTGCCCAGTCCCGCGCGGGTGAGGACATCGCGGTGGAAGAAGAGCCCGTACGACTCGACGGCCACCCGCCCCGCCCCCGCGCCCAGCGCCCGGCTCAGGAGCCCCAGCCCCTGCATGAACCCGGCGCAGACGACGATCCGGTCCGGGTCGGCGCGGACCCCGCGGGCGCGCGCCAGGTAGTCGGCGAGGACGGTGCGGAGTTCGGGGCGGCCGGCCGGTGAGCCGTAGCCGAAGGCCTCGCTGGGGGCGGCGGTCAGCGCGCGGCGGGCGGCGGCCAGCCAGGCGGTGCGGGGGAAGGAGGAGACGTCTGGCCGGCCGGGGGTGAGGTCGAAACGCGGCCGGTCGGCGGGGCGGGCCACGCCGGGGGCGCGCCGGGCCGGGCGGGGGGCGTCGCGGGCCGGCGACCGCTCGGCGACGCGGGTGCCGGAGCCCTGGCGGGCGCTGAGCCAGCCCTCGGCGACCAGTTCGGCGTAGGCGTCGGCGACGGTGTTGCGGGCGATGCCGAGGTCGGCGGCGAGCGAGCGGGAGGACGGCAGGCGGGACCCTGGGGCCAGCCGGCCGGACCGTACGGCGTCGCGCAGCGCCCGCAGCAGGGCGGCCCGCACCCCTCCGGGACCCGTGAGGTCCAGATGCAGGTCCCGCCCGAAAGTGGCCCAGGAATTCTCCATGGAAGTGGACCATACAGGGGTGCCATTGCCCACGTAGCGTCGTAGGCATGACGACACGGACAACGCCCGACGCGGCACCTCAGACGCCCCATCCGCACGGCCCCCGCCTGCAGTGGGCCAAACTCGCCCCCGAGGTCTTCAAGGCCATGGTCGCCCTCGATTCGGCGGCCAGGAAGGGTCTCGACCCGACGCTGGTCGAGCTGGTCAAGATCCGTGCGTCGCAGATCAATCACTGCGCGTTCTGCATCGATATGCACATCAAGGACGCCAGGAAGGCCGGCGAGACCGAGGAGCGCATCTACCTCCTCAATGCCTGGGAGGAGGCCGAAGCCTTCTACTCCCCCAAGGAGCAGGCCGCCCTCGCCCTCACCGAGGCCATCACCGTCCTGACCGACGGCTTCGTCCCGGACGCCGTCCATGCCCGCGCCGCCGCCCTCTTCGACGAGGCCGAGCTCGCCCAGCTGATCGCCCTGATCACCACCATCAACGCCTGGAACCGCTTCGGCGTCTCCACCCGGATGGCGCCGGGGCAAGGGTGACCGCCGCAACCGCCACCAGCACCGGGAGGAACGGATCCACCCCGGCCGAGCTGACCCGCCTCATCTCGCTGATCGCGGTCATCAACATCTGGAACCGGATCAACGTCGCGATCCGCACCCCCGTACGCGCACACCCCCTGACGCCGCCAGGAGACACCTCATGACAGCAGCAGCCCTCCGCGCCCTGCACCACGGCCCCGGCCTGCCCCTGGTCCTGCCGGGCCCCTGGGACGCCGCCGCCGCCAAGGCGTTCGCCGACGCCGGGTTCCCGGCCCTGGCCACGCCCAGCGCGGGCATCGCGGCCTCCCTCGGTTACCAGGACGGGAGCACCCCGGCGGACGAGATGTTCGCGGCCATCACCCGGATCGTCCGGGCCGTGGACGTGCCCGTATCGGCGGATGTGGAGGCCGGATACGGGCTGTCCGTCAAGGAGTTGGTGAGCCGTCTCGCGGACGCCGGGGCGGTGGGCTGCAACCTGGAGGACAGCGACCAGGCGTCCGGCGTCCTGCGGGAGGCCGAGGCGCAGGCGGACTGGCTGGCCCGGGTACGGGCCGAGGCGGGCGACGCGCTGGTGATCAATGCCCGGATCGATACGTTCCTGCGGGGCGACGAGGGCACGCAGGAGGCGATCCGGCGCGGCCGGCTGTACGCGGAGGCGGGCGCCGACTGCGTCTACCCGATCCTCGCCCCGCCCGCGCTGCTCGCCGAACTGGCCGCCGCCATCGGCATCCCCGTCAACGCCGTGGTCACCCCGGACGGCCCGTCACCCCGCGAGCTGGGAGCCCTGGGCGCGTCCCGGGTCACCTTCGGCCCGGGGCTGCAGCGCCGGGCGATGGCGGCCGTGGCGGAGATGGCCGAGCGGTTGCAGCGGGAGCTGCGGGAGGAGCCGCGGGAGGAGAGCTGAGCCGCCCCGGTCCCCGGGGCGCCCGGTGGAAGCCCCCGGTGACCGCCCACGCCCCGCACTTCACCGTCACCGGCATCGCCGCCGGTCTGCACGCCGTGCTCCAACTCCCCGACGGCTCCTCCGACTCCGCCGAACGCGCCGCCCTGCGCGCCGCCCAGTGGCAGGGCCTGGCCCTCGACGGCCTCTCCGGCTACCGCCCCCCCCGGCCGCCACCATGCCCCCGCGCCACGGCCTGGTCATCGGCTACGCGACGCCCACCGACCGTGCCTTCCCCGGGGCCCTGGAGGCCCTGTGCCGGGCGCTGCCGCCGACGCCGTAGCGAGACCCGCCCCTGCCCGCTACGGCGCCGCACGGGCTTACTGGCCGGCGAACTTCCGGCTGATCCCGTCGAAGACGCGCTGCGCCTCCGGGCCCAGGTGCGGGCCCGCGAGCCAGGTGTGGGCGTTGGAGCTGATGGACGTATTGGAGACGAGCGTCAGCTTGCCGCCGCGGTTGACGAACCAGCCGCCGCCCGAGGTGCCGCCGGTCATCGTGCAGCCGATGCGGTGCATGGCGGGTGTGCCCTGCTGCATGGTGAGGCGGCCGGGGCGGGCGGGGCAGTTCATCATCCGGGCGCCGTCATAGGGGGGCGCGGCCGGGTAGCCGAAGGCGTCCAGGGAACTGATGCCGTCGGCGGAGGGGCCGTTGAACCAGACCTGGGCGGCGGCTCCCACCGTCTCCTGCAGCGACTTGCCGCCGCCGTTCTCCGGCTTCACATGCAGCACCGCGAAGTCGTAGGCGGAGCCGCCGTTACCGCTCTCCTCGCTGCCCATGTTCATCCACTCACCGGAGGTGGTGATCCAGTCCGCCCAGAAGCGGCCGTACGGCGTGACCTGCTGGGCCGGCGTGCTGTTGACCTGGTTCATCGGGACGCCGTTGTCGTTGTAGGACGGCACGAAAACGATGTTGCGCATCCAGCCGCCCTGCTTGCCGGAGTGGACGCAGTGGCCGGCGGTCCACACCAGGTTGGACTTTCCGGGGTGGGCGGGGTCCTCGACGATCGTGCCGGAGCAGACCATCGGGCCCTTGGGGCTGTCGAAGAAGATCTTCCCGACGGGGGCCATGTGCTGGTGGTACGGGCGGGCGACCTGCTCGGCGGTGATCGGCCGCGGCTCGGGGTCGGTCGCATCGAACTCGCTGCCCGCGCCGGTGGCCTTCACCCCGATCTCGGGGGCGGCCTTCGCCTTCGCCAGGCGGTCCGCCTTCCAGTGGTCCTTGATGATCGGATTGGCGAAGTCCTGCGCCTTACGCGCCCACTTGTCCCAGTTCTGCCAGCCGCCGTCCTTCCACTTCTTCAGGTCGTCGATGCTGGTCGGCATGCCCTTGGGAAGCTTGAGGCCACCCTCGCCGCCCGCGCCCTTCTCATCGGCGGCCGAACTGCCGGGCCTGCCCGCGGCGGCGTTGTCGCTGGGGCCGCAGCCGGTGACGGTAACGGCGAGCACGGCGGCGAGCGTCGCGGCCGCGGCGGTGGTACGGCGAATGGATGGCATGGTGCGGGGTCCCCCTGCTGCGTACACCGGCGCACCGCTCCGCGCGACGCGCCCTCTTGTCATGCCCCCGGCCGGGGGCGCGCTCTACTATGCCGCCACACGGCAGGGGGCGAGTGGCCGGGAGCCGCCTACGGCGTTACCGCCGGGCCACCCGGGGGTCGCGGTACCCGGGATGCGGCTGGTGCCGCATCCCCGATGACCCGTAACGGAACTCCGCGAGCTGTTTCGCCGTCGGGTACCACCTGCGGTCACAGCGACGGCACCACCACCGCCAGTTGTCCCAGTCGGTGTCGGTGGTCGTGGTGTCCTTCCACAGCCAGTCGTCACAGTCCTGGGTGGGGCACTTCGGCGGCAGCGGCATGGCGGCGGGGCCCTTCGTCGGCGGCAGGCGGTCCCCACACTGCTGCGCCTGCCGCCGCGCCGTGCGGGGGATCGCCTGCCGCCATCCGGACGGGTGACGGCGGCGGTGGACCGTTCGCTACCAGGGCTCCGTCGTCCGCCCCGTCGTGGCGAGCCAGAGGGCGGCGAACGCGGTACGGGAGCGGGCGTCGCCGTCGTCGAGCTCCGGGAGCCGTCCGAGGAGGTCGATCACCGCTCCGAGGTGCCCGACGCGCGCCGCGTGCTGGATGAGCAGTCGGGTGGGGTGCGCCTGCCGACTGCGTGGAGTTTGCCGCAACTCGTCGTAGGCGGCGGAGAGTTCGGCCAGATCGTCAGGGGTCGGGGAGAGGGGGGTGAGGTGCCCGGCGGCGGGTCTGAGCGACTCGGCCACCACACGGACGTCCCGGATGCGCGAGCGCGCGAAGGCGGGGTCGGCGCGCCGGCGGGCGGCGGTCTCCTCCCACGCGGCCAGGAACTCGTCGCACAGGGCGTGGCGGCCGGTACGCACCAGGTAGACCAGATACGCCTCGACGGAGGGGTGATGCGGCTCCGGTTCGGCGTACCACGCGGCGGGTCCCCACAGCGCGCGGGCCTCGTCCTGGCGCCCGCATTCGGTGAGGGCCCAGATGACCGCGAGACGGTTCTGCCAGGCGTGGACCTCCGGGACGATCGTCCTGTGCGCGAGATCGAACCACCCGTCCGCACGCGCCGGGTCGCCCAGCGCCTCGTACGCCCCACCCATCGCGGCCGCGATGAACGCGGACTCGTGGCTCATCCAGGAAGCCTCGTCGGCCTGCCACATGCGGTCCTTCTCGGCCCTGGCCAAGGCGGCGCGGGCCTCGCCCGTCCGGCCCTCCCGGGCAAGGATCATCGCCACTTCGGCGGACGCGGCCACCCGCTCGCCCGGAGGGTGAATGCCCCCGGCTATCTCGATGGCCTGGTCGGCCGCGCCGCGCCGCGCGCAGAGCCGGGCGGTGAGCCGCAGGTTCCGGAAGCGGCGGTCGTCTCCTTCGTCCCCGTACGCGCGCCCGTGGTGTGCCTGCTCGATGAGGTCCTCGACCGTCGCCCTGTCGCGCGGCGGCCAGGGGGTGTTCCGCAGCTGCTGCCGCTGCCGCTGCTCGATCTCCTCCCGGTTGTAGCTCAGATTCCAGCCGGAGCCCTCCCCGTCGTCGAGCAGTTCGCTCGCGGCCCGTGCGTCCGGTACGACATCGAGCGCGCCCCAGCGCACCGGCCAGGCCAGGCGCTTGTGCACCGTCCAGGCGAGGACGCCGTCCAGCGACTCGGCTTCCCGGCCGTCCGGGGCGATCACGACGCCCTCGGGGAAGGCCGCACACCATGTCGTGTCGTCGGGCGCGAAGTAGTTCGTGTCGAAGAACCACACCTCGCTCAGCGGCCTGAGGGCCTGCGGCTCCCGGAGGAAGGTGAAGTCGCCGAGGACGTCGCCGGATCCGGCCCGCAGGAACCGCAGCGTGGTGGGGCTCATAGCGACCAGGACATCGTCGGCGCCCCACAGCACCACACCGGTCTCGGGCGGTACGTCCAGGGTGCGCAGCCGGCGTGGCGCGTCCCCTTCCAGCGACCACACCTCCACCCGCCCGTCGGCCGTGAGCCAGGCTCCCGCCTCCCCGGACGGGGACCAGGCCCAGGAATCGGCGAAGACCAGGTCTTCGGGCACCGGCGTGACGTCGAGGCGGTAGCGGAAGCGGGTCCCGTCGTGGATGAGGACGCCGGGCTCGGCCCCGTCGGCGTTGCCCTCCCCCACCAGGGCCGCCAGCCGGGGCTCGGCGCCGCGCATGCCCCACCGCAGCGCGGACACGCCTCGCTGCCCGGGTCCCTTGCCGTGCGGCCCGCCGGTCGCCGCGTCGAGGAAGCGCAGGCCGTCGTGACAGTGGACCAGCAGCCGGTCATCGGGGCTCCACGCGGCGGGTCCGCCGATCCCGGCGAGCAGGCGCACCTGTCCGGAAGCGACGTCGACGACGAACGCCTTCGTACGGTCCGGTCCCCCGCCCAGCGCGTGCAGCCGGGTGCCGTCCCGCGACCAGCGGACATGGTCGGCCTCGAGCGCGACGGCGCCGTGCACACGCACCTGCGCGGTCCGCAGGCGCTCCCGCAGCCGCTCGGCCAGCAGGAAGGGGTGCGCGGGCGGCGCCTGACCGGGAGTCCAGTGCAGCGCGCCCCGCCCCAGAGGGACGACACAGCCGCCCACCTCACACGGTGACGCGGAGGCCACGAAGGCCCGCCTGCCGTCCGGCGACAGCGCCCACACGGGCGGCCAATCCGCGTCGTCCGCCACCCTGGCGGAGGCGAAGGGGGCGACGGCCCAGTTGTTGTCCCTGAGGGCGGGGTCGAACGGATCGAAGACCTCGACCCAGTTGGTGTTGTAGACGAGGCCGATGCGGCTGCTGTCGGCCGACCACTGGATGCCGCCCTCGTGGCCCGGCCGGCCGATGCCGCCGTTGAAGCTGCCCAGCATGTTGACGCAGCGTCCGGAGGCCAGTTCCCAGATCGCCAGGGTGCCGCCGGCGTCGCGTTTGTCGCCGACCCAGGTGCCGGTGGCCAGATAGCGGCCGCAGGGGCTGAGTGCGTAATCGCTGATCTCCGACTTATGGCCGTCGCCATGGAGCAGATGCACGCTCTCCGTGGCGCGGATCTCGCGGGTGGCGGCGCGGTGCTCCTCCGTGATGCCCTGCTCGCGCTCCAGCTTCAGCAGCCGCGCCCGCAGTGCCAGCAGATCCGAGACCGCTCCGGGCTCGCGCTCGGCATCGTCGGCCGCGTCCTTGTCGTCGAGCAGGGAGCGCAGCGCCCCGCCGTCGCATATCGGGAGGCCCCGCCGGCGTGCCTCCTGCAGATTCTGTCCCCCGTCGGTGAAGAGGTACTCGGAGAACACCAGATCCGTCCGCCCGGACACCGCCCCCGTCACCCGGGCGCCCAGCTCCTCCAGCCGCCGCTTCACCTCACTTCTGCGCAGGCCGTGGAAACGGCCGACGAGCACAATCGTCATTCCCCGTACGTCCATGCTGCAGACCGTAACCGCAGCCACCGACAACGCCGCCCAACGTCCGCTCCGGAACGGACAGTTGGCGGGCCAGGGTGCCCCGGTGACAGAGACTCGAGCGCGCCGCGTGCGCGGCTGCGTCGGCAGGTGACCGCGTACCGCCGGCAGGTGACCGCGTAGCACGCAAAAGAGGCGGGCGGCCGCACGCGCTTCGCGTACGGCCGCCCGCCCCGGACCGGCGTCACATCGGACGCCGCGTCCCGGCTACCGCTTGGGCAGCCACTTCTTCCAGACGTCCGGGTGCTTGTCCACCCACCGCTTCGCCGCCTCATCGGCCGAAAGGCCGCTCGAGGCGATCGATTCGGAGACCTCGTTCTGGTCGTCCTTGGTCCACTTGAAGTTCTTCAGGAATGCCGCGGCACTGCCGCCGCTCTTGGCGAAATCGGCGTTGAAGAACTTCTGGAGGGGGGTGGTGGGATAGGCGCAGTCGATGGACTGGGGGTCCTTGGTGCCCTTGGCCGCGCAGGCGTCCGTGTACTTGGGGAGTTTGACCTCCACCATCGGCACCTGGTTGAAGAGCCACTGCGGCTCGTACCAATAGGAGAGGAACGGCTTTTTCTGCTTGGCGAACTGCTGGATCTGGGTGATCTGTGCCGCCTCGGAGCCCGCGAAGACGACCTCGTAGTTGAGCTTGAGGTTCTTCACCAGCGCCTTGTCATTGGTGACATAGGACGGTGAACCGTCCATCAGCTGGCCCTTGTTGCCGCTCTCCGAGGTGCGGAGCTGCTTGGCGAACTTGTTGAGGTTCTTCCAGTTCGTGACCTCGGGGTGCTTGTCGGCCCAGTACTTGGGGACGAACCAGCCGATGTGGCCGGTGACGCCGTTGCCGCCGCCCGCCGTGATCGTCTTCTTGTCCTTGACGTAGCGCTGTTCCTGGTCGGGGTGGCCCCAGTCCTCCAGGATCGCGTCGACCCGACCCTGACTGAGGGCGTCCCAGGCGGGGATCTCGTCCACCTGGACGGTGTCGACGTGGTAGCCCATCTCGTGTTCGAGGAGGTATTTGGCGACCGCGACGTTGGACTGGGCGCCGACCCAGGTCTGTACGGAGAGGGTGACGGACTTGGAGCCCTTCGCCGCGGCGAACGGCGAGGCCTGTTTGGTCATATCGGCCTTGCCGCAGGCGGAGAGGGACAGGAGCAGCGCTCCGGCCACCACCGAGGTGCCGGTGATCTTCGCGAGGGTACGAGTACGGGACATGGTCAGGCTCCCTTCCCCGTGGCGCGGCGGTCCGTGGGCTGGGTGACCCGGTCGAGCATCAGGCCCAGGCAGACGATGGCGACACCCGCGACCAGGCCGATGGCCAGGTCTCCGGTGGCGAGGCCGGTGACGACGTCGTAGCCGAGGGCGCCGCCGCCCACCAGGCCGCCGATGATGACGACGGCGAGGACCATGACCACGCCCTGGTTGACGGCGAGCAGGAGCGAGGGCCGGGCCAGCGGGAGCTGGACCTGGCGGAGGGTCTGCCAGCGGGTGGCGCCCAGGGAGTGGGCGGACTCGATGGCGGCGGGGTCCACCTGGCGCAGGCCCTGGGTGGTGATCCGGATGACCGCGGGCAGCGCGTAGACCACGGCCGCGGCGGCCGCCGGGGCGCGGCCGACGGCGAAGAGCGCGACGACCGGGATCAGGTACACGAACTGCGGCATGGTCTGCATGACGTCCAGGACCGGGCGCAGGATCGCTTCGAAGCGCTTGCTGCCCGCGGCCAGGATGCCGATGCCGAAGCCCAGCACCAGGGTCACCACCAGGGCGGCGATGACCTGGGAGAGGGTGTTCATGGACGGCTTCCAGACGCCCAGCACACCGATGGCGGCCATCGCGAGGACGGCGGTCAGGGCGGTGCGCCAGGTGCCGATGAGCCAGGCCAGCGCGGCGACGATGAGCAGCGTGCCGTACCAGGGCAGCGCCGTCAGGCCGTCACGCAGCGGGTTGAGGACCCAGTCGGTGAAGTGGGCGGCCCAGTCGGCGGTGCCGCCGATGACGGGGACGCCGGAGTAGAGGTGGTCGACCATCCACTCCTTGAAGTCGTTGACCGGGCGGGCGATGGCGACGACCCAGCCGGTCGGCCAGACCAGGGAGCCCGCCAGGCGGCCGATGACGGCGAGGACGACCGTGATCACGCCGATGCCCGCCCAGGCCGGCCAGCCGCGCAGCAGCTTGGGGCCGTTGGGGTCGGAGGCGGCGCCAAGGCTCCCCCAAGCTCTCGGCTTCGCTCGGGCAGGGCGGTCCCCCCCTCCGGCCGCCGCGGTGATGCGGTCCATGACGATGGCCAGCAGGATGATCGGGATCGCGGCGGAGAGCGCGGCGCCGACGTCGACCGAGGCGAGCGCCTGGTAGACGCGGTCACCGAGACCGGCGGCGCCGATCATCGAGGCGATCACGACCATGCCCAGCGCCATCATGATCGTCTGGTTGACGCCGAGGAGGATCTCCTTACGGGCCAGCGGCAGGCGGGCGGTCAGCAGCCGCTGCCGTCCGGTGGCGCCGAGGGAGGCGACGGCCTCCAGGACGCCGGCGTCGGCGCCGCGCAGGCCGAGCGCGGTCAGGCGGGCCATCGGCGGAGCCGCGTAGATGACGGTGGCCAGGAGGGCGGCCGGTACGCCGATGCCGAAGACCAGCACGACGGGGAGCAGGTAGGCGAAGGCCGGGAGGACCTGCATGGTGTCGAGGACCGGGCGCAGGATCTTGAACAGCCGGTCCGAGAGGCCGGCGGCCAGTCCCAGCAGGGCGCCGACGACGACCGAGACGGCGACCGCCACGACCATCAGGGCGAGCGTCTGCATGGTGGGGACCCACATGCCGAGCAGGCCGCTGACCAGGAAGGAGATCAGGGCGGTGGCGGCGATGCGGAGGCCGGCCACGCGCCAGGCGAGAAGCGTGACGCCGGCCGTCACGCCGGTCCAGCCCAGGGCGAGCAGCAGCAGATAGACACCGCGTACGGAGATCACCACGGCGTTGCTGAGGTGGCCGAGGAAGTACACGAACAGCCAGTGGCTGTCGCGGTTGTCGATAATCCAGTCGCTGGTCTTGCCGAGCGGGCCGGAGACGTCGACGGTCAGCGACGACGGCCAGGCGGCGCCGTACTTGGACTGCAGCAGCGGAACCAGGACGGCCGCGGCCACGGCGAGCAGCAGGAGCTTGGCCAGGCCGCGGCGGTGCAGCAGCTGCTGCACCGGGGCGGGCTTGGCGGTGTCGAGGTATCTCTGGGAGATCGGGGGCGTACCGAAAACACTCATGCGCGCCCCCGCTTCACGGTGCCGGTGAGGACATTCATCGCGGCGGCGCGCTGGGCCTCGCGCCAGCGGCGCAGCAGGGCCGCGCGCAGACGGGAGCGGCGGGTCGCCACGGGGACTCTGGAGCTGACGACGCGGAGCCTGGCACCGCGGTGGGGAGCGGCGGCGTACATCAGGCAGCCACCTCGCCGTGCTGCGGGTGGTCGATCCGGGCGACCACCTTGAGCAGGCAGGCGTGGTCGACGATGCCCAGGCAGCGGCCGTCGTCGACGACGCGGGCGGCGCCGCCGGAGCGGGCGACGGCCTCGATGGCGTCGGAGATGAGGGTGTCGGGGGTCAGCGCCGGGCCCGCTTCGGCCTCGCCGTCCTCGGCCGGGCGCATGGCCCGCCGTACGGTCAGCACCTGCTCGCGCGGGACGTCCCGGACGAAGTCGCGGACGTAGTCGTCGGCCGGGGAGCCGACGATCTCCTCGGGGGTGCCGATCTGGACGATCTTGCCGTCGCGCATCAGGGCGATCCGGTCGCCGACCCGCAGCGCCTCGGCGAGGTCGTGGGTGATGAAGACCATGGTGCGGCCCTCTTCGCTGTGCAGGCGGCAGACTTCTTCCTGCATATCGCGGCGGATGAGGGGGTCCAGGGCGCTGAACGGCTCGTCGAAGAGCAGGACCTCGGGGTCCACGGCGAGGGCGCGGGCCAAGCCGACGCGCTGCTGCTGACCGCCGGAGAGCTGCCCGGGGCGGCGCTTCTCCAGCCCGGCCAGGCCGACCTTCTCGACCATCTCGGTGGCCCGCTCGCGGCGTTCCGCCTTGCCCATGCCCTGGATCTCCAGGCCGTAGGCGACGTTGTCGACGACGGTGCGGTGCGGCAGCAGGCCGAAGTGCTGGAAGACCATCGAGGCGCGGCGGCGGCGCAGTTCGCGCAGTGCGCTGCGGTCCATGGCGCGCACATCCTCGCCGTCCATCTCCAGGCCGCCGCTGGTCGGCTCGATCAGCCGGGTCAGACACCGGACGAGGGTGGACTTGCCGGAGCCGGACAGGCCCATGACGACGAAGACCTCGCCCTTGTGGACGTCGAAGGAGACGTCGCGGACGGCGGCGGTGCAGCCGGTCTTCTCGCGCAGCTCCTGCGCGGAGAGATCGGCGACGGAGGCGTCGTCGGGGATGCGCTCGGCCTTGGGGCCGAAGACCTTCCACAGGTTACGCACGGAGAAGACGACCTCGCGGCCGTCGGCGGACTCGGACTCGGACGCGGCTATGGCGGAGGTGGCTGCCATCACGCATCACCTCCCTTGGTAGGTGCTTCCTTGAGCAGTTCGGCGCACTTCTCCCCCACCATGAGCACGCCCAGCATCGGGTTGACGGCCGGCATCGTCGGGAAGACCGAGGCGTCGGCCACACGGATGCCGGACAGGCCACGGATCTTCAACTGCGGGTCGACGACGGCGAGTTGGTCGTCGGTGGCACCCATCTTGCAGGTGCCGGCGGGGTGGTAGACGGTATGCGCGGCCTTGCGTACGAGCTCGCTGATCTCCGCGTCGTCGGTCACGTCCGGACCGGGGAAGACCTCGCGCTTGAGCCACTTGGCGAACGGCTCGGCCTGGGCGACCTTGCGGGCCAGCTTGATGCCGTCGACGAGGGTCTTGCCGTCGTAGTCGCCCTCGTCCTCGAAGTAGCGGAAGTCGAGCGCCGGCTTGGCCTCGGGGTCCGCGGAGGTGAGGTAAAGGCGGCCGCGGGAGCGGGACTTGGGGATGTTCGGGGTCATCGACACACCGTGCTCGGGACGCTCGTAGCCCAGGCGCTCGGGGTTGTCGGTGAAGGGGATCTGGTAGAAGTGGAACATCAGGTCGGGGCCCTTGTGCTCCGGGTCCCGCTTGACGAACAGACCCGCGTCGGAGTCCATCGCGGAGTTGTCCGGGATCGGCCCGTCGGTCTCCCAGACGATGACCGACTCGGGGTGGTCGATGAGGTTCTCGCCGACGCCCGGCAGGTCCAGTACGCACTCCATGCCCAGCGCCTCGAGATCCTTGCGCGGGCCGATGCCGGAGTGCATCAGCAGCCGCGGGGTGTCCACGGCGCCGGCGCACACCAGCACCTCGCGCGCGGCCTCGACGTAGACCTCTTCGCCGTCCTTGGTGCGCACGTGCACGCCCTTGGCCCGGCTGCCGTCCAGCTCCAGCTTGTGCGCCCAGGTCTCCAGCATCAGCGTGAGGTTCGGCCGGTCGCCGGCCTCCATGTGCGGATGCAGGTACGCGACGGACGCCGAGGAGCGCTTGTTGTTCTCCGGGTGGTACGAGAGGTCGAAGAACCCGACGCCCTCCTCGAAGGGCTGGTCGTTGAAGCCGACGACCTCGGGGACCCCGAGCGCGCTCTTGGTGGCCTCGATCCAGTCCGTGGCGATCTGGTTCTGGTCCTTCTTCGCCACCCGCACGATGTTGTTGCGCAGCTTGCCGAAGTACGGGTCCATGGCCTTGGCGTTCCAGCCGGTGGCCCCGGCCTCCTCCCACTCGTCCCAGTCGGACGGCAGCGGCTTGAAGGAGATCAGGGTGTTGTGCGAGGAGCAGCCGCCGAGGACCTTGGCGCGGCTGTGCAGGATGTGCGAGTTGCCGCGCGGCTGCTCGGTGGTCGTGTACTCGTAGTCCAGCTCGCCGCCGAGCAGGCCGAGCCAGCGGCGCAGCGTCAGGACGTCGTCGCGGTCGATGTCGGAGGGGCCGCCTTCGATGACGGCGACGGTGACGTTCGGGTCCTCGGTGAGCCGGGAGGCGATGACGGAACCGGCGGTACCACCGCCGACAACGACGTAGTCGTACACGGGCATTGAGGGGTGCTCCTTACTGCAAAGTGCGTGCGTGGCCGGGGAGTTGTGGGTCACCGGACGTCAGCCGGCGAACCACCGCACGGGCTGCGGCCGCAGGTTCTCGTAAACGTGCTTGCTCTCGCGGTACTCGTCCAGCCCCGTGGGCCCCAGTTCCCGGCCGATGCCCGACTTGCCGAAGCCGCCCCACTCCGCCTGCGGGAGGTAGGGGTGGAAGTCGTTGATCCAGACGGTGCCGTGCCGCAGCCGGGCGGCGACCCGGCGGGCGCGGGCGGTGTCGGCGGACCACACCGCACCCGCCAGCCCGTACTCGGTGTCATTGGCCAGCGCGACGGCCTCGTCCTCGGTCGCGAAGGTCTCCACGGTCAGGATCGGCCCGAAGGTCTCCTCCCGGACGACCTTCATCTCGCGGTGGCAGCCGTCCAGCACGGTCGGCGCGTAGAAGTAGCCGGTGGCGGGCCGTACGTCCGAGGGCTTGGGGCGGGAGCCACCGGACCGCAGCTGCGCGCCCTCGGCAAGCGCGGACGCGACATACGCCTCCACCTTGTCCAGCTGCTGCTGCGAGACCAGCGGACCGCACTCCACGCCGTCCTCGGTACCCCGCCCCAGCTTGATCTTCTCGGCGCGGCGGGCGAGCTCGGCGACGAACCGGTCGCGCACCGGCTCCTCGATGATCAGCCGGGCGCCGGCCGAGCAGACCTGCCCGCTGTGGATGAACGCGGCATTCAGCGCCTGGTCGACGGCGGTGTCAAAGCCTTCTTCGGTCGCGCACGCATCGGCGAACACCACATTCGGGTTCTTGCCGCCCAGCTCCAGTGCGATCTTCTTGGCGCCGGAGACCGCCGCCGCGCCCGCCTTAGTACCGCTGGCGAGGCCGCCCGTGAAGGAGAAGAGGTCCACGTCCGGGTGCTCGGCCAGCCGCTGGCCGACCGGCAGGCCCGCGCCGGTGACGATGTTGGCGACGCCGGCCGGCAGCCCGGCCTCGACCAGCAGCTTGATGAGGTGGACGGTCGAGAGCGGGGTGACCTCGCTGGGCTTGATGACGAAGGTGTTGCCGGCCGCGATCGCCGGGGCGACCTTCCAGCTCGCCTGCAGCAGCGGGTAGTTCCAGGGCGTGATCATCGCGCAGACGCCTACCGGCTCATGCACGACGACGCTGTGGATGTCGGGCGACCCGGCGTCGACAACCCGTCCGCCGCTCTCGTTCATCACCAGGTCGGCGAAGTAGCAGAAGGCATCGGTGACGCAGTCGACGTCGACCCGGCCCTCTTCCAGCGTCTTGCCGGTGTCCCGGCTCTCGATGAGCGCGATCTCCTCGCGGTCGCGCCGGAGCAGATCGGCGACCCGGCGCAGCAGGCCGGCGCGGTCGGCCACGGCCGTACGGGGCCAGGCGCCTGCGCCGCCGTCGAAGGCCCGCTTGGCCGCCGCGACGGCCGCGTCCGCGTCCGCGGCGCCGCCTTCGGACACCAGCTGGAGCACTGTCGCGTCGGCGGGGTCGAGGACCTCCCGCGTGGCGCCGGACGCGGCGGGGAGCCACACCCCGTCTACGTGAATGGTCTCGATTGCCGACACGTGTGTTCTGCCTTCCGCTTACGAATTTGTTCCCACTGGTGCAACCACTCGCGCACTCAGCAACGGGGACCCCTCCCCGAAAGCCCCCTACCTATGCCCAAACCTTCATGGAAAGTGAGCCGAGTCACTCCGTGCGGGTCCGATCGCCCAATGTGCGTATG
This sequence comes from Streptomyces sp. NPDC028368, assembly GCF_055565615.1. Taxonomy (NCBI): domain Bacteria; kingdom Bacillati; phylum Actinomycetota; class Actinomycetes; order Kitasatosporales; family Streptomycetaceae; genus Streptomyces; species Streptomyces sp. NPDC028368. The sequence goes on along the minus strand of NZ_JBVHTY010000003.1, from coordinate 51,321 downwards.
AAAAGTCCGGAACGTACCCTGAATAGCCGTATGCCCCAGTCGATGTTCCGGCCGCACGTCGCCCGGGACCGGAGGTGCAGCAATGGCCAGCAGACGCCGCCCCGCGACCGCGATCACCGCCCTGACCTGCGGTGCAGCCCTTCTCGCCGGACCTGCCTGGATGGGCGTCGCGGCCGCGGCCGGCCCGGCGGACGGCGAGGGCGACCTCGCCGGCAAGTCGGCCCAGCAGGTCTCCGACGCCTCACTCCACGCACTCCTCGGCGCAAAGTCGCTGCGCCTGCGCACGATGGCGACCGCCGACGCGGGCAAGCTCGACATCACCTTCGACCGGGCCGGTAACTGCACCGGCACCATCAGCAAGGGCTCCTACGGCCGCGTCGACATCATCAAACGCGGCAACGACGTGTGGATGAAACCGGACGCCGCGTTCTGGAAGACCCAGGTGCCCGGCAAGGCGGGCGACACCGCCGCCCGCAAATACCAGGGCCGCTACCTGCACGGCACCGCCAAAGACGTCTTCCTCCAGAGCATCGCCACCGCCTGCGACCTGACCGCCTTCCAGAAATCCGCCGCCGCACCCACCAGCCCGCCCCCCTCCAGCCCGCCCCCCTCCGGCCGGCCCACCGCCCACCTGTCCAAGGGCAAGCCGACCGTCCAGGAGGGCGTCCGCGTCCTGCCCGTCGTCAAAAAGATGGGCAATGCGACCCAGACCCTCTACGTCGCCATCGGCGGCAAGCACTACCCCCGCAAACTCACCACCGAGGCCGATCACCAGACCGGCACGGTCCTGCTGAGCAACTACGACCAGCCGGTTTCCTCGAAGACGCCGCCGCCCGGCGATACGGTGGATATTTCGGCGTTGGAGAAGCGGTTGCCGGGGTCGCAGGCGACGTGACCTTTCGTACATACGAGCGTTGCACCGGGTAGCTGCCCGCATCGCGCGGCAGCGGGGAGGGAGCGGCACGATGACCATCACCGAAGAGCGGACCGAGACGGTCGAGACCGACGGGATCGAGATGGACGAGGCCAGCGAACAGCCCAATGATCAGCCCAAGGAGCTGAGCTTGGACGAGTTGTTCGCATGGCTGGAGCAGACGCCTGTCCCCGAGGGCTACAAGGTCGAGATCGTCGAGGGGACCGTCCACATGTCACCGCAGCGGGCCACGCACTGGGAGACCATCCTGGACATCGTCGAACAGCTGCGCACGCGATATCCGAAAAAGCGCGTGCTGTCCGACGTACGCATCGACTTTCCCGGCCACCTGAACGGATTCGCCTCCGACGTGGTGGCGCTGGCCGAGGACTGGGCCAAAGACGACAAGGGCCACTATCGCCACCAGGACGTCGAATTTGTCGCCGAAATCATCACCAAGGGCACCGCGGTGAACGACTACGGGCCGAAGAGGGCGGCGTACGCCACCGCCGGGGTTCCGGTCTATGTGATCGCCGACCCGTACATCGGCCGCTGCCGCGTCTTCACCGATCCTCAGGACGGCGAGTACAAGAGCGACCTCACGCTGACGTACGGCAAACCCATCGACCTCGCCGACACCGTCGTCGGCATCACCCTCACCACCGACGAATTCCCCAAGGACTGACCCGCCCCTCCCCCTCAACGGATTACCGAACGGAGCGGCGGGACGGGGTCGTAGCGCGGGCGCCTCGTCGCCGTCGCTCGGCGAGCCGCCGCGCTCCGTCACCGTCGCCCGGAAGACAATTCGGGCATGGGTAACGACACCGCGAGCAAGGCAGTACTGGAAGGCGGCCCGGACGATTTCCCGGGGCGCGTGGTACCGGTCGATCCCCCGGGGTCGCCCGAGCTGAAGATCCCGCATCTGGCCGGGTACGAGCACTTCCGGGCCACGCAGCGGACACGCGAAACGGATGAGGGGACGCTGCCGGTGTACGAGTGGTGGGAGCGGACGGAGCTGCCGGGATAGCGGGACTTGGCGGCAGCGTACGTGGCCCGGCGGGGCGGCTCAGCTCGCCGGGGCGAACTCCTGCAGCGCGATCCGCTGGATCTGCTCCTGTCGTGGCCATTCGGCCTCGGTGCCCCGGACGAGTACGGCGAACTGGCGGCCGTCGGTGGCGGTGAAGGCGCAGTCGACCACCTTGACGCGCTCCCCCACGTCCTTGCTGTCATAGGCGTAGACCAGTTGGACGGCGTCGGGGGCCGGGGCGGGGCCGGGCGGCGGGCCGAGGCTGATTTCCTCGTAACCGGGGTTGGCGGGGGATGTGGACAGCTCCGCCGACGTCTTCTCCAGCGACTGCTGCGGCGTCGCGTACGGGTCGGCCGGCTGCATGATCTGCACCAGGCCGCCCTTGTCCGGCGCGGTGTAGAAGACGCCGTTCTTGCGCTCGGTGCGCTGCCAGCCCCTGGGCACCGCGAGGGTGAAACCCGCGGTGTCGTGGACGAGGCGGTAGGCGCCGGGGAGGTCCGTGGCGGAGGGGGAGAGCTGCGTGGCGGGGCCGGCGTCGGTGGCCGGCGTGGTGGCGCCGGACGCCGAGGCGGTGGTGCGGTGCGATGCGCGGGCCACGGCCGGGTCGTCGCCGTGGCGGCCCCACAGCAGGTAGCTGCCCCCTGCGCCCGCCGCGATCACGGCCACCGCCGCACCGGCGACCAGCGCCCGGGTCCGGGTCCGGCGATGCGGGCCGGGTAAGGAGCCGGGCGGCCCGGGAGCGACGAGGGGGCCGTCGGCCGGGAGGGGGTCCGGGACGGGGTCCGTCGCGGAATCCGGGTCAGGATCCGGCCCGGCACCCGACGACGGTGCGAACCTCGGCCGCGGCGGCATCGGCCCCGTATAGGCGGCGGGTGGCGGCGTGCCGTCCTCCCAGCGCTGGGACTCGCTGTTCCAGCGGGCCGGTCGCCCGCCCGGCGCCGTCACCCGCCCACCAGGGCCGCGACGGCCTGGCCGACCGCCGTCCCGGAGGCCAGCAGGCCGACGACGGCGCCGGCGTCGCCGAGCGCCGTACGCAGCCGGGCCAGCCGCCCGGGGCCGGCCGCGCCGTTAGCGGTGATCTCCGTTTCGGTGTCGGTGAGTTCGCTGCTCAGCGCGGTGATCTGCGGGCTCGGCACGGCCCGCGCCAGATCGTCGCGCAGCTCCCGGACGGCACGCAGCAGCTCCTCCTGCGCCGGGTCCGCCGGGGGCCCGCCGACACCGTCGTTGTGGGTCACCGTGTTGTGGTCACCAATGGCGAAGGCGCCCCGGACGCTGCCGATGTGGATGCCGTTGCCGCGCTCGTCAGCCGTTGCCACGTTCGTTGCTTCCCTTCGACGCGGAGCCACTCGGGGTGGCGGTGTTGTGGGTGATCGTGTTGTGGTCGCCGATACCGACGGCGCCCTGTGCGGACTCGACGTACACCCCGCCCTTGGCGACGGTGACGACCCGCTGCTCGAATTCCTCGGTCCGGTAGCCGGCCTCGCGCAGCGCCGTGGTCACCCCGGCCGCCACCCGCTGCTGAATGGTCTTCAGATAGCGGGCGACATCCATGTCCTGGAAGAGCGAGGACTCGCCGAAGGAGCCCAGCTCGCGTACGGAGACGCCGGGACCCTCGGGCAGCGCGGCGCCATACCCTCCGGTGGCCAGCCGCCAGGTGGACAACAGGCCGCGCACCAGTGTGAGGACGGCCTGTCCGGCGGAGCGCGGGGTGCTGGTCAGCGCCCACACGGCCTTGCCGAAGTGGTGGTGGTGGCGGTACTGGTGGGCGATGCGGTCGGCGTCCTGGAAGACCTGCCGCAGCGGCCACAGCACATGCGGCGCGACCTCCAGCATCAGCATCCCGCCCTGGGTGTGCACCCGGACGAAGACCGTGGTGACCACGCCCTCGTTCCAGCCGCCGACCCGGATGCGCAGGAAGTGCCGCCGGGGCTCGCCGCCTTCTTCGACCGCGGCGGCCCGGTGTTCCTCGAAGGCCTCCGGTGCGTACGGCGCCGCCGCACGGGAGGGCAGCCCCTCGGCCGGCAGGAAGACACACTCGTCGATCTCCAGCGCCCGCAGCCGGTCGCGCACCGCGGCCGCCCGCTCCGGCGACCCGTGCGGGGACGGTACGCGCAGCGCCGCCACCAGGGGGACGATGCGTTCGAGGATGGCGGCGTTGTCCAGCGGTTCGGCCTCGCGGTCCGGCCGCGGGGTCAGTTCCACCGACAGCGACCAGGTCCGGTACGGGTCGCCGGCGCCGCAGAACGGGTTGGCGTCCCGGTACATCACCAGCGGCCCGTGCTGCTCGGTCCGTACCCGCTCGCGCAGCCGCTGGAAGCGGATGCCCTCGGACTGCTCGGCGGGGTCGGACAGGACGTCGGGGAAGCGGTCCCTGGAGAGTTCACGGGCCAGTACGCGGGCGAACTGGCCGCGCTGCATGGCGACGAGTACGGCCAGCATCAGCGGCAGCAGCAGCGCGACCCAGACCGGCAGCACCTGGCCGGCACCGGCCGTGTCCGAGGACGTGGAAACGGTGGCCGTGGTGGCGTCCATGGTCGAGTAGCCGCCGGAGAGGTCCGGGCCCGCGGTCGGCAGGTCCGGCAGCAGCCAGTGCCCGATTCCGGGGATGCCCTCCCCGCTGAACGCCGCCACCACCAGCCCCACAACGAACACCAGCAGCGTGATCCGTGCGTACCAGCGCAGCGTGAAGGAGGAGAGCAGCGCCAGCCACAGGGGGACGGGTGCCCGGCGTACGAAGCGGGCGAGCGCCATCAGGGCGACGGGGAAGAGGTACAGCACCGCCAGCCCGGACGAGAGGGGGATGGCGACGATCCACAGGACCAGGATGGCGGCCGCCCAGCCGAGCTGGAGGCGGCGGGCGCGCAGCGCGTGGGCGAGCACCCGGGCCGCGTCGATGCCGGACGAGGGTGCGGCGAACCGCTCCTCGTGGACGTAGAGCTCGTCGATGACCGCGTCGCGGAACGAGTCGTCCAGGTAGGTCCCGGCGCACAGCAGCCGGCCGGCCTCACTGGCGCCCGGCGGGGTCGGGGAAAGCGGCGGAGGAGGTGCGGGACTCCCGGATGCCTTGGTCAGCCGCTCTTGCTCTTCGGGGTCTCCGGGCTGCGCGGGCACATTCGTCCGGCTCATCGGCCTCCCTCAAAACATCAACTGCCCATCGTGGCAGCGTTGTTGTGCGGAATCCGCAGCATAGGGGAGAAACGGCCGAGCCCGCACGGCCATTGGGGGCCGTGCGGGCTCGAAGTGGCAGGGGCGCCGGATCAGATGAGACCGAGGCCGCGGACCGCCTCGCGCTCCTCTTCCAGCTCCTTGACGGAGGCGTTGATGCGCTCGCGGGAGAAGTCGTTGATCTCCAGGCCCTGGACGATCTCGTACGCGCCGTCCTTGGTGGTGACGGGGAAGGAGGAGATCAGGCCCTCCGGGACGCCGTAGGAGCCGTCCGAGGGGATGCCCATGGAGGTCCAGTTGCCGTCGGCGGTGCCGTTGACCCAGGTGTGGACGTGGTCGATGGCGGCGTTGGCGGCCGAGGCGGCGGAGGACGCGCCACGGGCCTCGATGATCGCCGCGCCGCGCTTGGCGACGGTCGGGATGAAGGTGTCCGCCAGCCACTTCTCGTCGTTGACGGTCTCGGCGGCGTTCTTGCCGGCGACCGTGGCGTGGAAGATGTCCGGGTACTGGGTGGCGGAGTGGTTGCCCCAGATCGTCAGCCGCTTGATCTCGGAGACCGGCGTGCCGGTCTTCTTCGAGAGCTGCGAGAGCGCACGGTTGTGGTCGAGGCGGGTCATCGCGGTGAAGCGCTCGGCCGGTACGTCCGGGGCGGCGGCCTGGGCGATCAGCGCGTTGGTGTTGGCGGGGTTGCCGACGACCAGGACCTTGATGTCGTCCGCGGCGTGGTCGTTGATGGCCTTGCCCTGCGGCTTGAAGATGCCGCCGTTGGCCTCGAGCAGGTCGCCGCGCTCCATGCCCTTGGTACGGGGGCGGGCGCCGACCAGCAGCGCGACGTTCGCGCCGTCGAAGGCCACGTTCGGGTCGTCGGAGATGTCGATGCCCTGGAGCAGCGGGAAGGCACAGTCGTCGAGCTCCATGGCGGTGCCCTCGGCGGCCTTCAGGCCCTGCGGGATCTCCAGAAGGCGCAGCTTGACCGGGACATCCGCGCCGAGGAGGTGACCGGAAGCGATGCGGAAGAGGAGGGCGTAACCGATCTGGCCGGCGGCGCCGGTCACGGTGACATTGACGGGAGTGCGGGTCATGGCGATCTCCTGCGCGACGTTTTCTGGGGGCAAGCCCCCGGACCACCATGGGTGGCGGTGGGTGTCCCTGCCCGGTTATCGAGGTCTCTTGGTATCGAGAGAACCAGCCGTCAGGCTATCGGACCCCCGGCCGGCACCGGCGTCGGGCCGGTGTGGGACACCTCACCGGGTGTCGCGGATCGCCGGTCAAGGGGCGGCGGTCGCCCACTCAGGGAGGGGGCTGCGGGCGACCGCCGGGTTGTGCCGCACCCGTGGGGGGGTATTCGTTCGCCTGCCCGGGATCCGTACGGGCAATCCCCCCTGATGTCCGCCGCCCGCGGCGAGCGACGATTCCCGGCCAGGAATCGTCGGGGGCCACTGGCTCAATACCCCGCGTTCGATGTCGTGCCCGCATCAGGAGGTGCGCCCTCGCCCGCGTCCGGGCGACGGACGGGCACTACGCCGGGCAACTGCCCGCCACCTGGCGGCAGTTGACTTCCGAGGTGCCCGCGACGGCCCCTCCTGCGCCACGAGCAGGCCGCCTTCCGCAGGGCCGGAAGGAAAGACTCAAGCGGTCATCCGTGCCCGCAGGTTGGTCTCCAGCGCATCCAGGAACTGCTCCGTGGTCAGCCACGGCGAGTCCTTCGAGATGAGCAGGGCCAGATCCTTGGTCATTCGGCCACCCTCGACGGTCTCGATGCAGACCCGCTCCAGCATCTCCGCGAACCGGGTGACCTCCGGGGTGCCGTCCAGCCTGCCCCGATGGGCCAGGCCCCGGGTCCAGGCGAAGATGGAGGCGATCGGGTTGGTCGAGGTGGCCTTGCCCTGCTGGTGCTGGCGGTAGTGGCGGGTGACGGTGCCGTGGGCGGCCTCGGCCTCGACGGTGCGGCCGTCGGGGGACATCAGGACGGACGTCATCAGGCCGAGCGAGCCGAACCCCTGGGCGATGCTGTCGGACTGGACGTCGCCGTCGTAGTTCTTGCAAGCCCAGACGTAGCCGCCGGCCGACTTGAGGGCCATGGCGACCATGTCGTCGATCAGGCGGTGCTCGTACGTCAGCCCCTTGGCCCGGAAGTCCTCGGCGAACTCGGCGTCGAAGGCCTCCTGGAAGAGTTCCTTGAAGCGGCCGTCGTACTTCTTCAGGACGGTGTTCTTCGTGGACAGGTAGACGGGGTAGCCGCGGGACAGGGCGTAGCGGAACGAGGCGCGGGCGAAGTCGCGGATCGACTCGTCGTGGTTGTACATCGCCAGCGCCACGCCGGAGCCCGGGAACTCATGGACCTCCAGCTCGACCGGTTCGGAGCCGTCCTTCGGGATGAAGGTCAGGGTGAGCGTGCCGGCGCCGGGGACCCGCAGCTCGGTGGCGCGGTACTGGTCGCCGTAGGCGTGCCGGCCGACGATGATCGGCCGGGTCCAGCCCGGGACCAGCCGCGGCACGTTCGCCATGATGATCGGCTCGCGGAAGATGACGCCGCCGAGAACGTTGCGGATGGTGGCGTTCGGCGAGTGGTACATCGCCTTGAGGTTGAACTCCTCGACCCGCGCCTCGTCCGGGGTGATGGTGGCGCATTTCACCCCGACTCCGTACCGCTGGATGGCGTGCGCGGCGTCGAGGGTCACCTGGTCGTGGGTGGCGTCACGGTGCTCGATGCCGAGGTCGAAGTACTTCAGGTCGATATCGAGATACGGGAGGATCAGCTTGTCCTTGATGAAGGACCAGATGATGCGGGTCATCTCGTCGCCGTCGATCTCGACGACGGGGTTGACTACCTTGATCTTGGCCATGCGGCGGACGTCCCTCTCGCGCTCCGGCCGGCTCGGCGGAATCGACGGACCGTGCCGACGTCACGACATTGCGTCATCAAGACATTGCGTCATCAAGTTACGCGACGGCGCTCCCGAAACGCGGAACCCGGCTACCGCACGGTGAAGTGAACGATGTCGTCCAGGAACGGAATGTGGATCCACGGCTTGGGCTGCACCATCAGCGCCAGCATCACGATCACGAAACCGAGCAGCCCGTAGGTCGCCAGGTCGGTGAAGCGGGACCGTACGGCCAGCATGCCGACCGACGGGAGCGCCCAGCGCAGGGCCGCCCCCGCCAGCAGGGACAGGCCGATCACGATCGTCCCGATGCGGAAGGCATCGACCGCGACCAGCAGCAGACCGGCCGCGACACCGGCCAGGACGGTCAGCAGCGGCCACTGCCGGGCGGGCGCGGGATGACCGCCGGAGGCGGCGCGGCCGCCGCCTTCCGGCCGGGCGGTGTCCCGGGTCAGCGACGGGAAGCGGCGCGAGGAGCGCTGCGGCTCGGACGCCTGTTCGGAGTGCGCATCGGCAGCCATACGGGGCGCTCCCTTCGGGTCGGGTACGGGTCAGCCGGCCGCGCGTTCGGCGGCCTCGACGACATTGACCAGCAGCTGGGCGCGGGTCATCGGACCGACACCGCCCGGGTTCGGGGCGACCCAGCCGGCCACCTCGGCGACGCCCGGGTGCACATCGCCGACGATCTTGCCCGCCTCGTCGCGGCTGACGCCGACGTCCAGGACGGCCGCGCCCGGCTTGACGTCCTCGGGCTTGATGATGTGCGGCACACCGGCTGCGGCGACGATGATGTCGGCCTGCTTGAGGTGCGCGGACAGGTCCCGGGTGCCGGTGTGACACTGGGTCACCGTGGCGTTCTCGGACTTGCGGGTCAGCACCAGCGGCATCGGGCGGCCGATGGTGATGCCGCGGCCGACCACGACCACGTCCGCGCCCTTGATCTCCACGCCGTGATGGCGCAGCAGCTGGACGATGCCGTACGGGGTGCAGGGCAGCGGGCCCTCGACGCCGAGCACCAGCTTGCCCAGGCTCATCGGGTGCAGGCCGTCGGCGTCCTTGGCGGGGTCCATCAGCTCCAGGACGCGGTTGGCGTCGATGCCCTTGGGGAGCGGGAGTTGGACGATGTAGCCGGTGCAGGCCGGGTCGTCGTTCAGCTCCCGGACGACCGCCTCGATCTCTTCCTGGGTGGCCGTTTCGGGCAGTTCGCGCTGGATGGAGGCGATGCCGACCTGGGCGCAGTCGCGGTGCTTGCCGTTGACGTACCAGCGGCTGCCGGGGTCGTCGCCGACCAGGAGAGTGCCCAGGCCGGGCTGGACGCCCTTGGCCTTCAGCGCCTCAACGCGGACGGCGAGCTCGGACTTGATCGCTGCGGCGGTGGCCTTGCCATCGAGAATCTGGGCAGTCATGCCCCCATCCTCCCGGATGAGGGCGGCCACGTTCCAATCAGGGCACGCGGGACGCCGCTGGCCGGAATTGATCATTGCACTTGCACAACGCCTTCAGGTCTTGACTGGACAGAGCCAAGCCGCAAATAGAAGGATTGTCGCGCAGTGCCGCAGGCATCGTCGGGGGCGGGCCAGTGAAACCTGTTTTTCCTCCGAGTCACGCCGCGTCGTCCCCCACTGACCCACACGGAGGAAAACACCAGATGAGCTTCGGCGATCCGAACAACCCTTACGGCCAGCAGCCGCCGCAGGCCCCGTACGGTGCTCCCCAGCAGCAGCCGGGCGTGCCCCCGCAGGGCGGCCAGCCGGGCTACGGCTACCCGCAGCAGACGCCGCCGCAGGCCCCGTACGGCGCCCCGCAGCAGCAGCCGGGCCAGTACGGCTACCCGCAGCAGCAGGCCGCGCCGGGCTACGGCTACCCGCAGCAGCCGGGTTACCCCGGTCAGATCGGCATGCCGGGCGTGCCGACGGCCTTCGCCAGCTGGGGGGCCCGCGTCGGTGCCGCGCTGCTCGACGGTCTGATCGTGGGCGCGGTGCCGATCATCGTCGGCATCATCTCGATAGTTGTCGCGACCTCGTCCGTCAAGACCTGCGCCTACGACGACTACTCGTGCAACGCGGAGGTGGCGAACTCCGGTGCGCCGACCATCGTCCTCATCCTCAGCCTGATCGCCTGGCTGTGCGCGATCGCCGGCGGCATCTTCCTTGTCGCCAAGGAAGGCAGCACCGGCCAGACGCCCGGCAAGAAGGCTCTGAAGATCCGGGTGGTCCGCGAGAGCAACGGCCAGGCGCTCGGCTTCGGTCTGGCCTTCGGCCGCAAGATCTGCCACTTCCTGGACTCCCCGCTGTGTGGCCTGGGCTACTGGTGGCCGCTGTGGGACGAGAAGAACCAGACCTTCGCCGACAAGATCGTCGGCACCGTGGTCGTCCGCGCCCAGTAAGTGCCCGCCCGACCGGCCCCACTTCGGCCGGTCCCCTGCTCCACCACCCCGAAGGCCCCCTCGCATCGCCGCGATTGGGGCCTTCGCGGCGCTGTACGCGACATCGCCGGGGCATCAAAACCCCGCTGCCGCCATACTTCTTTGACATCAGCGCAAGCCGATATCCGGTCAAGACGTCTGAAGGACACCGCTCGTGAGCTACCCGAATCAGAATCCCTACGGCCCGCCGCCGGGCCAGCAGCCCGGATACGGCTATCCGCAGCAGCCGCCGCAGCCGTCGCCGTACGGGCCCTACCCGGGCGGCGGCATGCCCGGCGGCGGCATGCCGGGCGGTCCGGTGCTGAACGGGATGCCAGGAGGGGTGAAGGCGGCGCGCATCATGCTGTTCGTGCTCGCCGGTCTGAACCTCATCGGCCTCGTCGGCGCGGTGGTCGGCCTGAGCAGCATCAGCAAGGCCTCCAAGCAGACCTCGGAGTTCGCCAGCGCGGACAGCACGGACATGCTGAACGTCGGCAAGGGCGTGATGATTGCCCTGATCGTGCTGATCGTGATCTTCACGGTGGTGGCGATCACCTGCGCCGCGCAGTTCGGCAAGGGCGGCAACGGCGTCCGCATCACGACCATCATCTTCGGCGTCGCCAACACCCTGGCCAGCTTTGTCGCCTTCCCCGTCGGCCTGGTGCACACCGCCCTGGGGATCCTGGTCATCGTCTTCGTCTCCAAGGACGACGGCAACGCCTGGTTCAACAGGCCGCGTTACTGACATCACGCGGTTCCCGGCAGCACAACGGGCCCGGCGGAGCGATCCGCCGGGCCCGTTGTGTTCGCCGGTCAGTGGAAGAAGTGCCGCGTCCCCGTGAAGTACATCGTCACGCCGGCCTTCTTGGCGGCCTCGACGACGAGTTCGTCGCGGATCGAACCGCCGGGCTGGGCCACCGCCTTGACGCCGGCCTCGGCGAGCACCTCGAAGCCGTCGGGGAAGGGGAAGAAGGCGTCCGAGGCGGCGTAGGAGCCGCGCGCCCGCTCCTCGCCGGCGCGCTGCACGGCCAGCTTCGCCGAGTCCACGCGGTTGACCTGGCCCATGCCGACGCCGACCGTGGCGCCGTCCTTGGCGAGCAGGATCGCGTTGGACTTCACCGCGCGGCTCGCGCACCAGGCGAAGGACAGCTCGGCCAGCTCCTCGGCGGACAGCGCCTCGCCGGCGGCCAGCGTCCAGGTCGCCGGGTCGTCGCCCTCGGCCTGCAGGCGGTCGGTGACCTGGAGGAGGGCGCCGCCGTCGATGGCCTTGACCTCGACGGGGTTCGACGGGGCGTCAGGGCAGCGCAGGACGCGGATGTTCTTCTTCCGGGACAGCGCCTCGATCGCGCCGTCCTCGTAGTCCGGCGCCACGATGACCTCGGTGAAGATCTCCGCGACCTGCTCGGCCATCGCCCGCGAGACCGGACGGTTGACGGCGATCACACCGCCGAACGCGGACAGCGGGTCGCACTCGTGCGCCTTGCGGTGCGCCTCGGCGACATCCGCGCCGACCGCGATACCGCAGGGGTTGGCGTGCTTGATGATCGCCACGCACGGCTCGGACTGGTCGTAGGCGGCCCGGCGGGCGGCCTCGGTGTCCGTGAAGTTGTTGTAGGACATCTCCTTGCCGTGCAGCTGCTCGGCGTCGGCGAGGCCGCCGCCGGTGCCGTCCACGTACAGCGCGGCGCCCTGGTGCGGGTTCTCGCCGTACCGCAGGACGTTCTTGCGGGAGTACGTGGCGCCGAGGAACTCGGGGAAGCCGGAGTCGTCGGCGGCGGCGTAGTCGTCGGCGAACCAGGAGGCGACGGCCACGTCGTACGCGGCGGTGTGCTGGAACGCCTCGGCGGCCAGCCGCTTGCGGGCGGCGAGGTCGAAGCCGCCGGCAGCGACCGCGTCGAGGACATCGCCGTAGCGGGCGGGGTTGACGACGACGGCCACCGACGGGTGGTTCTTGGCGGCGGCGCGGACCATCGAGGGGCCGCCGATGTCGATCTGCTCCACGCACTCGTCGGGGGTGGCGCCGGAGGCGACGGTCTCCCGGAACGGGTAGAGGTTGACGATCACCAGGTCGAACGGCTCCACGCCGAGGTCGGCGAGCTGCCGCCGGTGGTCCTCCAGGCGCAGGTCGGCGAGGATGCCGGCGTGCACCTTGGGGTGCAGGGTCTTGACCCGGCCGTCGAGGCATTCCGGGAAACCGGTGAGCTCCTCGACCTTGGTGACCGGCACTCCGGCAGCGGCGATCTTCCCGGCCGTCGAGCCGGTGGAGACGAGCTGGACGCCCGCCGCGTGCAGCCCCTGCGCCAGCTCCTCCAGACCGGACTTGTCATAGACGCTGACCAGCGCGCGCCGGATGGGGCGCTGCGTGCCTTCGGTGGCGGTCACGAGATACGTACCTTTCGTCCCTCAATGCGGTAGCCGTGCCGGGCCAGACGCCCCACGACCTCGACGAGCAGCGATCGCTCGACTTCCTTGATGCGCTCATGCAGCGCGGATTCGTCGTCCTCGTCCCGGACCTCGACCACACCTTGGGCGATGATCGGGCCGGTGTCGACGCCGTCGTCGACGAAGTGGACGGTGCATCCGGTGACCTTCGCGCCGTACGCGAGCGCGTCGCGCACGCCATGGGCACCGGGAAAACTCGGCAGCAGCGCCGGGTGGGTGTTGAGGATCCGGCCGCCGAAGCGGGCCAGGAATTCCTTCCCGAGGATCTTCATGAAGCCGGCCGAGACGACGAGGTCGGGCTCATGGGCGGCGGTCGCCTCGGTGAGCGCCGCGTCCCAGGCCTCGCGGCTGTCGTGGTCCTTGACCCGGCAGATGTACGTCGGCAGGCCGGCCGCTTCGGCGCGCTCCAGCCCGGCGATGGCGCCGCGGTCGGCGCCGACGGCCACGATCTCGGCGCCGTAGGTGTCCGGGCCCTGCTCGGCGATGGCGTCCAGCAGCGCCTGCAGGTTCGTACCCGAACCGGAGACGAGGACGACCAGGCGCGCCGGTCGGGCGGGCTGGGTGGGGGCTGGGGAGGAAGCCACGGCGGGGCTCTTTCTCGGTCTCGCGTGCGGTGATCTCACGTGCTTTGCGTGGTCGCACGCGTTTTGTGTGGTCGTACAAAGCCGTGGGTACCGCAAATACGGGGAACCCTACGAAGGCGCCGACCGTCAGCAACGATACCGGCACACCGAGCGGCCCCCGCGGGACGGGGGCGGGCACGGGAGGTAGCGTCAGGCGTAAGACTGCATGCAGTTCGTGGTAACCGGGCGCTGGGGCCAGTTGGCCCGCGTACGGACGAGACAAGGGGAAGACGCACTCCAGATGACGGACCGACGCCGCAGCGCGGCCCTCCTGCTTCTGCTGCCCGCCACCACGCCGGGGGCGGTCCTGCTGCGCGAGCGCAAGTCGTCGTCCTCCTCGCCGGGCAGCCCCTCCCCCGATTCCGGCGGCCCCGGGTCCCCGGACTCGCCGGACTCCCCAGGCACCCCGGATGCGGGCGGCAAGCGCCGTCGCGCGCACACCCCGGACCAGGACAATCCCTTCGCCGCCCCGCCGGCCGACGCCCCCGACCAGGAGTGGCGGCCGCGTCATCCGCACGGCCAGGGGGACGACGGCGATCAGGAGCAGTCGCCGCCGGACGAGCCGTCGCCGACCTGGGGCAGCCAGTGGAGCAGCCGGCAGCCGGGGCGGCAGAGCGGCGGATTCGGCTCCCGGACCGGCGGCCGCGGCACGCAGCAGGGCGGCGGGCAGGGCGGGCCCGGCGGCGGACCGGGCGGGCTGCGCTGGGACCCCACCGATCCGGCCCAGCGCCGCGCCCGCTACGCGCTGCTCTCCGGCATGTGGTCGTTCTTCTTCGTGCTCTTCAGCCTGCCGGAGGTCTCGCTGCTGCTGGGCGCGCTGGCCCTCTACTGGGGCGTCAGCTCGCTGCGCGCCAAGCCGGGCGCCGCGAAGGCGGCCGCGACGGCGACCACCGCGGCGATGGAGGGCCGCCCGGCGCCCGCTCCCGGCCCGGGGCAGCCGCCCGGCGGCCCGTCCGGACCGGTCTCCACCCGGCCGCAGACCACCGCGGCCATCGCCGGTCTGGTGACCGGCGCGCTGGCGCTGATGATGGTGGCCGCGACCTTCACCGTCCACATCGTCTACCGCGACTACTTCACCTGCGTGGACGACGCCCTGACCCAGCAGGCGGGCAAGTCCTGCGAGCAGCTGCTGCCCAGGGAACTGCGGCCGCTGCTGGGCACCACGCAGCAGTAGGACGGCGCCGCCCGGCTCAGAAAATGGCGCGCCCGGCTCAGGCGGTGGTGGTCGGGTCGCGCTCCTCCGCTTCGGCGGGGGCCGAGCGGGCGGCCGGTACGGACTCGGCGGCCGGCGCCGCCTCCGGGGGCGGTCCGGACGCGGGTGCGGGGAGCGCGGCCGCCGGCGGGACCGCGGCCGCCGGCGACCGGGCGGCCTTCCGCAGCTGCCAGGCCCGCAGCCCCAGCGCCCCCGGGACCCCGACCAGCAGCGTCCACCCCGTCGCCGCGAGTCCCGTGAGCCACCAGCTGGGGCCGAAGTCGGCCAGCGCGGCACTGCCCATCGCCCCGCCCGACACCGCCGCCGGCACCGCCGTCGCCACGCCGCACAGGCCGGAGCCCAGGGCGGCCACGGAGGCGGTCGTCCGCGCGGTCCAGGGCCCGGCCGGGGAGCCGGGGGCGGCCGCGGGGCGGGCCACGTAGCGGGCGAGCAGCACCCCCGCGGCCACCGGCACCGCGGCCACGACCCAGGTCAGCGGGCCGCCGGCGCCCGGCTCCGGCAGGCCGCTGAGCAGCGGGAAGTGCGGGAGCGCCGGACGGCCGGACGTACCCAGCGGTCCGACGGCGCCGCCCGCCCCGACCATGAACCCCGGCCCGAGCCCGTATGCCGCGCCCCAGACGGCCGCGTTCGGCAGCAGCAGCAGGCACAGCAGCAGCACCGTGCCGCGGCCCGCCCAGTCCCGGGCGAGACGGCAGAGGTCGTGTTGGGCGGTGCCCGCGTGCAGGGCGAGGGCGAGGAGGGTCAGCAGGACGCCGGCGGCGAGCAGGGTGAGGGTGGCGGCGGTGGCGGCCCGGAACGCGGCGGCGAGCCGGGGGCCTTCGAGGATGTCCCGTACGCCGTCCGGAAGGCGGGCCGGGAGCCGGCGGAGCGGGGCGGGCAGCAGGCAGGCGCCGGCGCGGCCGAGGATGCGCCAGGCGGTGACGGCGAGGACGGCGGCCGCGGTGGCCGGTACCCAGAAGAGGGCACTGAGCGGGGCGGCCCGCAGCGGACCGGTCGAGGCGTACGGCACCGTCGCCACCGCCACCGTCAGATAACCGGTCAGCAGCGCGCCGAGCGGGCGCCGGGGTTCGGCGGCCGTCGACAGGGCGTGGCGGGCGGCCCGGTGCAGCAGCCAGGCGGGGAGGACGGCGAGCAGCAGCGGGGTCACGGCGAGCGGCGCCGGGGTGCCGGACAGGGTGGCGTCGCGTACGAGGCTGCCGCCGTGGGCGAGCAGCCACAGGTCGGCGGACAGATGCAGGGCGCGGGAGAGGTTGCCGTCGGGGGACGGGGACGCGACCCAGAGCAGCAGGACGGCCACAACCAGCGCACCGAGGCCGAGGCCGGCGGCCAGTACTCCGCCGGCGAAGGCGGCGCCGAGGGAGGTGGAGGAGCGTTGCGCGGTCTGCTGGCTCACATGGCCATGCTGCCAATAACACCCGTTTCATCCGAGTAGTGACGGAATGCCCGACGTGTCGCACTGTGCAGGGATATAGCCTTTTTCCACACTGCTGATATGAGCAAGCGCAAGCGGAAACCGACCCCCGCGCCCGAACCGGCGCCCGAACCCGAACCTGCGCCCGAGTCCGAACCTGCGCCCGAGTCCGCGCCCGTCACCCCCGTCCCCACCCCGTCCGCCGCCTTCGACGCGCTCTGTACCCGGCATGCCGACACCCTGATCCGCCAGGCCTTTCTGCTCACCGGGCGGCCCCGGCTCGCGCGGCGGGCCGTCGAGCGGGCGTTCCAGCAGGCGTGGCAGCAGTGGCCGGAGGTGGCGGCGGACGAGGATCCGGCGGGCTGGGTACGGGCGGCGGCGTATGAGTATGCGCTGTCGCCCTGGCACCGCTTCCGCCCCAGGCGCCGGATCACCCTCAAAGCCTCGGCACCCGAGGACCGCGCCCTGCTGCACGCGTTGCTGGAGCTGCCCGCCTCCTACCGCCGCACACTGCTGCTGCACGACGGGGTGGGTCTCGGCCTGTACGAAACGGCGGCCGAGGTGGAGGCCAGCTCGCCCGCGGCGGCCGGACGGCTGATGCATGCGCGGGACCGGCTCGCCGAACAGCTCCCGGAGCTGGGGCTGGACGGCCGGTCGCCGGTCCGTCAGGGCGAGCTGCTGCGGGCCCGGCTCACCGAGCTGGCCGCCGCGCAGGAGGTCAAGGTGCCCACCCCCCGGGCCGTACGGACCGGGAGCGCGCGCACCGTCCGGTGGACCACCGGGGCCGCGCTCGGCCTGACCGGCCTGGTCACGGCGACGACCGTACTGACGGTGTTCACCGCGCCGGCCCGCTACACACCGCCGCATCGGCCCGCCACGAAGTCGGCCGCGCCCGCGGAGCGGGCCGAGCGAAGCGGGCCCGCCAAACCGGGCGTTGAGGCCGGGCAGGGCACCCGCAAGCATCCGAGCGGCCGTACCCACCCCGCCCAGGCCCGCCTGACCCCCGGCCTCCGCTAGCCGGAGCCACCCGAGCCGCCGGAGCCCTGGAGCCACCGGAGCCCCGGAGCCCTTGGAGCCGCAACGGACGCGGGCCCGCACCCACCAGGGGGTACGGGCCCGCGTCCGTATCTGCACTGCAGGCACTGCGCCGCAGGACGGGTCCGGCGGTGCCGCGTGGCGCAATCAGCCGCCGAGGATCTCGCGGGCCAGGCGCGCGGTCTCCGACGGGGTCTTGCCGACCTTGACGCCGGCGGCCTCGAGGGCCTCCTTCTTCGCCTGGGCGGTGCCGGAGGAGCCGGAGACGATGGCGCCGGCGTGGCCCATGGTCTTGCCCTCGGGCGCGGTGAAGCCCGCGACGTAGCCGACGACCGGCTTGGTGACGTTGGCCTTGATGAAGTCGGCCGCACGCTCCTCGGCGTCGCCGCCGATCTCGCCGATCATCACGATCAGGTCGGTGTCGGGGTCCGCCTCGAACGCCGCGAGGGCGTCGATGTGCGTGGTGCCGATGACCGGGTCGCCACCGATGCCGACGGCCGAGGAGAAGCCGAGGTCACGCAGCTCGTACATCATCTGGTAGGTCAGCGTGCCGGACTTCGACACCAGACCGATGCGGCCGGGCTTGGTGATGTCGCCCGGGATGATGCCGGCGTTGGACTGGCCGGGGGTGATCAGGCCGGGGCAGTTCGGGCCGATGATGCGGGTCTTGTTGCCCTTGGACTTCGCGTACGCCCAGAAGGCGGCGGAGTCGTGGACGGCAATGCCCTCGGTGATGACGACGGCGAGCGGGATCTCGGCGTCGATCGCCTCGACGACGGCGGCCTTGGCGAAGGCCGGCGGCACGAAGAGGACGGAGACGTTGGCGCCCGTCTTCTCCATCGCCTCGGCGACGCTGCCGAAGACCGGGACCTCGGTGCCGTCGAAGTCGACGGACGTGCCGGCCTTGCGGGGGTTCACGCCGCCGACGATGTTGCTGCCGTCACCGAGCATGAGCTTGGTGTGCTTCATACCGGTGGCGCCGGTCATCCCCTGGACGATGACCTTGCTGTCCTTGGTGAGGAAGATAGCCATGGTGTTGGTGTCCTCGTCCCTTACTTGGCCGCGGCCAGCTCGGCGGCCTTGTCGGCCGCACCGTCCATCGTGTCCACGCGCTGGACCAGCGGGTGGTTCGCGTCCGACAGGATCTTGCGACCCAGCTCGGCGTTGTTGCCGTCGAGGCGCACGACCAGCGGCTTGCTGACGTCCTCGCCCTTGGACTTGAGCAGCTCCAGCGCCTGGACGATGCCCTTGGCGACCTCGTCACAGGCGGTGATGCCGCCGAAGACGTTGACGAAGACGGACTTGACGTCCGGGTCGCCGAGGATGATCTCCAGGCCGTTCGCCATGACCTCGGCCGAGGCGCCGCCGCCGATGTCGAGGAAGTTGGCGGGCTTGACGTTGCCGTGGTTCTCACCGGCGTACGCGACGACGTCCAGGGTGCTCATGACGAGACCCGCGCCGTTGCCGATGATGCCGACCTGGCCCTCGAGCTTGACGTAGTTCAGACCCTTGGCCTTGGCCGCAGCCTCGAGCGGGTTGGCTGCGTCCTTGTCCTCGAGCGCCTCGTGCTCCGGCTGGCGGAACTCGGCGTTCTCGTCCAGGGACACCTTGCCGTCGAGGGCGATGACGCGGCCGTCGGCCACCTTCGCGAGCGGGTTGACCTCGACGAGGAGCGCGTCCTCGTCGATGAAGGTCTTCCACAGGGTGACCAGGATCTCGGCAACCTGCTCGGCGACCTCGGCCGGGAACTTCGCCTGGGCGACGATCTCGCGGGCCTTCTCGATCGAGACGCCCTCGTTGGCGTCGACCGGGACCTTCGCGAGGGCGTCGGGGTTCTCCTCCGCGACGACCTCGATCTCCACGCCGCCCTGGACGGAGGCCATGGCCAGGAAGGTGCGGTTGGTGCGGTCGAGGAGGTACGAGACGTAGTACTCCTCGGCAATCTCCGGCGCGGTCTCGGCGATCATCACCTTGTGGACCGTGTGGCCCTTGATGTCCATGCCGAGGATGTCCGTCGCGCGAGCGACGGCCTCGTCCGGGGTGGCTGCCAGCTTGACGCCGCCGGCCTTGCCACGGCCGCCGACCTTCACCTGCGCCTTGATGACGGACTTGCCGCCCAGCCGCTCGGTCGCCTCGCGGGCTGCCTCAGGCGTGTCGATGACTTCACCGGCCAGCACCGGTACACCGTGCTTGGCGAAGAGGTCCCTCGCCTGGTACTCGAACAGGTCCACGCGCGTCCGTCCCTTGTCTTCTCAGAATCGCCGTAGTGATCGCGGATCGTTGTCTGCGATGGGCGTGCCGCGAAGGGCAACGTGACGGCGCTGTCACTGGGGAGGCGTACACGGTGTCCGGATACGCGGCATGTCCGTCTCGCAGGTTATCGCCGCAGGACCTGAGGCCCTAAATCACAGATCACACTGCGGCGGTGATTACGGTCACAGATCTTTTGGCCAACTTACGCCTCCCCCGGTTTTCCGCATGCGGCCGGCCGCTTTTCGGCGCCGTCGCGGTAGCCGGCGGCTCCGCTGTCACCTGTCGTGCGCCTCCGCTTCACACATCGTTCGAGAGCTCCTCCCGGTACATCCCCGCACGCCCGATCTCACGCGATTCCGCTTCCGAAGACGAGGGGAATCCGGTTGGGAAGAAGGTGCAAGGCATCGTCACAAGACCTCCGCAGGCGGTGTCCTGAAAGGTCTCTTGACCCGTCAACTGCCCTCAGCTGAAACTGCGTTGAGCACTTACACATACATACGCATCAGGAGTCACAAGCTTCGGGCTTGGTCCCGTGCAGGTCGGTCGCCAGATCGCTCCGCACCGGGTGCAGACGGGGGAACTTGATGGGTAGTGGGGGGATGCGCGACCGCGGGCAGGGGGCGGCCGTGGGCTCTTCCGCACCCGCTTCTCCTCCCCCTTCTTCCCGCCACCCCTCCCAGCTTTCTCGATTTCTTGGTGTCGTCACACTCGGTGCCCGAAGGGATTGGAGGGGGAATGCCGACACATACGACCTATCCCGGCGTTTATGTCGAAGAGCTTCCCAGCAGCATCCGCAGCATCACCACCGTCACCACATCCGTGACCGCATTCGTCGGTCACACCCGGCGCGGCCCGCTCAACCAGCCGGTACGGATCACCAGCTTCGCCGACTTCGAGCGCCGCTTCGGCGGCCTGACCGCACAGAGCCCGGTCGCGTACGCCGTCCACCAGTTCTTCGGCAACGGCGGCACGGTCGCCGTGATCGTCCGGGTCACCAAGGCCGGCAGCGGCAAGGAAGCGCACGCCACCCTGGAGTCCACCGAGGGCCACAGTCAGTGCCCGGTGCTCGAGGTGCACGCCAAGGAGCCGGGCGTCTGGGGCTCCGGCCTCCGGTTGGCCGTCGACCACAGCACTCCCTGCCCGGACCAGACCTTCAACCTTCAGGTCCTGGACGCCCACGGCACCGCCCGCGAGTCCTTCTCCGGCCTGTCCATGGATTCCGGTCACGGCCGCTACGCCGAGACGGTGATCAACGCGGGCTCCGCGCTGATCCGCGTCCAGGTCGTCGGCGAGGGCCGCCCGGACCCGTCCGGCACCGTCTCCAAGGCCTTCCACCACGAACTCCCCGATCTGAACGTCGAGTTGACGGTCAAGATCGGCGAGGTGGAGCGCGAGTTCACGCTCTACGACCCGGACTGCGACGGCGAGGCGCCCTGCACCGTCACCGAGCTGGCGCTGCTGCTGGAGCACAAGCTGCGGACGCTGCCGGACGCCCCGGGCAAGCACGCCTTCGCGGGCGCCGAGGTCACCGCCTTCGGCCGCCGCATCCAGGTCGTCGCCGGTTCCACCGACCCGGACGACGTCGTGCGCTTCCTCGGCGAATGCGCCAATGACCTGGGCCTGGAAGCCTCCGTCAACCCGCCGGTCTTCCCGCTGTGCGGCGGCGAGGACGGCGATCCGCCCGGCCCGCTCGACATCATCGGCAGCGAGTCCCGCAAGAGCGGCCTGCAGGCGCTGCGCGACGTCCACGACGTCAACCTGCTCGCGCTGCCCGAGCTGGCCGGGTACGAGAACGTCGACGAGGCGATCACGGTCCTGTCCGCGGCCGAACGCCTCTGCCAGGAACGCCGCATCTTCCTCCTCGTCGACGCCCCCGCCACCTGGGGCAGCGTGGACGCCGCCCGCGCCGGCATCGCGGCCTTCGATCCGGTCCGCGGCAACCACTCCGGCCTGTACTTCCCGCACCTCCAGCTCACCGACCCGCTCTCCGGCCGGCTCCGCTCCTTCCCGCCGTCCGGCGCGATCGCGGGCGTCATCGCCCGTACGGACAGCGAGCGCGGAGTGTGGAAGGCACCGGCGGGGACGGAGGCCCGGCTGGCCGGCGTGCACTCCCTCACCGTGCAGCTGACCGACCGGGAGAACGGGCTGCTGAACCCGCTCGCGATCAACTGCCTGCGTACGTTCCCGATGGCCGGCCCGCTGGTGTGGGGCGCCCGCACGCTGCAGGGCGCCGACGCCCTGGACAGCGAGTGGAAGTACGTGCCGGTGCGGCGGCTGGCGCTGCATGTCGAGGAGAGCCTGCTGCGCGGACTGCAGTGGGTCGTCTTCGAGCCCAACAACGAGCAGCTCTGGCAGCAGATCCGGCTCAACGCCTCGGCGTACCTGCACTCGCTCTTCGAGAAGGGCGCGTTCAAGGGCGGTACCCCGCGCCAGGCGTACTTCGTCAAGTGCGACAAGGACACCACGACCGAGGAGGACATCGAGCGCGGCATCGTCAATGTCGTGGTCGGGATCGCGCCGGTCAAGCCCGCGGAGTTCGTGATCGTCAAGGTCCAGCAGATGGCCGGCCAATTCGACGTCTAGGCACAGGGACACGAGGGAAACGGACGTGAAGGAATCCGATGGCTGAGTTTCAGATCAACGCCCATCGCTTCGACCCGTACAAGAACTTCAAGTTCCTGGTCCTGTGGGACGGTCGTACGGTCGCGGGTGTCAGCAAGATCAGCCCGCTGAAGCGCACCACCGAGGTCGTCAAGCACCGCAACGGCGGCGACCCCAGCTCCCCGCGCAAGTCCCCGGGCCGCTCGGAATTCGAGGGCATCACCCTGGAGCGCGGGGTCACCCACGACCCGGAGTTCGACCGCTGGGCCAACAAGGTCTGGCAGGTCGGCGCCGGCCTCGGCTCCGAGGTCTCGCTGGCCGACTTCCGCAAGGACCTCGTCATCCAGGTCCTCAACGAGGCCGGGCAGGTCGCCGTCTCGCACAAGATCTACCGGTCCTGGCCGAGCGAGTACCAGGTCCTGGGCGAGTTGGACGCCAACGCCAACGCCGTCGCCATCCAGAGCCTGAAGCTGGAGTGCGAGGGGTGGGAGCGGGACTACGAGGTGCCGGAGCCGGAGGAGCCGTCGTTCACGCATCCGGCCTGAGGCGGACATCGGGTGAGCGCTGGGCAGCGGAACGGCGGGACGAGGTGAGGAATGGCGGTCACCGGGCCCGCTGAACTGCTGGCCACCTGGGAGGCCGGGCTGGCCCAGCAGGGCGGCGACCGGGCCCTGTTGCTGCACCGTGCGGCCCGCCCCGGGGTCGGCACCGACGCACTGCTGTCGGTGCCGCTCGGGGAGCGGGCGGCCGACCTTTTCGCGCTGCGCCGGGCGCTGTTCGGCGAGCGGATGCAGGTCACGCTCGACTGCGCGGACCCGGACTGCGGCGAGGCGATGGAGTTCGACCTCGACGCGGGCGAGATGGGTGCGCGGCCGCGGGTGCCCGAGGGCGGGCTGCGGGTCGGGGAGGGGGAATGGGTGGTGCACTTCCGGCTGCCCGGCCCTGCCGATCTCCTGGCGGTTTCCTCCGCTGCCGCCGATGCGGAGGACGCCCGGCGGCTGCTGGGCGCCCGCTGTGTCCTCTCGGCGGAACGGGAGGGGCGTGAGGTCTCCGAGAAGGAGTTCGCGCGGCTGCCCGAGCCGGTGCTCAAGCGCTTCGCCGAGGCAGCCGAGGAAGCCGATCCGGCCGCCGAGGTGACGCTGAACATCGCCTGCCCGGAGTGCGGTGCGGCCACCCCGGCCGAGCTGGACATCGCCGCCTACCTGTGGACCGAACTGGACGCCTGGGCGCGCGATGTGCTCCTGGACGTCCATCTGCTCGCCTCGGCGTACGGCTGGAGCGAGCCCCAGATCCTGGCGCTGAGCCCGCTGCGGCGCCGCTACTACCTGGAGCTGTGCGCAGATGCCTGACCTGGCTGACTACTTCGACCGGCTGCTGGTCCGGCATGCGCCGGCGCTCCCCGCGGATCCGTTCGCGGAGCTGCCCGGGTCGGCCGATGGTCATGCGGACGGGTCCGGTGGCCGTAGCGGCGGGGCCCGGCGCACGCTCGTACAGCCCCGTCTCCCGGGCCCGTTCGAGCGCATCGAGGCGCTCCGTGGCGCGCCCGCGGAGCCGGAGGAACCGGCGCCGCTGTATCCGCAGGCGCCCCGGACCTCGCCGTTCGACGGGGCGCAGATCCACTACGCGCGGGAGGTCAGGACCACCGAGCGGCAGACCACCGTCCTGCGGAGCGAGGCGGCGTCGCGGGAGGCTTCCGACCTGGCCGCGGCCGTGCTGCGGCCGGCCGGACCGCTGCTGCGGCCCGCGGCGGCGCTTGATCCCGGGCCGCTTCGCGTGCCGCCGGATGGCGTACGGCCACGGCGGGGGGCGGCCGGCCGGGCGGACGACGGCGGGCCCGCGCACCCGGCCGCGTCCGCGCCCGCCCGTCGGGGCGGGGATGCCGCTCCCGCCGCCACAGTCCCGGCGCTGCGCCCGCGTACCGACGACGTACCGACTGCCGCCCGTCCTGCCGCGCGGGCCGCGGCCGCCGGGCGGCGCGGGCAGCGCGGCGCCGAGCGGGTGGTGCATGTGCAGATCGGCCGTCTGGAGGTCAGCGCGGCCGGTACGGAGCGGCCCGCGGCGGCCGGCCGGCCGGCGCGTACGGAGCGGCCGGCGCCCTCGCTGAGCCTGGCGGACTACTTGGCGCGCGGGGAAAGGACCAGCTGACGGTGGCACCTCGGACGGCACCAGCGGCGATACGTACGACGACAGACACGGCCACAGGGACGACGACGGGGCCGGGGGCGGCTTCGGGGGGACGGACTTCATGAGCAACGCACTCGCCGTCGCGACGGTCACGCAGGCCCTTGCGCTGCTGATCGAGCACAATCTGCACCCCGAGATCGACATGGCCGTCTCGGTGGAGACCCGTAAGCCGCCGGCCGACCCGCCGACGGACCCGACGATCACGGTCTTCCTCTACCAGGTCACGCACAACCCCTCGATGCGCAACAACGACCTGGTCACCCGCGCCTCCGACGGCACCCTGCTCAAACGGCCCGCCGCCGCGATCGACCTGCACTACGTCATCAGCGCGTACGGCGAGGAGACCGAGCTGGTCGGGCAGCGGCTGATCGGCAGCGTGGTGCGCACGCTGCACGAAATACCGGTGCTGCCGAAGGAGTTGATCGAGGAGGCGGCGCAGCGCCCGTATCTGGAGGGCAGCGATCTCGCCGATTCCCCGCAGAAGGTCCGCTTCACTCCGACCCAGATGGACGTCGACGAGACCTCCAAGCTCTGGGGGATGCTCAACAACACGCCGTACTCGCTGTCGGTCGTCTACCAGGCATCGCTGGTGCTGCTCGACGGCCACCAGAAGCCGGTTCCGGCGAAGCCGGTGCAGAGGCCGGACGTCACGGTGCTGCCGTTCGGGGCGCCGGGGGCGCCGGAGCCGCCGGAGTCTTCGGTGCCGGGCGGGAAGGGGGGCGCCGGGGACGGCGCGTCGGGGGCGGCTGCTCCCTCGGGGCCGGCGAAGAAGACCGCGCCGGCAGCCGGGGCGAAGGCAGCGGGCGGGAGGCCGGAGGACGCGGCCGCCCACGCAACCACGCCGGACGACGCGAAGGCGGCTGCGCCCAAGGCACCTGAGGCGAAGCCCGCGTCGGGCGGCAGCACGCGAGCCGTCGCGAAGAAGACGGCGGCGGGCAACGCCAAGTCGGCTGCGGCGCCCGCACGTTCACGCACCCGCACCCGGAGGGCGTCCGGCGGGGCCGCCACCACACCCGACAGCGGCCAGGGCGGCCCCGGCCGCACCGAGGACACGGGCAAGGGAAGCACCAGCCGTACGGACGACGGCAAGGAGAGCTGAGCAGACGTGCGCGGAACGGGGGGAGTTGAGGGCATGGGCAGCGGCAGGGAAACGGGCGCAGCGCCCGGCGAACCGGACGGCGCCGCACTGGCCGCAGCCGTACGGTCCGTGCTGGCGCGCCTGGACGCCCACGCCGCGCGGGCCGGCACCAAAGGGGGCGAAGCGAGCGACGCCCCCACGGCCGCCCCCGACGCCACCGTGGCCCCGGCCCGGCCCGGCCCGGACCTCCCCTCCCCCGCCACCCTCCCCACCCTCGACGCGCTGACCTCCTGCTTCGGCCTGAGCCCCTTCGAGCGGGAGATCATCCTGCTCGCGGCAGCCGCCGAACTCGACCCGACGACCGGCGCCCGCTGCGCCGCCGCGAGCAGCGACCCCAGCCATACGCACCCCACCTTCGCCCTGGCCCTGGCCGCGCTCGGCGACCCGCACTGGAGCGCACTCACACCGGTCGCCCCGCTGCGCCGCTGGCGGCTGGTCGAGCTGGACGACGAGACCCGCCTGACCACCACCCGGCTCCGCCTCGACGAGCGCATCCTGCACTTCCTGGTCGGCTCGCCGTATCTGGACGCCAAGCTGCACGGTCTGCTGCGCCGTACGAGCGCGCCCGGCGCCCTGCCGCCGTCGTACGACACGGCCGCGCACCGGGTCGCCGCAGGCTGGGCGGGCGCCGCCCCCGACGCCCCGCTACGGGTCGAACTGGTCGGCGGCGATCTGCGCACCCGCGCCGATATCGCGGCGACCGCCGCCCGCCGCTCGGGCCTCGGCCTGTACTCCATGGCCGCCGACGACGTCCCGACCGACGCCGCCGACCGCGACCGGCTGGCCCGGCTCTGGCAGCGCGAGGCGATCCTCCTCCCCGCCGCCCTGCTCATCGAGGTCGGCGAGATGGACCGCGACCAGCACGCCGCGGCGGATGCCTTCATCGCGGGCGCGGCCGTACCCCTGGTCGTCTCCAGCGCGGCCCCCCGGCAGACCGGCCGGCCCCGCGGCGAGCGCGTGACCGTACCGAAGCTGACCGACGAGGAGCAGCTGGGCCTGTGGGCGGACGCCTTCGCGGAGATACCCGAGGTGACACCTCGTCATCTCCAGTCTCTGGTGGCTCAGTTCCAGCTTCCGCCGCACGTCGTTCGTTCGGCCGCCGCGACCGTACGCCGCGACCTGCCCGCCTCCGACACCCTGGACGCCGCCGAACTCGCCTGGCAGGCCGGCCTCACCGAGGCCCGGATGGGCCTGGACGAGCTGGGGCGCCGCATCGAACCCCGCGCCGGCTGGGCAGACCTCGTCCTCGCCGACCGGCAGCTGCGCATCCTCCAGGAGGTCGTCGCGCACGTACGCCAACGCAGCACCGTCTACCAGGACTGGGGCTTCGCGAAGGCGCTGCGCAGCGGCCTCGGCGTGACGGCCCTCTTCGCGGGCGGCTCCGGCACCGGCAAGACCCTGGCCGCCGAAGTCATGGCCAAGGAGCTGGGCCTCGACCTCTTCATCATCGACCTCTCCCAGGTGGTCAGCAAATACATCGGCGAGACGGAGAAGAACCTCAGCAGGGTCTTCGACGCGGCCGAGCGCGGCGGCG
The DNA here is from genome assembly GCF_055565615.1 of Streptomyces sp. NPDC028368. Lineage (NCBI taxonomy): Bacteria > Bacillati > Actinomycetota > Actinomycetes > Kitasatosporales > Streptomycetaceae > Streptomyces > Streptomyces sp. NPDC028368. The sequence goes on along the minus strand of NZ_JBVHTY010000003.1, from coordinate 24,493 downwards.
CCCTCCTCCTCTTCGACGAGGCGGACGCCCTCTTCGGCAAGCGCAGCGAGGTCAAGGACAGCCATGACCGTTACGCCAACCTGGAGGTCAGCTACCTCCTGATGCGCATGGAGGCGTACCGCGGCCTGGCGATCTTGACCACCAACATGAAGAAGGCCCTGGACTCCGCGTTCATGCGCCGCATCCGCTTCGTCGTCGACTTCCCCTTCCCGGGAGAGAAGGAGCGCGCGGAGATCTGGAGCCGGGTGCTGCCTGCGCAAGCGCCGATGAAGGGCATCGAGCCGTCACTGCTGGCCCAGCTCACCGTCGCGGGCGGCTCGATCCGCAACATCGCCCTCTCGGGGGCGTTCCTCGCCGCCGAGGAGGGCGACCGCCTCCAGATGCGCCACATGCTGGCGGCGGCCCGCACCGAATACCTGAAGCTGGAACGCTCCTTGACGCCGTCGGAGGTCCACGGATGGGTCTGAACGAGGTCAGGAACCCGCACCCCGCGCGGGAGCCCGCACCGCACTCCTTCCGTATCGACATCGGTGAACTGGTCCTGGACGGTTTCGACGCCCGGGTCGATCCGGACCGCGTATCGGCGGCGTTCCAGTCCGAGTTGACCCGTCTCGTGCGGGAGCGCGGGGTGCCGCTGGCGGCGGACGGCGCGGGCGTGGCACTGGACGGGCTCGCCGGTCTGCCGCCCCTGCCGGCCACCACCTCTCCCGTACGGCTGGGCGAGGCACTGGCGCGGGCGGTGCACGCGGGACTCGCAGGACGGGGGGAGGCGCGATGAGCACGGCACAGTCGTCCACGCAGGACAACCAGTCCGCCGCGAGCGACAAGCGGCGCAAGCGCAAGGAACGGTCGGCCAAGTCCCGTACCCCGGAGCCGAAGAACATCGTCAGCGGCGCCGGCCAGCCCCTCGACCTGAGCGTACGGCGCGAGCTGGAGGAACGGCTCGGCCACGACTTCAGCCAGGTCCGCCTGCACACCGACCGCGACTCCGGTCAGCTGGCGGACATGATGGGCGCGGACGCCTTCGCCGTCGGCCAGGACATCTTCTTCCGCGAGGGCACCTACAGGCCGGGCACGGCGGACGGCCGGCGGCTGCTGGCCCACGAGCTCCTCCACACCGTCCAGAACCCGCACGGGCTGGGCGCCCTGCGGGCCGGCCGGGACCTGGGCTCGGTCAGCCTCCCCCAGGAGTCGATCGAGCGGGAGGCGGAGTCGGCGGCGCAGTCGTCCGTACTGGGCGCATTACGCGATTCCGCGCGCGAGGACGAACCGGCCGCGGAGATCGAGGAGGGCCGGGCGACCCCCGGCTGGCTCCGTTACGCCACGGTCGACGCCGACCGTTCCCGTATGGAGAAGGTCGACCCGGCGACGCTGGTGGACCGGCTGGCGAACGGGGTGCTGAGGTCGCTGCGCGGCGACCCCGCGGATGTGTCCGGCCGCGTCCGTATGCAACTCGCCCGTATGAGCCCGGAGTTGCAGGACTCCGTACTGGACCGACTCGAAGTGCGCCTGCTGTCGCCGGAGTACGACCGGCTGCTGGATCTGACGGACGAAGCGGAGGTCGCGCCCCTCGGCCTGCAGCCCTCGAACGCGCCCGAACCGGTCCCGGACGTGATCGAACTGCTCCGGGACGAGCGGGCGGTGGAGGCCGACCGTGCGGACGGCAAGGAGAAGTCCGAGAAGGCGCGGGACGAGGACGCCACCGAGGAGAAGAAGGACGCCAAGGGCCGGGACGGCAAACGCGAGCAGGACCGGACCCGGGCCCAGCAGGACGCCTCGGCGGAGCAGAAGGAAGCCGGCGAACGCAAGGCGCAGGAGGACGAGCGGGCCGAAGAGCTCACCGACTCCAAGAAGGAACAGCAGCAGGACGAGGAAAAGCAGGGCCAGGAGCGCGAACAGGCGGACCAGGCGGACGCGGAAAAGGCCGAGAAGGGCCAGGAGGGCACCGAGCGCACCAAGGAGGAGCGCAAGGAGCAGCGCGAGCGCGAGGAGCAGGACCCGGAGCAGGCCAACCGGCCGGGTGCGGACAAGCGCCGGCGCAAGGACGACGAGAAGAAGCCTGCCGACGGGTCGAGGCAGGAGGAGCTCGAGAAGAAAAAGAAGGAGCAGCAGGGGCCGGTACGTCCGGAGAAGGTGGATGAGCGCGGCGAGGAACGCGACAGCCCGCTCAGCGAACACGGCCTGCACGAGAAGGATGAGGACGAGGGCGAGCCGCGCGAGGAGGAGCGGCCCATCGGGCTGGAGGCCGGCGCTGACAGGGAGGTCGACAGCGGTAACGACGAGAAGCGGGCCAGCGGTGGCGGCACGGGCGACGCGGAGCTGAAGCCCGAGGACTATCTGCCGGAGACCGATCTCGACCTGTCGTCCGTCCCGACGGCCGCGAACCCGACGGCCTCCATGCCGTCCTTCCCGGCACCCCCGCCCACCAAGGCCGAGCGTATCCAGAAGGAACGGGAGAACGACGCCGACGAGGAAGAGGATGAGGAGGCGCCGGAGGCCGAGGCCAAGGCGCCGGGTGAAGAGCGGGGGCCCGTAGAGGGCGAGGCGCCGCAGCCCGAGCACGGTCCGGCGTCCGAGGCCCCCGATCGCAGCGAGAAGGACCTGCAGCCGGAGAAGCCGGTCGAGCAGGAGGTCGGCCCTGATCCGGAGAACGAGGAGAAGCCGGATCCGGAACAGGAGGCCGAGGAGAAGGACCCCGAGCAGCAGCAGGACCAGGAAGAGGACGGGGCCAAGGCGGCGAAGCAGGACGCCAAGGACCGTGAGGCGGACGCGGACGGCGACTCGGGCGACGGCCAGGAGAAGCCGGACGCGGCCGAGGCGCAGGACGAGCAGGACGAGAAGAAGGAACAGGACCAGCACGAGGAGAAGAAGGAGGCCAAGGGCCGTCCTGAGGGGGCGGCCGCCGAGAAGCCCACCTCAGCCGCCCCCGCCGGCGGGCCGGGCACCGGTGCCACGGCCGCGCCCGCCGCGGTCTCCCGTCCCGCGGGTGCGCAGAAGGAGATGACGCAGGCCGAGGACCGTCACCCCTCCCCCGCCGCGCGCCGTACCGCCCAGCCGGACAAGGGCGAACGCTCGGAGCGCGAAGCCGCCGCGCCGCGCAGCCAGATCCCGAAGGAGAGCGGGCCGGGGGCAGCACCAAGCGGTTCGGTGGGTGCGTCCGAGGCGGCCGGTGGACCGAAGGTTGCCGAGGGGCCAGGCGGTGCGCCCTCCGCGGCGAAAGCGGCGGTCAGCCCTGCCGCCGAACAGGCTGATAGCCCAGGCAAGCTGGGCGCACCCGCGTCGGAGGGCGCCAAGGCCAGCCCCGAGGCGTCGCTGGAGAAGGACGGCGGTGGCTGCGCCCCACCGGAGCCGGCTGGGGAGCAGGACGCCGGTGGGAAGGGCGGCTGCGGCGGGGGCGGCGGTGCCGCGCCCAAGGAGGAGAAGAAGCCCGAGCCCCCGGACGTCTCCGGTCAGGACCCGAAGGCGGCGCTGAGTACGGTCAGCAAGCTGCCGCCCGACCAGGCGCAACAGGCACTGCCCGGTGTGGACGGTGCTGCTGAGAAGAAGGTCAGCGACGAGCAGAAGCGGCTGGACGCCAACCCCCCGAAGCGGGAACGGCCTTCGGGCGCCCCGCAGACCCAATCCGCGCCTCCTCCGCCCGCACCCGTCGCGGCCCCGGTCACCGGGAAGCTGGAGCGGGTCGGCGACGAGCAGGACAAGGGCAAGCAGCAGGCCAAGGGCGGCGAAAAGGCCGAGGGAGCCAAGGCGACGGAGAACGTCAAGAAGCCGGAGCTCCCGCCCAGCAAGGACGGCAAGATCTCAGCGGGCGACGCGGACAGTGTGGAGGCCGCCGCCGACCGGGTCCCGACCACCGACCCCGAGCTCAAGAACAAGACGGTCGGGCCGGCACCGAAGATCAAGCTGGAGGGCAAGAGCGACCCGAAGCGTACGGATGAACAGGCCGATGCGCTCAAGAAGAAGCAGGGGAAGGTCCAGTCGACGGGTCGCGAGGACGCGTCCAAGCCGATGGGCGAGGACAAGATCTTCCCGAACGCGCCCAAGGAGCAGTTGGAGGGCAAGGCTGCCGGGGGCCGCAGTCGCGGGGGCGGCGGACGGGAACGCCCTGGAGCCGCCCCCAAGCAGGGCATCGGCGTGGTCGCCCAGCAAGAGCGGGGGGCGGAGATCCGCGGCGGGGCGAACGATGCCCATGGGCAGCTGACGGCCAAGGAGAAGGAACACCAGCAGGGCGAGCAGAAGGCCAAGCAGGAGAAGCAGGCCGAGATCGACAAGGAGGTCGCCGCCAACGCCGACAAGCAGACGGCGGAGCGCGGCCGGGCGGCCCAGGAGACGACCAAGGAGCGTCAGAACTGGCGCGACGAGCAGGACAAGAAGATCGAGGAAGCCGACAAGGAGACCGAGAAGGAGCACAAGGACAAGAACGGGAAGATCACCAAAGGCCGGGACGACAAGGACAAAGAAGTCTCGGGCCGAAAGGACACTGACAACAAGGACATCGACAAGAAGCGCGAGGACGCCGAGAAGGAGGCGGAGAAGAAGAAGGAGGACGAGAAAAAGAAGTCCGACAGCCTCCTCGGCAAGCTGATGGGCGCTATCTCCGACTTCTTCGACAACCTCGTCAAGCTGGTCTCCGATGTCTTCGACAAGGCCCGCGGCCTGATCAACGGTGTCATCGACAAGTTCAAGGAGTTCGCCAACAAGGCGATCGACTTTGTACGCGACCTCGCCATCGATCTCATCAACAAGCTCGCGGACGCCCTGATCGCGGTCTGCGACGTCCTCCTGGCGGCCTTCCCCGAACTCCGCGACAAGTTCCGCAACAAGATCAACGAGCTGCGCGACGCGGCCATCAACACAGTCAACAAGCTCGCGGACGGCCTGAAGAAGGCCGTCAACACGCTGCTGGACGCCCTCGCAGCCGGCCTCAACTCACTCCTCGATGTCCTGGAAGCGGGCATCAAGGCCGCCATCAACGTGTACAAGGCGGTGATCGTCGGCGCGCTGAAGTTCGCGCAGGCCGCGATCGACGCGATGGGCAAATTCGCGGAACTCCTCGCCGACATCGCCCCCGACCCGGGCGGCTGGCTGAGCAAGGCGGGTAGTGCAGCGAAGACGGGCATCCAGGAACACCTGTGGGACGCCATCAAGACCGGCGTGAAGCGCTGGTTCGACACCAAGGTCGAAGGCATCCTCGGCCTCGGCAAGGCGGTCATCAACGTCCTGGTCAAGGGGTGCATGTCGATCAAGCAGATCGGCAAGATGGCATGGGACGCCATCATCGCTTCCCTCCCGATGATGATCGCCTCACTCGTCATCGAGAAGCTGATCAGCTCCCTGATGCCGGCCGCCGGCGCAATCCTCACCATCCTCCAAGGCCTGCTGGCGGCCTGGCGCAGCATCAGCTCGATCATCACCGCCTTCGGCAAATTCTGGGCCTATCTCAAGGCGGTCAAGGCCGGACCAGCGGCCTGCCTCTTCGCGGAGGCGGTCGCCGCGGGCATCGTCGCCCTCCTCGACTTCATCTCCAACTTTCTCCTCATCCGCCTGGAACGGGCTACAAAGGGCGTCGGCAAGCGCCTCAAGGGCATGGCCCAAAAGATCATGCAGGGCCTGAAAAAGACGGGTAAGGGTGCCCGCAAGGCCGCCGGCAAAGCCGTCAACGCCGCCAAGGGCGCCGCCCGCACGGCCGCCCAGGCCCTCCGCAAGCCGGTACGCCCGTCCAAGCCCAAGGGCCCCCGCCTCCCGGACCGCCCAGGGGTCTCCACGGACCGCACGCCGGGCGGCGGACAGCCCAAGCACCAGCCCAAGACACACCCTGACCACCGTCCCACCAGCAAGACGCCGGACCCGCTGAAGAAGAAGCACGACGACGAGGCCGAGGCGAAGAAGGCCAAGGACGGGGAGAGTACGGGCAAGACCCCCGACCAGAAGCCCGACAGGACGCCGGAGAAGGACGGCCCGGGGGGCAAGAAGGACACTGCTCCGGACAAGGACACCACCCCGGGCAAGAAGTCCGACAAGGGCAGCGATGGCAACAAGAAGGACAAGGCGCCCGACAAGACACCGAAGAAGAAGGAGACCGAGGCCCCCAAGCGCACCAAGAAGCAGAATCCGAAGTCTCCGTTGGGCCGGGCCCTGAAAAAGATCAAAAAGACGATCAAGTCGACCCTGAAGAAGGTCAAGAACGCGGGCAAGACCCTCGGCAAGAAGCTCCGCAAGAGCAAGGTTGGAAAGGCTCTCAAGAACGGCGCGAAGAAGCTCTGGAACAAGTTTAAGAACAGGCGCGACACCATGCGCGACAACAAGAAGAACCGCACGGACAAGAAGCGGAATAATGACAAGGGCAAGGAAAAGGAGAAAGAGAAGGACAAAAAGATGGAGCGCCTTGAGGAGGCAGCCGCACGCATCCACCCGCGTTACGAAGATCGCCTGAAGCGCGGCATCCCGGTCAAGGACAATCCAGAAATTCTGTCCAGGCTCCGCAGGCACTATCGACTGACCGACCTGAGCAAGTCCGGTGGCGAAGAATTCAAACTGTGGGCCACCCTTAACCCTACCGTCTCTCCCAACTCGGGAGTACAGCAGGCGAATCTCCTCCTCCTCAGGAGCCTCGAGCGCCCGGACCCCCAACCGTCTGTTCCGCCCTTCAGCAATGGCGCGTCACTGAAACCGACCTCCTTTTCTCAGAGGTACATCAATCAAGAATGGTCCAAGGAACACGGAAGGGAGCCGGGCGGCAAAGCTTGGAAGTTGAATAATGTGCCAGGATTTCAGTACATCAACAACCGGGATGTCTGGGATCAAGCGGGCGGGTCACCTAACCAGTGGGATGCGATGCACCTCCTCCCGAAGGAAATCGGAGGACCGAATAAGTCGACCAACTTCGTACCCGCCCCAAACAACAAGAACGCCGGCTTCTATCGGTCATTCGAAGGTCAGGCAGCTGCCGCATTCGGGTACCAGAAGAGCGACGGAGGAGACACTAAGTCGAAACCGCCGGGCGACTACGAACTGACGCTGAACCTCTACGACGGGCCGGCGCAACAGTACCCGGGCGGCAGGTATCCAAAATGGTTCCCGGAGAGCATCGAAGCGAGGTATCGAACCTACAAATACAAGGGCCCTGCGACAGCCGGGCAACACCCTGGAAAAGATCCGAACGAATGGAAAGCAGAATCCTGGCAGAAGTCGAGCCCGGTGAATTTCCGGCCACCGCCCGCAGGGAATGTAGGAATACCGAATCTGAACACCGCGCCCCTGACTGGCCAGAACCGAATATTGGCACACAAGCTTCTGGCAAGAAGAGAATCGATCGTCAGGGCAGTGGCGGCTCTCCGGAACCCCAATGGATTCCAGGGAATCGACGATATGTTGACCCAGCTCAAGGCCTACACAAACCCGAGAACCGGGCGGCGGATACCCAGAATCGATACGCTCGTGGAAGAGATCAGGCGGAACTACGACAGCGGCCTGTTCACACTATGACGATCGAAGGAGAAACGGAATTGAACCAGCTGGAAATGCGGCACATTTCCTCACTCGATGAACTCGAGCGGGAGAATTCGATCGAGATCAACGACGTACGTCGCGGAGAAATCAGCGAATCCTTTGAAGACCTGCTCCCGCTGGATGAGTTCGACAGTGCTTGGGAAGAGGTGACTCTGGATGGCGATGTCGTGGCGGAGAGTCTCAGATTCGATGAAGTCGCTGTGTACTGGCAGACCAGGTCCCCACTGCCAGAGTTCTTCGGGGAGTACCGCCTGCCGCAGCCGTACGAAATTCTTGTGCAAGAACCTCAAGAGACGGACGACCTGACGGACCGCACCCAGGCCGATTTTGTCGGACAACTCAGGTATATCGATCACTCGTACCGATCGACTTCAGGTTCAGTGACCTACCTTCGCATGTCGCCGAACACATCGCCTCTTGAAATCTGGCACCACGACCTGGTCATGACGGGTGGGGATCCCTTTCCGTACGGCTTCGTCCGGCTTGACCTCACCTACCGCCAGTACATGGAGACGCTGCTGACCACCAAGGGAGTCAGAGGGTGGCAATACCTTTTCGCTGATGTCCCGTTCCGGCACAGCGCCATCGAGCACCTCGGCGACAATGTTCGATTCATGCTCGAAACGTTCCCTGAGATATTCCCCGAACATGACTACACAGATCTCCAGCGCCGCTGGGAGGCCCGCCAGTGACCCGGTACGCCGACATACCCAAGCCCATCCGGTCCGGAATCGTCATTGTCGATCCCGAGCTGGGGACGCCGCAGCGGATCATTGTGCTGCAGTTCAACCCGGACACGTTGGAGCGGTCCGTCGCCCCTCAGGCCGCAGGCGGGGAAGGGGATAGCGGCGGAGGGGGCAGCGGCGGGGACAGGAACGAAGCGCTGCGGCTTAAGGGGCCGGCGCAGGAGACGTGGAAGTTCACCGCGGAGATTGATGCCACGGATCAGCTCGATGTGGCGGCGCCGGACGGTATTCACCCGCAGTTGGCGGTGTTGGAGATGTTGGTGCAGCCGACGACGGCGCAGCTTCGCGCCGCCTCTCATCTCAGCAAGAAAGGCACGATCGAGATCAGTCCCATCGAGATGCCGCTCACGCTCTTCACCTGGGGAAGTAAGCGGGTCATGCCCGTCCGGCTCACCGAACTGTCGGTCAATGAGTCGGCTTTCGACGTCAACCTCAACCCGATCAGGGCCTCGCTCAGCATCGGGATGAAGATTCTGACGGTGAGTGATCTGCCGGCCGGGCATCGGGGGGCGGAGTTGTACCTCGCGCATCTGGCGCAGAAGGAGCAGTTGGCGCGGGCCGCGCGGGGTGGGAGTTTTGCGGCGCTTGGGCTTGGTGGGAGGGGGATCTGAGACGTGATCGAGCCGTATGAGCGGGCGTTGGATGATGTGCCCGGGGCGCATCCGTATCCGCGGAGCAGTCGGTACCACGAGGTGGAGATCGGGGTGCATCGGGCGGCCGACGGGACCGAGGTGAGGTATGCGAAGAGGCGGTTGCTGCCCAAGCTGGAGGATGCGGGCGAGGAGACGGTGCCGCATACCGTCAGTGCCGGGGAGCGGGTGGATCAGCTCGGGCAGCGGTACTTCGGGGAGTCGGGGCAGTGGTGGCGGATCGCCGATGCCAATCCCACTCTCGATCCGCGGGAGTTGACGGATGAGCCGGGGGAGCAGATCGCCGTGCCGCTTCCGGGTGGGTTCCCGGGTGGGACGGGCGGGCCGGGTGTGAGGAATGGCTGATGAGCCGGTCGGGCGGGGCCCGATTCATGTGTCGCTGTATATGGGGCCGAAGTCGGCGCGGCCGGTGCCGCAGGAAGTGATCGAGGCGCTGTTGTCGGCGCAGATCACGAGTACGGCGGGTGAGCGGAGCGGTTTTCAGATTGCCTTCGATCTGACGAAGAAGGGGGCGATCATTCAGCGGTTGTTGCCCGAGGGGTTCTTCGATCCCAAGACGCGGGTGATTGTGGCCGTGTCGATCAAGGGGACGCCGTTTGTGCTGCTCGACGGATTGATCGTGCGGCAGGAGGTGGGGGCCAGTAACCAGCCGGGGCAGACCACTCTTACTGTCACCGGGGAAGATCTGACGTTGCTCATGGATCTGGAGGAGCGGACGGACCGGTACCCGAACCTCGCGCCGTCGCAGCGGGTTGAGCGGCTCCTCGGGAAGTACGCCGATTACGGGATCGACGCGCGGATCATTCGGGAGCAGATTCCTCAGCCGCCGCGGGAGCAGTTGCGGGTTGATTACCAGGTGGGGACGGATCTGCAGTATGTGAATGAGTTGGCCAGGGCTAATGGTTACACGTTCTATCTGGATCCGGGGCCGGTGCCGGGGAGGTCGACGGCGTTCTGGGGCCCGGAACAGCGCCTCGGCCAGCGGCAGCACGCCTTGAACGTGAATATGGATGTGAACTCGACTGTGGATCAGTTGACGTTCGCGTACGACGGGACCGCGAGGGAGGAGCCGCAGGCTCGGGTGCAGGACCCGGTGACGCGGGAGGCGCCACTCCTCGCACAGCCTGATATCAGTCCGTTGCGGCCCCCGCTGGGGCGGCGGGCTTCGCCGGCGTTGAAGAGGAAGACGCTGAGCGGGACCGCGAAGCGGGATGAGGCGATCGCGAAGGCGGAGGCCCTTGGGCGGGCTGCTACCAGTGCCGACGCCATTTCCGGGTCCGGGTCGTTGGATGTGAACCGGCACGGATATGTGCTGCGGCCGAGGGAGTTGGTCGGGGTGCGGGGCGCCGGGGTCACGTATGACGGCGATTACTACGTGAAGAGTGTGACGACCAATTTGCGGCCGGGGTCGTACCAGCAGAACTTCACGCTGTCGAGGGAAGGGCTGATCGCCCGTAGTGGCACCGTACGCCCTTAATCAGCACTCACTAGATCCAGGAGACGCAGGAATGGCCGGCGCACCTAACAACCGCTTTCTCGGCAAGTTCCGTGGCCGGGTGGTGGACAACAACGACCCGATGGGGCGGGGGCGAGTGATCGTCCAGGTTCCGGACGTGCTGGGGGATGAGCCTTCCACGTGGGCGCTGCCGTGTTTTCCGTTCACCGGGCCGGAGGCGGGGCAGGTGGTCGTGCCGTCGGTCGGGGCGGGTGTGTGGGTGGAGTTCGAGCAGGGCGAGCCCAGTTATCCGATCTGGGTGGGGTGTTGGTACGGGAGCCGGGAGGAGTTGCCGGAGGATGCGCAAAGCGAACCTGCGACGGCCCACCCCGTCGTTATTCAGACGCCCGGGAAGCACAAGCTGGTGATGTCGGATGTGCCGACGAATGGGATTTTGCTGGAAGCGCCGGGTGGCGCGTACGTGAAGATCGATGCGACGGGTGTCCATATCAATAATGGGCACGGCGCTTCGATTTCGCTGGTCGGGGATCAAGTCGATATCAATGAGGGCCGGTTGACCGTGCCCAAGAAGCGCTGAAGGGGACGGGGGAAAGGGACAGATGGTGAGCGGGAATGTCGTGCACGGTGGGGCCGTGATCAGTTGTCCGCACGGTGGCCGCGCGTTATCCACGACGGCGGGCGGAGCGGGCGTCGTACGGGTCGACGGTGCGCCCGTCGCCACCGCCGCGGATTTCTTCACGGTCAGCGGATGTCCGCACACCGTCGGCCACCACCCGCAGCCGTGCACCAGCATCCGCTGGACCCCGGCCGCCGGCGGTGACGCCGTACGGGTCGACGGGGTGCCGGTGCTGCTGGACACCACGGCGGCGATGTGTTTCAGCGCCGGGCTGGTGCCGCAGGGCCCGCCGGTCGTGGCGTCCGTCCACCAGGGCCAATGGGGTCACCAGGGGGTTTCCAGCCAATGAGGACCAAGAGGCAGGTACGTACCGAGGTCGCTTTTCCGTTGCGGATCGACCGGCGGGGGCGGACCGCGCATGCCGGCCATGACGACCATGTACGGGATCTGATCGAGCAGTTGCTGTTCACGAGTCCGGGTGAGCGGGTGATGCGGCCGGACTTCGGGTGCGGATTGCTGGATCTGGTCTTCACCCCGAACAGCCCGGAGCTGGCGTCGGCGGTGGAGCTCTCCGTGCAGGCGTCTCTGCAGCGCCGGCTGGGGGATCTCATCGAGGTCGAGTCGCTGGATGTGGTCAGCGAGGAGAACGTCGTGCGGGTGTATCTGCGCTATGTCGTGCGCTCCACCGCGAGCCGGCGTGACGAAGTGTTCGAGGGGCGGGGCGAGGGGCGGGGCGAGGGATGAACCAACCGAACATCACTGCGGCCGAGTTGATATGCCGGACGGACAACCGTCGCGGGCGAATCCGGGCGGCGCAGCTCAATGGGATCGACGCGGTGGAGGTCGCCGATGACGGGGTGACGCTGACGGTCACTTTTCTGGGGAAGGCGCCGCACGGTCTGCGCCCGGAGAATGTCCGTATTGACGGCGGTCGGCGGATCAGCGGGCTGGAAGCCCTGGAGGTCTCCGTCGAGCGGGAGGAGGACCCCGAGCTCGACGACCGGCTGTATGTCGTCCTCGACCGGACCGGTGACACTTCCCGGTATCGGCTGTCGGTGGTGACGACCGATCCGTACGGGCGGCCCGGCACGGAGCCGTATGAGGGCTTTGACCAGCGTTATTTCAGCCAGGAGTTCTCTTTCCGAGCCGATTGTCCGAGTCCCTTTGACTGCGTTGACGTCGACGAGGCCGGGCGGAACTGCCCGGATACCTTCGCGTCGGCACCCGTTATCGACTACACGGCGCGCGACTACGACACGCTGCGGCAGCTCGTCCTGGACCGCCTGCGGCTGACCACCCCCGACTGGGTCGAGCGCAACCCCGCCGACCTGGGGATGACGCTCGTCGAGCTGCTCGCGTACACCGCCGACCAGATCAGTTATCAGCAGGATGCGGTGGCGACCGAGGCGTATCTCGACACCGCGCGGCGGAGGGTGTCCGTACGGCGGCACGTCCGGCTCATTGACTACCCGATGCATGACGGGTGCAGCGCACGGGCCTTTGTCTCCGTGGAGAGCGTCGACGAACTCACCCTCCTTCCGGGCGAGTTCCGTTTCGCCGCCATCGACACACGGACGTACGGCCCGCACGACCGGCCCGAGATCGGGACCGTCATCGACGACCGGGATCTGGCGGTGCTGGATGAGCGCGGTTCGGTGGAGGTCTTCGAACCGGTCGCCGACGCGCCCCTGACCGTGCGGCCCGAGCACAACGCCATCCGGTTGTGGACCTGGGGCGGGGAGGTCTGCGCCCTGCCGAAGGGTGCGACGGGTGCGACGCTGCGCGATGAGTGGAGTGATGACGGCTGCGAGAGCCGCGCGCTGCGGCTCACACCCGGCGATCTGCTGCTCTTCGAGGAGGTCAAGGGGCCGCGTACGGGCACGCCCGGCGATCAGGACCCGGCGCACCGGCAGACGGTGCGACTGACCTCGGTCACCCCGGCCGTCGACCAGCTCGACAACCAGCCGGTACTGGAGGCGACGTGGGCGCCGGAGGATGCGCTGGCCTTCCCGCTGTGTCTGTCCACGCGGGGTGGCACGGGCTGTGCGGTGGTCGAGGACGTCAGCGTCGCGCGCGGGAATGTGGTGCTGGTCGATCACGGGCGGTCGCTGACCTTCGGAGCCACAGCGGGCGAAGCGGAACCCGAGACCGTCACCGTCCCGGCCGTTCCCGCCGTCCTCGGCTCGTGTGATCCGCCGGCCTTCGGCTGCGGCGACCGCAAGGACAGCGGGAACGCCACCGCCCGCACCATCAACACCCTGATCGAGAAGGTCAGTTGCCATCGGACGCTGACCCCGGACGACATCCGTGAGCTGTTCACCGTCGTCGGCGAGGAGGCGACCGTACGGGCCGGACTCGGGCTGGAGCGGGCCGGACAGCGGCGCGAGAAAGTCGTCCCCGGCACCGTCTACGCACAGGCCGAGGCGCTGCGCACCCTGCTGGCGCAGTCCGTGTATCCGGGCATCGCGCCACGCTTTCGGCCCGTACTGCTCCGCTCCCCCGTCGCCCAGACCGTGCCGTTCCCGCAGCCCGCACAGGTAGCCGCGGGGCAGGCCGACCGGCTGGCGGGCATCCGGGAGCGGGTGCGGGCGCGGCTGGTGGAGCTGTGGCGCAGCGCCCGGGACCACGACGGGCTGTCGGAGGGGGAGATCGCCGAGCTGACGGTGGTCTTCGGCCTCAAGACCCTCGAACGGTTCGAGCTTCGCCGTCACCCCGTCAGAGCGCTGCGTGAGCTGCTGCACCGCGGTGACCGGCTGCTGGACGCCAAGCTGCGCCGTCTGGAGGTGCTGACCGCGCGAGCCCGTGCGGGTGCGGTGCTGGACGGGCGGATCGCCTGGGAAATCGCGCAGAGCTGGGGTCCGGCCTATGCGGTGGGGCTGCATCCGGACGAGCCGGTGCTGCACGGGCCGGCCGCCACCCTGCTGCCCGACCCCCGCGCCGCGCTCCCCGCCGTACGCATCCAGGAAGACGGCGGTGAGTGGCTCCCCCGCCGCGACCTCCTCGACAGCGGCCCGCGCGACCGGCACTTCGTCGGCGAACTGGAAGACGGGGGTACCTCCCGCTCGAGCGGAGCCGAGAGTGGCGGAGGGCGGATCGCGCTGCGCTTCGGCGACGGACGGTACGGCGCCCGCCCCACGCCCGGCAGCCGCTTGGCGCTCCACTACCGTCTCGGCGGCGGCACGGCGGGCAACGTCGGCGCCGAGGCCATCAACCACCTCGTGCTCAGCAGGGACCCGGAAGCCTCCGAGGCCGCCGGCCCGATGCCGGTGGCGGGGGTACGCAACCCGCTCCCCGCCACCGGTGGCACCGAGCCGGAGCCCCTCGAGCAGGTGCGCCAGCTCGCGCCGCTGGACCTCAAGCGGACCCGGCTGCGCGCCGTGACCGCCGAGGATTACGCGGAGCTGGCGTCCGCGCTTCCGGGTGTGCAGCGGGCGGCGGCCGAGATCCGCTGGACCGGCAGCATTCAGGAGGCGCATGTCGCGATCGACGCGGCGCGGACCGGCGAGCCCACGCCGCGGCTGCTGGACTCGGTCGCCTACGCGCTGGAGAGGTACCGGCGCATCGGACACGACCTGGTCGTGGAGCCGGCCCGGACAGTTCCCGTGGACCTCGCGGTCGAGGTCTGTGCGGCACCCGGCCATCAACACGGCCAGATCCTCGCCGAGTTGAGCCGGGTGCTCGGTAATCGACGGCTGTCCGGCGGCCGCCTCGGCTTCTTCCACCCGGACGCGCTGACGTTCGGCGAGCCGGTGCGGCTGAGCCGGCTGACCGCGGTGGCCGCGGCCGTCCCCGGCGTGCAGAGCGTACGGGTGACCCGGCTGCAGCGGCTTTTCTCTCAGGAACACGTGGACAACAGAGCACTGGAGGACGGTGTGCTGCGGCTCGGCCCGCTGGAGATCGCCGTGTGCGACAACGACCCGGAGCGGCCCGAGAACGGCCGGCTGGTCATCGAAATCGGAGGAGCCGGCGGAGCCGGAGAGCTCGGGGGTGCGCGATGAGCGACTGCGGATGCGGCTGCCAGGGCGGCGGGGGCGGCCATGACGAGCGCCGCGCCCCTGACGCCCTCTACAACCCGCCGGGCCGCACGGCCCTGGACTATCGCGTCGGCGATTACGGCACGCTCCTCGCGGGGATGCTCGACCGGCTCGCCTCGCCCGCCTACCCGGCGCTGCGCGGCCTGACCGTGAGGACGCCGGACGACCCGGCGATCGGACTGCTCGACGCCTGGGCGGTGCTGGGCGACGTACTGACCTTCCACAGCGAGCGGATCGCGGACGAGGGATATCTGCGGACCGCCAATGAGCACCGTTCGCTCGCCCTGCTGGGGCGGCTGGTCGGGCACCGGCCGCGGCCCGGTGTCGCGGCCGACACCCACCTCGCCTACACCCTCGACAGGGATCCACGCGCCGAGGACCTCCCGGTGGTCATCCCGCACGGCTCGCGCAGCCACAGCGTGCCCGCCGCCACCGGCGAGGAGTCGCAGACCTTTGAGACGGATGAGGATCTGACCGCCCGGTGGGCGTGGAACGAGCTGAAGGTGCGCAGGCGGCGCCCGGCCCTGCTCGTCGCCGAAGACCTGGCCAAGCGGTCGGAGCTGTTCGTCTCGGGCACGTCCACCTCCCTGCAGACCGGGGACCAGCTGCTCTTCGACTTCGGCAGCAAGCAGCTGCTGCTGGCGGTCGCGAAGGTGCGCATCGACCGGGACGAGGACATCACGGCGATCGGGCTGCCGCAGTCCGCTCCGCCGACGCTCAAGGAGCTGGTGGACGAGCTGCGCCAGTGGATCACCGAGCCGGAGGACGGCGGCGACCCGGACGACCCGGAGGAGCCGGGGCCGCCCACCCCCCAGACCCCCAACCCCCGCCCCATCAGCAAGCTGATCGAGACCTTCGACATCCAGGTGCTGGCCCCGCTGCGCAAGGACCTGGACGGCGAGGCCGGCAAGACGCCTGCCGCGTTCGCCGAACGCCTCGCCGGACCGCATGAGCGACTGGCGGAGGCGCAGGTGCTGGCCGAGCCGTACGAGGAGGTCGCGGCCTGGTTCGAGCGGCTGGAGGCGGTGGTCGGCGAACTGCGGGAGCGGGCCGGGGACCTGGATCCGGCCCCTGCGGTGCCCACCGCGCCGAAGCCGGAGTCCGCGGCGGGCAAGGGAGCGCCGGCGCTGCAGGCCCTCAACGCCCTCCTCCCCGCCCTGCGCACCCGTGTGGTGCGCCCGCCCTCCGGTGCCCAGGCCGTCTCCCGCGTCCCCGGCTCGGACCTGACCGCGCGTCTGCTGTCCGCGCTGGACCCGCGCCTCGCCGACGGGATGTACGCGGCCTGGCGGCAGGCCGCGCCGACGGCTCCCGCCGCGCTGCGTGACCTGCTGGCGATGCGGGTGACCGCCGCCCCCTTCGGGGCGACCGCGCCGCTCAAGCCCGTACAGGACGAGCACGGCCGGGTCATCCGGCAGGCCGACTGGCCGCTGTCCGGTGGCATGCTGACCAGCATGCGGATCGTGTTCGACACGGCGGGCAAGGTGCCGGTGAAGGCGGAGTTCGAGCACATCGAGACCGGCGCCACCGTCCAGCACACGGTGAATCTGCCGTCCGACGAGCCGTTCGACCTCGGTCCCGGCCGCGTCGAGCTGTCGACCCCCGCCGGCCAGGAGCACGATCTGAGCTGGCTGGGCCGCCGTCCGGCCGGTTCGCAGGAGACCGGGGTCACGGCGCGGCTGCTGGCCGGGCTGCCTCAGCGCACCCTGTTCGTGGCCCGCCCGGACGAGGCGGGCCGGATCGAGGTCGCAGTGCACAACGGCCAGACCAAGACCTGGCATCTCCAGCCGGGTGAGCAGGATCAGATCAGGCACGGTGAGTACGAGGTGACCGTGCGCCGTACGCCGGGCAGTGAACCACCGGCCGTGGAGATCGGTATCGCGACGGTCCCGGAGCCCGCCAACCGCTATGTGCTACCGCTGGATTCGGTCCAGAGCGGCATCACGGTGGGCAGCTGGGTCGCCATCCGACGGCCGCGTAAGGGCGCGGGCGGCGACGACGGCATCCCGGGCGACAAGAAGCTGGCGTTCGTCACCACCCGGGTGACGGCGGTCCGTACTGCCGCGTACACCAACTTCGGCATCACCGGACGCGGCACCGAACTGACCCTGGCCGACCCCTGGCTGGACGATCACGATGTCGTGCTCTCCGCGATCCGGGACACGACCGTGCACGCGGGCGGCGAGCCGCTGCGGATGGCGGACGAGCCGCTGGGCGAGGACGTACACGGCAATGAGCTGGAACTGGCCGATCTGTACGACGGGTTGCTTCCGGGGCGGCGCCTCATCGTCTCCGGTGAACGGACCGACATCCCGGGCATCCCGGGGTCCGCCACGCTCCGCGCCACCGAACTCGCCGTGATCGCCTCGGTCGACCAGCGCCTGGACCCCGACCTGCCGGGCGACCATGTGCATACGGTGCTCACGCTCACCGCGGACCTCGCCTACCGCTACCGCCGGGACACCGTCCGCATCCAGGGCAATGTCGTGCCCGCCACTCACGGCGAGAGCCGCGACGAACCCATCGGCAGCGGGGATGGCGCCCGCGCCAACCAGACGTTCGCGCTGTGGCAGTCACCGCTGACCTGGCTGCCGGACGACAGTCCGCTGGGCGCCACCCCGGAGCTGGAGGTGCGGGTGGACGGTCTGCTGTGGCATGCGGTCGACAGTCTGGCCGGGCGCGGTCCGCGGGAGCGCGTCTACGTGACGGGCACCGCGGACGGGGGCCGTACGACGGTGACGTTCGGCGACGGGGTGCACGGCGCCCGGCTGCCGGGCGGGCATGACAACGTACGGGCCCGCTACCGTTTCGGCACCGGCAGGGCCGCGAACGTCCCGGCCAACCGCATCACCCAGGCGGTCTCCCGGCCGCTCGGCGTCACGGGCGTCACCAATCCGCAGCCCGCGAGCGGTGGCGCGGACGCCGACGGGCCGGGGCTGACCCGGCGCACCGTCCCGCTGTCCGTCTCCGCGCTGGACCGGCTGGTCTCGCTCGCGGACTACGAGGACTTCGCCCGCTCCCGGGCCGGCATCGGCCGGGCCTCGGCCCGCGAACTCTTCGACGGGCGACGGAAGGTGCTGCACGTCACGGTCGCGGGAGTGGATGACATCCCGATCGCGCCGGACGCGGAGGTGCTGCGGACGCTGCGGTCCTCGCTCGCCGAGTACGGCGATGCGCGGTTGCCGGTCCGGGTGGATGTACGTGAGCCGGTGCTGCTGCTGTGCGCGGCGAAGGTGAAGGTGGCGGCGGATCATACGTGGCCGCTGGTCGAGCCGCGGGTGCGGCGGGCGCTGATGGCCCGACTGGGCTATGACGGGCGGGAGTTGGGGCAGCCGGCGCAGCTGTCGGAGGTGCTGGCCACGGCCCAGTCCGTGCCGGGTGTCGACTACGTCGACGTGGATGCCTTCACCGGCGTGCCGGCGTCCGTCACCCCCTCCGAACTGGCCGGACTGGCAGGGCAGTTCGCCGGTCCGCCCGTCACCTCGGTGCCGTCCCGGCTCGCCACGTACGACGAGCAGGTCCATGAGGTGACACAGGCCGGCCGGGGGCCCGTCCCCGCGGCAGCTGGGGGAGAGACGCTCACCGCGATCGCCGCCCACTACGGCATCTCCCTCGCCGAGCTCCTGCGCCTCAACCCCGACATCACCGATACCGAGCCGCTGGCCAAGGGCCGCGCGGTCTGCGTCTTCCGCGGTATCCGGCCGGCCCAGCTCGCGCTGTTCTCGCCGCAGGTCACGGACACGCTGATCCTTACGGAGGTGACCCGATGAGTACGACCAGGGAGCCCGACGGGCTCGCGGAGCTGCTGCCGCGGTGGCACCGGCTGCGCGACGCGGAGAACGGCGAACCCCTGCGGGCACTGCTGGCCGTGATCGCCGAGCAGGTGGACCGGGTACGCGACGGGGTCGCCCAGCAGTACGACGACTGGTTCGTGGAGAGCGCTGCGGAGTGGGTGCTGCCGTATATCGGCGATCTGGTGGGCTACCGTCCGCTGCCCGGCTACGAGCGGGTGCTGGCGACCGGACTGCGGGACGGCGGGCTGCCGGACTTCTCGCGGCGGCGGCTGGCCGAGGCGCTGGCGCCGCGCCGCGATGTGGCGGCCACGGTCGGCAACCGGCGGCGCAAGGGCACCCTCGCACTGCTGGAGGAGCTGTCGCAGGGAGTCGCGGGATGGCCGGCGCGGGCGGTGGAGTTCTCCCGGCTGGTGGCGCACCAGCAGCCCGTGAAGCTGTACGGGTCGGGCACCGAGGCCGCCAACGCACGGCGGGGCGGGCGCGGCCGGCTGGTGGATGTACGGGACGGGGCCGGGCTGGATCTGGCCGGCGGGCCGTTCGGCACGGTGGCGCGGTCCGTGGATGTGCGGCGGCTCAACTCCGCTCGTGCCCAAGGGGGTTACACCCCGGCCGGGGTCGGGCTGTTCGTCTGGCGGCTGAAGCCGTATGCGGTGACGCGGGCGCCCGCGTACTGCATCGACCGGGCCCGTAACCTCTACACCTTCTCCCTCCTGGGCAATGACACCGCGCTGGTGACCCGCCCCGAGCCGGAGCCGTCCGCGGCGCACCTCGCCACCCTCGACAACGTGCCGGCCGCGATCCGCCGCCGGCAGCTGCACGACCGGCTCGCGGACTATTACGGGCCGGGCAAGAGCTTCACCATCCGGCGGGACGGCGAGGACAGTCCGGTGCCGCCGTCCGACATCGTCGTGGCGGATCTGAGCCAGTGGCGCTACCGGCCCAAGCGGGGGCAGGTGGCGGTGGATCCGGAGCTGGGCCGGATCGCCTTCGGGGCGCGGTCGGCCCCGCGGCAGGGCGTATGGGTGGACTACCACTACGGGTTCGGGGACGAGCTGGGGGGCGGGGAGTATCTGCGCGAGCGTGCCGATATCCCCGGCGCGGCCGTCTACCGGGTCGGGCCCGGTCAGGCCTTCCAGCGGATCATGGATGCGTACGGGGCGTGGCGGCACGACCGGCGGGGCGGGCACTGCGGGCCCGACGGCATCATCGAGATCACCCACAGTGGCGCCTATCAGGAGCAGCTGGACTTCGACCTGGATCCCGGCGACCGGCTGGAGCTGCGTGCCGCCGAGGGGACACGGCCGGTCATCCGGCTGCTGGACTGGTACAGCAACCGGCCCGATGCGCTCAACATCCGGGCGCGGGAGGGCGATTGCGCGGCCGGCGAGCGGCCGCGGATGGTGCTGGACGGGCTGCTGGTCACCGGCCGCGGGCTGAATGTCACCGGGCCGATGGGCTCCCTGGTGCTGCGGCACTGCACGCTGGTGCCGGGCTGGTCCCTGGAGCCGGAGTGCGATCCGCACTCCCCGGAGGAGCCCAGTCTGGTCCTGGACCGTACGACCGCGTGTGTGGAGATCGACCGGAGCATTCTGGGCACGATCGAGGTGATCGGGGACGAGGTGAGCACCGACCCGCTGCCGATCCATCTTCGCGACTCCGTCCTGGACGCCACGGGCTCCGATCGCCAGGCGCTGTCGGCCCCCGACTGCCGGCATGCGCACGCGGTGCTCCACACACACCGGGCGACCGTCATCGGCGAGGTCCACACCCATGCCGTACAGCTCGCCGAGAACAGCATCTTCACCGGGCGGATGCATGTGGCCCGGCGCGGCATCGGCTGTCTGCGGTTCAGCTACGTCCCGCCGGGGTCGCGCACCCCGCGCCGCTATCGCTGCCAGCCGGACCTGGCGGGGCCCCAGGACGCCGCCCGGGTGCGGCCGCTGCTGCGCGGTGAGCGCTACGGGACGCCGTGGTACGGGCAGTTGGCGGCGGGCTGCGCCGAGGAGATCAGGCGCGGCGCGGAGGACGGTGCCGAGATGGGCGCCTACCACGACCTCTACCAGCCGCAGCGCGAGGACAGCCTGCGGGCCCGGCTCGCGGAGTACACCCCGGCGGGGACCGACTCGGGGATCGTGTTCGTGACGTGATCGACGTGCTTGACGTGCCCGATGTGCTTGAAGTGCTTGAAGTGCCTGCCGCGTTTGACGTGACTGACATGACTGACGTGACTGACGCGGACCAGCCGCCCACGCCCATCCATCGATGTGACCTTCCGTACGAGGGGGACCCCTTTCATGCACGCTGATCTCTCGCGCCTCACCTACCGGCCGGAGCGTCACTACTCCGCGGTGGTCGCCCAGCAGGGCCGCGTCCAGCTGGACGCCGACGCCAATGAGCAGACCGCGATCCAGCTGTTCCAGGCCCGTACGCTCGCCGTCGATCTGATCGGCCGGCACGGCGGGCCGAGCGGCGCCACCGGCTTCAAGATCGATTTCTGGGGCGGCAGCGGCAAGCTGGACAACCTGCTCATCGGCGGCGGCCGCTACTACGTGGACGGTATTCCGGTCGATGCGACCCGCCCGCAGCCCGGGGAGCCGGTGCCCGCGGAGGGCGCGGGCGAGGGAGCCAGGGACAAGGACGGGCCGGACGACGCGGCGGACGCGCCCGAGCCGGCCGCGGCGCCCACCACCTGGTCGTACTGGGACCAGCCCGACGGCTTCCGGGACCCGGAGCGGCCCGGCGACCGGCTGCCCGGCGAATTCCCGTATCTGGCCTATCTGAAGGTGTGGGAGCGGATCGTCACCGCGGCCGAGGACCCGGCGCTGCGCGAGGTCGCGCTGGGCTCCGCGCTGCCCGACACCGCGGCCCGCGCCAAGGTGGTGTGGCAGGTGCTGCCGCTGCCCGGCACCGAACTGGGGCTGGCGGGCGACAATCCGCCGATCGACGAGATCCGCAAGGCGTTCGACAAGTGGGCGCAGAAGGCATCCGCTCCCGCCTCCCGGCTCGCGGCACGCAGCGAGCGCCCCGACCACGCGGACGACGACCCGTGCCTGGTCAAGCCGGACGCGCGCTACCGGGGACCGGAGAACCAGCTCTACCGGGTCGAGGTGCATGCCGCGGGCGGCGCCCAGGACGCCACCTTCAAATGGTCCCGGGAGAATGGCTCCGTCACCCTCCCGGTCGATGAACTGGACGGCACCTGGGTGGAGTTGGCGACCCTGGGCAGCGACGACAAACTGGACCTGAACGTCGGCGACTGGGTCGAGTTCATGGACACCGCCGTCACGAGCCGCGGCGAGGCACTGCCGCTGCTGCGGGTGGAGGAGCTCGATCTGCCGGGGCGGCGGGTGCGCCTCTCGGACGAGCCGGCGGCGGGCGTCGGACGGCGGCCGGAACTGCACCCGTATCTGCGCCGCTGGGACCACCGCGAGGGCGGCGCCCGGCAGTCCCCCAAGCTCTCGGCTCCGCTCGAGCAGGGAGGTGCCCCCATGCGGGGCGCCAGGGCGGAGCGGCTCAAGCACGGTGCACTGCCGGTCGAGGAGGGCGGCTGGCTGCCACTGGAGGACGGCGTCGAGGTCTTCTTCGCGGCCGACGGCACCTACCGCACCGGAGACTTCTGGCTGATTCCGGCCCGTACGGCCACCGGTGGCGTGGAGTGGCCCACGGACGCGGCGCGCCGGCCGCTCCTGCAGCCTCCGGCCGGGATCGCGGTGCACTACGCACCGCTGGCGTGGGTGCACGGCGAGCAGGCGGTGCCCGATCTGCGGCTGGCGTTCCGGCCGCTGTCGGCGGGTATTCCGGCGGCCGATGACGCGGCGCTGGCCGCGGAGGCCGAGGCGCGGGACGAGGAGTCGTACGACGCCCCGGCGGCGGGCGAGGCGTCCGCGCCCGTGGTGAGCCGGTCGCAGACGACCGCCGCGGCCGAGGCGGCGGTCGACGAAGAGGGGCTGGGCTGATGGCCACCCCGCTGACCGCCTCCCAGCTGCTCAAGGCCCTGCGCGACGAGGGCCTGGTCGTCCATGAGATCCGCAACTGGCGCAAGCACAACCGCAATTCGAAGGGCAGCTGGGGCCCGTTGAACGGGGTGATGATCCATCACACCGTCACCACGGGCACCGACAGTTCCGTGGACCTGTGTTACGACGGCCACCCCGATCTGCCGGGGCCGCTGTGCCATGGCGTGATCGACAAGCAGGGCGAGGTGCATCTCGTCGGCAACGGCCGCGCCAACCATGCCGGGCTCGGCGACCGCGACGTCCTGCAGGCGGTGATCGACGAGCGGGAACTGCCGCCCGACAACGCCGCCGACACCGACGGCAACCGCCACTTCTACGGCTTCGAGTGCATCAACCTCGGCGACGGCAAGGACCCGTGGCCGGAGGCGCAGAAGCTGGCGATCGAGAAGGTCTCGGCGGCGATCTGCCGGGCGCACAGGTGGAGCGAACGGTCGGTGATCGGCCATAAGGAATGGCAGCCGGGGAAGGTCGATCCGCGCGGCTTCACGATGGACGGCATGCGGGCGAGCATCAAACGGCGGCTGGCGAAGGCGCCGGAGGGGCCGCCGAACGCCGGGGGCGGCGACCAGGGCAGCGGTGGAGGGAGCGGCGAGGGCAGCGGCCGGCCGCCGGTACCGCCGAAGCCGGAGTATCCGCCGTACGAACCGTTCCCCGGCGGCGGCTTCTTCCGGTCGGGCGAACGGAGCGCGGTGATCGCGGCGATGGGCGAGCGCCTGGTGGCCGAGGGCTGCGGCCACTACCGGAGCGGCCCCGGGCCGGACTGGAACGAGGCCCACCGCAAGTCGTACGCGGCCTGGCAGCGCAAGCTCGGCTTCTCGGGCAAGGACGCGGACGGGGTGCCGGGCAGGGTCAGCTGGGAGAGGCTGCGGGTACCGAACTCGTAGGGGGTGGCTTGCCGGACTGGTAGGCGGTGCCCTGCCGATCACGTCCGATCGCCTTCGGTTGCGTTCGATCGCGTGGTGAGCCACGGAAATACCGTGCCGGCCCGCCACGTTGTGGCCCCGCAGGGGGCGCTTCCGTCCCCTACGGCATGCGTTCGACGACCCCCTAGTACTGCAACCGCATGTGGCGTGACGGGTGGCGGCGGTGTTCGTTGATGTGACTGTGTGAACAGTCGCTGACGGTTGGGCAAATCGAGTCGTGGTCTGAGGGTATTGCCGGGTTGCATGCCCGGTTCGGGCATCGTTTCGGCAGGTCGGAGCCGCGTGATCGGGCCCTGGACTACCTGCGGGGCCTGCTGGCTCCCTTGGAGAGGAAGAACGGCTGGACGCTGGCCGAGCAGGTCGGCCAGCTCCGCCCGGACGGTGTGCAGCGGCTGCTCAACCACTCCGACTGGGACGAGAACGCGGTCCGCGACGATGTGAGGGACTTCGTCGTGGAGACCATCGGCGCCAA
The DNA here is from genome assembly GCF_055565615.1 of Streptomyces sp. NPDC028368. Classification (NCBI taxonomy): domain Bacteria; kingdom Bacillati; phylum Actinomycetota; class Actinomycetes; order Kitasatosporales; family Streptomycetaceae; genus Streptomyces; species Streptomyces sp. NPDC028368. The sequence goes on along the minus strand of NZ_JBVHTY010000003.1, from coordinate 283 downwards.
GGACGGCGTGTTCATCGGCGACGACACCGGCTTTGTGAAGAAGGGCACCCGCTCGGCGGGTGTGCAGCGGCAGTACTCAGGAACCGCCGGACGGCGGGAGAACTGCCAGATCGGCACGTTCTTGGCCTACGCCTCCGCCAAGGGCCGGGCGTTGATCGACCGGGAGCTGTACCTGCCCACCTCCTGGACGGATGACCGCGAGCGGTGCCGGGCGGCCGGGATCGGCGACGAGGTGGAGTTCGCCACGAAGATCGAGCACCTGAAGTGGATGCTGCAACGCGCC
>NZ_JBVHTY010000002.1:0-786377 GCF_055565615.1 Streptomyces sp. NPDC028368 | reverse complement strand
TTCGCGTTTCCAACCTTACCAGATCCGCTTCCGTCTCTGGCCCCCTGTTGGAGCGGGGTTGGCCTTCCGGCTTTCGCTTTCCGGCCTTTCCGACTTTATCAGATCCGGGCCTCGCCGTTTCCGGTCGAATTTCGGTTCCGATTTCCCGTCGGAGGGGTTGTTCGCGCCTTTCGGCGTGACAACTACTTTAGCCTCTTTCCATTGCGGCTCATAATCGGGCCGCCGGGATCGATTTTGGCAACGCCAAATACGACCCGTTAGGGAAGCGTTCGTAGTGGTTGGTTGTGCCGCCTGGCGGTCTGCGCAGATAGCGCTGCCCGTCTCCAGCGGCTCGGGCTACGTTAGGCGCTTGTCCGTGGAGAGTCAAGCAGCCCTGGTGGGTCAAGAGGGTGACGTGGTGCGGCGGCGCGGGGTGTGCGGGCGGTACTGGCTGACGGTGCGCTCGTCGGCGATCCAGTAGCGCCAGGGGTGGTCGGCGCCGTCGCCGCCCACGCCGACGCGGGGGCCGTTGCATACCCGGTCGGGGGGCGCGGGGGTGCCGTACAGAACGGAGAGCGGGGCGGTGGGGTCGCCGCCGTGGCAGACGTCGGTGCCGTTCAGGGTGCGGTCGATGTCGAGGGCGGTGGCCAGGCGGGCCGGGCCCTTGGCCAGTTCGTTCGTGTTGCGGGCCTTGGGGCGGCGGGCGGCGGCCAACGGCGTGCCGGTGAGGATTTCGCCGGCGCGCAGGAGGACGCCGCAGGCTTTGCCCTCGGGGCCGCAGACCAGGTTGGCGCTGAACCACATGCCGTAGATGAAGTAGACGTACGCATGGCCGGGCGGGCCGAACATCGCGGCGTTGCGGGCGGTCCGGCCGCGGTAGGCGTGGGAGCCGGGGTCGGTCTCTCCGTCGTAGGCCTCTACCTCTGTCAGGCGGAGTTCGATCGGGCCGTCGGGGGTGTGGCGTACGAGGGTGCGGCCGAGGAGATCGGGGGCGACGTCGAGAACCGGGCGGTCGAAGAAGTCGCGGGAGAGCGGCATACGTTCCGGTACGTCGGTCATGCGCACCGAGGGTAGTGCAGGCATACGGGGGGCGACTGGCCACAGGGGCGTCGGGGTTGGGAAGGTGTGGCTCGCGGAACCGGCCTGCGCCGTTCCGCGTTCGTAGGGATCGAGCCGGGATCGCACCGGCCGAGATCTCGGTGGGTACACAGAACACAGGCGTTCCGCCTGGGGAGGACGAGCATGGGGTTCAAGAAGCTGATGGCGAGCATGGGGGCCGGGGGCGCCAAGGTGGAAACGGTGCTCTTCGAGGAGAACGTTGTCCCCGGCGGCGTCGTGCAGGGTGAGGTGCGGGTCCAGGGCGGATCGGTGGCTCAGGACATCCAGGGGATTTCCGTCGGGCTGCAGGCGGTCGTCGAGGTGGAGACCAGCGACGGCGAATCGAAGCGGAACATCGAGTTCACCAAGCTGCAGGTGGGCGGCGCGTTCCAGGTGCAGGCGGGTGCGGCGCACACGGTGCCGTTCGGGCTGGAGATTCCGTGGGAGACGCCGATCACCAATTTCCTGGGGACGCATCTGCGCGGGATGAGCGTCGGGGTGACGACGGAGCTGGCGATCGCGCGTGCGGTGGACTCCGGTGACCTCGACCCGGTGAACGTCCACCCGCTGCCGGCACAGCAGGCGATTCTCGATGCGTTCGGGCGGCTGGGGTTCCGGTTCAAGGCCGCCGACCTGGAGAAGGGGCACATCCGGGGGACGCGGCAGCGGCTGCCGTTCTACCAGGAGATCGAGTTCCACGCGCCGCAGCAGTACCGCGGGCTGAACCAGGTCGAGCTGTCGTTCGTGGCGGACGACCGGGAGATGGACGTCGTACTGGAGATGGACAAGAAGCCGGGTCTGTTCACCGGTGGGTCGGACTCCTACCGGTCGTTCACGGTGGGGCTGAACGACTACGAGGGGACCGACTGGGCGGGTTACCTCAACCAGTGGCTGGCGGAGGTCGGCGGTAAGCGGAACTGGCTCTAACCTGGCCGGACAGAGTGTCAGCAAACGACCAGGAGGTGTCGAGGTGTCCGAGCTGAAGCGGCGGCCGCTCCCGCACGATTTCCACCCGCCGGTGCCGGAGTTCACGGTGCTGAGCGACGAAGTGGAGCCGGGCGGGACGCTGCGGCCGGAGCAGGTCTTCGCCAACGGAAACCGCTCGCCGCAGCTGCGGTGGGAGGGTGCTCCCGCGGGAACGAAGAGCTACGCCGTCACCTGCTACGACCCCGACGCGCCGACGGGCAGTGGTTTCTGGCACTGGGTGCTGTTCGACATTCCGGCGTCGGTGACGGAGCTGTCGGCCGGCGCCGGAAGCGGTGACCTGAAGGGGCTTCCGGAGGGGGCCGTTCATGCCCGTAATGACTACGGGACGCGGGACTTCGGGGGCGCCGCGCCGCCGCCCGGGGACGGTCCGCACCGCTATGTGTTCACGGTGTACGCGGTGGACCAGGAGAAGCTCGGTCCGGATGCCGATGCCTCGCCCGCGGTGGTGGGGTTCAATCTGCGCTTCCACACTCTCGGGCGGGCTCAGCTGATCGCCGAGTACGAGGTTCCGGCTCGGGGCTGAGGCCCGTAATCCCGTTGCGCCCCGGCGCTTCCCGCACGCACAGTGGTGCCTGGCTGACGGCCTGCAAAGGCCGTCGGGCAGCCGGTACCGCAGTGGCGGGAGCGGCGGGGCGCAGGTGTGTCGCCCCCCGTTCGCCGGAGTCCGCACTTGTGCCGGGCGTCCGCGCCGGCTGCCGTTCGCTCCGGGTCCCGCGTGTTTCACGGGGGCGGGATCCGGAGCGCCCTTTTGCGCGGTGGCCAAGGGTCGCCGGAGCACCTTGTCTTCGTCTTCCGTTTTCCTTTCATTTCCCTTGTGGCGTACGGAAATTGCGTTGTTCGGGGAATACCTGCCACTGCACAGTGGAGCAACTTCGCCGCGGGGGCGAAGCGGGTCCGGGAGGTGGACGGGATGCGCGAGACGCTGGTGCTCAATGCGAGCTTCGAGCCGTTGTCGACGGTGTCGCTGCGGCGTGCGGTGGTGCTGGTAATGCAGGACAAGGCCGTGGTCGAGCACGCGCACCCGGGGCTGCGTATCCGCGCCGCTTCGCTGGATGTGCCGGTGCCGAGGGTGATCAGACTCAGCAGATACGTACGGGTGCCGTTCCGAAGACGTGCGCCATGGTCGCGGCGGGGTGTGCTGGTGCGCGACCAGCACCGGTGTGCGTACTGCGGGCGGCGGGCGACGACCGTGGATCACGTGGTGCCGCGGTCGCACGGCGGCGGAGACACCTGGCTGAATACCGTCGCCTCCTGCGCGGAGGACAATCACCGCAAAGCGGACCGGACGCCCGAGCAGGCGGGGATGCAGCTGCTGCGGCGGCCGTTCGAGCCGACGCCGGCGGATGCACTGATATCGGCGCTCGGGGTGTCCGTACGGGAGGAGCTGCCGGACTGGCTGGCGCTGCCGGCCTGAGGGGGTGAGGCCTGGCCGATCCGTGCTCAACCCGCCTTATTTGAGGGTGAGTTGAACGATGGCGACCAGGCCGACGATGACGATGACCACGCGCATGGCGGTGGGCGGCAGACGGCGGCCCACCGTGGCGCCGATCTGACCGCCGAGGGCGGAGCCGACGGCGATCAGCAGGACAGCGGTCCAGTCGAAGCGGGCGACGAAGAGGAAGAACACGGCCGCGACGCCGTTGACGATGGCGGCGAGGACGTTCTTGAGGGCGTTGAGACGCTGCAGGTCCTCGGTGAGCGTCAGGCCCATCAGGGAGAGGTAGACCACGCCCTGCGCTGCGCCGAAGTAGCCGCCGTAGACGCTGGCGAGCATCAGGCCGATGAACAGGAAAGGGCCGCCGTCGCGCGGTGCGGTGGTGTTGTTGCGGGCGCGCCGGGCGCGGAGGGCGGCGGCGAGTTTCGGCTGGACGATGACGAGGACCAGCGCGACGGCGATCAGTATGGGGACGATCGTGTCGAATGCCGTGGAAGGCAGTGCCAGCAGCAGGATCGCGCCGCCCAGGCCGCCGAGCAGGGCGGCGACGCCGAAGCGGCGGATACGGGAGAACTGACCGGCCAGTTCGCGGCGGTAGCCGATGGCGCCGCTGATCGAACCGGGCACCAGGCCAAGGGTGTTGGAGACGTTGGCCGTGACGGGTGGCAGGCCGATGGCGAGCAGGACCGGGAAGGTGATCAGGGTGCCGGAGCCGACGATGGTGTTGATAGTGCCGGCTCCTATGCCGGCGGCGAGGACTGCGACTGCTTCCCAGATGGACAAGGCCGTCTCCTCACATGATCGGGGTGTGCCTCCCCGCCATGAAGGTCGAGGGGCCACCACTGATCATGCACGAGGGGTGCGGGGCTGTCAGTCGATGGGGGGTGCTTCGCGGTTCGGCGAGCTGGGCTTGGGGATGGAACCGCCGCCGGTCGGATTGAAGTTGCCGAGGGCGCCGCCGAGGCCCTTGAGGGCGTCGCCGATCTCGCTGGGCACGATCCAGAGCTTGTTGGCGTCGCCCTCGGCGATCTTCGGGAGCATCTGGAGGTACTGGTAGGAGAGCAGCTTCTGGTCCGGGTCGCCGGCGTGGATGGACTCGAAAACCACCCGGATCGCCTGGGCCTCGCCCTCGGCGCGCAGCGCGGCGGCCTTCGCCTCGCCCTCGGCGCGCAGGATGGAGGACTGCTTCTCGCCCTCGGCGGTGAGGATCTGGGACTGCCGGACACCTTCGGCCTGGAGGATGGCGGCGCGCTTGTCGCGGTCGGCGCGCATCTGCTTCTCCATCGAGTCCTGGATGGAGGTCGGCGGCTCGATCGCCTTGAGCTCGACGCGGTTGACGCGGATGCCCCACTTGCCGGTGGCCTCGTCGAGGACGCCGCGCAGCGCGGCGTTGATCTCCTCGCGGGAGGTCAGGGTCCGCTCGAGGTCCATGCCGCCGATGATGTTCCGGAGCGTGGTGACGGTGAGCTGCTCGATCGCCTGGATGTAGCTGGCGACCTCGTACGTCGCGGCGCGGGCGTCGGTGACCTGGTAGTAGATGACGGTGTCGATGTTCACGACCAGGTTGTCCTGGGTGATCACCGGCTGCGGGGGGAACGGCACGACCTGTTCGCGCAGGTCGATGCGGTTGCGGATGGAGTCGATGAACGGGACGACGATGTTCAGGCCGGCGTTGAGGGTGCGGGTGTAGCGGCCGAAGCGTTCGACGATGGCGGCGCTGGCCTGGGGGATGACCTGGATCGTCTTGATGAGTGCGATGAACACGAGCACCACCAGGATGATCAGGACGATGATGATCGGTTCCACAGCGGCTCCCGTGCCCTTCGTTGCTGGTCCGTGCCGGCCGTTGTCCGGCTTGGCTGTTGATCAGTCCTTGCCGTTGATCAGTCTTTCAGAGACGTGGTGCCTCGTGCAGTGGGTTCCGGTCAGATGACGACGGCGGTGGCGCCCTCGATCTCCACGACGTCGACCTGCCGGCCCACTTCGTAGACCTGGTCGCCGTCGAGGGCGCGGGCGGACCAGACCTCACCGGCGAGTTTGATGCGTCCGCCGGCGCCGTCGACGCGTTCCAGGACCGTGGCGCTCTTGCCCCGCAAGGCGTCGATTCCGGAGGCGAGTTGGGGGCTCTGGGCGCGGTGGCGGTTGGCGATGGGGCGTACGACGGCGATCAGCGCGACCGATACGGCGGCGAAGACGATGAATTGCGGGACGGCGCCGCCACCGAGCGCGGCGGTGACGGCGCCGGCGACGGCACCGACCGCGAGCATCCCGAATTCGGGCATCGCGGTCACGACGAGAGGAATACCCAGTCCTACGGCGGCGATCAGCCACCACACCCATGGATCCACGGCTTCATGGTAGGTCCGCGGGGCGGCCCGGGACAGGGCGCGATCGGGGCATGCGGGGCCTCAATGGGCCTCCCCCCGGACGGAGTCCGGGGGGAGGCCCATTGAGGGGTGCCGGCCGGGCGACGGGAGGGAGGGCTCAGGTGAGGGGCAGGCCCTGGGCGGTGAAGCGGTCGCCGTTGCGCTCGACGATCAGGGGGAGGCCGAAGCAGTGGGAGAGGTTGCTGGAGGTCAGCTCGAGGTCGAGCGGGCCGGCGGCGAGCACCTTGCCCTGACGGATCATCAGGACGTGGGTGAAGCCCGGGGGGATTTCCTCGACGTGGTGGGTGACCATGATCATCGAGGGGGCGTACGGGTCGCGGGCGAGGCGGCCGAGGCGGCGGACCAGGTCCTCGCGGCCGCCCAGGTCGAGACCGGCGGCGGGCTCGTCCAGCAACAGCAGCTCGGGGTCGGTCATCATCGCGCGGGCGATCAGGGTGCGCTTGCGCTCGCCCTCGGAGAGGGTGCCGAATTTACGGTCGAGGTACTCGGTCATGCCGAGGCGGTCGAGGAAGGCGCGGGCGCGCACTTCGTCGACGTCCTCGTAGTTCTCCTGCCAGGTCGCGGTCATGCCGTACGCGGCGGTGAGCACGGTCTGCAGGACGGTCTGGCTGCGCGGCAGCTTGTCGGCGAGGGCGATACCGGCGATGCCGATGCGCGGGCGCAGGTCGAAGACGTCGACCCGGCCGAGCCGCTCACCGAGGATCGTGGCGGTGCCGGTGCTCGGGAAGAGGTAGCTGGAGGCGACATTCAGCAGGGTGGTCTTGCCGGCGCCGTTGGGGCCGAGGATCACCCAGCGCTCCCCCTCCTTCACCGACCAGGAAACCTGCTCCACCAGAGCCCGTCCTTCGCGGACCACGGATACGTCCACCAGCTCCAGCACATCGCTCATGAGCGCGTTGTCTCCCATTGCTTCTCGGTCGTCTTGTGCGCCTGCAGGCGCATCCCCCCAGCAAACCTACGCCACTCGATGTCAGTGCCGTTCCCTAGGCTGGGGAGCATGCTCGATGAACCTCGATCGGGACGGCTGGCCTCGTGGGGAAATGCCCTTTTGGCCGGACTTGTCTCACCTGATGAAGCCGCGCACCGTATCGCGGACGATGACGCGGTGCACCGCGTGGAGGCCCTGCCCGGGGAGGAGGCGCCGGTCGGACTGACCCTTGCGCTGGGGCGGCTGCGGCGGCTGGGGGCGGTCGGCCTGCGGGTGGCGCTGCCGGTGCCGGGGCATCCGCTGGGGCTGTGCGGCCCGCCGGAATTCAATGCGCGGGCGCTGGATGCCGGGGAGGCGGTGCTCGCCACCGGGGCCGGGCTGGGGCTGGTGCCGGAGATATACGAGGCGGGGCCGGAGGGCGGCTCGGGTCCCGATGTGCATGTGGAGGTGGTCTGGCACTGCCTGCCGGTGCGCGAGGCGCCGCCGGCCGACGTGCCGTCGCTGGGCGAGGCGGAGCGCGAGCTGGCGGAGGCGCTGCGGGACGCGACCGAGGTGCTCTCGAAGCTGGATGTGGCGGGGGCCGGTCCGGTCACCCAGGCCGCGCTGGAGGCGTACCGGGCGCGGGCGGAGGCCGGGCGGCAGGTGCTGGCCCCCGGGTATCCACCGCGTGCGGTACGGGTATTGGAGCTGGCGCAGCGGGTGGGCACGCTGATCGATATCGCGCGGTCGGCGGGCGGGCACGGCCGTGAGCACGGCGCGGCGGTGAGCTCGTCGGAGATCGCGGCGCGTGCCGAGGCGCTGCGGCCGGTGGAGCGTACGGCCCGGCGGGCGCAGGTCGCGGCGTACAACTCCGCGGTGGAGGAGCGGGAGCGGCGCCGGGGGTGAACGGGAAAGGCCCCGCCGGACCGCGGTGCGGTCTGCGGGGCCCTGAGCGAGGAGGCCGCAACGGCCGTGGGCGGCCTGGGGTGTTGAGCCCCAGGCCGGGCGCCTCAGAAGTTCGCGCTGTCGTTACCGAAGGCGGAGTTGAGCAGGCCGACGACGTTGACGCTGTTGCCGGTGGCGTTCACGGGAACGTGCACCGGAGCCTGGACGAGGTTGCCGGAGCCGACGCCGGGGGAGTTCACGGCCTGGCCGTGCGCCTGCGAGCCGTCGGTGGCGAACGCGGTGCCGGCGGCGGCACCGGCGGCGAGACCGGCGGTGGCGAGGACGAGAGCGGCCTTCTTGGCAGTGTTCATGGGAGCGTGTTCCTCACTTGGCGGCTCGGGGCCGCGATGACGGGGCTGTGTGGAGGGGGACCGGCCGCGCGTCCAGGAGTTGGCGGGGCCGGTCCGGCATGGCCCGCGCCGGCCATGGCGTCGCGCGGGTCATGCAGATCGTGCGAGTCCTGCAGATGGTGCGTGGCAGGCCTGCGGTCAGAAGTTGACGCAGTGGTTGCCGAAGACCGGGTTGAGCGCGCCGATGACGGTGGCGGTGTTGCCGCAGGCGTTCACAGGAACGTCGATCGGAGCCTGGACGAGGTTGCCGGAAAGGACACCCGGGGACTTCACCGCGACGCCCTGAGCCTGCGGGCCGGAGTGAGCGGAGGCGACTCCGGCACCCGCGATGGCGAGACCGCCCGCCACCATCGTGATGGCCGCTACTCGCTTGATGTTCTTCACTTCTCTTGCTCCTCGTTGCCGTTGCCGCGGCCAGCCGCCGCGGCTGCACTGGACAACGCCGGGGCACGGGGAGGGATACGCCAAATGGGCTACGTCTACACGACAGTATGAATCTCGGATGGGAAGGCGACGTTCCGCTTCCACGCCGCGATAGAGAGCGGTACGGCGGTCACGCCCCGATCCCGTGCCGGACCGCCCACAGCGCGGCCTGCGTCCGGTCGGCGAGGTCGAGTTTCATCAGGATGTTGGAGACATGGGTCTTGACGGTCTTCTCCGACAGCACCAGCGCGCGGGCGATCTCGCGGTTGGAGCGCCCGTCCGCGATCAGGCCGAGCACCTCGCGCTCCCGCTCGGTCAGTGACGTGCCGCGGCCGTGGCCGTTGTTGCCCTCCTCCTGGGAGAGCAGGGCGCCGGCGACCTCGGGCTGCAGCAGGACGTGTCCCGCGTGTACGGACCGGATGGCGCCGGCCAGCGCCTCGGGGTCGATGTCCTTGTAGACGTAACCCGCCGCGCCGGCCCGCAGCGCGGGGACGACGGTGCGCTGCTCGGTGAAGCTGGTGACGATCAGCACCCGTGCGGGATTGGTGATCTCGCGCAGCTTCCGGAGCGCCTCGATGCCGTCCATGCCGGGCATCTTGACGTCCATCAGGACCACGTCCGGGCGCAGCTGTTCGGCGGCCGCGACGCCCTCGGCGCCGTCGGAGGCCTCCCCCACCACCTCGATGTCGTCCTGGACCTCCAGGAATGTGCGCAGTCCCCGGCGTACGACCTGGTGATCGTCCACCAGCAGTACGCGAATCGGGCCGGTCTCAGCCACCGGGTACCTCCATCTCGACAGCGGTGCCCTTGCCGGGCTCCGACTCCACCCTGAGCTTGCCGCCGACGCCGCCGGCGCGGTCCCGCATCGATACCAGTCCCAGGTGCCGCCCGGCGCGGCGGACCAGGCCCGTGTCGAAGCCCCGGCCGTTGTCGGCCACCCGCAGCAGCGCTCCCTGGCCGCTGCGGGCGAGGGTCACCTCGACATGGCCGGCCCCCGAATGCCGCAGGGCATTGTGCAGCGCCTCCTGGGCGACCCGCAGCAGCGCCTCCTCCTGCGCGGCCGGCAGCGCACGGACGCCCTGGGCCTCGAAGGTGACGCGGGCGGTGTGGGCGCGGTCGAGGACCTGCGCCTGGGAGCGCAGGGTGGCGATCAGGCCGTCCTCGTCCAGGGCCGCGGGGCGCAGCTCGACGACGGCGGCGCGCAGTTCGTCGGCCGCTTCCGCGGCCAGCGCGGCGACCTGGTGGAGCTCGTCCTTGGCGCGGGCCGGGTCGCGGTCGACCAGGGCGGTGGCTGCCTGGGCGGTCAGCCGGAGCGAGAAGAGTTTCTGGGCGACCGCGTCGTGCAGCTCGTGCGCGAGCCGGGCGCGCTCCCCCGCGATGGTCAGCTCGCGGCTGCGCTCATAGAGGCGGGCGTTGGTCAGCGCGATGGCGGCGTGCTGGGCGAGTATGCCGAGCAGGTGCTCGTCGTCCTCGGTGAAGCCGCAGGTGTGGTCGGGCTTGGGGCAGCGCTTGTTGGCGAGGAAGAGGGCTCCGAGGATCTCGTCGCCGTCGGCGACCGGCAGGCCCAGGAAGTCGGACATGTCCGGGTGGGCGGCCGGCCAGCCGCCGAAGCGGGGGTCCTCGCGGACGTCGGCGAGGCGCTCGGGGGTGGCGTTGTGCAGCATCGCGGCGAGGATGCCGTGCTGGCGGGGCAGCGGGCCGATGGCCTTCCACTGCTCGGCGCTGACGCCGTCGACCACGAACTGGGCGAAGCCGCCGTGGTCGTCGGGCACGCCCAGCGCGGCGTACTCGGCATCCAGCAGCTCGCGGGCCGAGGCGACGATGGTCTTGAGGACGTCACGTACCTCGAGATGCCTGCTCATCGCCAGTATCGCGGTGCTCACCGCGGGGATTCCGGCTCCCGGACCGTTGCTCATGGCTTCACCGTACCGGCGGGGTGACCGGCTCGTATCGGTCCCGCGGAGGCGCCCTCCTACGCCTGCGGGCCTAGGCCGAACGCCCCGGCCACGGCCCGCCCGGCGCCCGACGTTTTCGAGGCGGCCGCGTTCCTACCGTGAGGCCGAGGGCGCGGGACTGTCTGCCCGGCCCGGATGAAGGGACGCGATCATGCCGGTGGCAATCATTACGGGAGCATCGAAGGGGCTGGGCCGGGCGCTGGCCGCGGCGCTGGCCGGGCGGGGCTGGGATCTGGTGGTGGACGCCAGGTCGGCCGGGCCGCTGGAGGAGGCGGCGCGGGAGCTGCGGGCGGCCGGGGCGGGGCCGGGGGCGCGGGTGGTGGCGCTTCCCGGGGACGTGGCGGACGGCGGGCACCGGGCGGAGCTGGTGGCCGCGGCGCGCGGGCTGGGCGGGCTCGATCTGCTGGTGAACAACGCGAGCGCGCTGGGTGCCGAGCCGCTGGTGCGGCTGGCGGACCAGCCGCTGGAGGGGCTGCGGGCGGCGCTGGAGGTGAATGTGGTGGCACCGCTGGGACTCGTACAGGAGGCGCTCGAGCTGTTGCGCACCCCTTCGGATTCTTCCCCCTATATAGGGACAGAGGGTGCCGTTCTCACCATCAGCTCGGATGCGGCCGTCGAGGCGTACGAGACCTGGGGTGGTTACGGGGCGACGAAGGCGGCGCTGGACCAGCAGTCGGCGGTGCTGGCGGTGGAGGAGCCGGGGCTGCGGGTGTGGTGGGTGGATCCGGGCGATATGCGGACGGATCTGTATGCGGCGGCCGTGCCGGTCGACGACGGGTCGGGGCGGCCGCTGCCGGAGACCGTGGTGCCCGCGCTGCTGCGGCTGCTGGACGGGCCGGCCGCCAGCGGGCGGTATGTGGCGGCGGAGCTGCTGGACGGTGCCCGGTGATCGCGGATGCGCTGCGGGTCCCGGAGGAGCTGTCGGCCAGGGTGCCGGCCGAGCAGCGGGGGCCGGGGCTGGGCCGGGATGCCGTACGGCTGCTGGTGAGCCGGGGTGCGGAGGAGGTCGGGCATCACGCGTTCGGGGAGCTGCCCCGGCTGCTGGCGGCCGGGGACGTGCTGGTGGTGAACACCTCACGGACGCTGTCGGCGGCGGTGGACGGCCGGATCGGGGACGGGCGGGGGCGCGGCGAGCCGGTGGTGGTGCACTTCTCCACGCGGGCGGACCGGTGGCATCCGGCGGGCCGGGAGGTGGCCGGGTGCTGGTCGGTGGAGCTGCGGAGCCCGGACGGGCGGGGCAGCACCCGGCCGCGGGCGGGCGGCCCCGAGGGCACGGTGGTGCGGCTGCCCGGCGGGGCGCGGCTGGTGCTTCAGGGTCCGCTGGACCCCGGGGGCGTACGGCTGTGGTGGGCGCGGGTGACGGGCGTGGGGGTGCCGGAGCTGATGCGGCGCCACGGGCGGCCGATCCGCTACGGCTATACGGACCGGGACCAGCCGCCGGCCGCGTACCGGACGGTGTTCGCGGTGGACTCCCCCGGCGTCGGCAGCGCGGAGATGCCGAGCGCGGCCCGGCCGTTCACGCCGTCCCTGGTGGCGCGGCTGGTCAGTGCGGGGGTGCAGTTCGCGCCGATCTCGCTGCATACCGGGGTGGCGTCGGCGGAGGCGTTCGAGCCGCCGTATCCGGAGCGGTTCGTGGTGCCGCCGGTCACGGCGTGGCTGGTGAATGCGGCGCGGGCGCGGCGGCGGGCGGGCCGGGGGCGCTCGGGTGGCCGGATCGTGGCGGTGGGGACCACCGCCGTACGGGCCCTGGAGTCGGCCACCGGGACCGACGGGCGGGTGCGGGCGGCGGCCGGCTGGACGGATCTGGTGGTGACCCCGGAGCGCGGGGTGCGGGCGGTGGACGGCCTGCTCACCGGGCTGCACGAGCCGGCGGCCTCGCATCTGCTGATGCTGGAGGCGGTGGCGGACGGGGAGGTGCTGGAGCGGGCGTATGCGGCGGCGGTGGAGCGCCGCTACCTGTGGCATGAATTCGGTGATCTGCATCTTCTGCTGCCCGGGTGAGTTCCAGACTCGGTGTATGTCGCATTCAACGAGGAGCTGGACCCCGACCCATGGGGAGCCGTACCGCCCGGTGCCCTACCGGCCCGAGCGGATGCCCGCCGAGGAGTCGCTGGCGCGCGCCGCCGAGCTGCGGGAGCGGATGGACGGGCGGCGGACGGTACGGCAGTTCGCCGCCGATCCGGTGCCGGAGCAGGTGGTGAAGGACGCGATCGCCTGTGCGGCCACCGCGCCGTCCGGGGCGCATCAGCAGCCGTGGACGTTCGTCCTGGTCAAGGATCCGCAGGTGCGGCGCAGGATCAGGGCGGCGGCGGAGGAAGAGGAGCGCCTCTCGTACGCGGGGCGGCTGGGCCAGGAGTGGCTGGCGGCGCTGCGGCCCCTGGGCACCGACGAGGTCAAGCCGCATCTGACCGATGCGCCGCAGCTGATCGTCGTCTTCCAGCAGCGGTACTGGCTGGGCGCGGACGGGGGCAAGCGCAAGCACTACTACGTGGACGAGTCGGTCGGGATCGCGGTCGGCATGCTGCTGTCGGCGCTGCATCTGTCGGGGCTGGCGGCGCTGGTGCACACCCCGAGCCCGATGGGTTTTCTCCGGGAAGTGCTGGGGCGGCCGGTCAATGAAAAGGCCTTTGCCGTGATTCCGGTGGGGTATCCGGCACCGGAATGCAGAGTGCCCGATTTGACCCGAAAAGCGCTAAATCAAGTCATGGTGGAAGTCTGACGGATACGGGCTGTGCTATTGCAATTACGTCCGGCGAGATAATCCCCTCCGCATTGTGACGCCGCGCATAGGACGCAGGTCACTTACGAGCCGGGGTAGTGGTCCCGTAAAGACGGCGTGAGCTGGGCATTGACCGTCCCCGACGCAATTCGCGTCCCCCCGGTTCCACTACCCCGGGTCGTACGTCACACCTTTGCCGGGTGAATTTCCGGCCGCTAAGAATGGCTCCGTCGTCAGGCGCCGTGGTCACAACCCGGCGAATTTCGCCGCTCATGGCCCTTGCGACGTTCCCCTAGGAGAGGTCAACCCAGCCATGTCTAAGCACGCCATTCCTGGATTCACCCGCCTCACCCGTACCCACAAGCTTTCCGTGGCCGGTGTGGCCACGGCCGGTGCCGCCGCCCTGGTCTTCGCGATCGTCCCGGGCGCCAACGCCGAACAGGGCGCGAGCGCGAGCCAGGCCTCTGCCGCAGAGAACATCAACATCAAGCCGGTCGCCTTCAGCGAGGTCGCCACCGCGGCCAAGACCCAGCAGGCCACCGTCGCCAAGCAGGCCACCGACACCGCCGCCAAGGCCAAGGCCGAGGCCGCCGCCAAGGCCAAGGCCGAGGCCGCCGCCCACAAGGCGGCCGCCGAGAAGGCCGCCAAGGCCAAGGCCGCCGCCGCGGCGAAGGCCAAGGCCGAGAAGGAGCGCCAGGCCAAGGTGGCCGCGAGCCGGTCCAGCGACCGCGCCGCCGCCCCGAAGCCGGCCCCCAAGCCCGTCTACCCGAACAACCTGGACGGCTGGATCCGCGAGTCGCTGCACATCATGGGCCAGAAGGGCATCCCCGGCTCGTACAACGGCATCTACCGGAACATCATCCGGGAGTCGTCCGGCAACCCCAAGGCCATCAACCTCTGGGACATCAACGCCCAGAACGGCATCCCGTCCAAGGGTCTGCTCCAGGTCATCGACCCGACCTTCAAGGCGTACCACGTGGCCGGCACGTCCTGGGACAGCTACGACCCGGTCGCCAACATCACCGCCGCCTGCAACTACGCGGCCGACAAGTACGGCTCGATGGACAACGTGAACTCGGCCTACTGAGCCGGCTTCCCCCACGTCATACCGCCCGAGGGGCGGCACCCGGTGCCGGGTGCCGCCCCTCGGGCGTCTGGCTGCGTACCGCGGTGCGCGGTGACCGCTACTTGCGCATGACCTCCGGCTCGTGGCGGCGCAGCAGGCGGGCCACGGCGAAGGCGAGCGAGACGCCCAGCGCGATCAGGATGATCATGTCCATCACGTAGACACCGGTCTGGTGCTTCCACAGCGGGTCGGGGTTGCCCGGCTCCCACGGCAGCAGCGTGTTCATATCGGCGGTCGCGCCCATCGCGGCGACGGCCCAGCGCGACGGCATCAGCCAGGCGACCTGGGCGACGCCGACGGTGTCGAAGAGCTGGAAGAGCACGCCGGTGAAGACGACCTGGACGATGGCGAACATGACCAGCAGCGGCATGGTCTTCTCGGCGGTCTTGACCAGCGCGGAGATGACCAGGCCGAACATCATCGAGGTGAAGCCCAGCGCGATGATCGCCAGCGTCATCTCGATGGCCGGCTGCTTGGGCACGATCAAGCCCTCGGAGGGCATGTTCCGGGTCCAGAAGCCGATCAGCGCGATGATCACGCCCTGGAAGGCCGTGACCACGCCGAGCACGATCACCTTGGACATCAGATACGCCGACCGCGACAGGCCGGTGGCCCGTTCGCGCTCGTAGATGACCCGCTCCTTGATCAGCTCACGGACGGAGTTGGCGGCGCCGGAGAAGCACATGCCGACCGCGAGGATCAGCATGATCGTGCTGGCGTCGCGGTTCGGCCGGAAGCCTCCCGGTTTCGTCGGCCCGTACCCCAGCCCGTAGTCGCTGGGGATCAGCATCGAGACGATGCCGAGCACCGCGGGCAGGATCACCATCAGGGCCAGGAAGCCGCGGTCGGAGGCGAGCACCGAGACATAGCGCCGCATCAGCGTCCACAGCTGCGAGCCCCAGCTCTGGGACTTCTGCATCCGGGCGGGCGGCGGCTGGACGTTGACCGACTGCGGGGCGACGGCGTCGATGTCCGCGGCATACATCTGGTAGTGCGGGGAGCCGCGCCAGCGGCCCATCCAGTCGTAGTCGCGGTAGTTCTCGAACGCCGAGAAGACATCCGCCCAGGTGTCGTACTGGAAGAAGTTCAGCGCCTCCTCGGGCGGGCCGAAGTAGGCCACGCCGCCGCCCGGGGCCATCACCAGCAGCTTGTCGCAGATGCCGAGTTCGGCCACCGAGTGGGTGACGACCAGGACGGTACGGCCGTCGTCCGCCAGGCCGCGCAGCAGCTGCATGACATCGCGGTCCATGCCCGGGTCGAGGCCGGAGGTCGGCTCGTCCAGGAAGATCAGCGACGGCTTGGTCAGCAGCTCCAGGGCCACCGACACGCGCTTGCGCTGGCCTCCGGAGAGCGAGGTGACCTTCTTCTCCTTGTGCACATGGAGCTTGAGCTCGTGCAGGACCTCGTCGATCCGGGCCTCGCGCTCGGCCTCGGCGGTGTCACCGGGGAAGCGGAGCTTGGCGGCGTAGCGCAGCGCCTTCTGGACCGTCAGCTCCTTGTGCAGGATGTCGTCCTGCGGGACCAGACCGATGCGCTGGCGCAGCTCGGCGAACTGCTTGTAGAGGTTCCGGTTGTCGTAGAGGACATCGCCCTGGTTGGCGGGGCGGTAGCCGGTCAGCGCCTTGAGCAGGGTCGACTTGCCGGAGCCGGACGGGCCGATGACGGCGATCAGCGACTTCTCCGGGACGCCGAAGGAGACGTCCTTGAGGATCTGCTTGCCGCCGTCGACGGTGACGGTCAGGTGGCGGGCCGAGAAGGAGACCTCGCCGGTGTCGACGAACTCCTCCAGGCGGTCGCCGACCAGCCGGAAGGTGGAGTGGCCGACGCCGATGATGTCGTTCGGGCCGACGGGGGCCTTGCCGGACTTGGGGACCGGCTGGCCGTTGATGTACGTGCCGTTGTGGCTGCCGAGGTCGTGGATCTCGAAGCGGCCGTCGGGGGTGGCCCGGAACTCGGCGTGGTGGCGGGAGACCTGGAGGTCGGAGACGACCAGCTCGTTCTCCAGCGCACGGCCGATGCGCATCACCCGGCCCTGGTCCAGGCGGTGGAAGGTGGTCGGGCTGCGGTCGCCCTGGGCCTGCGGCGCCGGGCCGCCCGCCTTCTGGGCGGGGCGCTCCTGGGGGCCGGGCTGCTGCGGGGGCATGCCCTGCTGGGGCTGCTGGGCCTGCTGGGGCGGGATGTACGGCGGCTGCTGGGCCTGCGGCGGCGCCTGCCAGCCCTGCTGGGCGGGCGGCTGCTGCCGGCCGGGCGGCTGGTGCGCGGCCGGTGCCTGCCAGCCCTGCTGCTGCGGCGCCATCGATGGCTGCGCGCCGACGGCGCCTGCGGCCGGCGCGGCGGCGGCCGAGAGGCTGATCCGCGGGCCGTCGGTCGCGTTGCCCAGGTGCACGGCCGAGCCGGGGCCGATCTCCATCTGGTGGATCCGCTGGCCCTGGACATAGGTGCCGTTGGTGCTGCCCTGGTCTTCGATGATCCAGCTGCGGCCGGCCCACCGTACGGTGGCGTGCCGCCAGGAGACCCTGGCGTCGTCGAGCACCATGTCGCCCTGCGGATCACGTCCCACGTTGTAGGACCGGGACGGATCGAGCGTCCAGGTCCTGCCGTTCAATTCGAGTACGAGTTCAGGCACTCCATGCCCCATTACATAGTCCCCCGAGTAACGCCCTGGATGGGAAGTCAGGGATGGCGAATCATCGTGAGGAACTATTTCAGGCTCGGCCCGCCGACCGGAAACCGGGAGGGGAGCGGGGTGCACCGGCCCGCCGGCGGCACCCGGCGATGCCTCCCCGAGGGCCGGAAGGGCCCGAAGATGCCCGGGGATCGTCGCATTACGCGTGTTCCGGACGGCTCTGCGCCTCGCCCTTGCGCGGAACATCGGGCGAAATGGCCCCATCAACAGGGGAGTTGAGGTTGCGCCTCACTCTTCCGGGGCACCGCCACGGGGCGGGCCGGACACGAGTCGATAACGATCGGCGTCGCTCCGGGCCCTGGGCGCGCCGGGATGCGACGCGGTCGCCGAACGCGGCAGTCGGGCGGACGCGCGGTCCGAAGCACGGACACCTGTACGGCCGCTCCCGGCCGCCGGTTACCGTAAAGGCACCATGAGCGCATCGCAGATCTCACCTGCCGCCGCCGTACCGGGCGATGACGTACCGACCCTCCTCGTGAAGATCTTCGGGAAGGACCGGCCCGGCATCACCGCGGGTCTCTTCGACACCCTCGCCGCCTACTCCGTCGATGTCGTGGACATCGAGCAGGTGGTGACCCGGGGCCGGATCACGCTGTGTGCGCTGGTCACCGCCCCCTCCCCCGGCCGGGACACCAGCGGCTCGTCCGAGGGCGATCTGCGGGCCACCGTGCACAGCTGGGCCGAGTCGCTGCACCTCCAGGCGGAGATCATCTCCGGCCGGGGCGACAACCGCCCGCGTGGCGTCGGCCGCTCGCATGTGACGGTGCTGGGCCACCCGCTCACCGCGGAGTCGACCGCCGCCATCGCCGCCGCCATAACGTCCTCGGGCGGCAACATCGACCGTATTTTCCGGCTTGCGAAGTATCCGGTGACGGCCGTCGAATTCGCGGTGTCCGGTGCGGCGACGGACGCACTGCGCTCGGTGCTGGCCCCCGAGGCCGCGCAGCTCGGCGTGGATGTCGCGGTGGTCGCGGCGGGTCTGCAGCGCAGGGCGCAGCGGCTGGTCGTGATGGACGTGGACTCCACGCTCATCCAGGACGAGGTCATCGAGCTGTTCGCGGCGCACGCCGGGTGCGAGGCCGAGGTCGCCGCGGTGACCGCCGCGGCGATGCGCGGTGAGCTGGACTTCGAGCAGTCGCTGCACGCCCGGGTCGAGCTGCTCGCCGGGCTGGACGCCTCCGTGGTCGAGACCGTGCGCAAGGAGGTACGGCTCACCCCCGGGGCCCGTACCCTCGTGCGGACCCTCAAGCGGCTCGGCTATCAAGTCGGCGTCGTATCGGGCGGTTTCACGCAGGTCACCGACGCGCTCAAGGAGGAGCTGGGGCTGGACTTCGCCGCCGCCAACACCCTGGAGATCGCGAACGGCAAGTTCACCGGCAGGGTGACCGGCGACATCGTGGACCGGGCCGGGAAGGCACGGCTGCTGCGCAGCTTCGCGCAGCAGGCCGGGGTGCCGCTGGACCAGACCGTCGCGATCGGCGACGGCGCCAATGACCTGGACATGCTCAATACGGCCGGGCTCGGGGTCGCCTTCAATGCCAAGCCGGTGGTGCGGGAGGCGGCGCACACCGCGGTGAATGTGCCGTTCCTGGACACCGTGCTGTATCTGCTGGGGGTCAGCCGCGAAGAGGTCGAGGCGGCCGATACGCACGCCGAGTGAGGCACCTGCGACACCTGCGAGAAGGGCCCCGGCGGTGTGCCGGGGCCCTTCTTCGGTGTGTGCGCGGTGCTGCGGCAGTACACGGTGACGGCCGGGGCCGGTCAGCGGCGGCGGCCGTGGCTCACTCGTGCGGCGGCAGGTAGGCGATGAGGCGGCCGACGCCGTGCTCGACGGACTTCCAGGAGCCGCTGAACTCGATCACGGCCATCGCCGCGGTCGGGAAGCCGGTGCGGTTCATCCGGGGCAGGAGATCGCCCTCCGCCTCGCCCGTGAGCGCGTCGGCGAGGGCGTGCATCCCCGGGTTGTGGCCGACGAGCATCAGGGAGTCCACATCGTCGGAGGTCTCGTTCAGCAGCGCGATGAGCTCGCCGAGGGAGGCTTCGTAGAGCCGCTCCTCGTACACGGTCTTGGGCCGCTGGGGGAGCTCGTGGACGAAGAGCTTCCAGGTCTCGCGGGTACGGGCGGCGGTCGAGCACAGGGTCAGATCGGGGGTGATCCCGAATCCGGCCAGCCGGCGGCCGGCGGCCGGCGCATCCATACGGCCGCGGTCGGCGAGCGGGCGCTCATGGTCGCTGGCATCCGACCATTCGGCCTTTGCGTGTCGGAGGAGGACAATCCGGCGAGGTGTATCGGCGCTCATGCGTCCCAGCTTCGCACGAAAGGCAGCACGGGGCGCGGGGTGTTGAGGGGCTGCCCTCCGGTGGGTGACGACGGGCTCCTGAAGATCATCACGAACCCACGCCGACCAGCCCGGCAAGGATGCCCAGCAGCGCGGCCAGGCCGTTTCGCGAGGCGTCGGCCGCGCTCGCCGGGGACGGGCTCGATATGAGCGCCAGCAGGGCGACGAAGGAGATCACCGACAGGGCCGGCGCCCACCACGGCAGTCCTCTGCGCAGACCGGGAGCCCTGACGGCGGGCGGCCTGCGGAACGCGGCGGACATGGCGATCGCCTCCGTGGCGGATCGAAGGGCTGCGCGGCCGCGGTCCGCGGCGCGCCCACCGCGGCGGGCGGTGTGCTTCGACGCTACGGATCTTTGGCGCCCGTTCCTATCCGGGAAGCCACCCACTCAACCCTGATGCGGACCCCCTAGGGGATGGTGGGGTTCCCCCCACCCGCACCGGGCCGGCCGGGGCCCGTCATGGCGCCGCGATACTCGCGATGATCGCGATCAGGACGGTCAGGCCCAGCATGGCGCCCAGGACGAGGAGCAGCTTCTTCTGGCCGCCCTGCGGGTTCGGTTCGAGCACTGGCATGCGCCCAGTGTCGCACTCGCCCCTAGTCCTCGATGCGGCGGTCCCGGCCTGCCAGCACCCCCGCGACCATCTGCGGCACCATCAGCCCGGCCATCATCGCGATCGGCAGGCCCCAGCTGCCGCTGTGGTCGTAGAGCGTGCCGACCAGCTGCGGCCAGGGGATGGAGATCAGGTAGCCGACGCTCTGCGCGAAGGCCGACAGTCTGGCCACGCCCGCCGAGCTGGACGAGCGCATCCCGATCATCGTCAGAGCCAGCGGGAACGAGCAGTTGGCGATGCCCATCAGGACGGCCCAGGCCCAGGCGCCGGCCGCCGGGGCCAGCCACAGTCCGGTGTAGCCGGCCAGGCCGCAGGCGGCGAGGCCGACCGCGAGCGGCCCCTGGTGGCGCATCCGGGAGGCCAGCCGCGGCAGGACGAACGAGAGCGGCACGCCCATCGCCATGGTGACGGCGAGCAGCACGCCCGAGGTGGCCGCCGAGACCCCGGCGTCGCGGAAGATCTGCGGCATCCAGCCCATCGTCACGTAGGCGGCGGTGGCCTGCAGGCCGAAGAAGACGGCGAGCGCCCAGGCGGTGGGCGACGAGGTGATCCGTGCCGGGGGCCGGGCGGCGGGCGCCGCGCCGTCGGTGGCCGGTCCCGCGGCGGCGCCGCGCCGGCCGACGACCGCGAGCCAGGGCAGTACGGCGACGACGGCGAGCGCCGCCCATACCGACAGGCCGGTCTGCCAACTGCCGCCCAGCGCGGAGGTCATGGGGACGGTGAGCGCGGCGGCGAGCGAGGTGCCCAGGGCCAGCGCCATGGAGTACAGGCCGGTCATCGGGCCGACCCGGTCCGGGAACCAGTTCTTGATGACGACCGGCAGCAGGACGTTGCTGACCGCGATACCGGCCAGGGCCAGCGCGCTGGCGGCGAGAAAGCCGCCGGTGCCCCCGGTGAACGGCCGCAGGGCGACGCCGGCGGCTATCGCGGCCATACCTCCGCAGACGATGGCACCGGGACCGAAACGCCTGGCCAGAAGGGGTGCCGTCAGGCCGAAGACGGCGAAGCAGATGGACGGTACGGACGTCAGCAGACCGGCGACGCTGGCGCTCATCCCCAGGCCCGCGCGGACCTCCTCCATCAGCGGGCCGAGGCTGGTGATGGCGGGGCGGAGGTTGAGCGCGGCGAGGACGAGCCCGGCGGTCACGATCCAGGACAGCGGGCGCGCGGCGAGCGGGGCCGCCGGGGCGCCGCCGGGAGGCGCTTTCCCGGCCGTCGGCCGCGGGCTCCCGCGGTCGCCTGCGGGCTGCGGGGCGGAGGTCGCCGGGGGCTCGGCCGCCGGGCCGAGGGTTGCGAGGTCTTCATCTGCCATGGGCGACATCATAGAATCATGGGATGATTGGTTGTCCACCCGTTACGGCCGCGGTGACGAGCACCACGGCGGCTGCGGTCATGACCGCGGTGAGGGATAGCCTCTGCCGTCGCGGACGGCGCCACGGGCCGCAAGGACCCGCCGGCGTCCGCACCGCCGTCCGTCCGCCCCTCCCCTCCGGAGCACCGTCATGCCTTTGACCTCGCCCCGCCGGTCCGCGCTGGCCGACCAGGTGATCGCGCAGCTGCGTACCCAGATCACCTCCGGCGAGTGGCCGGTGGGCTCCCGTATCCCGACCGAACCGGAGCTCGTCGAGGAGCTCGGGGTGGCCCGTAACACCGTCCGCGAGGCCGTAAGGGCGCTGGCGCACAACGGCCTGCTCGACATCCGGCAGGGCTCGGGCACCTACGTGGTCGCCACCAGCGAGCTGGCCGGGGTGATGAACCGCCGCTTCGCGGACGCCGACCCCCGGCATGTCGCCGAACTGCGCAGCGCCCTGGAGGCGGAGGCCGCCCGGCTGGCCGCGCTGCGCCGTACCCCGCAGGATCTGCGGCAGCTCGACACGCTGCTTCAGCGGCGCGAGGCAGCCTGGGAGTCCGGGGCGGCCGAGGCGTTCGTGGAGGCGGACGCGACTCTGCACATGGCGGTGGTGGCGGCCTCGCACAACGAGGTGCTCGCCGAGATCTACGCCGACCTCGGGGGCGTGCTGCGCGACTTCCTGCGGGCGGATGTCGGCGCGGTGCTGCGGCCCGAGGCATATATGGACCATGCGCGCCTGGTGGAGGCGATCCGTGCGGGTGACGCCGGCCTGGCCGCCTCAGAGGCGGGTGCGCACTCCTTCGGCTGCCGGTTCCCCGCCCTCGAGCGCGGCTGATCCCCCGGAGGCCCCAGGGCGCGCCCTACGGCTCCTGGCTGACCCAGAGGTCCTGGATCTCCTGCCAGCAGCGCCCGGCGACGGTGATCTGCCCGGCGGGGCCGACCGCCACCGCGCGGGTGTCCACATCCGGGTCGTACCAGCGCTTGCACTCGATGTGCAGCCGCACCCGGCTGATGGTGCCGTTGGGGTTGAAACAGCGGGCGGTGCCGGTGCTGCCCACGACGGCGGTGGCGCACCGGGCGCGCGGTATGTCCCGCGGATCGTCGGCGGGGGCGGGCGGCACGGCCCGTGCGGCCGATGCGGTGGCGCCCAGAAAGGCGGTCAGGGCGATCATCAGGGCTGCCGTACGGCGGCGGGATGCGGGCACGCCGAACCTCCCCACACTGCACCGGGAACGCGGTACCGGGCAGATCCCGGACACCTCGTCCAGTGTGTGGCGAGCGCCGCCGCTTCTCGACTCGAAAACGCGTTCTGCCCGCCCCGGCGGACCGGGACGGGCAGTGGGGATGCGCTGTGGACGTCAGGCGCCCATCATGTGCACGCCGCCGTCGACATGCACGATCTCACCGGTCGTCCGCGGGAAGAAGTCGGACAGCATGCCGACGACACCACGGCCGGCCGGCTCCGGGTCGGCCAGGTCCCAGCCGATCGGGGCGCGGTGGTTCCACACGTCCGCCAGCTCCTCGAAGCCGGGGATGGACTTGGCGGCCATCGACTTGATGGGGCCGGCCGAGACCAGGTTGCAGCGGATGCCCTTGGGGCCCAGGTCGCGCGCCAGGTAGCGGTTGGTGGACTCCAGCGCCGCCTTGGCCACGCCCATCCAGTCGTACTTCGGCCAGGCGATCTGCGCGTCGAAGGTGAGACCGACGACCGCGCCGCCGTGCTCCATCAGCGGCAGCAGGGCCATCGTCAGCGACTTGTACGAGTACGCCGAGACCTGGACCGCCGTGCCGACGTCCTCCCAGCTCGCCTCCAGGAAGTTGAAGGCACCCTGGGGGCCGAAGGCGATGGAGTGCACGATGCCGTCGATACGGGCGTCCTCGCCCTGGTGCTCGCGGATCTTGTCGGCGAGACCGTCCAGGTGCTCCTGGTTGGTGACGTCCAGCTCGATGACCGGGGCGGGCTTGGGCAGCCGCTTGGCGATCCGCTCGACGAGAGAGAGCCGGCCGAAGCCGGTGAGGATGACCTCGGCGCCCTCGTTCTGGGCGACCTTGGCCGCCTGGAACGCGATCGACGACTCGGTCAGCACACCCGTGACGAGAATGCGCTTGCCTGCAAGGATTCCGCTCATGCTGATCAGTGACCCATGCCCAATCCGCCGTCGACAGGAATGACGGCTCCGGTGATGTACGCGGCCTCGTCCGAGGCCAGGAAGCGGACCGAGGCGGCGATCTCCTCGGGCTGCGCATAGCGCGCGAGCGGTACCTGCTTCATGATGTTCTCCCGCTGCTCGTCGCTGAGCGAGCGGGTCATGTCGGTGTCGACGAAGCCGGGGGCGACGACGTTGACGGTGATGTTGCGGCTGCCCAGCTCCCGGGCGAGCGAGCGGGCGAAGCCCACCAGGCCGGCCTTCGAGGCGGCGTAGTTCGCCTGCCCCGGGCCGCCCATCAGGCCGACCACCGAGGAGATCAGCACGATCCGGCCCTTACGGGCCCGCAGCATCGCGCGGTTGGCTCGCTTGACCACCCGGAACGTGCCGGTGAGGTTGGTCTCGATGACCGAGGTGAAGTCCTCCTCGGACATCCGCATCAGCAACTGGTCGCGGGTGACGCCGGCGTTGGCCACCAGCACCTCGACCGCGCCCTGCTTCTCCTCGATCTCCTTGTACGCCTGCTCGACCTGCTCGCTGTCCGTGATGTCACACTTCACGGCCAAAAATCCCGCAGGGGGCTCGCCCGAGCGGTAGGTGATGGCGACCTTGTCGCCTGCCTCGGCGAAGGCTCGGGCAATGGCAAGGCCAATGCCGCGGTTGCCTCCGGTGACCAGAACCGAGCGGCTCAAGAGATCACCCTTTCCGTTTCCTGTCCGTCCTGAGTTCGCTACGAAACTATCGGTCACAAGGGCCTTCCGTGGAATCGAGCCCGGACAGGGGCACGCGCCGGTCACTGTCGGGTCTCCACAGAAGCAGGGCATGATCTAGGCGCCGACCACGGGAGGACGATGTGCCTGCTGCACCCCATGCCCTTGATGAGACCTTCCTCGCGCTGCCCCTGCGCGCGCTGGCCGACGCGGCGCTGGCACGGGCCCGCGCACTGGGAGCCGAACACGCCGACTTCCGCCTGGAACGGGTCCGCAGCGCGGCCTGGCGGCTGCGGGACGCCCGTACCTCGGGGACCTCGGACACCACCGACCTCGGCTACGCGGTGCGGGTGGTGCACGGCGGCGCCTGGGGGTTCGCGTCCGGGGTGGACCTGACGATGGACGCGGCGGCGCGGGTGGCGTCGCAGGCCGTGGCGATGGCCAAGCTGTCGGCCAAGGTGATCGAGTCCGCCGGGTCCGAGGAAACGGTGGAGCTGGCCGCCGAGCCCGCGTATCCGGACCGGACGTGGATCTCCTCGTACGAGATCAACCCCTTCGACGTCCCGGACGCGGACAAGACCGGGCTGCTGGCCGAGTGGAGCGCGCGGCTGCTGGCGGCGCCCGGGGTGGCGCATGCGGATGCCTCGCTGCTGACCGTCCAGGAGAACAAGTTCTACGCGGACACCGCGGGCACCAGCACCACCCAGCAGCGGGTTCGGCTGCATCCCCAGCTGACCGCGGTCGCGGTGGACGGGGCGAGCGGCGAGTTCGACTCGATGCGCACCCTCGCCCCGCCGGTGGGCCGCGGCTGGGAGTACCTGACCGGCGGCGGCTACGACTGGGACGGCGAGCTGGCGCGCATCCCGGAGTACCTCGCGGAGAAGATGCGCGCGCCGAGCGTCGAGCCGGGTGCGTACGACCTGGTGGTGGACCCGTCGAACCTCTGGCTGACCATCCACGAGTCGATCGGGCACGCGACCGAGCTGGACCGGGCGCTGGGCTACGAGGCGGCGTACGCGGGCACCTCGTTCGCCACCTTCGACCAGCTGGGGAAGCTGGCGTACGGCTCCGGGATCATGAATGTGACGGGCGACCGGACCGCCGAGCACGGGCTGGCGACGATCGGCTACGACGACGAAGGGGTGGCCGCGCAGTCCTGGGACCTGGTCAGGGACGGGACTCTGGTCGGCTATCAACTCGACCGCCGAATCGCCAGGTTGACGGGATTCGCGCGCTCCAACGGCTGCGCGTTCGCGGACTCGCCGGGCCATGTGCCGGTGCAGCGGATGGCGAACGTCTCGCTGCAGCCGGCGCCGGACGGCCCGTCCACCGAGGAGCTCATCGGGGGCGTGGAACGCGGCATTTACGTCGTCGGGGACCGCTCCTGGTCGATCGATATGCAGCGATACAATTTTCAGTTCACCGGACAGCGCTTCTTCCGGATCGAGAACGGGCGGCTGGCCGGCCAGCTGCGCGATGTCGCCTATCAGGCGACCACCACCGACTTCTGGGGCTCGATGCGTGCGGTCGGCGGTCCTCGGACCTACGTCCTGGGCGGCGCCTTCAACTGCGGCAAGGCGCAGCCGGGCCAGATCGCGGCGGTGTCGCACGGCTGCCCCTCCGCCCTGTTCGAGGGCGTGAACATTCTCAACACGACGCAGGAGGCGGGTCGATGAGCGCGCACCACGGATTCGGCCGGGGGTCCGGGGGTCGTCCCCCGGGCAAGCACAGCCTCAACACGACGCAGGAGGCCGGTCGATGAGTTCCCGTAGGAGCCGCAGGAACGCCCCGCACGAGATCGTCGAGCGGGCCCTGGAGCTCTCCCGCGCGGACGGCTGTGTGGTCATCGCCGATGAGCACTCCAGCGCCAATCTGCGCTGGGCGGGCAATGCGCTCACCACCAACGGGGTCACCCGGGGCCGGACGCTGACCGTCATCGCGACGGTGGACGGCGGGCAGGGCACCGCCGGCGGTGTGGTCTCGCGGTCGGCGGTCACCGCGGACGACCTGGAGCCGCTGGTACGGGCCGCGGAGGCGGCCGCCCGGGACGCGGGGCCGGCCGAGGACGCGCAGCCCCTGGTGGCCGGCACGAAGGCGTCCGCCGACTTCACCGACGCGCCCGCCGAGACCTCCTCGGATGTCTTCGCGGCATTCGCACCGGCCCTCGGCGAGTCCTTCCAGCAGGCCCGCTCCGGCGGCCGCGAGCTGTACGGCTTCGCCCACCACGAGGTCGTCTCGTCCTACCTGGGCACCTCGGCCGGGCTGCGGCTGCGGCACGACCAGCCCACCGGAACGCTGGAGCTGAACGCCAAGTCTCCGGACCGTACCCGCTCGGCCTGGGCCGGGCGCGCCACCCGCGACTTCCGCGACGTGGACCCGCGGGAGATGGACGCGGAGCTGGGCCGGCGGCTGGCCTGGGCCGAGCGGCGCGTCGAGCTGCCGGCCGGCCGGTACGAGACGCTGCTGCCGCCGACCGCCGTGGCCGACCTGCTGATCTACCAGCTGTGGTCGTCCTCGGCCCGGGATGCCGTGGAGGGCCGTACGGTCTTCTCCAGGCCCGGCGACGGCGAGGGAGCCGCGCGTACCCGGCTGGGCGAGCGGCTCTGTGAGCTGCCGCTGACGCTGCGCAGCGATCCGGCGGCGGCGGGCCTGGAGTGCGCCCCGTTCGTCCTGGCGCACTCCTCCGGCGACGATGCGTCCGTCTTCGACAACGGGCTGCCGCTCACGGCCACCGACTGGGTGCGCGAGGGGGTGCTGAACCGGCTGCCGACCACCCGGCACAGCGCCGGGCTGACCGGCCTGCCGGTGGCACCGGGGATCGACAACCTCCTTCTGGAGGGGGGCGGTTCGCGTTCCCTGGACGAGATGGTGGCGGCGAGCGGCCATGACGGACCGGCGCTGCTGCTGACCTGCCTGTGGTACATCCGCGAGGTCGACCCGGCCACGCTGCTGCTGACCGGACTGACCCGCGACGGCGTCTACCTGGTCGACAAGGGAGAGGTGGTCGGCGAGGTCAACAACTTCCGCTTCAACGAGTCGCCGGTGGACTTGCTGTCGCGGGCGGTGGAGGCGGGCCGTACGGAGCGGACCCTGCCGCGCGAGTGGAGCGATGACTTCACCCGGGCCGCGATGCCCGCGCTGCGGATCCCGGATTTCCATATGAGCTCGGTCAGCCGGGGGGTGTGAACGGGCCGCCCGGCCGGGGAGGCGAGGGTGGGTGTACGTACACCGAATAGACTGGCCCCTTGCCTCCCCCTTGGGGACCACCCTTGGGGAACCACGATCGATCAGGAACGCCATGACACGCCTCGGCGAATCCGTCGCCCGCGCCACCACGCTGCTCTCCACCAATCTCTCCTCGGACGCCACCGTCCAGGAGCTGCTCCAGGAGACGGGCGCCCGGCGCTATCTCGACCTGACGGACCTGCCCGCCAAGGAGCAGGCCGAGCTGATCGCGGCCCGGACGGTCGAGGTCCTGCCGGGCGTGGACAAGCTGGCCGAGCGGATCGAGGAGCGCCGGGCGGCCGGCCAGGGCCTGCACATCAAGCTGGGCATCGACCCGACGGCGACCGATGTGCACCTGGGGCACGCGGTCCCGCTGATCATCCTGAGCCGGTTCCAGCGGCTGGGCCATGACGTCACGCTGATCATCGGCGACTTCACCGCCAAGATCGGTGACCCCTCGGGCCGTACCGCCGAGCGGCCGCCGCTCACCGACGAGGACATCGCGAACAACCTCGCCACCTACCGCGAACAGGTGCGCCCCTTCTTCGACTTCGAGAAGGTCAGCTTCCGCCAGAACAGCGAGTGGCTGGCGTCCTACACCTTCCCCGAGCTGCTCGCCCTGCTCGCCCACGTACCGGCCTCGCAGCTGCTGCAGCGCGAGGACTTCCGCAGCCGGCTGGCGGCCGGCTCGGGTCTGACCATGACCGAGCTGCTGTACCCCATCGCGCAGGGCCTGGACTCGGTGGCGCTGAACTGCGATGTGGAGCTGGGCGGCTCGGACCAGCTGCTCAATCTGCAGATGGCCCGCAAGCTGATGGAGCTGCGCGGGCAGACGCCGCAGCTGGTCGTCACCATGCCGCTGATCGAGGGCACGGACGGCACCGGCGCCAAGATGTCCAAGTCCAAGGGCAATTACGTCGGACTGAGCGCGCCCGCGGACGATGTCTTCGGCAAGATCATGTCGGTGCCGGACCGGCTGATGGAGCCATACCTCAAGGCCTGGACGGAGTGGACGGACGAGGAGATCGCGCTCGTCCTGGGCCGGGTCGGCGACCGCTCGCTGCACCCGATGGACCTCAAGAAGGTCCTCGCGGGTGAGGTCGTGGCGGCGCTGTACGGGCTGGAAGCGGCGATGGCCGCGCGGGCCGGGTTCGTCGCCCAGTTCTCCAAGAAGTCCTTCGCCGATGTCGAGTCCCTGCCGGTCGTCGATGTCGCCGAGCATGGCGGCGAGACGGTCGCGGCGGTGCTGACCCAGGTCCTCGGGTTCACCCCGAGCGCCTCGGCGGCGCGCCGGCTGGCCAAGCAGAACGCGCTGCGGCTGGTGGTGGAGGGCGAGGACGGCCAGCAGACCGTGGTGCTCGCCGAGGCGGAGTCGGTACGGCCGCTGACCGAGGTGCTGGCCGAGAAGCTGGCCGGCGCTCCGGGCACCGCCTACCTCAAGGCCGGGCGCAAGCTCGCGCAGCTCAAGGGCCGCTGAGCCGCAGGCACGCAACGGCGGCCGGTGCGCGCGTGTCGCGCACCGGCCGCCGCTGTCCGTCCGCGGGGCTCAGGTGGCATGTCTCTTGCCGCCGCGCAGGGAGACCCAGAGCCGGTCGCCCACGCCGACGATGATGACCGCGCCGATCAGCTGGAGCAGATGCCGGATCCAGTCGATGCCCTTGGTGTCATTGACCCCGATGCCGGTGGCCGCCCAGTTGCCCAGGACGCTGCCCAGCATGCCGAAGATCACGGTGAGCCAGAGGGGGATCTGCTGCTTGCCCGGGATGATGGCCTTGGCGATCAGGCCCAGGATCAGGCCCAGGATGATGGCCCACAACCAACTCATGTCGCCTCCTCATACGGCGCGGAGCAGGCCGCCGCGCAGGTAACCGTGCCCCGTCAGTGTCGCTCCGCATCACCTACGCCGCACGCCGGAGCGGCGGCTACGCAGGTTGCGCTGCCGGACCCCGGCATCCTTGGGCATGACCCGGTCTCGTAGGCGGCGCAAGTGCGGCGTACCGTGGGATCTGCCCGGAAAGCGGGGAGCGTCCGGCACAACTGACCAGGTGGTGGAACGTGATGCGGAAGCAGAGCAGTACCCAGGCCTTCCGGATCACCGGGGCGCGGCAGGGGCTGTCCGACGACGTAAAGGGACGGCAGCGCCGCTATGTGATTTCGATGGCGATCCGGAGCGTGGCGGTCGTGCTCACCGCCGTGCTGTGGAACATCGAGCGCCCGGTTGCCATTGCGACGCTGGTGCTGGGCATAGGACTCCCGTACGTCGCGGTCGTCATCGCCAACGCGGGCCGGGAGAACGTCCCTTCGCTTCCCTCCACCTTCGTCGCCCCTCCGGCCCGGCCCGCGCTGGGCCCCGGCGGCCAGGCCTCGGGCGGTCCGGCCTCCGGCGGTCAGGACGGTCCGGCGGAATCCGTTCCGGAGTCGGCGGAGGCGGACGCTCCGGACTCCGGGCGCGAGCGGAGCTGAGCGCACGCGTGAGTGCACACGTCTGCAAAGCTCAAGAAAAGCTCAGATCAATCATGCAGATCCGGTGCACCACGCACCATTCCCCGTGACATACTGCGTACGCGCTCCGCATCCCCCGTCGGAGCGACGGACCGACGCCGGGCGGCTCCCCCCGTGGCTGCCCGGCGTCGCCATGTCCGCTTCATGGTGCGGGACGTAGGGTTGAGGCCGTGAACTCCCCGAACCTCCTGAATCCGAACGCCGATGCGGGCGCCGTCATCTGCTCCGCCAAGGGCTGCCGTGCGGCCGCGGTGTGGGTGCTGGCCTGGAACAACCCGAAGCTGCACACCCCGGACCGCCGTAAGACATGGCTGGCGTGCGAGGAGCACCGGGAGCACCTCTCGCAGTTCCTCGGCGTACGCGGCTTCTTGAAGGACGTGGTGACGCTCGAGGAGTGGGAGGCGTCGGCCGCCGGGCAGTGACCCCGGCGGGCGCTCAGCCGCCGATCGCGGACATCGGGCGCTCGGGCTGCAGGAAGGACGGGTCGTCCAGTCCGGAGCCCGCCTTCTTGCCCCACATCGCCAGCTTCCAGATCCGGGCGATCTCGGAGTCGGGGGCGTCGGAGCGCAGGGCGGCGCGCAGGTCCGTCTCCTCGGTGGCGAACAGGCAGGTACGGATCTGGCCGTCGGCCGTCAGGCGCGTACGGTCGCAGGCGCGGCAGAACGGGCGGGTGACGGAGGCGATGACGCCGACGCGGTGCGGGCCGCCGTCGACGATCCAGCGCTCGGCGGGCGCGGCGCCGCGCTCCTCCTGGCCCTCGGGGGTGAGCGCGAAGCGGGTGCGCAGCGAGGCGAGGATGTCGCCGGCGGTGATCATGCCGTCGCGCTTCCAGCCGTGTTGGGCGTCCAGCGGCATCTGCTCGATGAAGCGGAGTTCGTAGTCGTTCTCGACCGCCCAGGCGAGCAGGTCGGGGGCCTCGTCGTCGTTGAGGCCCGGCATCAGGACGGTGTTGACCTTGACCGGGGTGAGGCCGGCGGCGCGGGCCGCCTCCAGGCCGCGCAGTACGTCGTCGTGCCGCTTGCGGCGGGTCAGCGCCTGGAAGACGTCGGGCCGCAGGGTGTCGAGGGAGACGTTGACGCGGTCGAGGCCGGCGTCGCGCAGTGCGGTGGCGGTGCGCTGGAGGCCTATGCCGTTGGTGGTCAGGGACATCTGGGGGCGCGGGGTGAGCCGCGCGACGCGCTCGACGATGCCGACCAGGCCGGGGCGGAGCAGCGGCTCACCGCCGGTGAAGCGGACCTCTTCGATCCCGAGGTCGGTGACCGCGATGCGGATGAGGCGGACGATCTCGTCGTCGGTGAGCAGATCCGGCTTGGCGAGCCATTGCAGGCCCTCTTCGGGCATGCAGTACGTGCACCGCAGATTGCAGCGGTCGGTCAGCGAAACGCGCAGGTCGGTGGCCACGCGGCCGTAAGTGTCGATGAGCACAGGGCCCCCTCCCCGATGGTGGTTGATCGGTTGCCTTCGGCGGTGGATCAGTACGCTCTCGAGACTACGCGATGGCTCCGCCGCTGAGCAGGGCGAAGAAGCACGAGGTGGGCGGGGTGGCGTCGTAGATCTCTACGACGCCACCCCGCCCCTTGGCTGTACGGACGGCTGAAAGGGCCGCCGGATGCCTAGTGGGCTCCGGTTCCGGTCAGCGCGCGCACCTCCAGCTCGGCGTACTTCTTGACGTCCGGCTCCTCCTTCGAGAGCAGGGAGCCGAGCCAGCCGAGCAGGAAGCCCAGCGGGATGGAGATCAGGCCGGGGTTCTCCAGCGGGAAGACGTCGAAGTGCGCGCCGGGGAACATCGAGGTCTCCTTGCCGGAGACAACCGGGGAGAAGAGGACCAGCAGGACGGAGGAGGCGAGACCGCCGTAGATGGACCACAGGGCGCCCTGGGTGGTGAAGCGCTTCCAGAACAGGCTGTAGAGGAGGGTCGGAAGGTTGGCGGAGGCGGCGACCGCGAAGGCGAGCGCCACCAGGCCGGCGACGTTCAGGCCGCGGGCGAAGACGCCCAGCACGATGGCGACGGCGCCGATGCCGACGGTCGCCCACCGGGCCGCGCCGACCTCTTCCTTCTCGGTGGCCTCGCCCTTGCGGATCACATTGACGTAGATGTCGTGGGCGAAGGACGAGGACGAGGCGAGGGTGAGGCCGGCGACCACCGCGAGGATCGTCGCGAAGGCGACCGCGGAGATGACCGCGAGCAGCACCGCGCCGCCGGTGGATCCGGCGCCGCCGCCGATCACCTCGGCGAGCTGCGGGGCCGCGGTGTTGCCGGCCTTGTTGGCGGCGGTGATCGCCTCGGGCTTGATCAGGGCGGCGGCGCCGAAGCCGAGCGCGATGGTCATCAGGTAGAAGACGCCGATGATGCCGATCGCCCAGTTCACGGACTTCCGGGCGGCCTTGGCGGTGGGGACCGTGTAGAAGCGGATGAGGATGTGCGGCAGGCCCGCGGTACCCAGGACGAGGGCGATGCCCAGCGAGATGAAGTCGATCTTCGAGGTGGCGGTGGCGCCGTACTTGAGGCCGGGCTCCAGGAAGGCGGCGCCCTTGCCGCTGTTCTCGGCGGCGGCGCCGAGCAGCGAGGAGATGTTGAAGTCGAACTTGAGGGCCACCAGGAACGTGATCAGCAGGGTGCCGGCGATCAGCAGCACCGCCTTGACCATCTGGACCCAGGTGGTGCCCTTCATGCCGCCGATGGTGACGTAAAGGATCATCACGATGCCGACGAGGACGACGACCAGGATCTTGCCCGCCTCGCTGGTGATGCCCAGGAGGAGGGTGACCAGGGCGCCCGCGCCGGCCATCTGGGCGAGCAGGTAGAAGATCGAGACGACGATGGTGGACGTGCCGGCGGCCGTACGGACCGGGCGCTGGCGCATCCGGTAGGCGAGGACGTCGCCCATGGTGAAGCGGCCGGAGTTGCGCAGCGGTTCGGCCACCAGGAGGAGCGCGACGAGCCAGGCGACGAGGAAGCCGATGGAGTAGAGGAAGCCGTCGTAGCCGAAGAGGGCGATGGCGCCGGCGATGCCGAGGAAGGACGCGGCGGACATGTAGTCGCCGGAGATGGCCAGGCCGTTCTGGAAGCCGCTGAACTGGCGGCCGCCGGCGTAGAAGTCCTCCGCGCCCTTGGTCTGCCGGCCGGCCCAGATGGTGATGCCGAGGGTGGCGGCGACGAAGACCGCGAAGAGGGTGATGATCAGGGCGCGGTGCTCGCCCGCGCCGCCGGCCGCGAGGTGCTGGGTGAGGTTCATGCGTCATCCTCCTTGCGGAGGGTGACGCTCTCCAGGCGGGACTTGATGGCGTCGGCCTTGGGGTCGAGCTTCGCGGCGGCGTGCCGCGAGTACCACCAGGCGATCAGGAACGTCGTGACGAACTGGGCGAGGCCGAGGACGAAGGCGACATTGACGTTGCCGAAGACCTTGGTGGCCATGAAGCCGCCGGCGTAGCTCGACAGCAGCACGTACACGAGGTACCAGAGGATGAAGGCGAGGGTGAGCGGGAAGGTGAACGAACGGTGCGCGCGGCGCAGTTCGGTGAATTCCGTGCTCGACTGCACCTGGCGGTAGTCGGGCGGCTCGTGCGTCCCCGGTTCGAAGGTGGGTGCGGCGCTCACGGATTCTCCTGACGCGTAGAGGCTGGTACCGAGGCCGACAATAAGGCCCGGATAAGTGACGTGGATCACGCATCGTAGAGCTGCGGGTACCGATACGACAGGGGGCGACCAGGGGAAATCGCGGGGAAAAATCGCAGGAATGCCGCCCTGGGCCGCCACCGCCGTGCGGGCGCTTCGTTGAGCCGGTTGTGACTCCGCCGCCCGCGCAGGCCCCGCAGCCCTCCGGTCCCCGTCGGCAGCCCTACGGCAGCATCCGGCTGCCCGCCCCGCTCGCCGTCGCTCCGGTGACACGGCGCCCCTCCGGGGCACCGCCGCGCCGCTGGTACGGCCCACGCGTCACGCTGGCCCCACTGAGCATCGGCACCCTGCGGCGCGGGGCCTGACACCCCTCCCCCGCGGCTGCGGCCGGACGTGACGTGACGTCAATTTGCCATCCCTGACGGGTTTTTTCCCGGTTCCATTGCTGAGTGTCGGTGATCGCCGATAGCTTCACGTCTCATTGCATCCGCCCGTGCGCACACCCGTGCACGGGCGGTCTCACGGATGATGTGGAGTACCCATGGCTCATCCCCGATCCAGACGTGTGCGGGCGCTGGCTCTCCCGCTCGGACTGGCTCTGACGGCGTCCCTCGGCCTTCTTTCGAGTGCGGCCACCGCCGCGCCGCGGGACCTCGCCCCCGCCGCCGCGGTCTCGGCCGACGGCCCGCTGCTGTCGTACGTCGTGAACACCACGCCGGACCACGCCACGGTCGGCAAGGTACGGAAGGCGATAACCGAGGCCGGCGGGAAGGTGATCATCGCGCATGAGCAGATAGGCGTGATCGTCGTCCACTCGGCCAACCCCCGTTTCGCTCAGTCCCTGCGCACCGTGCCGGGCGTGCAGTCCGCGGGCGCGACCCGTACCGCGCCGCTCAAGGCGTCCGGCACCACCGACGTCGGCAAGCCGCACAAGATCGACCTGTCGAAGTCCCAGCTCAAGGCGGCATCCGCGACGGCGAAGGCGAACGGCGAGGAGCCGCTCGAACCGCTCCAGTGGGACCTGCCCGCCATCAAGGCCGACAAGGCCGCGAAGGTGAACCCCGGCAGCAGGAACGTCACCGTCGGCATCATCGACACCGGTGTGGACGACACCCACCCGGACC
This sequence comes from Streptomyces sp. NPDC028368, assembly GCF_055565615.1. Lineage (NCBI taxonomy): Bacteria > Bacillati > Actinomycetota > Actinomycetes > Kitasatosporales > Streptomycetaceae > Streptomyces > Streptomyces sp. NPDC028368. The sequence continues at coordinate 751,752 of NZ_JBVHTY010000002.1, read as the reverse complement.
TCAGGGCCAACTTCTCCGCCAAGCAGTCCGCCAACTGCGTGGGCGGCGTGGCCGATACGTCCAAGGGTTCCTGGCGCCCCTGGGACCCGGACACCGACTACCACGGCACGCATGTCGCCGGCACGATCGCCGCGGCCCGTAACGGTGTGGGTGTGGCGGGCGTCGCCCCCGGTGTGAAGATCTCCGCCATCAAGGTCAGCGAGCCCAGGACGAGCCTGTTCTACGCCGAGAGCGTGGTCTGCGCCTTTGTCTTCGCGGCCGACCACGGCGTCGAGGTCACCAACAACAGCTATTACGTCGACCCGTGGATGTTCAACTGCAAGGATGACGCCGATCAGGCCGCGATCATTGACGCGGTCGGCCGGGCCGCGAAGTACGCCCAGGGCAAGGGTGTCCTCAACGTCGCCGCGGCCGGCAACTCCGGCCTGGACCTCGCGGCCGACAAGCTCACCGACACCGGGAGCCCCAACGACTCGACGCCCGTCGAGCGCACCATCGACCCCAAGACCTGCTGGGACGTGCCCACCCAGCTGCCGGGCACGGTGACCGTCGCCGCGACCGGGGTGCACAACGCCAAGTCCTACTACTCGAACTACGGCCTGGGCCAGATCGATGTGGCGGCCCCGGGCGGCGACTCGCGGCAGGTGCCCGAGCTGCCCGCCAAGAACGGCAACATCCTCTCCACCATGCCGGGCGGCGACTGGGCCTACCTGGCGGGTACGTCCATGGCGACCCCGCATGTCGCGGGTGTGGCGGCGCTCTTGAAGAGCACGCACCCCAAGTCCGGCCCGCAGGAGATCCAGTGGCTGCTCAAGGAGCAGGCGGACAACCCCGGCTGCCCCACGGATGACGCCACCTGCACCGGCACCAAGCACGTCAACAGCCACTTCGGCTACGGCATCGTCGATGCGCTGGACGCGGTGAAGAAGTAGGGCACGCGATATCCCGGCGGTCGCCTCAGGCGGTGACCGCCGTGGGGGGCCGGGTGGTTCGCCGCCCGGCCCGCTCCGCGTCCGTGGCCGCCCGCAGCACCCCCTCGGCCAGCGCGACCTGCGCCGCCGCATAGGTGAGCATGATCCAGAACTGGGGGGCCGGCAGCTGCGGCCAGTGCGCGATACCGCTCGCGATCAAGGTGTCGGAGAGCAGGAAGAGCAGCCCGCCGGCCGCCGCCCGCGGGCCCGCGCGGAGCGCGCCGAAGGCCATCGCGGTCAGCAGAAGGCTGTAGCCGGCGACCGGGATACGCAGGTCGGGCGGCAGGTCCGGCCACAGGAACGAGACGGTCGCGGCCAGGACGACGGCGTAACCGCCGCCGAAGGTCCCCGTACGGGCCCGTCCGCCCACGGCCGTGCCGTGCCGTGCGCAGAGCACCAGATAGCAGAGGTGCCCGGCGGCGAACGACGCCATCCCCACCAGGAAGAGCGTGTCGCCGCCGAACTGGAGGAAGGTGTCGCCGCCACAGCCGAACAACAGGGCGCCGGCGAGCAGCACGGGGCCGCCGCGGGCCAGCACCGATGCGGCGAGCACCGGCATCAGGACAGGCTTGGTGAGGTGCGCGACGGTGGTGGCTCCGGCGAGCAGCGCCCCGAGGTGGACGACGGCGAGCACGGCGAAGGCGCCCAGCAGGGGCCGTACGGCGCGGGGCCGGCGGGCCGTCACGCCACGGTCTCCTCGACGGAGGCGGCGGCGCCCGGTTGCCTGCGGACCTCTCCCGCCCCGGCCCGCGCGGCCGGCTGCCAGCCCGGCCCCCGGAAGATGCGCCCCGCGCGCTCGCGCCAGCTGTCCGCCGCCCGTACGTCGCGGGCGATGGCGGCGTACTCGTGGGTGGCCACCCGGATCGGGTTGTAGGTCTCGATGTTCTTGGTGAGGCCGTAGACGGGCCGCTCGGTCTCGGGGACGAACGAGCCGAACATCCGGTCCCAGATGATCAGGATCCCGCCGAAGTTACGGTCCAGATAGCCGCCCTGCGAGGCGTGGTGGACCCGGTGGTGGGAGGGCGTGTTGAGCACGAACTCGAAGGGCCTGGGCAGCTTGTCGACCCGCTCGGTGTGCACCCAGAACTGGTAGACGAGATTGGCTCCGGAGGTGAACGCGATCGCCGCCGGGTGCACGCCGAGGGCGACCATCGGGACGTAGAACGGCCAGACGGTCCAGGTCGTCCAGGGCTGGCGCAGCGCGGTGGTGAGGTTGAAATTCCTGCTGGAGTGGTGCACCACATGGCAGGCCCACAGGATGCGGATGACGTGGTGCCCGCGGTGCGACCAGTAGTAGAAGAAGTCCTGGGCGAGCAGCATCAGCAGCAGCGTCCACCAGAGCACGGGGACACGCAGCGGGGTCAGTTCATAGACCGCGGCGTAGATCGCCACGATCGGTATCTTCCACAGCGTGTCGAACACCAGGCTGCCAAGGCCCATGCCGACGCTGGTGGCGGCGTCCTTGGCCGCGTAGCCCGCCGCGTCCTCGTCGGGATGCAGGCGATAGCTCACCATCTCCACGACGGTGAGCAGAACGAAGGCGGGTACGGACCACAACACGACATCGGGCAGGTGCGGCATGCCCCGCACCATAAATGCGGTGACGGGGGCACCGCTAGGGGTTGTTACTCAGAAGTATGTGAGACGCGCCGTCAGCTGCGGGGCGGGACGTACCGCCGGTAGCCCCCGCCGGGCCCCGCCCGCAGGGGCGAGGCCCGTGGGCCCGCTGCTCACCACACCCGCACCGACCCGCCCGCCGCGAACGCCGGGCTCGTCGCGTCCGGCGGGATCTTGTCCAGCGGTTCGGCGATCTCGGCGACCGTGGGGCCGACGCGGGCCGCTATCGCGTCGAGGCGGGTGAGGTCGAAGCCGTAGACGCGGGCGGCGTTGGTGGCGAGCATGGCGGCGGTCTCGTCCGTGGGCAGGCCCGCGTAGGCCAGGCGCAGGGCCTCGCGGGAGTAGGGCGGGGTGCCTTCGTCGTGCGGGTAGTCGCTGCCCCACATGATCTTGTCGAGGCCGATGCGGTGGCGGAGCGGGACCTCATGGGGGCGCATGAAGCTGGCGCCCACGAAGCAGTTGTCGCGCCAGACGGCGCCGGGGGTCTCCCCCATGGCCTCGGCGAGGCCGGCGCCGAATCTGGCCTCGGCGGTGGCCGCGCGGGTGGAGGCCGCCACCAGGCGGTCGTGGTAATAGTCCAGCATGTCCAGGATGCCCGGGATCCAGCCGGAGCCCTGTTCGGTGAGGACGAGGCGCAGGCCGGGGTGGCGGCGGAAGGCTCCGCCGAAGATGAGGTGCCACAGGGCGCGGTGCGAGAACCAGGTGGTCTCGACCATGAAGACGGCGCGGGCGGCGGGTTCGTCGCCCAGCGGCGGGGAGGCCGAGCCGCCGTGGTGGTTGACCGGGACGTCCAGTTCGGCGCAGGCCGCCCAGAGGGGGTCGTAGACCTCGGAGTGGAGTTCGGGGAGGCCGGAGCCGGGCGGGGTGCCGGGCAGGAGGATGCCGCCGGTCAGGCCCGCCTCCTTGGTGCGGCGGACTTCTCGTACGGCCTCGTCGACGTCGTTGAGGAGGATCTGGGCGACGCCCGCCCGGCGGCCGGGAGCCTGGGCGCAGAAGTCGGCGAGCCAGCGGTTGTGGGCGCGCAGGCCCGCCCAGCGCAGCGCGAACTCCTCGCGGGTGGGGGCCGGGGCCATCAGGGAGGCGGAGGGGAAGAACGGCGGGATGGTGTTGGGGAAGACGACCTCGGCGACGATGCCGTCGGCCTCCTGCTCGGCCAGCCGCCGGGCGGAGTTCCAGTTGCGGTCGGCGGTGTCGGCGAGCAGGTCCTCGTGCGGGTTGACGTAGCCGGCGGCCCAGGCGTCGAAGGCCTCGTGGTGCCGGGACTCCAGGTAGGGGCGGTAGTCGAGGAGGTCGGCGCCGGCGTGGCAGTCGGCGGAGATGACCGTGTAGCGGTCGGTCGCGGGGGCGCCGGTCGCAGGGTCGGTCACCGGGGCACTGACGAGGTCATGCACGGGGTCACTCACGGGGTCACTCCCAAGGTCGGGAAATCGCGGTCGGTGAGCCAGTGGCGGCCCGCTTCGCGGGAGTGGGCCCAGGAGTTCTCCACGGCCAACTGGTCGGCGGGCTGGCCGAGTTCGGCGGGGGTCGGGCCGATACGGCGGGCCAGCGGGGCCAGCTCGGCGGTGTCGAAGCCGAAGGCCTCGGCGGCGGCCAGGCCGAGCATCCGGCGGGTCTCGGCCACCGGGATGTCATGGAAGGTCTTCCTCAGCCAGCTGCGGGTGTCGGGCCAGGTGCCCTCGGGGTGCGGGAAGTCGCTGCCCCAGAGGATGTTGTCGACGCCGATCTCGTAGCGCTGGGCCAGTTCGCGGCGTTTGGTGTTGGTGGCGCAGACGAAGATCTGGCGGTCCAGGTACTCGTGCGGGGGGCGTTTGAGGGCTGCGAACGGCGAGAGTTTCTTGCCGCCGTGGGCACCGAGGTAGAGGCGGTCCATGAACCACAGGAGGTTCGGCAGCCACCAGCAGCCGGATTCGGCCACGCCGAACTTCAGCCCCGGGTGGCGTTCGAAGACACCGGACCACAGAAGGAACCAGAGGGGGCGGGCCGGCCACCAGGTCACCTCGGAGACGTAGATGCCGAGGTGATCGCCGTATTCCTGGCGGGGCGCGGCGCCGGAGTGGGTCAGCACCGGCATCGCGCAGTCGGCGGCCGCGGCCCAGACCGGGTCGTACCGGCGGTCGTGGTACGGCTCCTTGTCGCCCCACATGGACGGGATCATCAGCGCACCGAGTCCGGACTCCTTGGCGCGGTGGATCTCGGCGACGACCGTGCCGGTGTCGGCCGTGATGGGCAGCAGCGCGACGCCGCAGTGCCGTTCGGGGTGTTCGGAGACGAAGTCGGCGAGCCAGCGGTTGTGGGCCTGCGCGCCCGCCATGCCGAGGTCGGGGTCCTGGTCGCCGGTCAGGCCCAGGCCCACGCCGAAGGGGGCCGCCGTACCGCTGTCGACGGCATCCGCGTCCGGGAAGACGACCTCCGCCGCCACACCGTCGCCGTCGAGTTCCTTCAGGCGCTGGGCGCAGTCCCAGCCGCCGCGCAGGCCCTCGGAGTTGTCGGCGAACCACTTGGCGGCGAAGGCGTCGTTGCGGATGCCGAGGCGGGTGGCTTCCGCGCGGCGGGCGTCGCGCTCGCCGAGGAAGTCGTCGAAGGCGCGGTGGAAACGGGCATCGAGGTAGGGCCGGTACTCCTCGGTGGGCAGCCCGGCGTGGCAGTCGGAGGAGATGATCAGGTACGGATCCTGGCCGGGGTCATGGTCCGGGCCCTGGCCTGGGTGCTGGTCCGGGTCGTGGCCGGGGCGCTGGTCCGGGGCATCGCTCATTGCGGTTCCCTCACTCGTCGGTCGGGCACTCGTCAGCCGAGGATGAAGTTCTCCAGGTACGCGGGCGCCGCGCGGTCGAGCATCGAGGCGGCGCGGGCGCGGATCTGGGCGTCGGTGTGTTCGCTGGGCGGCAGCATCCAGAAACGGCCGGCCCGGATGCCGTCCACGACCTGCGCCGCGACGTCCTCGACCGGCGTGAAGGTGATCTCCCGCCCGGCCTCGCGCATCGCCGCCTCCCACTGCGCCAGGCTGCGGTACGGCGACCGGCGCGGCCGGGACTTGGCGTACCGCTCGGGCCGGTTGCGGTGCGATTCCCACAGGCCGGTGCGGAGCATGTGCGGACCGGGGAAGAGGACCGAGGCACCGACGGCGGCGCGCTCGGCCGTCAGATGGGCGTGGAGCGATTCGGTCATGGTCACCACTGCCGCCTTGGTGACGGCGTAGACGGAGGCGGTGGGCAGCGGCGCGATACCGCCGTCCGTCGAGGAGGTGTTGACGACGTGGCCGGGCTCACCGGCCGCCAGCATCCGCGGCAGAAAACACTGCACACCGTGGAAGACGCCCCATACGTTCACCGCGAACGCCCATTGCCAGTCGTTGGGGTCGTGTTCCCACATCCGGCCCTCGGCGCCGGAGCCCACCCCGGCGTTGTTGCACAGGAGATGGACCGCGCCGAAGGTGTCGTACGCCGCGTCGGCGAGGGCGGCGACCTCTTCGCGTACGCCCACGTCCACGGTGCGCGCCAGCACCTCGGCGCCGTCCGCCATCAGCTCGTCGGCGGCGGCGCGCAGCGGCTCCTCCTCGACGTCCGCGAGCACGACCCTGAGGCCCTCCGCGGCGAAGCGGCGCGCCATGGCCAGTCCGATACCGCTCGCGGCGCCGGTGACGACCGCGACCTGTCCCGCGCGCAGCCGCATCACACGCTCCCCTCGGGCGGCCCGTCGAGGATCTGCTGCGGGTCGTCGTAGCGCTGGTGGATGTAGGGCAGCAGGGCCTGGGCGCTGACCCGTTCGGCGACCCTGCCCCTCTGGTCGGTGGTCTTCTCGCCGATGGTGATCTCGACGAGGGCGCGTACGGGGAGGTCGGCGACGGGGTCGTACACCGAGTCGCGCAGGACCACGTCCCCGGTGATCCGCTCGAGTTTGCGGACCTTCTCGTTGCGGACGCAGTGCACCAGTACGGGGTCGAGGTCGAAGCCCGAACCGTCCACGGCGGGGAGGAACTTGAAGTAGAAGTCGGTCTTCTTCGCCGGCTCCGGCAGGGGAAGCGGGGCGCCGACCGCGCCGCGGATCTCGACGAAGGCGATGCCGTGGCGGGCGAGCGCGGCGCGGACGACCGGCCCCTCGCGCTCCACGGTGACCTCGCCCAGCTTCTTGGGCTCGCCGAAGACCTCGCGGCCGCCGGTCAGGGCCCGCTCGTGGGTCATCGGCATGACGAGCGGATACCAGCCCTCGACGCCGTGGTGCGCGGCCGCCACGGCGACCGAGCCCGCGCCCAGGGGGTAGCCGGGCAGATCGACGGCGGAGACGGTGACGCGGACCAGGGGGCGGCTGGTGGGTTCGAGCGGCGGTGGCAGAACGGCGGCGACCACGTCCGGGTCGGTCTCCCAGACGGCCACCACGCCGGTGGACCAGATGTCGGGGAGCTGGGCGCTCGCGGTGCGCGCGGCGGCGATCTCCCTCTCGGTGCGCGCTCCGTAGCGTATGCGTGCCATGTCGTACCGCCCTTCGTCGTGGGGGACTTGCGGGGGTCGGGACGTACGGGGGCGTGGGCGGCGCCGGTTACGCCGTTACGCCTGTAACACTGTTACACCGAGCGGGGCGAAGGGTAAAGAGCCTTGCGCGCAAGGGAGTTGTGGGGGTAGGTGGAGGCCATGACACGTACCGCGCTGACCAGCGAAGAGGTTCTGACGACGGCCGCCCGGCTGGTACGGGCGCACGGCCCGGGGGCGCTGACCATGCGCCGGCTCGCCACCGAGCTGGGCACCGCCGTCACCTCCATCTACTGGCACGTCGGCAACCGCGAGTCGCTGCTGGACGCCCTGGTGGAGCGCACCGTCCGGGAGATGGGCGAGATCCGTCCCACCGGCGGGACGCCGCACGCCCGGATCGTCTCGGTGGCCCGCGCGCTGCGTACGGCACTGCGCGAGCGCCCGCATCTGATCGCGATGGTGCATGAACGCGGCCTGACGGAGCGGATGTTCCTGCCCGCGCAGCAGGCGCTGGTCCACGAGGTGCACGCCGCCGGACTGCGCGGGGAGCTCGCGGCCGAAGCGGTACGGGCGGTGCAGTTCCAGGTCGTCGGATTCGTCCTGATCGAGCGCAACCGGGAACGGGCACCGAAGCAGCACCCCAGCGAGGGCGAGCTGTGGGACTCCCCCGCCGCGGAGCACGATCCGGCGCTGGCCCGCGCGCTGGCCGGTCCCGCCGACCCCGAACGGCTCTTCGTGGTCTGCCTCGATGCGCTGGTGGGGTCGCTGCTGGCGCCGGGAGCGGCGGCCCCGTAGCCGGCGGCCCGCCGCACCGCCCGGCGTGCCCGGCCGTCACCTCATCGAGCGGTACACCGGCCGCGGCCGGGTCACTCTCCGGGGCCCGGCCGGGCGTGCCGCCGCCCGCACCGACGGGCGCGGAAGGGGCGCGGAACGGGGCGCGGAATCGGGTGTGGTCGCGCCGGCCGCTCACGACGGCGGTGCGGTGGCTGTCAGTGGCGGCCCGTATCCTCAGTGACCATGCTCGAAGACCGCATGGCAGCAGCTCCCCCGATCGCGCCCGAGACCGCGCCGAAGATCGGGCAGCAGCCGGGCCCGCAGACGCCGCCGGCTCCCTGGCCGGACGGGTATCCCCAGGGATACGCGGTGGTCGACGTGGAGACCACCGGCCTGGCCCGCGACGACCGGATCATCTCCGCCGCGGTGTACCAACTCGACGCACACGGCGAGGTGCAGGACCACTGGTACACCCTCGTCAATCCGCAGCGGGACCCGGGCCCGGTCTGGATCCACGGCCTCACCAGTGACGTGCTGGCCGACGCGCCGCTCTTCCCGGAAATCGTCCCGGAACTGTCCCGGCGCCTCGCGGACCGTGTGCTGGTCGCGCACAACGCCATGTTCGACTGGTCGATGATCGCCCGGGAGTACGCCCGCGCCGAGGCGACCGCCCCGGTGCGCCAGCGGCTGTGCACCATCGCGCTCTCCAAGGAACTGCGGCTGCCGCTGCCCAACCACAAGCTGGAGTCCCTCGCGGCCCACTACGGCGTCGTACAGGAACGCGCTCACCACGCCCTCGACGACGCCCGGGTGCTGGCCGAGGCCTTCCGCCCCAGCCTGCGCCGGGCCGCGCGGGAGAAACTGCGGCTGCCGCTGCTCAGCTGCCAGCCCCTGACGGAGTGGTCGGACTCACCCGCTCCCCGGCAGCATTCCTCCGCCTCGTCCTACCGCCCCACCTCCTGGCGGCCGTCCCGCAAGCGCCCGGCGTGCCCGTATCCCAACCCGGGGCGCTATGCGGCGGGCGGGCGGCTGGTCCAGGGGATGCGGGTGGCGTTCTCCGGCGACACCTCCGTGGACCGCGAGCTGCTGGAGGACCGCGCCGTCGAGGCGGGGCTGCATGTCGCCACAAGCATGTCCCGGCTGACCAGCCTGCTGGTGACCAACGACCCGGACGCGCAGACGTCGAAGACCGCCAAGGCCGCCCGGTTCGGCACGGTCGTGGTCGACGAGGCGGCCTTCATGCAGCTGCTGCGGGACGTGGAGCCGGCCGCGCCCGCCGCACCGGCGTAACCGGCGGATTCGGCACCTGCGTCCGGGTGAAGCCCGGCCAACACACCCGCCCGCACCGCGTTCCCCGCGCACCCCGCCCGCACCCTGTGGCGCATGGCACGTTGTGAGGTCTGCGGAAACGAATACGGCATGACGTTCGAGGTGCACGCGCAGGGCGCGGTGCATGTCTTCGACTGTTTCTCCTGCGCCATCCACCGCATGGCGCCGATCTGCGAGCACTGCCGGTGCCAGATCATCGGCCAGGGCGTCGAGGTCGAGGGGCACTTCTACTGTGGCGCCCATTGCGCGCGCTCGGAGGGGAAGGTGGGCATCGTCGACCGGGTCTGAGCCCCGCCACCACGCTCGTCACGCGGCTCCCGGCCCCCGGCAGGACCCCCTGCCCGGGGGCCGCCGCACGCCAGGTACGGTCGATGCCGTGTACCGCTTCCTGTTGTCCCGGCAGTGGGTGATCCTCACCCTCGTGAGCCTCGTGCTGATCCCCGTCATGATCAAGCTGGGCTTCTGGCAGCTGCACCGCCATGAGCACAAGGTGGCGCAGAACCAGCTCATCGCGGACAGCCTGGCCGCCAGGCCGGTCCCGGTCACCGCGCTGACCGCCCCCGGGCGGACGCTCCCCCACCACGACATGTGGCGCACCGTCACCGCCACCGGCACCTACGACACCGCGCACGAGGTCGTGGTCCGCCAGCGCACCGCGGCCGACGAGCAGAGCATCGGCTACTACGTCCTGACCCCGCTCGAGCTCGCGAACGGCGACGACGTCCTGGTCAACCGCGGCTGGATCTCGGCCGGCGACGACCTCACCAAGTTCCCCGACGTCCCCGCCGCCCCCAAGGGCAAGGTCACCGTCACCGGCCGCATCATGGCCGACGAGACCAGCGCGGAAAGCGGCATCAAGGACACCAGGGGCCTGCCCGCCCGCCAGGTCATGCTGATCAACAGCAAGGAGCTGGCGAAGCGGCTGCCGCGGCCGGTGCTCGGCGGCTATATCGAGCAGACCGCGCCCAAGGCGGCCGGCGGCAAGCCCGAACTGGTCCCCGAGCCGGACCACGACAGCATCGGCCCGCACATGGCGTACGCCATCCAGTGGTGGCTGTTCGCGGCGGCGGTCCCGGTCGGCTGGGTCATCCTCGTACGCCGCGAGCGCCGCGACCGGGCTCAGGCGGCGGCCGCGGAAGCCGAGGAGGCCGCGCGGGTTCCCGGGGAGCCGGAGGAGCCCGGGGAGCCGGTAGCCCGGACAGCCGCCATCACCGAGTAGCCGGGGCGCCGTGCGGGAAGGCGCCCTGCGTGCACCCACACATCGAGGACTACGCGCTCATCGGCGATCTGCAGACCGCCGCCCTCGTCGGCCGCGACGGCTCCATCGACTGGCTGTGTCTGCCGCGGTTCGACTCCGGCGCCTGCTTCGCCGCCCTCCTCGGCGGCAAGGACAACGGCCACTGGCGGCTGGCCCCCACCTCCTCCGAGGCCCGCGCCGAACGCTCCTACCGTGGCGACTCGCTCATCCTGGACACCGTCTGGGAGACCCCCACCGGCAGCGTCCGGGTCACCGACTTCATGCCGCAGCGCGACCGCGCGCCCGACGTCGTACGGATCGTCGAGGGCCTGCGCGGCAGCGTCGAGATGCGCGGGGTGCTGCGGCTGCGGTTCGACTACGGACGGGTGGTTCCCTGGGTACGCGCGGCCGAGGGCAGCCGGGTCGCGGTCGCCGGACCGGACTCCGTATGGCTGCGCACCCCCGACCGGTGCCACACCTACGGCAAGGACTTCAGCACCCGCTCGGACCTCACCGTCGCCGCGGGTGAGCGCACCGCGTTCGTCCTGACCTGGCACCCCTCGCACGAGCCCCGGCCGACCCTGATCGACCCGTTCGACGCGCTGGACAACGCCCTGGAGGACTGGCACGAGTGGTCCGCGCGCTGCCGCTACAACGGCCCGCACCGCGACGCCGTGATCCGCTCGCTGATCACCCTCAAGGCCCTCACCTACGCGCCCACCGGCGGCATCGTCGCGGCCCCCACCACCTCACTGCCCGAGGAGCTCGGCGGCGTCCGCAACTGGGACTACCGCTACTGCTGGCTGCGCGACGCCAGCCTCACCCTGAACTGCCTGATCTCCGCCGGATATCTGGACGAGGCCGGCGCCTGGCGGGAGTGGCTGCTGCGCGCGGTGGCCGGCTCCCCCGACGACCTGCAGATCATGTACGGCCTCGCGGGCGAGCGGCGGCTCCCGGAGTCGGAACTCCCGTGGCTCACCGGATTCGCCGGATCCGCGCCCGTACGGATCGGCAACGCCGCCGTCGAACAGCGCCAGCTCGACGTCTACGGCGAAGTCCTGGACTCCTTCCACATCGCCCGCGGGGCCGGCATGGAGACCGAGACACACGCCTGGAGCATCCAGCGCGCCCTGGTGGACTACCTCGAGTCGACCTGGCGCGACCCCGACGAGGGACTGTGGGAGATCCGCGGGCCGCGCCGGCACTTCGTCCACTCCAGGGTGATGGCCTGGGTCGCCGCGGACCGCGCCGTACGCGCACTGGAGGCCGATCCGAAACTCGGCGGGGGCATCGACCGCTGGCGGGCGATGCGCGACGACATCCACCGCGAGGTCTGCGAGCGGGGCTACGACGCGGAGCGCGGCACCTTCACCCAGTACTACGGCTCCGCGGAACTCGACGCCGCCACGCTGCTGATCCCCCGCGTCGGCTTCCTTCCCGGCGACGACCCCCGGGTCATCGGGACCGTCGACGCGGTACGCCGGGAGCTGTCGGACGACGGTCTGGTACGGCGTTACAGCACCGGGAGCGGCGCCGGCGTCGACGGACTGCCCGGCGGCGAGGGCACCTTCCTCGTCTGCTCGTTCTGGCTCGCCGACGCCCTCGAGCTGACCGGCCGCAGCGACGAGGCACATGCGCTGTTCGAACGGCTGCTGGCGCTGCGCAACGACGTGGGCCTGCTCGCCGAGGAGTACGACCCGGCGGCCCGCCGCCAGCTCGGCAACTACCCGCAGGCCTTCAGCCACATCGGTCTGGTGGGGACCGCCTTCGGTCTGTTCGGGTGCGTGGCGGCAGACTAGGGCCATGGATCTTGGACTTACCGACCGGACATACCTCGTCACCGGGGCGACCCGCGGCCTCGGCTTCGCCACCGCCCGGGAACTCGTCGCCGACGGCGCCAATGTGGTGATCACCGGACGCACCGAGGAGAGCGCCATCGCGGCCGCCGCCTCCCTGGGCGAACGGGCCCTCGGCGTGGCGGCGGACAACGCCGACCCCGAGGCCCCCGCCCGCCTGGTGGCCGCCGCCCGCGAGCGCTTCGGCCGCTTCGACGGCGTCCTCATCAGCGTCGGCGGCCCGGCCCCCGGCACGGCCGCCGACAACACCGACGACCAGTGGCGGTCCGCCTTCGAATCGGTCTTCCTGGGCGCGGTACGGCTCGCCCGCACCGCCGCCGCCGAACTCGACGAAGGCGGCGTCATCGGCTTCGTACTGTCCGGCTCCGTCTACGAGCCCATCAGCGGCCTGACCATCTCCAACGGGCTGCGCCCCGGGCTCGCCGGCTTCGCCAAGTCGCTCGCCGACGAGCTGGGCCCGCGCGGCATCCGCGTCGTCGGCGTGCTGCCCGGCCGCATCGCCACCGACCGGATGACCCAGCTCGACGCCCTCTCCGGGGACCCCGAGGGCTCCCGCGCCCGCAACACGGCGTCGATCCCCCTGGGCCGCTACGGCAGTCCCGAGGAGTTCGGCCGCGTTGCCGCGTTCCTGCTCTCGCCCGCGGCTTCGTATGTCACCGGGGTGATGGTGCCCGTGGACGGCGGGGCCCGGCACGGATTCTGACGGCCTGGCGGGCGGGTGCGGAGGCGGGGCGGGGCCGCGGACGAAACCGCGCCCCCGCCCCGCCGCCCCCTAGTTCACCCGCTCCGCCCGATGGCGCACTCCCCGCAGCCGTACGTCCGCCGGCAGCCGGTCCAGCCCCGCCGAGCCGCGCGCATGGGCCACCGCCTCGTCCTCCAGGCGCCGTACGACCGAACCCGGGTCGGCATGCGGGGCGAGCGACAGGACGGCACGTACCCGCGGCTGCGTGCGGCGTCCGGTCAGCACCACCGCGGCCCCCTCGACACCCTCCAGCGCCTCCGTCTCGGCCGTCAGCGCCGCCTCCAGCGCCCGGCCGCGCAGCAGGGCGCCCTCGCCGTCCCCGCTGTCGACGAGGATCTCGGTCAGCCGGTGTCTGCGGAGCTGGGTCACCAGCCACCACAGCAGGAGCAGGACGAGCACCGCCAGGACGGCGATGACGGCGGGCCACCACCAGCCGCGGTCCGTCCACCGGGTGCGGCTGTGACGGGGCAGCAGCACCTCGCCGGGGCTGCTCCAGGGCCAGCCGTCGGGCAGCCTCAGGTGCCATTTCGCGGGCAGGCCGAGCCCGCCCATCAGCACCGCTCCCCCGGTCCCCAGCAGCACCGCACCGATCAGGCCCAGCAGCACCCGGTTGGTGCTTCTGCGTAGCGTGCGCATCGCGCGCTCACCTCTTCTTCGGGCGCCGTACGTGGACGTTCAGGTGCAACCCATGGGCCAGCCCCAGCTGCTGGAGGCCGTCGCCGAGCGCCGTATCGAGGTCGCCGCGGACCTCGTCCAGTTCGCGGAAGTGCGCGTACGCCAGCACCTTGGCCTTGCGCCGGCCCACCTTCATCCGTACGGACTGCACCCCGGCGACCTCCATGGCGCGGTCGCGCAGCACCAGGGCCGCGGCCGAACGGTCCAGGCAGACCCGCAGGTCCGGGGCGGTGCGCCGCATCGGCAGCAGCTCGCGCAGCCCGGGGGTGACGGCCGGCACGATCAGCCAGATCCCGATCAGCATCGCGGCCGCGGCGGCGCCCAGGACCCAGGGGTCGTCCAGGTGGCGGGTGGCCAGCTGACGGGCGAGCCAGATGCGCCAGGCCATCGCGGGGCGGCCGGCGCGGACCGCGGCCACGTCGTACAGCAGCAGGCCCAGGGCACCGAGCAGCACCAGGGCGACCAGTGCGGCCGGTACCCGCCGGGCCGACCAGTAGCGCCCGGGGCGGCCCCCGTCCGCCGTGTTCGTATAGGCCGCGCCCGATGCGGACTGCTCCAGGCCGTCGCCGCCGCCCGGCTGTTTCTCGAGGGTGGGCAGCCGTCGGGTGTCCGGCGGATCCGTGTCGTCGTCGCTCATCGCACCCTTCCCCGGTCCGGGCCGTCCAGCAGCGGCGAGTGCAGACGCTCCACCTCCACCGCGACCTCCGGCACCTCCATGCTCGCCAACGCCCTTACCCGTTCGGCGACTTGATGACGCACCGCAGCGCACTGCGCGCCGATGTCGGAGGGATAGCCCAGCTCGACGGCGACCTTGACCCGGGCCTCGCCCAAGTTCCGCGGGCCGTCCCGCCGCTGGACGGTGACCGTCGCATGGGCAACGGCGGGGGCGGCGGGGGACGCCTCGCGCAGCGCCTCGCGCGCCGCCTGTGCGGCGATCTTCGCCACCACCCGGTCCGCGATCGTGGTCGCGCCGCGCTCACCCGCCGGTACGGCAGGGGCGGCGGAGGGGACCGTCGCCACCCGGCCTCACCGCCGCCGGCTGTCGCGGTCGCCGTTGCGCGTACGGAAGAAATCGCCGGGCGCCAGATCCCCTTCCAGGAACCTGCCTGCCACGAACCCGATGGCGCCCAGCGCCGCCACCAGGACGAACGCTCCGAACCCGCCGAAGTACCCGGCGAAGCCCAGCACCATGCCGGCCAGAAGGCCGACCGCGGCCATGCTCATCGTGCGCTCCCTCGCTGCCACTCCTGGCGGGCCCCGCTCCTGCGGCCGGGCCCCTTACCGACTGCGTTACTGAATGCGCGGCTCCGATTGTTCCTCGTCGTCTTCCTCATCGGGCAGCTTGACATCGCTGACCGCGATATTGACCTCGACGACTTCCAGGCCCGCCATCCGCTCGACGGCGGAGATGACGTTCTCCCGGACACTGCGGGCGACCTCGGCGATGGAGACGCCGTAGTCCACCACGATCTCCAGGTCCAGGGCGGCCTGTACCTCACCGACCTCGGCCTTCACCCCGCGCGTCACGGCGGACTTGCCGCCGCCGGGCACCCGTTCCCGTACCGCCCCCAGGGTCCGGGCGAAGCCGCTGCCCATGGCGTGGACGCCCACGACATCGCGGGCCGCCAGCCCGGCGATCTTCTCCACGACGCCCTCGGCGATGGTCGTACGCCCACGGGACGCGGGGTCGCCGCCGCCGCGCCTGACCGGCGCCTTCACGCCGTCCGAGATCTGCTGGCTCTCACTCATCGCCGTTCGTCCCTTTCGGAGGGGGTCGGAGGTTGCGGAGATCGGAGGGAGGAGCGGTCCGCCCGCTCCGATTCCCACAGTAGGTCCGGTTTTCCTGGCCTGCCCCGGTATGCGGCAGCGGAGTGCTCCATACGGCCTCGTGGGCCGCACCACCGGGCCGTACGCCCCGGACTACGGCAGGCTGGGGGCACCGTCCGGAGAAGGGGTGACGCGGTGGCCGTGAACCAGTTGGCGCCGGCCGTACGGCAGCAGCTCGGCATCGGCCGGGTACTGCCGCTGGGCGGGCCCGAGGACGGCTCATGGATCACCGAGCGGGCGGCCGCCGGGGCGCTGCGGGCGGCAGTCGGCGCACCGGCCGGGGCACGCCTCGGCGCTCTGCGGCTGAGCGTCACGGACCCCGGCACCGCTCCGGAACCGGCCGTCCCGCCGCCGCCGAGCGCGCTGCCGCCGGGCCCGCTGCGCATCACGGCGGACTTCACGGCGCCCGGCGACCGCCCGCTGCCCGATGTCGCGGACGAGCTGCGCGCGGCCCTGCTGGCGGCGTCGGACCGGGAGCTGGGGCTGGTGGTGGGTCCCGTGGATCTACGGGTCAGCGGGCTGTGGGAGGCGGGCCAGGCCGCCGGGACGGCGGAGACGGGCGGGGCGCCCGGGAACGGCGGGGCAGCGGAGGGGCGTACGGGCACCCCGCAGGACGGGCCTACCGGGCTCGGCGCCGTCGCCCTGGGCGTCCCCGGCGTCGCCCGCCTCGCCCCCGTGCTGGGCGGTCACCCCCGCCCGGTCCGGCTCCACGACGGCCACGCTCTGATCCAGCTGGCGACCGCGGCCGGCCATCGCGCCCTGGATGTCGCACGGGCCGTCCGCCGCGCGGCGACGGCCGCCCCGGCCGCGCCGCGGACGGTCGCCGTGCTGGTCACGGCCGTCGAGCGCGACTGAGACACGGCGCGTGCCAGGCCCCGGTCCCGTACCGCCGGCGGGGCTACTCCCCCAGGCCGGCGAGATCGCGCAGCCGGCGCGCCTGGGCGGCCCGCTCGGCGGTGCGCTGTTCCTCATACGTACGGCCGGCGGCCCCGGCCAGCAGGGCCTTGGTCTCGATGACGGCGTCGCGGGGCGCGGCGATCAGCGCGGCCGCGAGATCGGCCACCGCACCGTCGAGCTCGTCCCCGGGCACCACCAGGTTGGCGAGGCCCACCCGCTCGGCCTCCTCGGCGCGCACAAAGCGGCCGGTGGCACAGATCTCCAGCGCACGGGCGTAGCCCACCAGCCCGACCAGGGGGTGCGTACCGGTCAGGTCCGGCACCAGGCCCAGGCTGGTCTCACGCATGGCGAACTGCACGTCCTCGGCGACGACCCGCAGATCGCAGGCGAGGGCGAGCTGGAAGCCCGCACCGATCGCATGGCCCTGTACGGCGGCGATGGACACCAGGTCGGTACGCCGCCACCAGGTGAACGCCTCCTGGTACTCGGCGATCGTGGCGTCCAGTTCGCTGTCCGCGCCGCGCGCCAGATCGAGGAACGACGGCTCACCGTCGAACCCCTCGGGCGTGAAAGCCTGCCGGTCGAGCCCCGCGGAGAAGGACTTACCCTCGCCCCGCAGCACCACGATCCGCACATTTCCCGGCAACAGCGAACCCGCCGCGGCCAGCGCCCGCCACATGGCAGGCGACTGCGCATTGCGCTTGGCCGCGTTGGCGAGGGTCACCGTGGCGATGGTGTCGTCCACGGTGAGCCGCACACCGTCTTTGTCGAGCAGAGTCATCGAGCGCCTCCGGGTCAGCCGACCGCACGTGCGTGCGTAAGTGACTGAACGGTAACCTCCCGGTCGGCCACTCGACCGACCGGGGGGAGAACCGTTACACCCGGAGTCGCGGGCGTCAGGCCGAAGCGGCCTTCTTGCCCCTGGTGGCTCCGCCTCGACCGCGCAGGACCACACCGGACTCGCTGAGCATCCGGTGCACGAACCCATAGGAGCGACCGGTTTCTTCGGCCAGCGCCCGGATGCTCGCTCCGGAGTCATACTTCTTCTTCAGGTCTGCCGCGAGCTTTTCGCGCGCGGCGCCGGTTACCCGGCTGCCCTTCTTCAGAGTCTCGGCCACCCGTGCCTCCTCGTGGGAAGTGCGCTCTGGACTCTCATGATCACCCCTCACCGGCTTCCTGGCCACCCATTCCGCAAGGTCGGTACGACATGAATTGCCGCCCGATGCGACGCCAACCGGCCCGGAATTGCGAATTCCGCCTGCCGCGGGAGCCGTCCGCGCGCCGATTTCCCGGAAAAGCGGCAGGTCAGGGGTTATGCGGCCGAAATGACGAAGGCCGGGCCCCCGGGGGCCCGGCCTTCCTCGCAGACTCGCCGATGTACGAGCCGTTCTCACACAGATGATGGATCACGCGTAGGCCGAATGATCCAGACCGCATGATCCATACGGCCCTGCCCGGTACCGCCGCGACCGGAACGGGCCCGGTGGATGCGGCGTGGCCGGTGCGGCCGCGCAGCCCGCACGTCAGGCCAGCGCGACCAGGTCCGCGTAGTCCTGGCCCCACAGGTCCTCGACGCCGTCGGGCAGCAGGATGATCCGCTCCGGCTCCAGCGCGTCCACCGCGCCCTCGTCGTGGGACACCAGGACCACGGCGCCGGTGAAGGTGTGCAGCGCGCCGAGGATCTCCTCGCGGCTGGCCGGGTCGAGGTTGTTCGTCGGCTCGTCGAGGAGCAGGACGTTGGCCGAGGAGACCACCAGCGTCGCCAGCGCGAGCCGGGTCTTCTCACCGCCGGAGAGCACTCCGGCCGGCTTGTCGACGTCGTCGCCGGAGAAGAGGAAGGAGCCCAGCGTCTTGCGGATGGCGACGAGGTCCATGTCCGGGGCGGCCGAGCGCATGTTCTCCAGGACCGTGCGGTCCGGGTCCAGCGTCTCGTGCTCCTGGGCGTAGTAACCGAGCTTGAGGCCGTGTCCGGGGCGGACCTCGCCGGTGTCCGGCGTCTCGACACCCGCCAGCAGTCGCAGCAAGGTGGTCTTGCCGGCGCCGTTGAGGCCGAGGATGACGACCCGGGAGCCCTTGTCGATGGCCAGGTCGACGTCGGTGAAGATCTCCAGGGAGCCGTAGGACTTGGACAGGCCCTCGGCCGTGAGCGGCGTCTTGCCGCACGGCGCCGGGTCCGGGAAGCGCAGCTTGGCGACCTTGTCGGAGGCGCGCACCGCGTCCAGGCCGGCCAGCAGTTTGTCGGCGCGCTTGGCCATGTTCTGCGCGGCGACGGTCTTGGTGGCCTTGGCCCGCATCTTGTCGGCCTGCGAGTTGAGGGCCGCGGCCTTCTTCTCGGCGTTCTGCCGCTCGCGCTTGCGGCGCTTCTCGTCGGCCTCGCGCTGCTGCTGGTAGAGCTTCCAGCCCATGTTGTAGATGTCGATGTGCGAGCGGTTGGCGTCGAGGTAGAACACCTTGTTGACGACGGTCTCGACCAGGTCGACGTCGTGCGAGATGACGATGAAGCCGCCGCGGTAGGTCTTGAGGTAGTCGCGCAGCCAGACGATGGAGTCGGCGTCGAGGTGGTTGGTCGGCTCGTCGAGCAGGAGGGTGTCGGAGTCCGAGAAGAGGATCCGGGCCAGCTCGACGCGGCGGCGCTGACCGCCGGAGAGGGTGTGCAGCGGCTGGGCGAGGATGCGGTCGGGCAGCCCGAGGCTGGCGGCGATGGTCGCGGCCTCCGCCTCGGCGGCGTAACCGCCCTTGGTGAGGAACTCGGTCTCCAGGCGCTCGTACTTCTTCATCGCCTTGTCGCGGGTGGCGCCCTTGCCGTTGGCCATCCGGTCCTCGTTCTCGCGCATCTTGCGGAGCACGGAGTCCAGATCGCGGGCGGACAGGATGCGGTCGCGGGCCAGCACGTCCATGTCGCCGGTGCGCGGGTCCTGCGGCAGATAGCCGACCTCGCCGGAGCGGGTGACCGTACCGGCGGCGGGGATGCCCTCGCCCGCCAGGACCTTGGTGAGAGTCGTCTTGCCGGCGCCGTTACGGCCGACCAGGCCGATGCGGTCGCCCTTGGCGATACGGAAGGAAGCGGACTCGATGAGAATTCGGGCGCCGGCACGCAGCTCAAGGCCGGAGGCGGTGATCACGGAAAAAACTCCAGGGCAGGAAGACGGCGGGTTGGACGGACGGTCCGAGAGCGGTCAGCGCCGTCTAATGAACCCAAAGGAGAACTGCCATACAGGCAGTCTAACGGTGCCGGGCAACCGCTTTTTCCCCTGTGCGGTTTCCGCAGGTCACGGCCGGTTTCCACGGCATTGTCAGACCCCGCTGCGAGACTGTGACGCAGATCTCGATCCACCGACGGGAGAAGGATGGTGAGGGTCATGACGACGAACTCGACGGCGGGTGCACCGACGATCTGTCCGGCGGTGCTCTACCGCGATGCGCGGGCCGCGATCCGCCTGCTGACCGAGGCCTTCGGGTTCCGGGAGGAGGCGGTGTACGAAGGCGAGGGCGGCGCGGTGATGCATGCGGAGCTGTCGTACGGCAACGGGCGGGTGATGCTGGGGTCCAAGGGGCGCGGTGGGGTCTTCGGCGAGGCGATGGGCGGCGCGGGGCCGGCCGCCGTGTATGTCGTGGTCGAGGACGCCGATGCGCACTTCGCGCGGGCCGAGGCGGCGGGGGCCGAGATCCTGATGCCGCCCACGGACCAGGACTACGGCTCGCGCGACTACATGGCGCGGGACGGCGAGGGCAACGTCTGGAGCTTCGGGACATACCGGCCGGGCGCCTCGCCATGAGGCGCCCGGCCGTCCTCTTACGCGCCGCCCGTGTGCACCTGGAACGCCGCGCGGCGCACGGCCTTGGCGAGCGCCGGGTCGGGGTGGGCCGCGGCCAGGGCGACCAGCACCTGGACGGTGCGGGGATGGCCGACGGCGCGTACCTCCTCCAGGAGGCGCGGCACCGAGCCCTGGACCGCCGAGTCGAGGTGCCGCACCAGGAGTTGGGTCTCGCCGTGGTCGGCGACCGCCGCCGCGGTGTCCACCCACAGCCAGGTCGATTCCTCGCGGGTGAGCACATCGGGCGCGGTCTCCGGGTCGCCGCCCTCGTGCTCGACCAGCCACAGCAGGGCGTACGGACGCAGGGCCGGCTCGTCGGCGGCGGCGCGGACGGCGGGTTCGGCAAGGGCGCCGACCGCCCGCAGCGCCTCGAAGGCCAGCCCGCGCAGCAGCGCGTCCTCGCCGCGGGCCACGGCCAGCAGCTCCTCGACGGCGGCGCCGACCGCGCGGGCGGCGAGCCAGGCGCGGTATTCGGTACGGGCCGGTCCCGGGGTGAGCCGGGCGCAGCCGCGCAGCATCGCCTCCGCCGACTGCTCGATATGGCCCGCCGGGCTCTGCGCGGCGACGCAGATCTGCTCCAGCTTGACCCACACCGACCAGTTGCCGAGCGGTGTCAGCTGCGCCTCGTCGCTGCCGTAGGACTCCTCGTACGCGCCGTCCCGGACACCGTCCTGCGCGCCCTCGGGCGGGACCATCGCGCCCACCGTCGTCAGTGCGCCCAGGGCCCAGTCGAGGAGTTCGGCGAGCGAGGCCCCCGCGGCGTCGTTCACCGTCCCTTCGGCGTCGGCGGTGCCGCCCGGGGCCGGGTCCTGCCCGTAGGGGACCTCGCAGCGTTCGGTGCGCAGCTCGGCGACGCGCTGGTCGAGCATGTCCAGCAGGACGGGAAGCCGGACGGGCCCGGCCGACAGGTGCAGCAGGGACAGCAACTGCGGCACGGCCTCGACAACTTCGGCGACGATGGCCGGGCCGGCCGTGCCCGGTGCGGGGCGGGCCAGCGACCAGGCGTCGAAGAGGGCGACCCAGCCGCGCAGGGCGGCCGTGTCGTCGCGGTCCCAGGCGCGCAGCCGCCAGCCGGGGCGGGCGACGCCGCCGTGCAGTTCGATGAGCCCGGCGAGGCGGGCGCGGTCCCAGTCGGCGCGGACCTGGTGCGGTGTCAGTCGCAGGTCCTGCGCGGCACGTTCCACGGCGGCGTCCGGCAGCGCCCCGTCGGGGCCCGCGCGCAGGCCCGCCCCGGTGGCGCCGGGGCCGTCGGCCCAGCGGGCGAGGCGGGCCGCTCCGGCCAGGACGGCGCGGGCCTGCCGGGCCAGTTCCGCCGGGGCGGGGGTGCCCGCGGGCGGGCGGGGCGCCGGGCGGGCGGCCCGGGTGCTCACCGCCCGGCGGGCGGCCGCAATCGGTTGACCGGAGACGAGTCGGAGCCGGGAGTCGCGCGGAGTACGGGACGTCACAGGAGCAGTGTTGCCGCTGACGGCCCGAAAGCCCAATCGGAACCCGGCTTGCGATCTTCCCGGGCCGCGTCACCTCGCCGACCCATCCCTGATGTGGGGAGTTGTCCCCTCGTACGTCTGCCGGTCACCGGGGCCGCGAGGTCACATCAGCGGGGTCAGGAAGCGGCGCAGGGCCTCTTCGTAGCGGGCCGGGTCGGCGTTCCACATCGCGGCGTGCGGTGCGTGCGGAATGGGCTGAAGAGTGATCAGGTCGGGGCGGCGGGCGGCGAAGGAGCGGGAGGCGGCCCAGGGGGCGAGCGTGTCGTCCGGGCCGTGGAAAAGGAGCGTGGGGACGGTCAGCGTGGCGGGGTCGACGGCGTCGGCGGGCCGGTGGACGGGCAGCCCGGTGATGCCCTCGGCGGCCCGGACGACCAGCGGCAGCAGGGCGCGCGGGACCCGCCGGGCGGTGGCCAGCGCGCGGACCGTGGCGTGCCGGTCGAGGACCGGGGAGTCCAGGACGAGCCCGCTGATCCGGTCGCGCAGCGCGGAGCGGGTGGCGGCGCGCAGCGCCATGGTGGCGCCGGTGGACCAGCCGTGGAGGACGACGTCGTGGGCGCCGTAGCGGATCGCATAGCGGATCGCGGCGTCCAGGTCGCGCCATTCGGCGTCGCCGAGGTGGTTCATGCCGTCCTCGGTGGCCGGGGCGCCGGGGTCGTTGCGGTAGGCGATGTCCAGGACCGGGAGGCGGTGGCGGCGCAGGAACGGCATGACGACCATCGGGTGCTCGCGAGTGGTGCCCAGGCCGTGTGCGGTGATGACCCAGGTGTCGCGGACGCCGGGGAGGAACCACGCGGGCAGGGCGCCCAGTTCGCCGGGGATGTCGATGTCGGCGCAGTCGGCGCCGAGGGCGTCGCGGGGGTTGCCGATGTACACCTGCGGGGTCAGACGCATCCTGGCGCCCGGCCGCAGGGTGCCGTGGGTGACCCGCGTCAGGCGGCGTACGACGGTGTCGGGCGCGTGCGGGGCGCCGTGGACGACGGGGCCGAGCACGGCGTGGCAGCCCGCGCCGGTGAGCCCGTAGGTGCCGGGCCGCAGGGACGCGAAACTGCGGGTCAGGGTGATCAGATCGTCGGTGAAGGAGTGAACGGTGAGACGGGAGTCGCCTGGCAGGGGGTGATCGGGGGACGGTTTCAGGGCAATATCGCCTGCGTACCGGCCGATGGCCACTGCCGCCACACCGGCGCCGATCACGGTGGCGGCGGCCATGGCCGCCGCGGGTCCCCTTCGCACCTCTCCAGTGTGCAAAGGGGCGCCCGGTGCGGCCAGCGGGGCGGGAGCGGGCGGGTGACGGGCGGGGCGGCGGTTCAGTCGTGCCGGCCGTAGCCGGCGAGCTTTTCGCGGGCCTCCTCGAGCCGGTCGGCCGACAGCAGGCTGGGCTGCCGCCCCGGCACGGAGCTCGCGGTGAGCCAGACCCGGCACAGCCACTCCAGCTGGGCGGTGCGGTCCAGCGCCTGGCCGAGGCTGTCGCCGTAGGCCATGGTGCCGTGGTTCTGCAGGAGGCAGCCGGTGCGGTCGCGCAGCGCGTCGAGCATGTTCGCGGCGAGTTCCTCGGTGCCGTAGAGGGCGTACGGGGCGACCCGGACCGGGCCGCCGAGGGCCGCGGTCATGTAGTGGACCGGCGGGAGCTCGGGGACGAGGGTGGAGACGGCGGTGGCGTACGGGGCGTGGGTGTGGACGACGGCGGTGGCCGCGGTGGAGCGGTAGACCGCCAGGTGCATGGGGAGTTCGCTGGTGGGGCGCAGGGAGCCGATGACCTGGCGGCCGTCGAGGCCGACGGCGGTGGTGTCGCCGGGGCCGAGCCGGTCGTAGGGGACGCCGGTGGGCGTGACCAGGATCAGGTCCTTGATCCGGCAGGAGACATTGCCGGAGGTGCCGACGACCAGGCCGTCGGCGACGGTGCGGCGGGCGGTGTCGACCAGCTCGCTCCAGACTTCGGCGATGCGGTCGGGATGGCCCTTCGTCGGGCGGGCGGTGGGGGCGTCCATGGTGTCCTCCGGCGCGGTGGCGGCAGGCTGCGGATGGGCGACTGCGCTGCGCGACACCGTACGGGCAGGCGGGGGCACGGTACGGCACAGGCACGCATGTCCGGTATCCGCCGTATGGTGCTGAAGGCGCCCCTAGCGGCAATTGGCCGGAGATCGACCATCTTGTGTTGGCCGACCGTTAACGTCGGGCATGACTTGCCGAGCCGGGCTTCACGTCACCGGCCCCAAGGGATCCACTGGCCCGCGAGCGTGATCGAAGCGGCCTGAACGGGGCGGCGGCGCAGCTCAGGAAGTTTGCCAACGGGTGATGCGGAAGTGACGTCAGAGACACCTCCCCGTGAACCGTGCGGGGGTGTCACTGCCGAGCCCCTCGTAGTTCACTTTCCGTTCACCAACTCTCCGTACGGTCCGAGCGACACTGACCATCGAACTGATTGCCTGGGTGAATGGAACACATCACGCTTCTCATCGGGATCGTGATCGTCACGGCCTTGGTGTTCGACTTTACGAACGGCTTCCACGACACGGCCAATGCAATGGCCACCACCATCTCCACCGGGGCATTGCGACCCAAGACCGCGGTGGCGATGTCGGCAGTGCTCAACCTCGTCGGTGCGTTCCTGTCCGTCGAGGTGGCGAAGACCATCTCCGGCGGCATCATCGACGAGAGCGCCGGCATCAGACCTGAAGTGATCTTCGCCGGTCTGGTCGGCGCGATCGTCTGGAACCTGCTGACCTGGCTCGCGGGCCTTCCCTCCAGTTCCTCCCACGCCCTCTTCGGCGGTCTGATCGGCGCGACCCTGGTGTCGGTGGGCACCGGCGGCGTGCACGGCAGCGCCGTGGTGATGAAGGTCCTCATCCCGGCGGTGGCCGCGCCCATCGTCGCGGGTCTCGCCGCGATGGCCGCGACCCGCCTCACCTACCGCCTGAGCCGGGGCCGCGCCGAGGCGGACACCGCCAAGGGCTACCGCGCCGGGCAGATCGCCTCGGCCGCCCTGGTCTCCCTCGCCCACGGCACCAACGACGCGCAGAAGACGATGGGCGTGATCACCCTCGCGCTGATCACCGGCGGTGTGGTCGCCCCGCACGCCGACCCGCCGCTGTGGGTCATCGCCTCCGCGGGCATGGCCATCGCGCTCGGCACGTACCTGGGCGGCTGGCGGATCATCCGCACGATGGGCAAGGGCATCACCGACATCCAGCCGCCGCAGGGCTTCGCCGCCCAGACCGGCGCCGCGGCCACCATCCTGGCCTCCTCGCACCTGGGCTTCGCGCTCTCCACCACCCAGGTCTGCTCCGGTTCCGTGATGGGTTCGGGTCTGGGCCGCAAGGGCGGCGTGGTGCGCTGGTCGACGGCCGGCCGGATGGTCCTCGCCTGGTGCCTGACGCTGCCGGCCGCCGGTGTGGTCGCGGCGGGCGCCGCGTTCCTGGCCGGCCAGGGCAGCTGGGGCGTGGCGGCGGT
The DNA here is from genome assembly GCF_055565615.1 of Streptomyces sp. NPDC028368. NCBI lineage: Bacteria > Bacillati > Actinomycetota > Actinomycetes > Kitasatosporales > Streptomycetaceae > Streptomyces > Streptomyces sp. NPDC028368. The sequence goes on along the minus strand of NZ_JBVHTY010000002.1, from coordinate 726,618 downwards.
CGCCGTCCTCGGCCTGGCCATCTGCGGCGCGATCTGGGCCGCCTCCCGGCGCAAGCCCATCGACCACTCCAATGTCAACGACGGCCCGGCCGCCGAGCCGGTGGGCGTGGTGACCGCCGCGCTGCGGACCGTCTCCCCTCCCCCGGCGGGCACGATGACCGCGCCGGCCACCGAACCGGACGCCGCCGAGGTGCCCGCTCCCCCGGCCCCCGGGGCCGCCGCGGACACCGCTGCGACCCCGCCCGCCGCGCGCAAAAAGGCCACGTCGGCCGCCGGCTAGCACCGCCCCCGCGTAATTCCCGTACGGAACACAAGGACACGGAACACCATGAGCATCGACTGGGCAGCTCTCGGCCAGGTCTTCGGCGTCACCCTCGCGGTGACGGTCGGGATCGTGGGCCTGTTCACCGTCGGCATCGTCGGTACGTCCCGCACGCCGGGCCAGGAAGGCGGCACGGCCACGGCCGGCACGCCCGGTATGGGCGCGCGAGCCGGGGCGGTGGCCGCTTTCACCCTGTGCGCGGCGGCCGTGGCGTACGGCATCTACCTGATCGTCGCCGCCTGAGAAAGCCTGGAGAGGCGCTCAGCGGCCGCGGGGATCCCCGCGGCCGCTGAGCGCCTCATCCGCTTCTTTGGCCAGTTTGTCGGCGATGGCCGTGCCGCCCTGGCTGCTCAGATATTCGGAGACCCGGATCTGCACGACCTTGCTGAAGGTCTGGTAGTGGGCGCTGCGCGGGCGCGGTTCGGCCGCCCGCAGGGCCGCGTACAGCGTCCGCGTGTACGGCGGCTCCTGGCCGGGCCGCGGCGACGGGGGCCGGGTGGCGCCCTGCTCGCCGCGTTCGGCGTCGCCGGGCGGCAGCGGGCAGGCGGGCGCGTGAGCTCCCGTCCGGTACGCGGAGTCGCGGGTCGCGGCGAACCCCCGCTCCAGGAGGCAGCGCTCGCTGTCCCGGCCGGTCAGCGCCTCGATGAGTTCCCGGGCGCCCTCGGGCCGGGTGCTGTGGGCGGAGATCGCGAGGTTCTGCCCACCCAGGACGGACATCCGTTTGCCGTCGATGGCGCGGGCCGGCAGCTGGGCGACGTCGAACTGCTCACCCGGTGTGAGCTTCTCGGCGACCGAGGCGTATTCGACGGGCCAGTTGCGCATGAACAGCGCCCGCCCGTCCGCGAACCAGCGGCGGCTCTCGGTCTCGTCCATCGTCGTGGCCTCGTGCGGCATGATCGAGTCGAGCCGGAGCTTGAGGTCGGCGACGCCCTGCTGGAGCGAGCCGACCTGCTCGCCCTTGGTGAAGCTGGTGGCGTCCGGGTCGCCGCCGTTGGCCCAGGCGGACTCCAGGGTGTTGACGGTCAGCCCTTCGTACGGCCGCAGCTGGGCGACCATGCCGTACATCCTGGGCGGTTTCCTCCCGCCCTTGGCGCCCTTCCCGCTCTGGGCGGCCTGTGCGGCCTTGCGGTTGTACGCCCCTGTGACCTGCTCGGCCCAGTTCTTCAGCTCGCCCCAGTTCTGCGGGGGCCGGTCATGCCCGTACGCGTGGAGGATGTCCTTGCGGTAGTAGAGCAGCCCGGCGTCGGTGTTGAAGGGCACGCCCCACACCTTGCCGTCGTACTGCGTGGTCTTGACGACGGAGTCGAGGAAGTCGCCGTCCAGGCTCGCCCCCCAGGGCCGGATCACGCCCGCCTCGGCGAACTCCGCGGTCCAGGCCACATCGATGTTGAGCACGTCATATCCGCCGTTGCCGGACTGGCCTGCGGCCAGCAGCTGGCTGCGCTGGCCGTCGGCGGTGTCCGGGAGTCTGATGATCCGCACCGTGCGGTGGGTGCGCTTCTCGAAGGCGTGGATCAGGTCCTGGCGGACGCCGGAGCTGCTGAGGTCGCTGCCGGTGGCCAGGACGATCGCCCCCTTCTCGGGGCCGGGCCCGGCTTCCTGCGTACAGCCGCTCGCGGCCACCAGCAGGGTCACACAGGCCAGCGCGGCGGTCAGGCCGGTGCGTGGTGCGGTCATTGGTCCCCCTTGGCGGCGGTGCCGAACGAGGCGACGAAGCCGGCGAGCTGATCGGGCGCCCCCGGGCCCCCGGACACACACCGGCCCCGGGAGGTACCGGACAGCCACTGGAGGGCGACGGCATCGCAGCCGGATCGGCCCATCGCCAGCGTCAGGACCGGCACGTCCGGGCCGCTCTTGAGGAGCCCGGTGAGCGTCTTCTCCACGCCCGCCGCGCGCTGCGGTCCGGCACCGTCGTCCTGGTCGAGGATGAGCACGATGGCGTTGCTGGTGCCCTTGGCGCTCTTCATCCTGCGTACGGCGGCGGTCAGTGCCTCCTCCATCGAGGCGCCGTGGTCGACCAGTCCGCCGCCCGCGATGCGCTCCAGCGTGGCCTTGCCCCGGGCCGGGTCGGCGGTGCCCAGCGGGACGGCCTCGTGCACCGCGTCGCGGTCGCCGGGGTGCGCGGGGTCCGGGAAGGTCCACAGACCGTACGTGTGGCGGGCGCCGGCCATCTCCAGGGCCCGGCCCGCCGCGCTGACGGCGATCGGGAGTCTGCCGCCGTCCGCCATCGACGTGGAGGTGTCCATCAGGATCAGCAACTGGCTGGACTTCTGGGCCTTGTCGTAGCCGTCCAGCACCTTGGCCACCTGGTCCGGGCCCGCCGTGAAGGGGACGAGGGGAGCATGCGGATCGATCTCCGCACGGCTGTCGAGCAGCGGTGAGCCGGGCGCCGGCTGCGGCATCCCGCCGTCCTTTCCCGGCACCCCGCGGTAGCCCTGCGCGGTGAGGGTGCGCCCGCCGCCGTCCGGGTCACGCAGCCACTGGGCGAAGCGGTCGACCGCGGCCTGCCGGGCGGTGGCATCGGTGGCCCCGCGCCAGGCGACCCGGATCAGGGGATGGTCGAGGGCCGGAACGTTCCTGGGGTAGTAGGCGGTGTAACGGTCGCCGCGGGCGAGCGGGGCGGCCCGCGCCGGACAGCTGCCGCTGGCGCGGCCGAGGTTGAAGTCGGCGAGGGACTTCTCGGAGACCAGTGGCGCGGACTTCGCGGCGTCACCGGAGCCGGCCTCGCCGCCGCCGGGGGCGTCGTCCCCGGGGCGCAGCGAGCACAGCAGCTCGGTGCTGCCCGCGTACTGGCTGCCCGGGGCCGTCAGCCGGCTCTCGGCGTGGTCGGCGAGTGCCGGGTCGGGGCCGGGCGTGCCCGAGGAGCCGATGGCGGCGCCGTCGCCGGCGAGGTAGAGGCCGATGGTGTGCAGCAGGCCGGTGCCGGACAGGACGGGGCTGGGCCGCAGGAGTCTGAGGTCGAGGTGGTGGCTGTCGGTCCCGGTGAGCAGGTCCTGCCAGGTGGCGCCGGCCGGTTCGATGTCCGCCGGCCGCTTCTTCGCGGGGATGCCGACGACCAGCGGGGTGTAGGCGACCGGGCCGGTGTTGTGCAGCGCCGCCGGGGAGCCGGTGGCGGGCATCTGGCGGCGGGCCTCGTCGTAGTCGGCGGTGGATTCGGGGATCCACAGGTCGGGCTGCGGGCCCGGCCGGTAGAGGGGTTCGGCGCCCTTGTCGTCCGGGCCGCCCTTGCCGGTGCCCCGCGCCTCGCCCTGCCAGCGGTCGGCGGCGGCGAACCCCCGGTCGATCTGGTCCTTGGCCGCGGAGTAGACGGTGATCTGGGCGCGCCGGCAGCCGTCGGGGTAGTCGCCCTCGCCGGTCAGGGCAAGGGTGTTGGCGTGGGACATCTCGTAGTCGAAGGCCGCCTGCCGCAGCGTGGGCTCGGCCTCCGGGGCGGTGAGCAGCCGCAGTTCGAGGGCGGGCGGGCAGGCCGGTGCGGGGCCGGGGAGGTTCAGCAGGACGATGCCCGCGGTGGCCGGTACGAAGATGATCGCCAGGATGAGCAGGAGCCGCACCCAGTGCCGCAGGAACGGGTTGAGCACGCGGCGTAAGCGGACCCGCAGCGGGGTCGGGGGCCGGACCTCGGGGGTGGCGAAGGAGAGGATGACGTCGTCGGTGGTGTTCTGCTTCGCCGAGCGGGGCTCCCAGACGTCGCCCATCGGGGTCCGCTCGTCGGCGAGCTCCTCGCGCAGCGCCTGGACGAGATCGTCGAAGGCGACGAAGCGCTTGCCCGGTATGCCCCGCTCGAGGACCTTGACCACGGCGCGGGTGAAGACGCTGCCGCCGGCCGGTTCCTCGCCGCTGAAGATACGGCGGTTGGGCTGCGCGGTCATCAGCAGCGACATGGGTTTACGGCAGCGGTGAAAGGCCTCGCCGGCGTTTCCGGCGTAGCAGCACTCCAGGATGATCACGATCCGGTCGGCCCGCGCGTTGTCCAGGTACGACAGCACCAGGTCCTGCCAGGAGACGGTCTTGTGCAGCCGGGGCTTGGACGTGCCGACCATCAGCTGCAGATTGCCGCCGTCCGGGCCGACCCGGCCGTGGCCGGAGAAGTACACCAGCAGCAGTCCGCGCGCCTCGTCGGCGACGGCGTCCAGCGCCTGTTCCACCTCCCATGGCTCCTGGGTCCGGCAGATGCGGACCTCGTTCTCGGTGAACAGGTCGGTGCCGGGGTCGATCAGGACACGCCTGAGCTTCTCCGCGTTGTCCCGTACCGCGGGCAGCGGGCGCAGGTCCTTGTAGTCGCTGACACAGATCAGCAGCGCCCGGTTGACCTTGCCCCGCGCGTCGTATTCGGACATCCGCTCAGTCCTCGGCGCTGCTGCCGCCCTCGGCGCCGCCGATCTCGCGCAGCCGGCCGTCGCTTTCACCGACCACGACCGCGGGCTCCTCGCCCGAGGCCCGCTCCTCCTTGCGCCGCCGCAGCCATTCCTGCAGGGCGATGGTCAGGCTCTTGGTGATCTCCGCGGCGACCGCGCCGACGACCACCAGGATCAGGTCGTCGACACCGACGGCCATATCGGCGGGGCCCGGCCCGTCGGTGTCCTCGTTCTCACCCGCCGGCCTCGGGCGCAGCGCCCACTCGTGCCGCCGCCGGTTCAGCCACGGCTCCCGCTCCAGCCACGCCCGCAGATCCGCGGCGTCCTGCTCCGGGTTGTTCGTGCCCGTGATCCGCATACGGACCTCTTGGCGGATCTCCTGGCTGTCAGCGCTGTCCGGCATCCCCCGGCCCCCCTTCCGGCGGGCCCCATCGCCCCCCGTGCACCAGATAGTGACGCGGGATCAGGCCCAGGGGCAACCGTCGGTGACGCACCGGCCACCCTGTGGCGCGCGCCACACCCCCTGCCACAGGGCTGCGTCGCAGGTCAAGGGTGAGTTGACGGCTCTTCGCGGGGCGTGGTGGACTGCCCGTGCCATTCGGCGACAGATGAGGAAGTCCGGTGAGAATCCGGCGCGGTCCCGCCACTGTCACCGGGGAGCGTTCCTCCAGCGAAGGTCACGGTCCGTCGCGCGGATGCCCGCAAGGGCCGCTGCGGACGGGCGGGAAGACCGGGGGATGCGCCGATCCGGGAGCCAGGAGACTCTCGTCGCCGTCACGTCGAGCCAGGGCGCGGACCCTGAGTGAGGACATACCGCCATGCCCGGCCGCCGTTCGAGATACCCGCACCCTGCCCTCGCCGTATCCCTTCGAGGCCTGACGGCGGCCTGATCCGGTGCGCGGCGAACACGCGGCCTACGCGTGCGGCGCGGCCCTCGGTTTCCTCGGCGACCTGATCGCGGCGGACCCCCGGCGCGGCCATCCGGTGGCGGCCTTCGGCCGGGCCGCGGGCGCCCTCGAGCGACGGCTGTGGCGCGACCACCGCGGATACGGCGCGGCGCACGCCGTGTTGTGCGCGGGCGGCGCGGCGGCCGGCGCCGCACTCCTGCAGCGCACCGTACGAAAGCCCGCGGCCCGCACCGCCCTGACCGCGGCCACCGTCTGGGCGGTACTCGGCGGCACCTCGCTCGGCCGGGAGGCGCGGGCCATCGGCGGCGCGCTGAGTGCGGGCGACCTGGACGTGGCGCGCGAGCGGCTGCCGCATCTGTGCGGCCGCGATCCCCAGGCACTGGACGGGCCGCAGATGGCCCGCGCGGTGGTGGAGTCGGTCGCCGAGAACACCTCGGACGCGGTGGTGGGCGCCCTGGTGTGGGGCGCGTTGGGCGGTGTGCCCGGTCTCGTGGCGTTCCGTGCGGTGAACACTCTGGACGCGATGGTCGGCCACAAATCGGCGCGCTACCGGCGGTTCGGCTGGGCGTCGGCCCGGCTCGACGATGTGGCCGGATGGCCCGGATCCCGGCTCACCGCCGCGCTGACCGTGCTCGCGGGCCCCGACCGGCGCGGCGCGCTGCGGGCCTGGCGGGCCGACGGCGGCGCGCACCCGAGCCCCAACGCGGGCCCGGTGGAGGCCTCGTTCGCAGGCGCGCTGGGCGTACGGCTGGGCGGCACCCTGGCGTACGGCGGCCGCATCGAGCACCGCCCGGTGCTCAACGGCCCGGCGCCGCCGCCCTGCGCGGAGGACATCGAGCGAGCGGTGCGGCTCTCGCGCCGGGTGAGCACGCTGGCGCTGGCGGCGACGGTCGCGGGACGGCTGGCGGCCGGCGGGATACGGCACGGCGTGGCACGGCACAGGAGGAGGACCCGGTGAACGGGCGGTGGAAGGCATCCGGCAACACGGTCGGCGGTGGCCTGTTGGTGGCCGGTACGACGTCCGACGCGGGCAAAAGCGTGGTGACGGCGGGCATCTGCCGCTGGCTGGTCCGGCAGGGCGTCAAGGTGGCCCCGTTCAAGGCGCAGAACATGTCCCTCAACTCCTTTGTGACGCGCGAGGGGGCGGAGATCGGGCGGGCGCAGGCGATGCAGGCGGCCGCGGCCCGGGTGGAGCCGACCGCGCTGATGAACCCGGTCCTGCTCAAGCCGGGCAGCGACCGCAGCAGCCAGGTGGTGCTGCTGGGCAAGCCGGTGGGTGAGCTGAGTGCGCGGGGGTACTTCGGGGGAGCCGGGGGGTCGTCCCCCGGGGAGACGCAGTATGCGGGGCGCCGGGAGCAGTTGCTGGGCACCGTGACCGACTGCCTGGCGGAGCTGCGCCGCACCCACGACGCGGTGATCTGTGAGGGGGCCGGCAGCCCCGCCGAGATCAATCTGCGGCGCACCGACATCGTGAACATGGGCATCGCGCGGGCGGGCCGGCTCCCGGTCGTGATCGTCGGGGATATCGACCGCGGCGGCGTCTTCGCGTCGTTCTTCGGGACCACGGCGCTGCTGTCCAAGGAGGATCAGGAGCTGGTGGCGGGGTATCTCGTCAATAAGTTCCGGGGCGATGTGACGCTGCTGGAGCCCGGTTTGGAGATGATGAAGCAGCTGAGCGGGCGGCCGACGCTGGGCGTGCTGCCGTTCGCGCACGGGCTGGGCATCGACGAAGAGGACGGGCTGCGGGTGTCGCTGCGGGGTGCCGTGCGCGAGAGCGTGGTGGCCCCGCCGCACGGCGCGGACGTCCTGCGGGTCGCGGTCGCGGCCGTACCGCTGATGTCCAACTTCACGGACGTGGACGCGCTGGCCGCCGAACCGGGTGTGGTGGTCCGCTTCGTGGACCGGGCCGAGGAGCTGGCGGACGCGGACCTGGTGGTGCTGCCCGGCACCCGCGGGACGGTCCGCGCCCTTCAGTGGCTGCGCGAGCGCGGGCTGGCGGACGCGATCGCCCGGCGGGCCGCCGAGGGGCGCCCGGTGCTGGGCATCTGCGGCGGCTTCCAGATCCTGGGCGAGCACATCGAGGACGAGGTCGAGTCGCGGGCGGGCGCGGTCGAGGGGCTGGGGCTGCTGCCGGTACGGGTGCGGTTCGCGGTCCACAAGACGCTCGCCCGGCCGTCCGGCCGGGCGCTGGGTGAGCCCGTGGAGGGGTACGAGATCCACCACGGCGTGGCCGAAGTGACCGGCGGTGACGAGGCGTTCATGTCCGATGACCAAGGACGCGGCCTGGACGGCTGCCGGGTCGGCTCCGTCTGGGGCACCCACTGGCACGGCTCGCTGGAGAGCGACGGTTTCCGGCGGGCGTTCCTGCGCCGGGTGGCGGCCGACGCGGGCCGGGCGTTCGTCCCCGCCCCGGACACCAGCTTCGGGGTGCTGCGCGAGGAGCAGCTGGACCGGCTCGGCGATCTGATCGAGGAGCACGCGGACACGGACGCGCTGCTGCGGCTGATCGAGAAGGGGGTGCCGGCCGGGCTGCCGTTCGTGCCACCGGGGGCGCCCCGCACAGTTGACGCGAGTGACCACAGCAATTCCCTTGAAGGGGGTACCCGTTAATGGCATCGGTCTCCTACCCGTTCACCGCGGTCGTCGGCATGGACGACATGCGGCTGGGCCTGCTGCTGAACGCGATCTCACCGGCCATCGGCGGGGTGCTCGTACGGGGTGAGAAGGGCACCGCGAAATCGACGATGGTGCGCGGCCTGACGGCGCTGATGCCCGGCATCGAGGTCGTCACCGGCTGCCGCTTCGCCTGCGGCCCCGACGCCCCCGACCCCGGCTGCCCCGACGGCCCCCACGAGGCGGGCGCCTTCGAGGACCGCCCGACGCGGATGGTCGAACTGCCCGTCGGCGCCTCCGAGGACCGGCTGGTGGGCGCGCTGGACATCGAGCGGGCGCTGTCGGAGGGCGTGAAGGCCTTCGAGCCCGGCCTGCTGGCCGACGCGCACCGCGGGGTGCTGTACGTCGACGAGGTCAATCTTCTGCACGACCACCTCGTCGACCTGCTGCTGGACGCCGCCGCCATGGGCGCCTCCTACGTCGAGCGCGAGGGCGTCTCCGTACGGCACGCGGCCCGCTTCCTGCTCGTGGGCACCATGAACCCCGAAGAGGGCGAACTGCGGCCGCAGTTGCTGGACCGGTTCGGGCTGACCGTCGAGGTCGCGGCCTCCCGGGAGCCGGAGCAGCGGGTGGAGGTCGTGCGGCGCAGGCTGGCCCACGACGACGATCCCGCCGGCTTCGCGGGGCGCTGGGCGGACGAGGAGACGGCGCTGCGGGACCGGATCGTCGCCGCGCGGGCGCTGCTGGCGTCCGTACGGCTCGGTGACGCGGCGCTCCGCCAGATCGCCGCGACCTGTGCCGCGTTCGAGGTGGACGGCATGCGCGCGGACATCGTGATGGCCCGGACGGCGACGGCGCTGGCCGCGTGGGCGGGGCGCACGGAGGTGCGCTCGGAGGATGTGCGGCAGGCCGCGCTGCTGGCGCTGCCGCACCGCAGGCGCCGTAACCCGTTCGACGCGCCGGGTCTGGACGAGGACAAACTGGACGAAACGCTGGCGGAGTCCGCCGGGGCGGAGGGGGACGACGACCCGGAGCCGGAGGGGCCGGACGACGGGCCCGGCGGCCCTGACGGCGGCCCCGACGGCGGTCCGGACGGGCCCGGCTCAGGTGGGGTGCCGCCGCAGGACGGCGGGCGGCAGGAGCAGGCGCCTCCCGCCGGCCCCGGGGCGGACGGCGGCGACGATCCGGCCCCCGTCCCCGAACAGCAGCCGTCCGAGGCCGAGCAGCCCACCGCCGCACCCGGTGCGCAGCAGGCCGCCGTCAGCGCCGGCGACCCCTTCCGTACCCGCCGCCTGGACGTGCCGGGCCTGGGCGAGGGCGCCGACGGCCGCCGTTCGCGGGCCCGTACCGCCCATGGCCGTACCACCGGGGCCCGGCGCCCGCACGGCGCCCTCGGCAAGCTGCACCTGGCCGCGACCGTGCAGGCCGCGGCGCCGCATCAGCGGGCGCGCGGCCGCAGCGGGCGGGGGCTGGTGGTGCGGCGGGACGATCTGCGCGAGGCGGTACGCGAGGGGCGGGAGGGCAATCTGGTCCTGTTCGTCGTGGACGCATCGGGTTCGATGGCGGCGCGCAAGCGGATGGGCGCGGTCAAGGGCGCGGTGCTGTCGCTGCTGCTGGACGCCTATCAGCGGCGCGACAAGATCGGCATGATCACCTTCCGGGGGAAGGGCGCCGAGCTGGCGCTGCCCCCGACGTCGTCGGTCGAGGCGGGCGCGGCGCGGCTGGAGCAGCTGCCGACGGGCGGCCGTACACCGCTGTCGGAGGGGCTGCTGCGGGCCCATGAGGTGCTGCGGGTGGAGCGGCTGCGCGATGCCTCGCGGCGGCCGCTGGTCGTGGTCGTCACCGACGGGCGGGCGACCGGCGGGAAGGATCCACTGGCGCGGGCGAACCGCGCGGCCGGGCTGCTGGCCGCCGAGGGCACCGCCTCGGTGGTCGTGGACTGCGAGGCGGGGCCGGTCCGGCTGGGGCTGGCCGGCGAGCTGGCCCGTGCGCTGCAGGGCACCGCCGTCACCCTCGATGAACTGCGCGCGGACAACGTCTCCGCGCTCGTACGGACCGTGCAGGGCAAGCCCTCGCACCCCAACAGGAAGGCCGCGTAATGCCGCAGGGACAGCCGTCCGTCGTACCGGACGACGGGCTCACCACCCGCCAGCGCCGCAACCGCCCGCTGGTCTTCGTCCACACGGGCCAGGGCAAGGGCAAGTCCACCGCCGCCTTCGGCCTGGCGCTGCGGGCATGGAACCAGGGCTGGCCGGTCGGTGTTTTCCAGTTCGTGAAGTCGGCGAAGTGGAAGGTCGGTGAGGAGCGGGCGCTGAAGGTGCTCGGCGAATCCGGCGAGGGCGGCAGCGTGGCCTGGCACAAGATGGGCGAGGGCTGGTCGTGGGTGCAGCGCGACATCGCTTCCAGTGAGGACGCGGCGCGCGAGGGCTGGGAGCAGGTCAAGCGGGATCTGGCCGCCGAGACGTACAAGCTGCTGGTGCTGGACGAGTTCGCGTACCCGCTCAAGTGGGGCTGGATCGACACCGAGGAGGTGGTGTCGGTGCTGCGCGACCGTCCCGGGACGCAGCATGTGGTCATCACCGGGCGGGCCGCCCCGCAGCCGCTGCTGGACTTCGCGGACCTGGTGACGGACATGACGAAGGTCAAGCACCCGATGGACGCGGGCCAGAAGGGCCAGCGGGGCATCGAATGGTGAGCACGGCAAGAACGGTGTGCAGGCGATGAACGCGGGTGCGATCCCCCGGCTGGTGATCGCCGCGCCGTCCTCGGGCGCGGGGAAGACGACGGTGGCCACCGGCCTGATGGCGGCGTTCGCCGAGGCGGGCCTTGCGGTGTCGCCGCACAAGGTGGGGCCCGACTACATCGACCCGGGCTACCACGCCCTGGCCACCGGCCGCCCCGGCCGCAATCTGGACGCCTATCTGTGCGGCCCGGACCGGATCGCACCGCTGTTCCTGCACGGCGCGGCGGGCGCGGATCTCGCGGTCGTCGAGGGCGTGATGGGGCTGTTCGACGGGGCCTCGGGCATGGGAGAGCTCTCGTCGACGGCGCAGGTGGCGAAGCTGCTGCGGGCGCCGGTGGTGCTGGTGGTGGACGCCTCGTCGCAGTCCCGGTCGGTGGCCGCGCTGGTGCACGGCTTCGCGTCCTGGGACCCGGAGGTACGGCTGGCCGGGGTGATCCTCAACAAGGTCGGCTCGGACCGCCATGAGGAGCTGCTGCGCGAGGCGATGGGGTCGTCCGGGGTGCCGGTGCTGGGCGCTCTGCGGCGTACGCAGCAGGCGCGTACGCCGTCGAGGCATCTGGGCCTGGTGCCGGTCGCCGAGCGCCGGGCCGAGGCGGTGGAGTCGGTGGGGGAGCTCGCCGCGCGGGTGCGTGAGGGCTGCGATCTTCAGGCGCTGCTGGCGCTGGCCCGCGCGGTGCCCGAGCTGCCGGACGCGCCGTGGGATCCGGCGGCGGAGGTGGCGGCGCCGGGGTCCGGCGCCGGCGGGCGGCCGCTGATCGCCGTCGCGGGCGGCGCCGCGTTCACCTTCTCGTACGCCGAGCATGCCGAGCTGCTGGCCGCGGCGGGCGCCGAGGTGGCGCCCTTCGATCCGCTGCGGGACGAGCAACTGCCGCCCGGCACACAGGGTTTGGTGATCGGCGGCGGCTTCCCCGAGGTGTACGCGCCGGACCTGTCGGCGAACGCTCCGCTGCGCGTGGCGGTGGCCGCGCTGGCCGCCTCCGGGGCGCCGGTCTCCGCCGAGTGCGCGGGGCTGCTGTATCTCTCCCGGTCCATAGACGGCAAGCCCATGTGCGGGGTGCTGCCCGCCGACGCCCGGATGACGGAGCGGCTCACGCTGGGCTACCGGGAAGCGGTGGCGCTGGAGGACAATGCGCTGGCCGTCGCCGGGACGCGGGTGCGCGGCCATGAGTTCCACCGTACGGTCCTCGAGCCGGGCGCGGGCGCGTCCCCGGCGTGGGGCCTGACGCATCCCGGGCGGCGGGTGGAGGGCTTTGTCAGCGGCGGGGTGCATGCCTCGTATCTGCATGTGCACTGGGCGGCGGTGCCGTCGCTGGCCGGCCGGCTGGTGGAGAGCGCGACGCGGAGCACGGCGGCACCGGGCGCCGGGCGATGACGGTCCGATGAGGGCCCGATGACGGGAGGCGGCACGGTGGCGGACGCGGTGCTCGACCCTCTCGTGTCCGCCACGCCCGACCGGGACCGCACGGTCGCCGCGGCACACCCCTACCCCCAGACGGTACGGGCCCGGCGGGCGGCGCTCGGCGCCCGTTGGCCGGGCGGTCCGGTCGCGGCCGGGTCCGCCGGCCGGCTCACCGCGGTCCTGGAAGGGCGGCACGGCCGGGTGCCCTTCGGGCGGGGAGCCGTCGCGCCATGAGGCGCCGGACGGCCGGCGCCGCCGGTGCGCCGCCCCCGCCGCTGGTCGTCGGCGTGGGGGCGAGCCGCGGTGTCCCGGCGTCCGAGGTCCTGGACCTGATCACGGCCACGCTCGCGGCGGTGGGGTGTACGGGCCGGCCCCTGGCGGCGCTGGCGACGGTGACGGCCAGGGCGGCGGAGCCGGGGCTGACCGGGGCGGCGCGGCGGCTGGGGGTGCCGCTGTGGTCGTACCCGGCGGCGGCGCTGGCTGCCGTGGCGGTGCCGGCTCCGTCCGCGGTGGCGCGGGCCGCCGTGGGGACGCCGAGCGTGGCGGAGGCGGCCGCGCTGCTGGCCGCCGGGCCGGGCGCCGAACTGCTCGCCGGCAAGCGGAAGTCGTCGCCCGAGGGACGGCCGGCGCGGGCGACCTGCGCGCTCGCCGCGGTGCGAGTAACGGACAGCGGGGCAGTTACCGCTGGTAGTAAGGGAGCGGCCGCCGCCCCCGCAGGCGGTGCCGATATCGTCATGACCTCCCCCAACCCGCCCCGCCGTGGCCCGGATCGGCGGACGGCGGTCATCGGCGACAAGGCGCCCGCCCGCGCATCCACCGGCACCAAGGAGACCCAGTGACCACCCCTCCCGCACTGCTCATCGCCGGTCACGGCACCCGTGACGAAGGCGGGGCCGAGACCCTGCGCGCGCTGGTGCGTGTGCTCGGCGAGCGCCACCCCGAGGTGCCCGTCGCCGGGGGGTTCTTCGGCGCAGCGTCCGCGCAGCTGCCGCTGGCCGGCGCCGTCGACGAACTCGTCGGGCAGGGCGCGACCCGCCTCGCCGCGGTACCGCTGCTGCTGTCCCCGGCCGGCCAGGGGGCGGAGACGCTGCCCGTCGCGCTGGAGCGGGCGGCCGGCCGTCACCCCGGGCTCGGCTACGTCTGCGGCGCCGAGCTGGGGCCGCACCCCAGGCTGCTCGAGGTGCTGGAGCGGCGGCTGGAGGAGGCGCTGGGCGGCGGCGCCCGCAAGCCCGAGGACCGGGCCCGTACGACGGTGCTGCTGGTGGGGCGCGGGTCGGCCGACCCCTACGCCAACGCCGAGGTGGCGCGGGCCGCACGGCTGCTGTGGGAGGGACGCGGCTACGCGGGCGTGGAGACCGCGTTCGTGACGCAGACCGGCCCCGATGTCCCGGCCGGCCTCGACCGGTGCGCGGCACTGGCCTCGATGGCTCCGGCGGCGGGCGGTCCGCGGCGGATCGTCGTCCTGCCGTACTTCCTCTTCCCCGGTGGCCTGCTGGAGCGGCTGTGCATGCAGACCGAGGGCTGGGCCGCGGCGCACCCCGGCACCGAGGTGTTCGGTGCGCAGGTGATCGGTGCGGCGCCCGAGGTGGCCGAGGTGGTCATGGAGCGCTATCGCGCGCTGGTGGCGGGCGGCGCGCCGGGCGGGTACCGGGTGGTGGCGGAGGACGCCCGGGGCACCGACGGCGCGTCGCGGCAGCCGGCCGCCGGGATCTGGGACGAGCATGCGGGCGCTCGCTGACGCCGCGGCCGCGGCGCCGCACGAACCCGATCTGCGGCATCACGGCGATGCCGAGGTCCGGGGCGCGGACGCCGGGCTGACGGACCTTGCGGTCAATGTCCGCGCCGGCACTCCCCCGGCCTGGCTGAAGGCCGAGATCGCCGCGTCGCTGGACGGCCTCGCCGCGTATCCGGACGGCCGGGCGGCACGCCGGGCGGTCGCCGCGCGGCACGGCCTGCCGGTGGAGCGGGTGCTGCTGACGTCGGGCGCCGCGGAGGCGTTCGTCCTGCTCGCACGCGCCGTACGGGCCGTCCGGCCGGTCGTGGTGCACCCGCAGTTCACCGAGCCGGAGGCGGCGCTGCGGGACGCCGGGCACACGGTGGAAAGGGTGCTGCTGAGCGAGCGGGACGGCTTCCGGCTGGCTGCGGACGCGGTCCCCGAGGACGCCGACCTGGTCGTCATCGGCAACCCCACCAACCCCACCTCCGTCCTCCATCCCGCCGACGCCGTGGCCGCTCTGGCGCGGCCCGGCCGGACGCTGGTGGTGGACGAGGCGTTCATGGACGCGGTGCCCGGGGAGCGGGCGTCGCTGGCCGGGCGGACGGATCTGCCGGGCCTGGTCGTGCTGCGCAGCCTCACCAAGACGTGGGGGCTCGCGGGACTGCGGATCGGCTATGTGCTGGCCGCGCCCGAGCTCGTCGCCGCCCTGGAGCGGGCGCAGCCGCTGTGGCCGGTCTCCAGCCCGGCGCTGGCCGCGGCCGAGGCCTGCTGCAGGCCCGGGGCGCTGGCGGAGGCGGCCGCGGCGGCCGAGGAGATCGCCCGGGACCGGGCCCATCTGCTGGCCCGGCTGGGCGAGCTGGACGCGCCGGTGGCCGTCGGGCCGGCCGAGGGGCCGTTCCTGCTGATCCGGCTGCCGGATGCGGCGTCGGTACGGGCCGGGCTGCGGGCGCGCGGCTTCGCGGTGCGCCGGGGGGACACCTTCCCCGGGCTGGGCCCGGACTGGCTGCGGCTCGCGGTCCGGGACCGGGCCACCACGGACCGGTTCGTGGCGGCGCTGGCCGAGGTGCTCGCGGCGGCCTAGCGGGCGGGCCCCGCCGGGGCCGGCCTAGCGGGCGGGCCCCGGCGGGGGTTGGGCACGCCGTGCGGAGCGTGCCCCGGCCGTACCCGCGCCCGGAACCCCCACAGCACCCGGCGCGGTGTACGGGTCTCTCAGCCGCGGCCGCCCGGTGCGGCGGTGCGGCGCCGGCGGGCGTAGCCGACCGTTCCCGCGCCCGCGGCCAGCAGCAGGGCCGCGCCGCCGGCCAGATACGGGGTGGCCGAACTGCCGCCGGTCTCGGCGAGGTTCTGGGTGCTGGGGTGGGAGCCGGAGTGGGTGCCACCGGAGGTCCCGCCGCCGGAGGTGCCACCGGAAGTGCCGCCGGAAGTGCCACCGGAGGTCCCGCCGGAGGTGCCACCGGAAGTGCCGCCGCCGGTGGTGGTGCCGCCGGAGCCGCCCGGCGGCGTCTTGCCGTGCGGCGCCGTGCAGGTCGCCTCGGCGAGCGTGACCCGCCCCCGGACATCGGCGACATTCAGCTTCAACGGGTTGACCGCGACCTTAAGTTCCAGCGCGGTCGCCGCGGCGCTCGTGCTCGTCACGCTCCGCCGGGACAGATCGAGCCGTACCTCGCCCACCCCCGGCACCTTGACGTCCGTCGTCCCGCCCGCGCGGAGCGTGACCTTCTTGCCCAGGACCAGGACGCTGCCCAGCACATTCGACTCGGCCCGCGGCCGCTTGCCCGCCTCGCACACCGCCCGGGAGGTGACCTGCTGGACCTCGATCAGGGACAGCAGCCCGAGGCCGGGGGCATGCACCTTGGCGTGCACGAGGTTGGCGTAGCCCTCGGTCCTGCGGCGGTCGGCGGTGGCCCGTGCGGTGGCGACGTCCGCCCGCAGGACGCTGAAGGGCCTGCCCTGGTTGATGCCGTCCAGATCGACGGTGAGCGTCGTCTTGCCGGCGGAGGCCGGTGCGTGCACCTCGTTGAGGGTGGCGCGCAGCGGGACGTCGAGCGCCTTGTTCAGCAGACCGACGTTCAGGCCGGTACGGAGCACGACGGCGCCGGACGTGCCGTTGGCGCCGTGGTCACCGGTGGCATACGCGGGCGCGGAGGCCGTCAGGACGGCGGGACCGGCCGTGAGGGCGGCGGCGACGAAGGTCGCGGCGAACCGCCGGGGCATGCCGAAGGAGCTGGTGGAACTGGTGGACACGTGAGTGGAACCCCCACAAGAGAAATGGAGCCGCCGGCCGCGCCAATGGGGGACATCACGCGCGCCGACGACCTCGACCCGCACATCGTGTACGCACCGAGGGTGAACGGGCAGCCACGCGAGGTGAGTTCACTCCAATGGGTGGTTTCCGCCTCTGCATTCGATTCCCGGGGCACGGGGGATCACCCGCGCCCCAGCCGTCCCACCGCGCGGGTGACCCGAGCCGACCGCCGGGCTCACCGCATCAGGGCGCCCCGTTGACGTCGTACGCCGCCCCGGGGGCGGACCGACGTCCAGCATGCGGAATTCGTTGTCCCGTACATGAAGACGGCGGCTAGGGTGCCGCCGTGTCGACCGAGCAGACGAACCAGGCCCCGCAGCCGGATCGGGCCCCGCGGCCGGATCAGGCCCCGCCGCACGCTCCCGCGCCGCCCGGCGAGCTCCCCGCCTCCGACCGCGCCGCGCGCCGGGCGGTCACCCTCTTCCCGCTCCTGGTGCTCGCCGCCGGGGCGGTGGGGCTGCTGTGGCCCGCGCGCTTCGCCGGCTGGGCGCCCGGTGTGCCGTGGCTGCTCGGGGTGGTGATGTTCTCCATGGGCCTGACCCTGACCCCGCCGGACTTCACCGCGGTGGCCAAGCGGCCGTGGGCGGTGGCCCTGGGACTGGTCGCGCATTACGTGATCATGCCGGGGCTCGGCTGGCTGATCGCGACCGTGCTGGACCTGCCGCCGCAGCTGGCGGCCGGGGTGATCCTGGTCGGCTGCGCACCCAGCGGCACCGCGTCCAACGTGGTGACGTTCCTGGCGCGCGGCGATGTGGCGCTCTCGGTGTCGGTGGCGACGGTCTCCACGGTGCTCGCGCCGCTCGTCACGCCGCCGCTGACACTGCTGCTCGCCGGGCAGTTCCTGGACGTGGACGCCGGCGTCATGGTGACCGACATCCTCAAGACGGTGCTGCTGCCGGTGCTCGGCGGTCTGGCCGTACGGGTCGTGGCGGGGCGGTTCGTCGACAGGGTGCTGCGCGCCCTGCCGTGGGTCTCGGCCCTCACCATCGCGGTGATCGTGCTGGTGGTGGTGTCCGGGAGCGCGGCGGCGATCAAGGACGCGGCGGCCCTGGTGCTGCTCGCCGTGGTGCTGCACAACGGGCTCGGGCTGGCGCTGGGCTACGCCTCGGGCAGGCTGGCCCGGCTGGGCAGGCCCGCCGGGCGGGCGATGGCCTTCGAGGTCGGCATGCAGAATTCCGGGCTCGCCGCGTCGCTCGCCACCGCGCACTTCAGCCCGGCGGCGGCGCTGCCCGCGGCGGTCTTCTCGGTGTGGCACAACGTCTCGGGCGCGGTGGCCGCGGCCTGGATGGCACGCTCGGACCGCCGGGCGCCGTAGCGGACCGCCGGGCGCCGTAGCGGGCGGCCGCACCGCCGTAGCGGGCGGCCGCACCGCCTCCGCCCCTCAGCCGATCACCCGCCCCCGCAGCACCACCAGCCGCGGCGCCCACAGCACCCGCACATCCGCCCGCGGATCCGTCTCGTACACGACCAGGTCCGCCGGGGCTCCCTCGGCCAGGCCGGGGCGGCCGAGCCACTCCCGGGCGCCCCAGGTGGTGGCGGACAGGGCGGCCTCGGCGGGCAGGCCGGCCTTCATCAGCTCGGCGACCTCGTCGGCGACCAGGCCGTGCGGGAGCGAGCCGCCGGCGTCCGTGCCGGCGTAGATGGGCACGCCGGCGTCGTAGGCCGCCCGTACGGTGTCGTAGCGGCGGGCGTGGAGCCGTCGCATGTGCGCGGACCACTTGGGGAACTTCGTCTCGCCGCCGTCCGCGAGCTGCGGGAACGTGGCGATGTTGACGAGGGTGGGGACGATGGCGACGCCGCGTTCGGCGAACAGCGGGATGGTGTCCTCGGTGAGGCCGGTGGCGTGCTCGATGCAGTCGATACCGGCCTCCACCAGCGGGGCCAGGGTCTCCTCCGCGAAGCAGTGGGCGGTCACCCGGGCGCCCAGCCGGTGCGCCTCGGCGATCGCCGCCTCGACCTCGCCGCGCGGCCAGCAGGCGCTCAGATCGCCGGTGGAGCGGTCGATCCAGTCGCCGACGAGCTTGACCCAGCCGTCGCCGCGCCGGGCCTCCTGGGCGACATGGGCGACCAGGTCCTCGGGCTCGATCTCGTGGGCGTAGTTACGGATGTAGCGCTTGGTACGGGCGATGTGGCGGCCGGCGCGGATGATCCGCGGCAGGTCGTCGCGGTCGTCGATCCAGCGGGTGTCGGAGGGTGACCCTGCGTCGCGCAGCAGCAGCGTTCCGGCATCACGGTCGGTGAGGGCCTGCTTTTCGCTGGTTTCGGCGTCCACCGGGCCGTGCGCGTCGAGGCCGACATGGCAGTGGGCGTCGACCAGGCCCGGCAGTACCCAGCCCTCGACGGTGGTGACCTCCCGCGTCCCGCTCGGCCGTTCGAATGTCACCCGACCGCCGAGAACCCACAGCTCGTCGCGCACCTCGTCCGGCCCGGCCAGGACCCTCCCCTTGAGGTGCAGCACCGCACCTTCGCTCATGGACGTCATACCGGCACTGTATGCGGCGCGCCGCGGGCCCGGGGCCCTTGGGAGCGGCCCCCGGCCAACCGTCCCACAGGGGTCCGCCCTGCGTATTCCGCCGGTGGTTTACCGGAAACCCTGGCGACTACCCGGATTTCTTTCCCGCACGCCTTGTCACAGGCCTTCCGGTTGCGAATTCCCAATTCTTCAGGAACACAGCTTCCCGTATTCTTCTGCCCGCTTTTTTGCACCTCAAACGCCAAGATTCCGCTAGCGACAAGTATCAGAATTCGGACGGATCTCGAGGACGTTACGGACCTGTGACCGACTACACAGCGTGCCCGTTTCACCCCAAACTTCCGGGGCAAATCATCACATTCCGCTACCGAATCGCGCGCTCGTACGCACCCGCGCGATAACACAAGCGGATCCTCGACGTAACCCCTGCCCGCGATGCAATTTCCTTTTTCCCTCGGTAAATTTAATTCCTATGACCGCCGCACAAGCAGACCATGCAGGTGCCCGCAGCGATATCAGAGAATTGCCGGAGGGCTTCAAGCTCGACACCCCACGCGTGGAGGACGGAGCCGCGATCTGGCGTATCGCCCGCGACTCCAGGACTCTGGACCTCAACTCCTCCTACAGCTACCTGCTGTGGTGCCGGGACTTCGCCGCCACCTCCGTGGTCGCCCGCGACCCGGAGGGCGAGCCTGCCGCCTTCGTCACCGGCTACATCCGCCCCGAGTGCCCGGAGACCCTCGTCGTCTGGCAGGTCGCCGTCGACGACGCGCACCGTGGCCAGGGGCTGGCGGCCGCACTCCTGGACGGGCTGACCGCCCGCGCCGTACGTGAACTGGGCATTCGTCATATCGAGACCACCATCACGCCGGACAACGCCGCCTCCATGCGGCTGTTCGCGTCGTTCGCCGAGCGCCACGACACGGGGCTCCAGCGCGAGGTGCTCTTCGACGCCGGGCTCTTCCCCGAGCAGGGCCACGAGCCGGAGGTGCTGCACCTCATCGGCCCGTTCGTCCCTCCACCGGGACGCCGGCGCTGACGACCCCCGGGCGCGGCCGCCGAGCGCCGCGCCGACCTGCCCCCTACGGCACGCGGAACCGGCACACACCAGGTGGCACTCCCGTGACACCGCCGGACCCGCCCGTCCGCCCACAGACTTCGATCTTCGTTCGCCACTCATCTCCCTGGAGCATGCTGTGACCATCACCCAGCCCGACCTGAGCGTCTTCGAAACCGTCGAATCGGAGGTCCGCAGCTACTGCCGCGGCTGGCCGACCGTGTTCGACCGTGCGCAGGGCAGCCGGATGACCGACGAGGACGGCCACACCTACCTCGACTTCTTCGCCGGTGCCGGATCGCTCAACTACGGCCACAACAACCCGGTCCTCAAACGCGCCCTGATCGACTACATCGAGCGGGACGGCGTCACCCACGGCCTGGACATGTCGACGACGGCCAAGCGGGCGTTCCTGGAGTCCTTCCAGAACATCATCCTGCGGCCCCGTGACCTGCCCTACAAGGTCATGTTCCCGGGCCCGACGGGCACCAACGCGGTCGAGGCCGCGCTGAAGCTGGCCCGTAAGGTCAAGGGCCGCGAGTCGATCGTGTCCTTCACCAACGCCTTCCACGGCATGTCGCTGGGCTCGCTGGCCGTCACCGGCAACGCGTTCAAGCGGGCCGGCGCCGGCATCCCGCTGGTGCACGGCACGCCGATGCCGTTCGACAACTACCTCGACGGCGCCTACCCGGACTTCCTGTGGTTCGAGCGGCTGCTGGAGGACCAGGGCTCGGGTCTGAACACCCCGGCCGCGGTGATCGTCGAGACGGTCCAGGGCGAGGGCGGCATCAATGTCGCCCGCGCGGATTGGCTGCGCGCCCTCGCGGACCTGTGCAAGCGGCGCGACATGCTGCTCATCGTCGACGACATCCAGATGGGCTGCGGCCGCACCGGTGCCTTCTTCTCCTTCGAGGAGGCGGGCATCGTGCCGGACATCGTCACCGTCTCGAAGTCCATCAGCGGCTACGGCCTGCCGCTCGCGCTGACCCTGTTCAAGCCCGAGCTGGACATCTGGGAGCCGGGCGAGCACAACGGCACCTTCCGCGGCAACAACCCGGCCTTCGTCACCGCCGCCGCCGCGCTCGACACGTACTGGGCCGACGGGCAGATGGAGAAGCAGACGCTCGCCCGCGGTGAGATCGTCGAGGAGCACCTGAAGGCCATCGTCGAGGAGCACCCGGACGCCTTCGCCGAGTACCGCGGCCGCGGTCTGGTGTGGGGCCTGGAGTGCGTCGACAAGAGCCTCGCCAACAAGATCGCCAAGCGCGCCTTCGAGCTGGGTCTGCTGATCGAGACCTCCGGCCCGGAGAGCGAGGTCGTCAAGCTGCTCCCGGCACTGACGACCACCCCCGAGGAGCTGGACGAGGGCCTTCGCACCCTCGCCCGCGCGGTCCGCGACTGCGCCTGACCGCCGGCCACCCGACCGGCCCAGGGCTCCCGACCGTTTCACAGAAAGGCACCGACTCACCGTGATCGTCCGATCCTTCAAGGACATCGAAGGCACCGACCGCCACGTCAAGGCCAAGTCCGGCACCTGGGAGAGCAAGCGCATCGTGCTCGCCAAGGAGCGCGTCGGCTTCTCGCTGCACGAGACCACCCTGTACGCGGGAACCGAGACGTCGATGTGGTACGCGAACCACATCGAGGCCGTACTGTGCGTAGAGGGCGAGGCCGAGCTCACCAACGACGAGACCGGCGAGAAATACACCATCACGCCGGGCACGATGTACCTGCTCGACGGGCACGAGAAGCACACCATGCGGATCAAGGAGGACTTCCGCTGCGTCTGCGTCTTCAACCCGCCGGTCACCGGTCGCGAGGACCACGACGAGAACGGGGTCTACCCGCTGCTCACCGAACCCGAGACGGACGCCGAGACGGTCTGAGGCGCCGGTGAGGCGTCAACCCGCCTGCCCCGTCCGGCAGTCGAGGAGGTCACGCAGCACCAGCTGGTAACCGAGAGCACGTACGAGAGGAGAGGAAGGCAACACCATGACCACCGCACCCGAGCGCATCGCCGACCTGTACCCGACCCGTGGGACCGCCGAGGTCATCACCCCGCGGAAGGACCCGGTGGTGTGGTCGCAGCCCGGAGCGGCCGGCCCGTTCGAGCCGTCCGAGCTGAGCGACTTCGAACGCGATGGCTTTCTCGCCATCGGGGAACTGCTCACCGCGGAGGAAGTCGCGGTCTACCGCGCCGAACTGGACCGGCTCGTTCTCGACCCGGCGATGCGCGCCGACCCGCGCTCCGTCGTCGAGCCGAAGTCGCAGAGCGTACGGTCCGTCTTCGAGGTGCACAGGATCAGCGAGGTGTTCGCCAAGCTGGTCAGTGATCCGCGCGTGGTGGGCCGCGCGCGGCAGATCCTGGGCTCGGACGTCTATGTCCACCAGTCCCGGATCAATGTGAAGCCCGGCTTCGGTGCGTCCGGCTTCTACTGGCACTCGGACTTCGAGACATGGCACGCCGAGGACGGTCTGGCGAACATGCGCACGGTGTCGGTCTCCATCGCGCTGACGGAGAACTACGACACCAACGGCGGCCTGATGATCATGCCCGGCTCGCACCGGCACTTCGTGGGCTGTGAGGGCGAGACGCCGAAGGACAACTACAAGAAGTCGCTGCAGATGCAGGACGCGGGCATCCCGTCGGACGAGGTGCTGACGAAGATGGCGGACAAGCACGGCATCCGCCTCTTCACCGGCTGGGCCGGCTCGGCGACGTGGTTCGACTGCAATGCCATGCACGGCTCCGGCGACAACATCACGCCCTACCCGCGCAGCAATGTCTTCATCGTGTTCAACAGCGTGGAGAACACCGCGGTGGAACCGTTCTCGGCGCCGATCCGGCGTCCGGAGTACATCGGTGCCCGTGACTTCACGCCGGTGAAGTAAGCGGTCTTGTCACGGGTGGCGCGGCCGCCGCACAGCTCGGTCTGTGCGGCGGCCGCGCTCGTGTCATGGCTGCGCGGACGTCAGGCCTCGAGTGCCGGGTAGTCGAGGTAGCCGGTGTCGTCGCCGCCGTAGAAGCTCGCCCGGTCGGGGGTGTTGAAGGGCCCGCCGAGCGCCAGCCGCCGGGGCAGATCGGGGTTGGCCAGGAACTGCCGGCCGAAGGCCAGCAGATCGGCGCTGCCGTCCTCGAGCAGGCCCAGGTCCTCGGTGCCGGTGGGGCGGCCGTCGTTGGCCGGGTTGAGGACGAAGGTGCCGGTGAAGTGCTTGCGCAGCCGGGCCAGCAGCTCGCGGTCCGGGACGTCGCAGATGTGCAGGTAGGCGAGGCCGAGCGGTTCGACGGCCCGGAGCAGCGCGGTGTAGAGCGGCTCGGGGGCGGGCTCGTCGATGCCGTTGAAGGGGTTGCCGGGCGAGAGCCGCAGACCGGTGCGGTGCGCGCCGACGGCCTCGGCCACCGCCCGGGTGACCTCCACCGCGAAGCGGATCCGGCCCTCGGTGCCGCCGCCCCAGGCGTCGGTGCGCCGGTTGCTGTTGGGGGCCAGGAACTGGTGCACCAGATAGCCGTTGGCGCCGTGGATCTCCACCCCGTCGAAGCCCGCCTCGATGGCGTTGCGGGCGGCGTCCGCGAACTGGGCGATGGTGGTGCGGATCTCGTTGTCGGTGAGTTCGTGCGGCGTGACGCAGTCCTTCATCCCGTCCTCGGTGAAGACCTGGCAGTCGGCGGCCACCGGGGAGGGTCCCACCGGTATGAGCCCGTCCGGCAGCAGCACCGGGTGGCCGATGCGGCCGCCGTGCCACAGCTGCGCGAAGATCCGGCCGCCCGCCTCGTGCACGGCGTCCGTCACCCGGCGCCAGCCCGCGACCTGTTCGGCGGAGTGCAGCCCCGGGGTGAAGGGGTAGCCCTGGCCGACGACGGCGGTCTGGGTGGCCTCGGTGACGATGAGACCGGCGGTGGCGCGCTGGGCGTAGTAGGCGACCATCGAGTCGGTCGGCACGCCGCCGCCCTCGGTGGCGCGGTTGCGGGTCATCGGCGCCATGACGATGCGGTTGGCGAGCGGGATGCCGGCGAGGTCTACGGGATCGAACGCGGTGGTCACTGATGGCCTCTCAACTGCTGCTCGGGACACGGGGCAGGGCCGCGGTCATGGTCGGTGTCGGCATCGGTGCCTCCATCGACATCCGTCGACGTCGACCATGATCGCCGGCTCTTGCCTCAGCGTCCGGTCGGGCTCCCGCATTCCCGCCCGGCACCCCGGCTTCGTCCCCGGGCTCACCCCGAGCCCGTCCCCGAGCCCGTCCCCGGGTTCACCTTTGCCCGATCAGCTCCAGCAACCGGTCCACGTCATCCGTGGAGTTGTAGAGGTGGAAGGCCGCGCGCAGCAGCCCCCCGCGCACCGAGACCCGCACCCCCGCCTCGGCCAGCCGGCTCTCCGCGTCGGCGAGTCCCGGCGTGGAGACGATCGCCGAGCCGGGCGCCGGGCGGGGCCGGTGGCCGAGCGCGGCGAGGCCGGCGCGGTAGTGGCCGGCGAGCGCGGTGTTGTGGGCGTGGACGGCGGCCACGCCCAGCTCCTCGATGAGGGCCAGGGAGCGCTCGGCGCCGACGTACGACAAGAAGGCGTGCGGTTCGTCGAACCGGCGGGCGGAGGCGGCCGGCCGCAGTACCGGGCCGTAATTGGACTCGCCCAGCTCCTCGCCGGCCACCCAGCCGGCGTGCAGCGCAGCGGGCCAGGCGGCGCCGCCCTCGGCCGCATCGTCCCCGAAGACCATGAACGTCGTACCCCGCGGACTCAGCAGCCACTTGAAGGCGCCGCAGACCAGGAAGTCGTAGTCGGCGGCGCGCAGCGGCAGCCAGCCGACGGCCTGTGTGGCATCGAGGTAGGTCCGCGCACCGTGCGCACGCGCCGCTTCCCGAACGGCCTGAAGGTCGGCGATCCGGCCGTCCAGCGACTGCACCGCGCTGAAGGCGACCAGCGCGGTGCCCGGCCGTACCTCCTCGGCCAGCGCATCCAGCGGTACGGTGCGCAGCGTGATCCCGGGGCGCACGGCGAGCGGGTTGACCAGGGAACTGAAGTCGCCCTCGGGCGCCAGCACTTCGGATCCCGCCGGCAGCGAGGCGGCGATGAACGCGGACTGCACCGCGACCGAGCTGCCGATCGCGACGCGCTCGTGGGGGATGTCCAGCAGCCGGGCGAAGGCGGCCCGGGAGGCGGCCGCCGGAGCGAAGTAGTCGCGGCCCATGGTGCCGTAGGACACCGCTTCCTCCAGGGCCGCGCGCAGGGCGTCGGCGCTGCGGCGCGGGAGCAGACCGCTGGAGGCGGTGTTGAGATAGGTCGTCTCGGGCGCGAATTCCGCCCCGCCGAGTGGCGCATGTCGCTGCATGCCCCCACTGTGCGCGACGCTCCGTGCCCCGTCCATGACCTTTCCGGCTCCCCCGCGGCGGGCACCGGCCAAGCTCACGCCCCGGGCACCGCGCACCCGTCGTCCCCGCAGACCTCCGCATCGCCGGCCGGCAGGATCTCCACGGCGCCCTCCGCACGGGCCCGCTCCAGCGCCTGCCGGAAGACCTCGGCGGGCTGGCCGCCGGATATGCCGTACCGGCGGTCGATGACGAAGAACGGCACTCCGGTGGCGCCCAGCTCCGCCGCCTCCCGCTCATCGGCGCGCACGTCCTGCGCGTAGGCGCCGGGGTCGGCCAGCACCCGTGCGGCCTCATCGGCGGGCACCCCTGCCGCGACGGCGCTCTCGATGAGCACCGCCGGGTCGGAGAGGTTGTGCGCCTCGGCGAAGTTGGCGCGGTAGAAGGCGCCGAGCAGCGCGTCCTGGACGCCGTGGGCCTTGGCGAGGTGCAGCAGCCGGTGCAGGTCAAAGGTGTTGCCGTGGATCCGGTCGGAGCGGTAGTCGAGCCCCTCCCCCGCCGCCGCCTCGGCCACCCGGGCCTCCATGGCCTCGGCCTGCTCACGGCTGACGCCGTACTTCGCGCCCAGCATGTCGAGCACGGGGACGTCCGTGGCCGGCGGCGCCTTCGGGTCGAGCTCGAAGGACCGGTGCACCACCTCGACCTCGTCCCGCTGCGCGAACGCGGCAAGCCCGGCCTCGAAGCGGGCCTTGCCGATGTAGCACCAGGGGCAGGCGATGTCGGACCAGATTTCGACGCGCATGGGGGCTTGCTTTCCTCGCTGTGGGTGGACGCCGGTGCAACCTGCGCGGCCGCCGGGTTATTCCCTGGGTACGGTCCGGGGATGACCACCCCACAGGATGCGGCCGGGTTCTGGGAGACGACCGGGGCCGCCAAGACGTTCACCCATCCGCTCGATGCGGCGCTGCTGGCGGAGTTCGTGCCGAAGGCCGCGCGGGTGCTGGACTACGGCTGCGGCTACGGGCGGCTGACCGCCGAACTGGCCGGGCTCGGCTACCGGCGGGTCCGTGGGGTGGACTTCTCGGCGGCGCTGGTGGAGCGGGGGCGGCGGGAGCATCCGGGCGTGGATCTGCTGCGGTGGGCGGGGTTTCCGCTGCCGTTCGAGGACGGGGCGTTCGATGCGGCGCTGCTGTTCGCGGTGCTGACCTGCGTGCCCGATGACGCGGACCAGAGCGCCATCGTGCGGGAGCTGGGGCGGCTGGTGCGGCCGGGCGGGGTGCTGTATCTGAGCGATGTGCCGTTGCAGAGCACTGCACTCAACCGGGAGCGCTACGAGCGCTTCGCGGCCCGCTTCGGCACGTACGGGGTCTTCGGGACCCCCGATGGCGGGGTGTTCCGCCACCATCCGCCGGAGCGGCTGCGGGGGCTGGTGCGCGAGGCGGGGTTCGCGGTGCTGCGGGAGCGCCAGGACACGGTGGGCACCCTGGACGGCTCCACCGTCGGGCGGCTGCAGCTCATCGCGCGGCGGGAGCGGCCAGCGGGAGCATCAGGGTGAGGTGGGTGGCGTCGGGGGCGGGGCGGCGCCCGGGGTCGGGCTGCCAGCCGAGGCCGGTGTAGAAGCCGCGGGCCCGGTGGTTGTGCCAGAGCACCTCGAGGACGGCCCGGGAGAAGCCCGCCGCGCGCCAGGCGTGCAGACAGGCGGCGTGCAGGGCGCGGCCGACGCCGGTGCCCCAGTGGCCGGGGTCGACATGCAGCTGGTGGAGTTCGACGGTGGCGGTCCCGGCCCGCCGGCGGTAGGAGGCGGCGCCGACGACCGTCTCCTGCCGCACGGCGCAGAGTGCGGGGGTCTCCTCGCACTCCATGGCGCGTCCCCAGGCGGCGTGCCCGCGGGCCTCTTCTGCCGGGGTGTCGAAGGGCGCGTCCGGGAAGCGGGCGCGCTGGTATGCGGCGCGGGCGGCGGCGTGCAGATGGGCGATCGCCTCCAGGTCCGCGGGGCGGGCGGCGCGGACCTGGAGCGGCGCTCGGTCACGGGAGGAAGGCACGGTGCCTACCCGCCCTCGGGGCGGCCGTCGACCCGGCGCGGCAGGCCGAGCGGGTTGTCCTCGCGCAGCTCGGGCGGGAGCAGCGCGGCCGGGGTGTCCTGGTAGGCGACCGGGCGCAGCCAGCGTTCGACGGCGGTGCCGCCCACGGAGGTGGAGGTGGAGGTGGTCGCCGGGTAGGGGCCGCCGTGGTGCTGGGCGGGCGCGACCGCGACGCCGGTGGGCCAGCCGTTGACGACCACGCGTCCGGCGAGCGGGGTGAGGGCGGCCAGCAGCCGGGCGCCGCGTCCCGCCTCGTCGGTTCCGGCGCTCTCCTCCTCGCCCAGCTGCAGCGTCGCGGTGAGGTTGCCGGGGAGCCGGGCGAGGACGGCGCCGATCTCGGCCTCGTCGGCGTAGCGGGCGATGACGGTGACCGGGCCGAAGCACTCCTCCAGGAGGAGGTCGTGCGGGCCTTCGGTGGCGAGGCGGGCCGCGGGGACGGCGAGGAAGCCCGCGCTGACCGTGTGCTCACCGCCCGCCCCGGGGGTCACCGGCGCCTGGACGCCGGGGAGTTCGGCCCGGCTGCGGACGCCCGCCACGAACGCCTCCCGCATCCGGTGGTCCAGCAGCACCCCCGCCTCGGTGTCGCTGACCGCCTCGGTCAGCGCCTTCAGCAGCCGGTCCCCGGTCCCGCCCTCGGGCGCCAGGACCAGACCGGGCTTGACGCAGAACTGGCCGACGCCCAGCGTCATCGCACCGCAGAGCCCGGCGCCGATCTGCTCGGCGCGTTCCGCGGCCGCGGCCTCGGTGATCACCACGGGGTTGAGGCTGCCCAGCTCGCCGTGGAAGGGAATGGGGTGCGGGCGGGCCGCGGCCGCGTCGTACAGGGCGCGGCCGCCGCGTACCGAGCCGGTGAAGCCCGCGGCGGTGATCAGCGGATGGCGCACCAGGTCGATACCGGCCTGGAAGCCGTGCACCAGGTTCACCACGCCCTCCGGCAGCCCGGCCTCGGCCGCGGCGCGGCGCAGCAGCGCGGCGCACAGCTCGGAGGTGGCGGGGTGGTCGGGGTGTGCCTTGACGACGACGGGGCAGCCGGCCGCCAGGGCGCTGGCCGTGTCGCCGCCGGGGACGGAGAAGGCGAGCGGGAAATTGGAGGCGGCGTAGACCGCGACCGGGCCCAGCGGGATCTTGTAACGGCGCAGGTCGGGCCGCGGCGGGGTGAGGGCGGGGTCGCGGTGGTCGATCAGTACGTCGAGGAACGCGCCCTCGTCCACGATGTCCGCGAACGCCCGCAGCTGGTAGGTGGTACGGCTCAGTTCGCCGGTGAGCCGGCCGGGGCCGAGCGCGGTCTCCGCGTCGGCGGCCTCGATGACCGCCTCGCCCGCCTCGTCGAGCAGTCCGGCGGCGCGGCGCAGCAGCGCGGCGCGCACCCGCCGGTCGGCGAGCGCCGCGCGGGCTTCGTGCGCCGCGCGGACGGTTTGGTCCACCTCGGCCGCTGTGGCTTCCACCGCAACCTGTTCGCGCGGCTTCCCGGTTCGGGGGTCGACACTCCAGACTGGTGCTGCTGACGCCGTTGCCACCGTGCATTCCTCCTGGGCGAAGACTTGCCGCACCCCGGACGGCGTTCGATATGCTGAACATCGTCCCAGATGGTGAATAGCTGTGAACAGCTGGGACTCTATGGCTGTCCGAACAGAGGGGTCAAGGGCGATGTCAGCTGCCGATTCCGGTGGATCGCAGGTCAAATCCGCGGTACGGACGGTGGAGTTGCTGGAGTACTTCGCGGGCCGCCCCGGTATGCACAGCCTGGCCGCCGTCCAGGAGGCCGTCGGCTACCCCAAGTCCAGTCTCTACATGCTGCTGCGCACACTGGTCGACCTGGGCTGGGTCGAGACCGATGCGACGGGGACCCGGTACGGCATCGGCGTCCGCGCCCTGCTGGTCGGTACGTCCTACATCGACGGCGACGAGGTGGTGGCCGCCGCCCGCCCCACGCTGGACCGCCTCTCGGACGACACCACCGAGACCATCCACCTCGCCCGCCTGGACGGCACCAACGTCGTCTACCTGGCCACCCGTCAGTCGCAGCACTATCTGCGCCCCTTCACCCGGGTCGGCCGCCGGCTGCCCGCGCACTCCACCTCACTGGGCAAGGCGCTGCTGGCCACCTACACCGACGACCAGGTACGGGCGATGCTGCCGCCCACCCTCGCGGCGCTGACCGAGCACACCATCACCGACCGCGAGGCCCTGATCGAGGAGCTGCACGCGGTCCGCGAACAGGGCTATGCGGTCGACCGTGAGGAGAACACGCTGGGCCTGCGCTGCTTCGGCACCGCGATCCCCTACCGCACCCCGGCGCGGGACGCGATCAGCTGCTCGGTGCCGGTGGCCCGGCTGACCCCGGACCATGAGCAGATGATCAAGGACATGCTGTTCGACGCCCGCGACCGGCTGACACTGGCGACCCGGCGCCTTTGAGGTACCGGGCGGTCCTCCCCCGTACGGCGGAGGAGGATCGTCGGCGGGGCCGAGGCGGCCGGGGCCGGGCGCCGGAAGTCTGGTCGGCATGACGATCCGCACCACACGCCGCGTGCTCCGGGCGACCACCCTCGCCGCCTGCGTCCCCTGCCTCTCCCTCAAGATCGTCTGGATCGCGGGCAGCCGCATCGGCATCCCCGAGGGCAGCGCACTGCGCCGGGACGGCAACTCCCTGATGGCGCTGAACGCGCTCATGGAGCCACCTGTGGCACGGCCGGGTCGGGGACCTGCCCGCCGGCCCCACCCGGTCCGCGCGCCGGCTGACCGCGGGCGCGGCGATCGCCCTGACCCTGTTCCCCGCCGTGATGCATCTGCTGTGGGCCGCCGGCGCAGCCGGTCTCAGCCCCGAACGGGCCGCGGCACCGGACCTCAACGCCCGTGTGAACGACGGCTCCTACGTCCTGTTCGCCGCCCTCACCGTCGCCGGTCTGCTGCCGCTCACGTACGGCCGCGGGCGCCGCATCCCCGTACCGGTGCCGCCGGCCGCCGTCTGGACCGGCTCCGGCGCGCTCGCGTGCTGGGGCGGCCGGCTGACGCTGACCACGCTGGACTGCGCGGCGGGCGACCCGAAGCTGCCCACTCCGCTGATGAGCCTCACCTACGCTGTCCAGATGATCACCGGGATATTGGTGGCCACCGCCGGGGCCCACTTCTTCGCGGAGCGCCAGGCCGAACGCGAGGCCGAGCGCCAGGCCGAGTCCGAGGCCGCGCGGTGCGGCTGAACCGACCGCGGATGAACCGAATGCGGCGGCACGGACTGCGCTGGGCCCATCTGGTGGTCGGCGGCGCGATACTGATGCCGTATTTCCTGGTGGCGTCGGTCATCGTGTCGATGGTCACGGGCGGCGCCGGCCCGTTCCGCGACGTCACGACCCAGTTCATCTCGTTCGGCGCCGCCCTGCCCCTCGCCTGGACGGCCACGCTGGTCTTCGCGCCGGCGCGGTCGATGGCGACGAGCGCCGTACGGACGTTCTGCGGTGTGCCGGGGGAGCTGCTGGCCGACGGGCCGGGGTACTCCTGGGCCGCCCGACGGCGTACCGCACTGTGGTTTGTGCTGCACCAGGCGGCCGGCGGGATCGTGAGCGGGATGTCGCTGGCCGTGCCGCCGGCCGCGGCAGCGCTGATGGTGATGCCTTTCTCGGCGGCGCTGCGGCGCGGCTTCCCGGCGTGGCACCGGGAAGCCCCCGGCGTACTCGGCCCCCTCGCCGGACTGGCGCTGATGGCTCTGGTGGTCGGCACGGCATGGGGAGCCGGGATGCTGCTGGCCCGTCTGGCACCGGTCCTGCTGGGCCCCACGCCCGCCGACCGGCTGGCCGCGGCCGAGCGCCGGGCCGCCGATCTGGCGTCCCGCAACCGGCTGGCCCGCGAGCTGCACGACGCGGTGGGGCATGCGCTCAGCGCCGTCACCCTTCAGGCGAGCGCGGCCCGTCGGGTGCTGGACGCGGACCCGGAGTTCGCCCGCCAGGCGCTGGCCGCCATCGAGGAGACCACCCGCGATGCGGTCGCCGAACTGGACACCGTACTGGGGCTGTTGCGCGAGGAGGACGGCGCCCGGCCGACCTCTCCGGCGCCCACCCTGGACGACCTGGACGCCCTCCTGGACCGCACCCGCGCGGCGGGCCTGGGCATCGAGGCGACGGTCGAGGGGAACTGCGCGGGGCTGCCGCCGGTGGTCTCGCGGGAGGCGTACCGGATCGTGCAGGAGGGGCTGAGCAATGTGCTGCGGCACGCCGGCCCGGTGTCCGTGACGCTGCAACTATGCGTGAAAAACGGGGAGTTGAAGCTAACGATGGAGAATCCGGTGGATGCGGCCGGACCGGTGGACCGCACGGGTGGCGGACGCGGGCTGCGCGGGATCGGCGAGCGGGCCCGGCTGCTGGGCGGCGAGACGACGGCCGCAGCGCACAAGGGCGTGTGGCGGCTGACGGCCGCCCTCCCGACAGCGGGGGCGGCACGGTGAGCGGCGACGAGGGCAGCACTCCCCTGCTCCGCATCCTCCTCGCCGACGACGAGCGGATGGTGCGTACGGCGCTGCGCGCGATCCTGGGCGCCGAGACCGATATGGAGGTGGTCGGGGAGGCCGCGACCGGCGCGGAGGCCGTGCCGCTGATCCGTGAACTGCGGCCGGACATCGTCCTGATGGACGTCCGGATGCCGGAGATCGACGGGATCCGGGCCACCGAACAGGTGCTGGCGGGAATGCCGGAGCCGCCGCGCATCCTCGTGGTGACGACCTTCGAGAACGATGCGTATGTGTACGACGCGCTGCGCGCCGGGGCCAGCGGGTTTCTGCTCAAGCGGTCCGGGGCGGAGGAGCTGGTGCAGGCCGTACGCCTCGTGGCGCGCAGCGATTCGCTGCTTTTCCCGGCTGCGGTCCGTGCGCTGGCCGCCCGGCACGCCGGGGAACGGGCGGCCGACGATGCGGCGCGGGCGCTGCGGGCCCGGCTCTCGGAGCGGGAGCGGGCGGTGCTGCTGCTGATGACGGCGGGTCTGACCAACGCCGAGACAGCGGCCCGGCTGGGCGTCGGCCCGGCCACCGTGAAGACGCATGTGGCGGGGGTGCTGGCCAAGCTCGGCGTACGGGACCGGACCCAGGCGGTGATCGCGGCGTACGAATGCGGCTTTGTGCGGCCGGGGTGCGACGGAGCGCCGCGGTCCTCACTCCTGGGGTGAAGCCGTTCACCCATTCGTCCCGGCCGGGCGGGCCGGCCCGCCGCCGTACCGATTAGCTCGGGGATCAAGAGGCGCGGACCTCCTCTCGGTGGCACAACGACGTGCCGCAGGCCGCGCTTCGTGGAGGTCCCCGCCATGCGATCCCTGCGATCCCCTCGGCCGCTCGCCGGTGCCGCCCTCTGCGCCGCCGCGCTCGCCCTCGCCGCGCCCGCGGCGTTCGCCGGCGACTTCGGGGACGTGGAGGCCTCGCCGTATCCGGCCAGGCCGGGCTCCAGCGTCTCGCTGGCCACCAGGGACTGCGGGCACAGCCGGTCGGCGCGGGTGGATGCCGCCACGCTGGGCGGGGGCACCATCACGCTGCGGCCCGGCGCGCACGAGGGCGCGCTGGTCGGCGAGATCAGGGTCCGGCCCGATACCCGGCCAGGCAACTACGGCGTCGCCGGCATCTGCGCCGACGGCAAGGACATCTCCGGCACGGTCAGGGCCGGGCCGGGCGGCGGCAGCGCGCCCGGCCCGATGCCCAGGGGCGGAATGAAGACCGGTGTCGGTACCACGAGTGAGGGCACCGACACCACGGAGGTCCTCGCCGGTACGGGCCTCATGCTGGCCGCTGCCGCCGGGGGCACCTGGGTGCTGCGGCGCCGTCACGCGGAGGGCCGGGGCTGACCGGGCCCGGCGTCCCGCCCTGCGCAGCCGGCCGGTGCGCCCGCGACGGCGCGCAGGGCCTCCCGTACGGACGCCAGATCGCCCTCGCTCGCCAGGCCCGCGTGGTAGAGCCGCAGTTCGGTGGCGCCGAGCGAGGCGGCGTGGGCGGCGTCGGCGGCGAGGGTGCCGGGGCGGCCGCCCAGGCCGGAGACGACGGTGAGGTTGGCGGCCACGGTGGCCCCCGCCGGGCGGTCACCGAAGGGGGCGAGCGCCTCGGCGCGGGTCCCCTCGTCGCCGGTGCACGGCACGACCACCCCGTCGGCGTGCGCGAGGACATCCGCGGGGTCCACCCCGGCGTTGGCGCCGCAGCGGTGCGCGGCGGGGTCGGCGTGCAGCAGCACCCGGAACAAACCCGCCGCCGCATCCCGTACGGCCGCGACCGCCGCCCGCTGGAGCGTGCTCGCCGCCCGGTCGCGCCAGGTGCGCAGCACCCCCGCGGGCTCCTCGCCGAGCAGCGCCCGGACCGCGGCCCACTCTCCCGCCCGCTCCGTCGGCGCGGCCCCCCTCGCCCGCTCCCCCGGTCCGCCGTCCGCACCGGCCCAGACCGGCTCCAGGGCCCGCACCACGGCGGCACTCAGCTCCCTTGCGGATACGCCCAGTCCGGCGTACCCGTCCGCGCAGACCCTACAGAAGCAGACCGACATCAGATACTGCGCGGCGCCGGAGAGCGGCACGCCCCCGGTCTTGTCGTGGGCGTGCAGATGGGCCAGCCCGTACCAGCCGCAGGACTCCAGTTCGGTGCCGCGGGCTCCGGGCCGTACGGCCGCCTCGGCGGCGAGGGCGACGAGGTAGTCGCGGACCTCGGGGCGGGCGATGCAGGGGGCCCACGGGTAGGGGTCGCCGTAGGCGTTGCGTACGACGCTGGACGGATGCTCGGCGCCCAGACGGGAGTTGTGCGCCAGGACCACCCAGGTGTGCACCTGAAGGCCGGCGTCGGTCAGCGCCCGCGCGGCCTCGCCGAAGGGGTCCGGGCCGGGCATCCAGTCCTGGATGTACGGGCGCAGCGACCGGCCCGCCCACCGGGTGGCGTCCGGCGGGTAGAGGACGGCGGCGTGCCGGGCGGTGACGATGCGGTGGCGGGGGTGGCGCGGGGTGAGGGCCCGGGTGGAGTGGTAGGCGGCGGCCAGGGTGACCTGCTGGATGCCGAGTCCGGCCAGACGGGCGGCGGCCCCGGGGTCGCCGACCACGTCCCAGGGGTAGAGGAAGGCGGCGCTACGCATCATGCCCCCGGGGCGGCCGCGGCCAGGTCCAGTCCCCGGTCGATCAGGGCGGCGAGCTGCTTGAGGTGCTCCGGGGCCGGTTCGCTCAGCGGCGGCCGGACCTCGCCGACGTCCAGGCCGCGCAGCCGCACACCGGCCTTGACCAGCGAAACGGCATAGCCGCGGCCCTGGTTGCGCAGTTCGACCAGCGGCCGGTAGAAGCCGTCCAGCAGCCGGTCCACGGTGTCCTTGTCGCCGGCGGCCAGCGCCCGGTGGAAGGCGAGGGCTATCTCGGGGGCGAAGGCGAAGACGGCGGAGGAGTAGAGGCGGACACCCAGGCCCAGGTAGGCGGGGCCGGTGAGTTCGGCGGTGGGCAGGCCGTTGAAGTAGAGGAAGTCCTCGTCGGGGGCCTCGGTGCGGACCGCGCTGATGATGCGCTGCAGCAGATCGAGATCGCCCAGGCCGTCCTTGAGACCGATGATGCCCGGGGTCCTGGCCAGCGCCACCACGGTGGCGGGCTCGAAGACGGCGTTGTCGCGCTGGTAGACGATGACGGGCAGGGGCGTGGCGGCGGCGATGTCGGCGTAGTGGCGCAGCAGGCCCTCCTGGCCGGCGACGACCAGGTAGGGCGGCATGGCGAGGAGTCCGTCGGCGCCGGCGTCCCGGGCGAGGCGGGCGAACTGCACGGCGAGCGCGGTGCCGTAGCCGGTGCCGGCGACCACCGGGACCCGGCCCGCGGCCTCCTCGACCGCGGCGGCGATGCACTCGGCGAATTCGCCGGGGGTCAGCGCGTGGAATTCGCCGGTGCCGCAGCAGGCGAAGACGGCGGCGGCGCCCGCCTCGATCCCGGCGCGCACATGGGCGCGGAACGCCGTCAGGTCCACGGTGCCGTCCGGCGCGTACGCGGTCACGGGAAAGAACAGCAGCCCCTCGAGGCGGGCGGCGAGCGGCGAATCTGAGGTCACGGGCTCTCCCTGGCAGTCCCTACATGTACCCGCACACAGCTGTCCGTGCATGTTCCTGATCGATGTCTATACTCATGAACATCGCCACGCTAGAGCAGCCATCCCGTACCGGTCAAGGCCCCACCACCGTTGCACCAATACCGCACCGCAAGCGGATTCACCAGGTCCGTCAAGCGTCTTGACCGGCACGAACCGGCTCCCTGTCGTGTCCACACATCTGAATGCCAGTCGCACATACAGCCCTGCGGACGACCTTCGCAGACGCCCCTCGCAGACATCCTCGCAGCTCAGCCGGAGGAGTATTCCCGCCATGACCGCACCCCGCACCGTTTTGCTCACCGGCGCCGCCGGCGGCCTCGGCACCCTGATGCGCGAGCTGCTGCCCCCGTACGGCTATGCGCTCCGGCTCTTCGACCAGCGGCCCGTCGACGGCGAACCGGACGCCCACACCGTCGAGTTGGCCGACACCCGGGCGCTGGGCGAGGCCGTACGGGGCGTCGACGCGATCGTCCACCTCGCGGGGATCTCCCTGGAGGCGCCGTTCGAGAAGATCCTGCGGGCCAACATCGAGGGCACCTACCACCTCTACGAGGCGGCACGGGAGGCGGGCGTCCGCCGTATCGTCTTCGCCTCCTCCAACCACGCCGTCGGCTTCACCCCGCGACCGGAAGACGGCTCCGGCGCCATCGCCGTCACCACCCCGCGCCGCCCCGACACCTACTACGGCCTGTCCAAGGGCTTCGGCGAGGACCTCGCCTCCCTCTACTGGGACCTGCACGGCATCGAGACCGTCTCGGTCCGCATCGGCTCCTGCTTCGCCAGGCCGACATCGGTGCGGATGCTGTCGGTCTGGCTGAGCCCGGCCGACGGCGCGCGGCTGCTGCACGCCGCGCTGACCGCGCCGGACGTGGGCCACACCGTCGTCTACGGCTCCTCCGCCAACACCCGCCTGTGGTGGGACCTGTCCACCGCCCGCGCGCTCGGCTACGCACCGCAGGACGACTCCGAGCCGTACGCCGCCGAGCTGATCGCCGCCCAGGGCGAGCTCGACCCGGCCAACCGGGAACACGCCTACCTCGGCGGGGCGTTCTGCACCGACCCGCCCCAGTGGCCGTACTGAACCGCCCCCCGGGAACGCGGCCCGGGAACGTGGCCCGTGCCACGCCGCGGAACCCGCGCCGTCCGGGTGGCGTCCTGGTGTATGTACCAACCCACCCGCAGGAACGAGGAACGCATCATGGGCATCGTCACCTGGCTCGTACTGGGCCTGATCGCGGGCGTCATCGCCAAGGTCCTGCTGCCGGGGCGGGACCCGGGCGGCCTGGTCGGCACGACCCTGATCGGCATCGCCGGCTCCTTCATCGGCGGCTGGCTGTCCACGAAGATCCTGCACCGCCCCATCCCGAAGGACATCGGCGAACCGTCCATGTGGATCGCCTCGATCGCCGGCGCCCTGGTCCTGCTGATCGCCTACCGGCTGCTGTTCGGCAACTCCCGCGAACGGCACTGAGGTTGAACACCGGGGGCGGAGTGCCGCGGGTGAGTGTCCAGGGCGCGTACGGCCCTGATGCGCCTCTGACAGCGGGTAATGGAACCGCAAAAGCCGACCGATCGTTACCTCTGACATGACCGCTATGACTCCTGGCTCGAACCTCCCGCTCACCGCCGCGCGGGTGGCGGTGGATGTCACCGCCCCCACACAGCTGGATGTGTCGGGCCTGCTGCTCACCGCCCACGGCAAGGTGCGCTCCGACGACGACTTCGTCTTCTACAACCAGCCCAACGGCCCGGGGGTGACCCACACCGCGGCGGCCGGCGGCAGCGGCGACACCATCACGGTGGACACCGCCGCGGTGCCCGAGGGCATCGAGAAGATCGTGGTCACCGCGAGCCTGGACGCGCCCGGCGCGACCTTCGCCGGCACCGAACCGACCGGCACGATCCGCAACGCCGACGACGGCAGCGTGATCGCCTCCTTCACCCCGCCGCAGCTGGGCGCCGAGACCGCGCTGGTGGTCGTCGAGATCTACCGCCGCAACGGCGCCTGGAAGGTCCGCGCGGTCGGCCAGGGCTACGCCAACGGGCTCGCCGGCATCGCCACCGACTTCGGCGTCAGCGTGGAGGAACCGGCCGCGCCGGCCGCCGCCCCCCAGGCCGCCCCCGCTCCCCCCGCTCCCCCGGCCCCGCCGCAGGCCGCCGCGCCCCAGGCCCCGCCCGCTCCCCCGGCACCCACTCCGGCTCCCGCTCCGGCCGCGGCCCCGGCCCCGGCCCCGGCCACCGGCAAGGTCAACCTCGACAAGGGCCGGGTCAGCCTCCAGAAGAACCAGACCGTCTCCCTCGTCAAGGGCGGCCAACCGCTGCTCGGCTCCGTCAGGATGGGCCTCGGCTGGGAGCCCGCCTTCCACGGCAAGAACATCGACCTGGACGCCTCCGTCATCGCCTACGGCCCCGACCGCAAGAAGATCGACAACTGCTTCTTCGGCAAGCTGATGATCCTGGGCGGCGCCGTCCAGCACTCCGGCGACAACCTCACCGGCGACGGCTCCGGCGACGACGAGGTCATCACCGTCCACCTGGGCGGCCTCCCCCCGGAGGTCACCGGCCTGGTCTTCACGGTGAACTCCTTCTCCGGCCAGAAGTTCTCCGACGTCGCCAAGGCCTACTGCCGGCTGTCCGACGCGGGGACCGGCGAGGAGCTGGTCCGCTTCGACCTCACCGGCTCCGAGCCGCGCACGGGCGTGATGATGGCGAAGCTGATCCGCCAGTTCTCCGGCGAGTGGGAGATGACGGCAATGGGCGAATTCGTCGACGCGCGGACGGTGCGCGGGATGATCAAGCCGGCGGGTGCGGCGCTCTGAACCCGGCGACGCACCGGGGGTGACCG
This sequence comes from Streptomyces sp. NPDC028368, assembly GCF_055565615.1. Lineage (NCBI taxonomy): Bacteria > Bacillati > Actinomycetota > Actinomycetes > Kitasatosporales > Streptomycetaceae > Streptomyces > Streptomyces sp. NPDC028368. Next base: position 688,439 of record NZ_JBVHTY010000002.1, on the reverse strand, counting down.
GGGCCCCTATCCCGGTCACCCGGTTCGCCTGCGGGCGCCCCCACAGGGCCCAGGGGCGGAACGCGGCACGGCGGGCGCGGCCCTGCCGGCCGTCCCTCGATGGTGCGGGAGCGGCCCAGGACCGAGAATTGTTGCGTCCGTACCGTCGGGCTCACCCCCCGCAACGCCCGCACGCGCGCAAGACTCCGCTCACGAGGAGCGTCCGATGACGCAGCAGCCGCCCCCCGCCGGCGCACGGGATCCCGGTCACCCGGACGGGCCGACGCGGCCGGACCTCCCCGACCGGGTCGCGACGATCTACGGTGAGCACGATCTGAGCACGGTGACCGCCTTCGCCGGCGGCTACATCAACTTCGGCTACTGGTCATGGCTGCCCCACCTCGCGGACGGCCCACTGAGCGAGGCCGACCGGATCCGCAGCGAGCAGGACCTCTACCGCCTGGTGCTGGGCACCTTCGGGCGGACGCGGGGCCGCAGCGCCCTGGAAGTCGGCTGCGGCCGCGGCCTGGGCAGCGCGCTGGCCCTGCGGGAATTCGGCCTGGAACCGGTGACCGGCCTGGACATCCACCCGGACCAGATCGCCCGCGCCCGGGAGGCGAACGCCGATCTGCTCGCCGCGCCCCCCGACGGCCCCGCCCCGCTGGAGTTCATCGAGGGCAGCGCCCACCACCTCCCGCTGCCCGCCGCGAGCATCGACTGTCTCTACTCCGTCGAGGCGGCGCAGCACTTCCGGGATCTCGCGGGCTTCGCCCGGGAAGCGGCGCGGGTGCTGCGCCCCGGCGGCCGGCTGGCGCTGACGACGTTCTTCGGCCGCGTCCCGGAGGCCGCCGAGGCGCTGCCCGAGCTGCTGCCCCCGTACGCCGACGGCCTGGACGTCCCCTATGTGATCGACGACGTGGCCCGGACGCTGGCCGCGGCCGGGTTGCGGGACGTCCGGGTGCGGCCGATCGGCGAGGGGGTCTGGGAACCCTACGACCGCTACATGGCCCAGCGGCGGGAACTGCGCGACGAATGGCCCCGCCGCTATCTGACGGCGTACCGGGACGGCCTGCTGGACTACTACGTCCTCACGGCCGAAGCCCCCCGCTCCGCCGTCAGCTCCCCTGCCGGTTCCGGCGGATCCGCTTCCACGGGCCCGTGATGGCCAGCATGATCCCCGGCTCCTGGATGTTGGCGAACAGCGTCCGCCCGTCGGGCGAGAAGACCGGCCCGGTGAACTCGCTGAACTCCGGCTTGTCGGCCGTGCCGATGTTGAGCTCGTTGCGGGCGACCGGGTACGTCCGGCCGTCCTCCGTCGCCCCGAAGAGGTGCTGGACGCCCTGGCCGTCCTCGGCGATGATCAGCCCGCCGTAGGGCGAGACGCTGATGTTGTCGGGGCCGTCGAACGCGCCGTCCTCCGAAGGGTCCGGGTTGACGCCGAAGCGCACCTTCAGGGTCAGCGTCCGCCGCCGCGGGTCGTAGAACCACACCTGCCCGTCGTGCTGGACCGGGCTCTCCTCCCGGGCGAAGGAGGACACGAGGTACGTGCCGCCGTCCGCCCACCACATGCCCTCCAGCTTGCGGGCGCGGGTGACCTCACCCTCGTCGAACTGCGAGCGGACCGAGACCGTACGGGCGTCGCGGTCGGGCACCTCGATCCAGTCGACGCCGTAGACCGTGCCGGGCTTGGTGGCGCGCGAGAGGTCGTCGACGTAGCGGCCGCCGGAGTCGAAGCACTTGGGGGCCGCCAGTACACCGGCGTCATCGGCCAGCGTGCGCAGCTTGCCGCAGCCGTGCTCGAAGCCCTTGGGCGGGGTCCAGCGGTAGAACAGGCCGTTGGGACCGGCGGCGTCCTCGGTCAGGTAGAGGTGGCCGCGCCGGGGGTCGACGACAACGGCCTCGTGAGCGTAGCGGCCCAGCGCCTTGATGGGCTTGGGGTCGCGGCCGGCCTTGCGGTCGTGCGGGTCGACCTCGAAGACATAGCCGTGGTCCTTGGTCATGCCGTGCCGGCCGGCCTTGTCCTCGTTCTCCTCGCAGGTCAGCCAGGTGCCCCAAGGGGTGGTTCCGCCCGCGCAGTTGGTGGACGTACCGGCGATGCCGACCCACTCGCCGACGGGCGTGCCGTCCTTGGCGACCTCCACGACGGTGCAGCCGCCGGCCGCCGCCGGGTCGTAGACCAGGCCGTCGGCGAGCGGCACCGGGTGCGGCCAGTCGGCGCGCGGGCCCTTGAGCTCGTGGTTGTTGACGAGGAGGGTGGTGCCGCGGTGGCCGGCGAAGGTGCCGGTGCCGTCGTGGTTGGAGGGGGTGGACTCGCCGCTCTCCAGCGTGGTCACGCCGGTCCGGGTGATGATCCGGTACGAGAATCCGGCGGGCAGCGCCAGGATGCCGTCCGGGTCCGGGAGCAGCGGGCCGTAGCCGAAGGTGTGGCCGTCCGCGTGCCCGTCCGCTCCGGTGTCCGGGGCCTCCTCGCCGATGGCGCCGGGCGCGGTGGCCAGCACGCCGACGCTGCCGGCCAGCGCCACCGAGGCGCCGGTGAGGGCGGAGCGCTTGGCGAAGTTTCTCCGGGTGAGCGGCATAGTCATCTCCTGGATGGCCGGTTCTTTCTCCCCTGTGCCTGCGCCGCACACGCTCTCGTGCGACATCGAACTCCAGTTGAACGCGGCCCTACGTCCAGGAAGCTGTTCGCCCTCACCACGACCGCGGGAGACCCTCACCCGCCACAGCGGCGGGCGGCCGGTCCGGCCGCCCGCCGCTCACGGAGTAAGGGAACCGCCGCTCAGCCCGTCTGCCGCGACCGCGCCTTGAACGCGGCCTTGCGGGCCTCCTTGGCGGCCTTCTTGTCCGGGTGCAGCCGGCCCATGGCCTCCAGGACGTCGGCGGTGGCCGGGTGATCGACCCGCCAGGCGGAGTCGAAGAACCCGCTGTGCTGCTCGGTCAGGCTCTGTACGAGGTCCCGCAGCTCGGCCGCCGCCTCGTCGTCGGCGCTGTCCAGCTGCGCCGCGATGGTGTCCACCGTCAGCCAGAAGATCATCTCCTGGGACGGCTCGGGGATGCCGGGCAGCGCCCGCTCTGCGAGCCAGACCCGGGCCAGGCCGCCCAGCTGCCGGTCGTCCAGCACCTCGCGCAGCGCGCCCTCGGCGTCCGGCGAGACCAGGGAGAGGGTCTGCTGGGCGGCGAGCCGGCGCAGCGGGGCCCGCTCGTCGTCGCCGCGGGCGGCCCCGAGCAGGTCGCGCGCGGCGTCCGTCGGTGTACGGGCGGCGAGCCACAGCTCCGACTCGGCCTGGGCGAGCGACTCGGGGTAGTCGGGCAGCGCCTCCAGGAGGACATCGGCGCCCTTGTCGGTGAGGTCGCCGACGGCCGGGGCGTGCACTCCGGCGTCCAGCATCCGGGCGCGGACGGCCCAGACGCCGAGCGGGGTGAGGCGGACCATGCCGTAGCGGGAGACGTCCTCGTCGGTGAGCGGCTCGGCGGAGGTCACGGTCTCGCCCTGCTCGTCCAGCTCCTCGATCAGCGCCTCGTCGACCGGCCGGTAGGCGACCAGCCCGATCGGCTCCAGCACCCGGAACTGGTCGTCCAGGCGCATCATCGCCTCGGAGACCTCTTCGAGGATGTCGTCGGTGGGCTCTTCCATATCGTCCGGGACGATCATGGAGGCGGCCAGCGCGGGCAGCGGAACCTCCTGGTCGGGGCCTTCGCTCAGAGCCGTGAGCAGGTAGAGGTTGCCGAGGATGCCGTCCAGCAGCTCGGCCTCCTCCTCCGGGTTCCAGTCGAGGGCGTCCAGGTCCAGTTCGCCGCCCTCGGCGATCTGGTCGGCGATATCGGCGAGGTCGGGGGCCGCCGCGTCGGCGAGCACAGTCTCCATGCCCTCGAGCCAGAGGTCGAGGATGTCGTGCGGGCTGCCGGAGGTGAGCAGGCCCAGCTCCTCGCCCGGGGTGGCGGTGCCGACCGCCGCATCGCCGAGGTCCGCCGCGTCCTGGCCGGACCCGTCGCTCTCCTCGGACTCCTCGATCTCCACCAGCCCGGTGTCCACCGCCAGCTGCCAGGCCTCGGCCGTGTACGCGGACCCGTCCTCGTCGTCCGCCAGGCCCAGGTGCTCGGTGGCGGCGGTCAGCGCCTCGTGGAGGATCTCGCCGCCCACCCCGACGGGCACGCCCCGCTCCGCCCAGCGGGCCAGCTTCGCGGCGCGGGCCATCAGCGGGGCACTGAGCGCGTCCCGGGCCAGCTCCGCTTCGGAGTGCAGCCGCACCGGCGGCAGGGTGGGGCGGTCTGCGGACATCTGGGGCTCAGCTCCTCGGACGGACTACTCATTCGTGCGACGCCCAAGCGTAGACGGAATTCGCCGTATCTCGGGCGGTTCACCCCCTCGTACGCTCCCGGTCACCGGGAGAACCTTGACAACTTCCTTGCCCAGAACAGAGATTGACGCGCGTAGCGTACGAGCGCCGGCCCCGCTCCACAGGCGACGTTGCCCGTACCTCACGCACCTCCACCGACCCCCCTCTCACCCCCCATACCTTCGGAGGCATGCATGCCGTCCCGTCGTTCGCTCCGCAGACCGGCCGCCGTCAGCGCGGTGGCCGCGGCCGCCCTCGCCGGTGGACTGATCACCGCCACGCAGTCCGCCCATGCGGCCGGCACCCGGATCCACGACATCCAGGGCAGTACCCGAATATCCCCGCTGGCCGGGAAGCAGGTCAGCGATGTACCGGGCACGGTCACCGCCGTCCGCTCCTTCGGCTCGGCGCGGGGCTTTTGGGTGCAGGACCCCCACCCGGACAAGAACGACGCCACCAGCGAGGCCGTCTTCGTCTTCACCGGCAAGGAAACCCCGAAGGTCGACGTCGGCGACGCGATCACCTTCGCCGGTACGGTCACCGAGTACTACCCCGGCGGCAAGGACGCCGGCCTCCAGTCCGTCACCGAGATCACCGGTGCCACCTGGAAGGTCGCCGCCACCAAGACTCCGCTGCCCGCCGCCTTCAAGCTCAACCCGTCCTCGGTGCCGGACAGTTACGCCCCCGACGGGGGCGGCAAGAGCATCGAGCCGCTGAAGCTGAAGCCCGCCTCTTACGCGCTGGACCGCTACGAGTCCCTCGAAGGCATGCGGGTCTCGGTCGGCAGCTCCCCGGTCGTCGGGGCGACCAACACCCACAACGAGCTGTGGGTGACCGCCGAGCCGGGCCACAACCGCACGGCCCGCGGCGGCACCCGCTACGGCTCGTACGCGGATCCCAACGGCGGCCGGATCAAGGTGCAGTCCCTGATCCCCTTCGCGCAGCGGCCGTTCCCGGTGGCCGATGTCGGCAACGAGCTGACCGGCACCACCGCCGGGCCGCTGGACTACGACAACTTCGGCGGCTACACGCTCCAGGCCACCGAGCTGGGCAAGGTCACCGGCCACGGCCCGGCCCCGGAGAGCACCCGCAAGCAGAAGACCGACGAGCTGGCCGTGGCCACGTACAACGTGGAGAACCTCTCCCCCACCACCCCGCAGGCCAAGTTCGACCGGCTGGCGAAGGCGCTGGTGCACAATCTGTCGGCGCCCGACGTGGTCGCCCTGGAGGAGGTCCAGGACGACAACGGAGCCACCGACGACGGCACGGTCACCGCCGGCGCCACCCTGAAGAAGCTCACCGACGCGATCAAGGCGGCGGGCGGTCCGGCGTACGAGTGGCGGCAGATCGACCCGCAGAACGACCAGGACGGCGGCCAGCCCGGCGGCAACATCCGCACCGCCTTCCTGTTCAACCCCGCGCGGGTGGCGTTCACCGACATCAAGGGCGGCGACGCCACCACACCCGTGAAGGTCGTCGACGATCACGGCAAGGCCACCCTGTCCGCCTCACCGGGCCGGGTCGCACCCACCGACCAGGCGTGGAAGGCCAGCCGCAAGCCGCTCGTCGGCCAGTTCTCCCTCAAGAGCCGGCCGGGCAGCCGGGTGTTCGTGATCGCCAACCACTTCAACTCCAAGGGCGGCGACCAGGGCCTGGACAGCCGCTTCCAGCCGCCGGTCCGCAGCTCCGAGACGCAGCGCACCGCCCAGGCCACACTGGTCAACGCCTTCGTCAAGGACCTGCTGGCCAAGGACTCCCGGGCCGAGGTCGTGGTCGCCGGTGACCTCAACGACTACCAGTTCTCCCCCGCCCTGAAGAACCTGACCGGCGGCAGGGTGCTCACCGACCTCGTCAACGGCCTGCCGAAGGCCGAGCGCTACGGCTACGTCTACCAGGGCAACTCCCAGGTCCTGGACCACATGCTCACCACCAAGGCGCTGTCCGGGGCCGATTACGACATCGTCCACATCAACGCCGAGTACGCCGACCAGGCCAGCGACCACGATCCGCAGGTGCTGCGCGTCAAGCCGTAGGTCACCCGCTGTCACGGCCCCTCACTCCCCTGGCCCCGGTCCGGACGCCAACCGTCACCCGGGGTGCGCTACTGGGCTGGTAAGCACCATTTCGGATCGACCAGCTCTGCAAGGGAGTCACCATGCCGAAGGCCAAGAACCGTAAGTCGGGCAAGGAGCGTGCCGCGGAGCGGCGCACCGAGCGGGAGCAGGACCAGAGGATGCCGGAGGAGTCCGCCTCCGAGCGGACCCAGGACCTCAAGACCCGCTCGCAGGAGGCCTGACAAACGTGTGAGGGGCCTGTGAGGGCCGGACGGCCGCCGCACCGGGCTGGGTGCGGCGGCCGCTTCCTGTCCGGGGCCGGTTCCCGTCCCGGGTCGGGTCGGGTCGCTCAGCGGCCCTGGTGGGGCGGGTACGGGGCGGGCGCCGGGCCGAAGCCGCCGGGCCCCGGCTGTCCGGGCACGGCCTGTCCATGAGGTGCGGCCTGCCCATAGGGTGCGGCCTGTCCGTACGGCGCGCCCTGCCCGTACGGCGCCCCCTCCGGGAACCGGCCGCCGCCCTCGCCGCCGTCGGGCTCGTCCTCGTCCTCGTCCGGTACGAGGTCCCGTACCAGCAGCGTCGCGCCCGCCACCGCACCCGGCATCAGCACCACGGCGAGGAACGGGATCAGGAACAGCAGCACGACGGGGGTGCCGAAGCCGACGGCCAGCGCCTTGCGGCCGCGCAGCAGGCGCAGCCGCTCGCGGACCGGGATGTCCCGCCGCTGCATCGCCACCGACGTCAGCTCGACGGCGAGGAAGAAGCCGCTGACGCAGAAGCCGATGACCGGGATCACCGTCTGCCCGATGAACGGCACGAACCCGAGGGCGAACAGCAGGATCCCGAACCCGGCGGCCCGCAGCAGCACATGGACGCTGTCCCGCAGCGCGATCCAGATCTCCCGCCACAGCGGCCGGTCCGGGCCCTGCGGACAGTGCCCCTCGCTCTTTTCCACCTGCTCCGACAGCGACTCGTAGAACGGGTCGCCGATCACCAGCGTGACGGCGGTGAAGGTCAGTACGGACAGCATCAGCGAGCCCGCGAACAGCAACGCGATGAAGACCCCGCGCAGCAGGCCCTGCCAGGGCGAGCCCCAGTCGTCGGCGAACGGTGTCGCCCAGGCGGCGATGTCGCCGGACCACAGGGCGAGCACGGTGAGCACCGCGCCGTACAGCACCAGGGTGATCAGCGCGGGGATCAGCCCGAAGCCCCACCACCGGCCGTGCCCGGCAACCCAGCGCTGCCCCTTGCCCAGATACCGCATCCCCGCTACAAGATCACGCATACGGCCAAGCCTATCGGCGCCCGGCAGGGCCGGTGCCACGGCCGTGCCGGATGGTTACCCAGCCGTGCCCCGTCCCTCATGTCCCGCCGGTCAGCCGCCCCAACTGCCCCTGGAGCCGGTCGAGTCGGGCCTGCATCATGGTGGCCTCCCGGGCCTGCAGCACGGTGGACTCGGCGCCGAGCCCGGGGCCGGTACGGGCGGCGGGGCCGGGGGACGCGGCGCCGGCCGGCCCCTCCCGGTGGCCGGGCAGCACCCGCAGCCGGCCGCCGCCGATCCGCACGAAGTCCTCGAAGCTCACCTCGTCGCGCCCGGCCGCGCAGCCCTTGCAGGCCCCGGCCAGCGCCCGCCAGCCGGTCCGCCCCCAGCCCGCATCCACAAAGACCTCCGGCGGCAGCCCGCACCGGCACGGCCCGATGCGGGCCACCCGCACCCGCTGCCGCGCATAGCGCATCCCGCGCTCGAAGCGGATGTACGCGCCGAGCACCGTGACCTCCAGGACCGCCGCCCGGCGGTACGCGCCCGCACGGGCCAGCGCCAGGGCCCCGGCGAAGGTGTGCAGACAGTAGAAACCGCAGTCGCAGCGCAGGGCGGGGCAGCGGTGCCGCCGGCCGTACACACATCGCGCCTCGTCCACCACGCCGTACGGCTGCGCGCCGCCGATGGCGACCCCGGCGAACCCGATCCGGCCGCAGTCCTCGGACAGCACCGGATTGGCGAGCTTGTAGCCGCGGGGCGGTTCGGCGGGGCGCTCGCGCGGCAGCCGCAGCCTCATCGTCCGGCCAGCTGTCCGGCGAACTCCACGCCCATCTCCCCGGTCCCGGTCACCGCCACCTCGCCCAGCGGCTCGGCGGCCTCCCACGACCCGGCCCCCCGCTCCTCCGCCTGCGGCTCGCCGGCTTCCGGATCCTCCGCGATGCCGACAGCGAGCGGTTTGCCCAGCCTCATGACGCCTCCCGGTACGGTTCGTCCTCCACCGTCCACGCCATGGTGACCCACCCCCGGCCCCCTTGGCACCAGCGCAAAGCGGCCCCCGCCCCCACGCCCGGAGCACACGCTCTCCCGCGCCCGCGCACACGCCGCCACCGGTGGCGGACATGCCGGCGGCCCGGCGGGTGAAACCCCGCCGGGCCGCCGGACCGTCCGCCGTCAGTTGTGACCGTCAGTTGTGGCCGTCAATTGTGGCTGTGCAGGATCTCGTTGAGACCGCCCCAGACCGCCTTGTTCGGGCGGGCCTCGACGGTGCCGGTGGTGGAGTTGCGGCGGAAGAGGATGTTGTCGCCGCCGGACAGCTCCAGCGCCTTGACGATCTGGCCGTCGGGCAGGGTGACGCGGGTCCCCGCGGTCACGTACAGACCGGCCTCGACCACGCACTCGTCGCCCAGCGCGATACCCACACCGGACTCCGCACCCAGCAGGCAGCGCTCGCCGATCGAGATGATCTGCTTGCCGCCGCCCGACAGCGTGCCCATGGTGGAGGCGCCGCCGCCGACGTCCGTCCCGTCGCCGATCACCACACCCGCGCTGATCCGGCCCTCGACCATGGAGGTGCCCAGCGTCCCGGCATTGAAGTTGACGAAGCCCTCGTGCATGACGGTGGTACCGGCCGCGAGGTGGGCGCCCAGCCGTACCCGGTCCGCGTCACCGATCCGCACGCCGGCGGGCGCGACGTAGTCGGTCATCCGCGGGAACTTGTCGATGCTGGTGACCATCAGGTGCAGCCCCTCGGCGCGGGCGTTGAGCCGCACCGTCTCCACCTGGTCGACGGCCACCGGGCCCAGCGAGGTCCAGGCGACGTTCGCCAGCAGGCCGAACATGCCCTCGAGGTTCTGCCCGTGCGGCTTGACCAGCCGGTGGCTGAGGAGGTGCAGCCGCAGGTAGACGTCGTGCGCGTCCAGCGGCTTGTCGTCCAGCGAGGAGATGACCGTACGGACGGCAACGACCTCCACGTCACGGACCGGGTCGGGACCGATCGCCTTGAGAGCGGCGGGGCCCAGCAGATCCGTGGCGCGCTCGTCCTCCAGCCGCTCGGTTCCGGCCGGGCCGGGCGAGTCGACCAGCTCGGGCGCCGGGAACCAGGTGTCGAGGACGGTGCCGTCGGAGGCGACGGTGGCGAGCCCGGCGGCAACGGCGCCGGTCGTACGGGGAGAGGTAGCAGCATCGGTCATGCTCGAAACCTAACCGGAGCGCGGCCGCCGAGGCGAACCGGTCTCAGCGATCGGGCCCCAGCCGTAGGGTCGCACCAACCGCTTCGTAGGGCCCTACGAGCCGCGTTCGCCCCGGCCCGAGTCCAGCACCCCGGCCAGTCCGGCGCGCAGCGCGGCCGGTTCGAAGGGCGCTCCGGTGAGCAGATGCTGGAGCACCAGCCCGTCGGCGAAGGCCACCACGGCCCGCGCCGTCGGGAGGTCGCCGATCCGCTGCCCGAGCAGCTGCGCCATCTCGTCCAGGCAGGCGGCCGCGATGGGCCGCACCGCCGCATGCCGCAGCGCCGCCAGATACAGCTCGTACACCAGCTCCACCTGCGCCCGGTCCCCGCCCAGGACGTCCGCCACGTAGCGCGTGACCTCCTCGGCGAGCGGCACCGCCGGGTCGATGCTCGCCACCCAACGCGCGAAGTCGGCCATCCACTCCTCGTCGACCTGCTCCAGCGCCGCGATCAGCAGATCGTCCAGGGTGCGGAAGTGGTACGTCGTCGATCCCAGCGGCACATCGGCCGCGGCGGCCACCGCACGGTGGCTGAGCCCGGCGATCCCGCGCTCGCCGACCACGCGGATCGCCGCGTCGATGATCCGCTGCCGTCTGTCGGGGTCGTAGCGCCGCGCCATCAGTGCGCACCGTCCAGGTTCAGCGCCACGACTCCCGCGATGACCAGCAGCACCCCGAGGATCTTCAGCGCGCTGGTGCTCTCCCCGAGGAAGACGATCCCGATCGCCGCGATCACGGCCGTGCCGGCCCCGGACCAGATCGCATAGGCGGTCCCGACGCTCATCGTCTTCAGCGTCTGCGCCAGCAGCGCGAAGGCGATGAGGTAGCCCACCACGGTGCCCACCGACGGCCACAGCCTGCTGAATCCGTCGCTGTACTTCATCGCGGTGGTCGCGAGTATCTCGGAGAGGATCGCGGTCGAGAGCGTCACATAGACCATGCGTACGAGCGTACACAACGTTGCGTACGGTCGTACACAGCGCGGTGCAGGACGCCGCGAGCCCGCCCTGATCCGAACGACAGGCCCTAGTCCACCAGCGTCCGCTTCGGCCTCAGCACGCAGAACTCGTTGCCCTCCGGGTCGGCGAGCACCACCCACGACACCGCGTCGCCCTGGCCCACATCCACCCGGCGGGCCCCGAGGCCGATGATCCTCTCGACCTCCGCGGCCTGGTCATCGGGCGTCAGGTCCAGATGCAGCCGGTTCTTACGGGACTTCACCTCCGGCACGGGGAGGAAGACGATGCCCGGCAGCGCGCGCTCATCGGCACCGATGACGACTTCGTCGAGGGCCTCGTGCACGACCCGCCAGCCCAGGACCCCGGCCCAGAATGCGGCCTGGCCCTTGAGGTCATGGGCGTCGACGGCGATCTGATACAGCGATACGGCCATGCCCGCCAGTGTGCCTGGCGGGCATGGCCGTATCGGTACCACTCACGCGTGTCGCGCGCGCCCCTGTGCGGGGATCAGTCGTCGACCTCAGCGGATCAGACGTTGAACCCCAGCGCGCGCAGCTGCTCGCGGCCGTCGTCGGTGATCTTGTCCGGGCCCCACGGGGGCATCCAGACCCAGTTGATCTTCAGCTCGTTGACGATGCCGTCGGTGGCCGACTTCGCCTGGTCCTCGATGACGTCGGTCAGCGGGCAGGCCGCGGAGGTCAGCGTCATGTCGATGGTGGCGATGTTGGCGTCGTCGATGTGCACGCCGTAGATCAGGCCCAGGTTGACGACATCGATGCCCAGCTCGGGGTCCACGACGTCGTAGAGGGCCTCGCGGACCTCTTCCTCCGAGGCCGGCTTGGTGGTGGTCGGGGTGTCGGTCATGCGGTCTTCGCCTCCTCGGAGAGGGCCTTGGCCGTGGCGTCCTTCCAGGCCATCCAGCTCAGCAGCGCGCACTTCACGCGTGCCGGGTACTTCGAGACACCGGCGAACGCGACCGCGTCCTCCAGCACCTCCTCCATCGCGTCATCCGGCTCCACCTGGCCCTTGGACTGCATCAGTTCCAGGAACGTCTCCTGGATCTTCTGCGCGTCCCCGAGCTGCTTGCCGACCAGGAGTTCGTTGAGGACGGACGCCGAGGCCTGGCTGATGGAGCAGCCCTGGCCCTCGTACGACACATCTTCAATCCTCGCGCCGTCCAGGCGTACCCGCAGGGTGATCTCGTCGCCGCAGGTCGGGTTGACATGGTGCACCTCGGCGTCGCCGTCCCGAAGACCGCGCCCATGGGGGTGCTTGTAGTGGTCCAGGATGACGTCCTGGTACATGGAATCCAGCTTCACGGCTCAGTCAGTCCTCGTCCTCATCCGCTGTGCGTGGTTAACCGGCTGCATTTCCTCAACCGAAGAAGTTGCGGACGTGTTCCAGGCCCTCGACCAGGGCGTCGACCTCGGCCGGGGTGGAGTACAGATAGAACGACGCTCGCGTGGTCGCAGGAATTCCGTAGCGCAGGCAGACGGGACGGGCGCAGTGGTGACCCACCCGGACCGCGATGCCCTGCTCGTCCAGCACCTGGCCGACGTCGTGCGGGTGGATGTCGCCGAGCGTGAAGGAGATCGTCGCCCCGCGGTCCTCGGCCGTGCTCGGGCCGACGATGCGCAGGTCGGGGACCTCCAGCAGCCGCTTGACGGCGTACTCGGTGATCGCGTGCTCATGCGTCGCGATGTTGTCCATACCGATCGAGGTGAGGTAGTCCACGGCCGCGCCGAGGCCGACGGCCTGGGCGATCGGGGGCGTACCGGCCTCGAACTTGTGCGGCGCCGGGGCGTACGTCGAGGAGTGCATCGAGACGGTCTCGATCATCTCGCCGCCGCCGAGGAACGGCGGGAGGTCCTCCAGCAGTTCCTGGCGGCCCCACAGGACGCCGATGCCGGTCGGGCCGCACATCTTGTGTCCGGTGAAGGCGACGAAGTCGGCCTGCAGCGCCTGGACGTCCAGCACCATGTGCGGGGCGGCCTGCGAGGCGTCGATGCAGACCAGTGCGCCGACTTCCTGGGCGCGCCGGATGATCGTCTCGACCGGGTTGATGGTGCCCATGATGTTGGAGACCAGCGTGAAGGAGACGATCTTCGTCTGCTCCGTGATGATCTCGTCGATGTTGGACAGGTCGAGGCGGCCGTCGTCGGTGATGCCGAACCACTTCAGCTTCGCGCCGGTGCGCTGCGAGAGCAGCTGCCACGGGACGATGTTGGAGTGGTGCTCCATCTCCGTGATGACGATCTCGGTCTCGCGGTCCACGCGGTAGGGCTCATCGGCCCAGCCGAGCATGTTCGCGACGAGGTTGAGCGACTCCGAGGCGTTCTTGGTGAAGATCACCTCGTCGCGGCTCGGCGCGTTGATGAAGGCGGCGACCTTGTCGCGGGCGCCTTCGTACAGCGCCGTGGCCTCCTCGGCGAGCACGTGCACGCCGCGGTGAACGTTGGCGTTGTGGCGTTCGTAGTAGGCGTTCAGGGCGTCGAGGACCTGGCGCGGCTTCTGCGACGTCGCCGCGTTGTCCAGGTACACGATCTTCTTCCCGTCGTGGACCTGACGGTCCAGAAGGGGGAAGTCCTTACGGATCGCCTCTGTGTCGAGGAGGCCCGGCAGCTGTGTCACGCGGTTGCGCCGCCCTTCGTGTATGCCTCGTAGCCCTCGGCCTCCAGCTTGTCGGCGAGCTCGGCGCCGCCGGACTCGGCGATGCGGCCGTTCGCGAACACGTGGACCTGGTCGGGCTTGATGTAGCGCAGGATGCGCGTGTAGTGGGTGATCAGCAGGGTGCCGACCTCGCCGGTCTCGCGGACGCGGTTGACGCCCTCGGAGACGGTGCGCAGCGCGTCGACGTCCAGGCCGGAGTCGGTCTCGTCGAGGATCGCGATGGCCGGGCGGAGCAGCTCGAGCTGGAGGATCTCGTGGCGCTTCTTCTCGCCGCCGGAGAAGCCCTCGTTGACGTTGCGCTCGGCGAACGCGGGGTCCATCTGGAGGCGCTGCATGGCCTCCTTGACCTCCTTGACCCACAGCCGCAGCTTGGGGGCCTCGCCGCGGATCGCGGTCGCGGAGGTGCGCAGGAAGTTGGAAACGGAGACGCCGGGCACCTCGACCGGGTACTGCATGGCGAGGAAGACGCCGGCGCGGGCGCGCTCGTCGACGGACATCTCCAGGACGTCCTCGCCGTCGAGGGTGACGGTGCCGCCGGTGATCTGGTACTTGGGGTGACCCGCCAGCGAGTAGGCGAGGGTGGACTTGCCGGAGCCGTTGGGGCCCATGATGGCGTGCGTCTCGCCCTGCTTCACGGTCAGGTCGACGCCCTTCAGGATCTCGCGGGGGCCGTTCTCGGCCTCGACGGAGACGTGCAGGTCGTGGATCTCAAGCGTTGCCATGGGGAACTCAGGACTCCTGGGTGACGGAGACGAGCACGTCGTCCCCTTCGATCTTTACGGGGTATACGGGGACGGGGCGCGTCGCCGGAAGGCCGGACGGCTTGCCGGTGCGCAGGTCGAAGCTCGAGCCATGCAGCCAGCACTCGATCGAGCAGTCCTCGACCTCGCCCTCCGAGAGGGAGACGTTCGCATGCGAGCAGATGTCGTTGATCGCGAACACCTCGCCTTCGGTGCGGACGAGAGAAACCGGCGTGCCGTCGATCTCCACCCGCTTGGGGGTGTCCTCCGCCAGCTCGCTCAGCGCCGCTGCGCGTACGTAGCTCATACCGCGGACGCTTCCAGCTCGGCCTCGATCTTGCTCATCAGGCGCTCTTCGACGTCCGGGAGACCGATCTGCTGGACCAGCTCGGCGAAGAAGCCGCGGACGACCAGCCGGCGGGCCTCGTCGGCCGGGATGCCGCGGGCCATCAGGTAGAACAGCTGCTCGTCGTCGAAGCGGCCGGTCGCCGAGGCGTGGCCGGCGCCGACGATCTCGCCGGTCTCGATCTCCAGGTTGGGGACCGAGTCGACCCGCGCGCCGTCGGTCAGGACGAGGTTGCGGTTGAGCTCGTAGGTGTCCGTGCCGGTGGCGGACGCCTGGATCAGGACGTCGCCGATCCACACGGCGTGCGCGTCCTGGCCCTGCAGCGCGCCCTTGTACGTCACGTGCGAGCGGCAGTTGGGCGCCTCGTGGTCGACCATGAGGCGGTGCTCCTGGTGCTGCCCCTGCTCGGTGAAGTACAGGCCGTAGAGCTCGGCCTCGCCGCCGGGGCCCGCGTAGCTGATGCGCGGGTGGAGGCGGACGAGGTCGCCGCCGAAGGTGACGACCACGGACTTGAAGGAGGCGTCCCGGCCGACCAGGGCGTTGTGCTGCCCGACGTGGACGGCCGTGTCGTCCCAGTCCTGGACGGAGACGACGGTGAGCTTGGCGCCGTCGCCGAGGAGGTAGTCGACGTTGGCGGCGAGCACCGCGTCACCGGTGTGGTCGATGACGACGACCGCTTCGGCGAACGCACCGAGCTCGATGACCTGGTGGCCGAAGGCGGTGCCGCCCTCGCCGTGCACGCTGATCCGGATCGGCTCGGGCAGCACGGTCTCCTTGGGGACCGTGACGACCGAGGCCTTCTCGAAGGTGCTGTAGGCCTGCGCCGCGACCCGGTCCACGGGCTTGCCGGCCTTGCCGACCCGCGGGTCGGCGCGGTCGACCAGCTCGTGGGTGACACCCTCGGGCGCGGTGATGTCGATCTTCAGGTCGGGGCCGCCGGCCACGGCGGAGCCGTCGTGCAGGCCCTTCAGGCGCGCGAGGGGCGTGAAGCGCCACTCCTCCTCGCGGCCGTGCGGCACCGGGAAGTCCGCCACGTCGTAGGACGGCGGGGCGCTCATCCGGGTGGCGACGGTGGACTCCGCGGCCACCGCGATGGAGCCGGTGGTCGTGGAACCCGCCGGGATGTTCTGAGCGTCAGCCATGGCTGTCGTAGTGCTCGCTTTCTGCAATCAGGGAGTCAGTCGCTGCTGGGGGCCGGGCGTCAGCCGACCGCGCCTTCCATCTGCAGCTCGATCAGCCGGTTGAGCTCCAGGGCGTACTCCATCGGCAGCTCACGGGCGATCGGCTCGACGAAGCCGCGCACGATCATCGCCATGGCCTCGAACTCCGTCAGGCCGCGCGCCATCAGGTAGAAGAGCTGGTCCTCGCTGACCTTGGAGACGGTCGCCTCGTGGCCCATCGACACGTCGTCCTCGCGGACGTCGACGTAGGGGTAGGTGTCCGAGCGGGAGATGGTGTCCACCAGCAGCGCGTCGCACAGCACGTTGGACTTGGAGCCCGCCGCGCCCTCGCCGATCTCGACCAGACCGCGGTAGGAGGTACGGCCGCCGCCTCGCGCCACCGACTTGGAGACGATGTTGGAGGAGGTGTTCGGCGCCATGTGGACCATCTTGGAGCCGGCGTCCTGGTGCTGGCCCTCGCCCGCGAAGGCGATGGACAGGGTCTCGCCCTTGGCGTGCTCGCCCATCAGGTAGACCGCCGGGTACTTCATGGTCACCTTGGAGCCGAGGTTGCCGTCGACCCACTCCATGGTCGCGCCCTCGTAGGCGACGGCACGCTTGGTGACCAGGTTGTAGACGTTGTTCGACCAGTTCTGGATGGTCGTGTAGCGGCAGCGGCCGCCCTTCTTGACGATGATCTCCACGACCGCGGAGTGCAGCGAGTCCGACTTGTAGATCGGCGCCGTGCAGCCCTCGACGTAGTGGACGTAGGCGTCCTCGTCGACGATGATCAGCGTCCGCTCGAACTGGCCCATGTTCTCGGTGTTGATCCGGAAGTAGGCCTGCAGCGGGATGTCGACGTGGACACCCTTGGGGACGTAGATGAACGAGCCGCCGGACCACACCGCGGTGTTCAGCGACGCGAACTTGTTGTCGCCGACCGGGATGACCGTGCCGAAGTACTCCTGGAAGAGCTCCGGGTGCTCCTTGAGGGCGGTGTCGGTGTCCAGGAAGATGACGCCCTGCTCCTCCAGGTCCTCGCGGATCTGGTGGTAGACGACCTCGGACTCGTACTGGGCTGCGACACCGGCGACCAGGCGCTGCTTCTCCGCCTCGGGGATGCCGAGCTTGTCGTAGGTGTTCTTGATGTCCTCGGGCAGGTCCTCCCAGGAGGCGGCCTGCTGCTCGGTGGAGCGGACGAAGTACTTGATGTTGTCGAAGTCGATGCCCGACAGGTCCGAGCCCCAGTTGGGCATGGGCTTCTTGTCGAACAGCTTCAGACCCTTGAGGCGGAGCTTGAGCATCCACTCCGGCTCGTTCTTCTTCCCCGAGATGTCGCGGACGACGGCCTCGGAAAGACCGCGCTTGGCGGAGGCGCCGGCCACGTCGGAGTCGGCCCAGCCGTATTCGTACTTGCCCAGGCCCTCGAGCTCGGGGTGAGCAGTCTCCGTGGGGAGCGTCATGCGGGGTTCCTCCCGGCCGTGCTTGCAGAAGCTGTGGTGGTCTTGGTGGTGCGTTCGGTGCTGTGAGCGGCCTTGCCGGCCCCGGCCTTCGGGATGAAGGTCGTACACACTCCGTCGCCGTGGGCGATGGTGGCAAGACGCTGCACGTGTGTCCCGAGCAATCGGGAGAAGACCTCGGTCTCCGCCTCGCACAGCTGCGGGTACCGCTCGGCGACATGGGCGACCGGGCAGTGGTGCTGGCAGAGCTGTTCACCGAGCTGGGAATTGGGCGCACTGCGCGCCGTAGCAGCGTACCCGTCCGCGGTCAACGCCTCCGCAAGGGCCTGGGTGCGGGCCTCCGGCTCGGCGGCCTCGACCGCCTCGCGGTAGCCCTGGGCCTGGGCCGCGAGCCGCGCGCGGGCGAACGCCGCGACCGCCGCCTCGCCCATCGCGCCGCCGCCTGCGGTCTGCGCGATCCAGCGCAGCGCGTCGCTGGCCAGCTGGTCGTAGGCCTGGTCGAAGGCATCCCGGCCGCAGTCGGTGAGCGCGAAGGCCTTGGCGGGGCGGCCGCGCCCGCGCGAGCCGTAGACCCGCTTCTCGCGGGGCTCTACGACGCCCTCCGCGGCCAGCGTGTCCAGATGGCGGCGGACCGCCGCCTGGGTGAGCTCCAGGCGCAGTGCCAGCTCGGCAGCGGTGGACGGGCCGTGGTCGAGAATGGAGCGGGCGACGCGATTGCGGGTGCCCTGCTGCTCGTCGTGTGCCGAGGGGGCGGGGTGAGCGGAGCGCGGTGCCGCGGGGGCCCCGTCGGTCCGCTCGGGCGCGGAGGGAGCCGGCCCGGTGGTCGGGTCGACCACCGGAGCTTCCTGATCCGCGCTCGGGTTTTTCACAACGCCATTGTTGCGTAATTCCTCAGAGCGATTCAACCCATGTCCGGATCACGGACTGGTGGCCTCGATCACTTAGGGTCGCCTAATTCCGGGGCGCCGCGGGGCCCGCACGGCCCGGTGGCGGCGGACGGGCCCGGTGGCCGGAATCCGCCATGGCCCCGGCCCCCGCTCACCGGCGTCCCGGCCGCTCTCCGTAGACTGCCCGCCATGCGCAGCACCTCCCCGGGGAGCGGCCCCCGGACCCCGGGCCGAGAGCCTGCCGTCGAGGTCGTCGGCCTGGTCAAGCGATACGGGACCAAGACCGCCGTGGACGGGCTCGGCCTGACCGTCGCGCGCGGCGCGGTGACCGCCGTGCTCGGCCCGAACGGCGCCGGCAAGACGACCACCGTGGAAATC
The DNA here is from genome assembly GCF_055565615.1 of Streptomyces sp. NPDC028368. Lineage (NCBI taxonomy): Bacteria > Bacillati > Actinomycetota > Actinomycetes > Kitasatosporales > Streptomycetaceae > Streptomyces > Streptomyces sp. NPDC028368. Next base: position 669,988 of record NZ_JBVHTY010000002.1, on the reverse strand, counting down.
TGCGAGGGCTACCGCCGTCCGGATGAGGGCACCGTCCGCGTCCTGGGCCTGGACCCCGTCGCCGACGCCGCCGCGCTGCGCCCCCGGATCGGTGTGATGCTGCAGTCCGGCGGCGTTTACGCGGGCGCCAGGGCCGAGGAGATGCTGCGGCACACCGCCACCCTGCACGCCCAGCCCGTCGACGTCGGCCTCCTCATCGAACGGCTGGGCCTTGGCAGCTGCGGCCGTACGCCCTACCGGCGGCTGTCCGGCGGCCAGCAGCAGCGGCTCGCGCTGGCGATGGCCGTCGTCGGCCGCCCCGAGCTGGTCTTCCTCGACGAGCCGACCGCCGGCCTCGACCCGCAGGCCCGGCACGCCACCTGGGACCTGGTGCGGGAACTGCGGGCCGACGGCGTGAGCGTCGTACTGACCACCCACTTCATGGACGAGGCCGAGCAGCTCGCCGACGACGTCGCGATCATCGACGGCGGCCGGGTCATCGCCCAGGGCAGCCCGGAGGAACTGTGCCGGGGCGGCGCGGAGAACAGCCTGCGCTTCAGCGGCCGGCCGGGCCTCGATGTCGCCTCCCTCCTCAAGGCGCTGCCCTCGGACAGCGTCGCCACGGAGCTGACCCCGGGCACCTACCGCGTCAACGGCACGGTCGACCCGCAGCTCCTGGCCACCGTCGCCTCCTGGTGCGCGCAGAACGGCGTCATGCCCGATGCGATAGCCGTCGAACGGCACACCCTGGAGGACGTTTTCCTCGAGCTCACGGGCAAGGAGCTGCGCGTATGACCGCCACCGAGGCATCTGCCGGCACGTTCACCCCGCGCCCCGGTGCGGCCCCGCTGCCCCGGATGATCCGCGCGCAGGCGGCCCTGGAGGCCAGGATGCTGCTGCGCAACGGCGAGCAGCTGCTGCTGACGGTCATCATCCCGACCCTGCTGCTGGTGCTCTTCTCCGCCGTCGACATCATCGCCGTGCCCACGGACACCGCGGGTGGCCCGGGGAAGGCCGTCGACTTCCTGGCGCCCGGCATCCTCGCCCTGGCAGTGCTGTCCACCGCCTTCACCGGCCAGGCCATCGCCACCGGCTTCGAGCGGCGCTACGGCGTGCTCAAGCGGCTAGCCGCCTCGCCGCTGCCGCGCTGGGGTCTGATGACCGCCAAGACCTGCGCGGTACTGGTCACCGAGGTGCTGCAGATCGCCCTGCTGACGGCGGTCGCCCTCGCGCTGGGCTGGTCCCCGCACGGCAGCCCCGTCCCCGTCGTCCTGCTGCTCCTCCTGGGCACCGCCGCGTTCTCCGGCCTCGGCCTGCTGATGGCCGGCACGCTCAAGGCGGAGGCCACCCTGGCCGCCGCCAACCTGGTCTTTCTGCTGCTCCTGGTGGGCGGCGGGGTCATCGTCCCGCTGACGAAGTTCCCGGAGGCGGCCCGGACGGTGCTGGAGCTGCTGCCGGTCTCGGCACTGTCGGACGGGCTGCGGACGGTACTGCAGCACGGCGCCGGGACCCCCTGGGCCGACCTGGGCATCCTCGCGGTGTGGGCGGTGCTGGGGCTGGGGGCGGCGGCGAAGTTCTTCCGCTGGGAGTGAGCCGCCGGGCGGCTGCCTCGTCGTCCGGCCGGAGCCACTGTTTGTCATGAGCGCGCCATGTTGCCGCTCGCCTCAGAGCGGCCCCGCCCGGCAAACACAAGATCCGGCGCCCTTCCCCTTCGGCCGGCCACCGGGGAACCCTTGGTCACGGAGCCGGTACCCCGGCACACGACGCCGCACCCGAAACGAGGCACACCGTGAACGAGGCGCACACCACCGACTGGTACGTGGACGACCGCTGCACCAACTGCGACGTCGCCAGACAGCTCGCGCCGGACCTGATCGGCGAGGTCGGCGGACGCTCCGAGATCCTGCGCCGGCCGCGCGACGCGGCGGAGGAGCGCCGGCTGCACGCCGCCGCGTTCGCCTGCCACACCCGTTCGATCCACGCCGGTTCCCGGCGGCTGGACACGACGCTGGACCCGTTCCCGTTAGCTCTCGACGACCTCGACGACACCGTCCTGCTCTGCGGGCACAACTCCCCGCACACCGCCGCCGCCAACTCCTACCTGGTGCGGCGCCCGTCCGGCACCCTGATGATGGTCGACACCCCGCGCTGGAGCGAGGCCCTGGCGGCTCGGTACGAAGAGCTGGGCCCCGTCACCGACGTTCTGCTCACGCACCGCGACCATGCGGCCCACGGCCGCCGCTACGCGGACCGCTTCGGCGCCCGGCTGTGGATCCACGAAGGGGACCTCGACGCGGCCCCCGACGCCGACCGCGTCCTGCGCGGCACCGAACCCATCGAGGTCGCCGAGGGCCTGACCGCCCATCCGCTTCCGGGCCACACCAGGGGAAGCGTCCTCTACGTCGCCGACGACCGGTACTGCTTCAGCGGCGACAGCTTCTACTGGTCGCGGACGACGGACGACCTGGAGGTGGCGGAGAGCGTCACCTGGTACTCCGTCGAGGAGCTGGCGGCCTCCCTGGCCCGCAGCGCCGGCCGGCTCCGCTTCGAGTGGCTGCTGCCCGGCCACGGCGACCGCAAGCGCCTGCCCGCCCCGCAGATGGCGCAGCGGATGCGACAGCTGGTGGCGCGGGCCCGCCGGATGCGGCCGCGGCCGGTCGACTTCACCGCCGTGCGCTGGTGATTCACCGCGGTGCGCTGGTGACCGGCACACAAAACGGGCCCTCGTGAAAACTCGCACAAGCCGCCGCCTACGATGGCTTCCGTGCCGAACACGCTGAATCCCCTTGAGCTGATCGCCCGTCGCTGGACGCCTTCCACACGCTTCGTGGAGCGGGCCGCGCTCGCCACCGTCGTGATCGCCGTCGTCGTCGTGGTGACCGGCGGCGCGGTCCGGCTGACCGGGTCGGGGCTGGGGTGCTCGACCTGGCCCCAGTGCACCCCGGGCAGCCTGACGCCGACCGCCGAGATGGGCATCAACGGCGTGATCGAGTTCAGCAACCGCATGCTGATCTATGTGATCTGCGCGGTCGTCGGGCTCTTCATCATCGCCGCCAGGTCCCAGAAGCCCCGGCGCCGCTCGCTCACCAAGCTCGGCTGGGCGCAGTTCTGGATCGTGCTGGCGAACGCGCCGGTCGGCGGCATCACCGTGCTGACGGGGCTCAACCCGTACATCGTCGCCACCCACTTCCTGCTCTCCACCGCCCTGCTGACCGTCGCCGTGGTGTCCTGGCGGCGGGCCCGTGAGGGCGACGAAGAGCCGAGTGACCTGGTGGCCCGGCCGGTGCGGCAGCTGGCCTGGCTGCTGGTCGCGGCGGCCGGCGCGCTGACGGTGATCGGCACCGTCGTCACCGGTACCGGCCCGCACGCCGGTGACGCCCGCGAGGTGCACCGCATCCCGCTGGACTGGCACGAGATCACCCAGCTGCATGTGGACTTCGTCTACATCGTGGTCGGCCTGAGCGTCGCGCTGTGGTTCGTGCTGCGCGCGGTCGACGCCCCGGCCGCCGCCCGCCGCGCCGTCCTGGTGCTGTTCGCCACCGTCGCCGCCCAGGGTGCCATCGGGTACCTCCAGTACTTCCTGGGTCTGCCCGCGCTCGTCGTCGGGCTGCACATGCTCGGCTCGACCCTGGTCTGGATCGCCGTACTGCGGGTCTCCCTCGAACTGCGCGACCGCGGCCCGGCCCCGGTCGACGCGGAGCCCGCCGGGGACGACGAACCGCTGGAGAAGCCTCAGCCGGCCGCCGCCTCCAGCCGGTAGACCCGCCGCGCGGTCCCCGACCCCACCATCTCGGTGATCCGCCGCCCGTCCGCCGCGCCGCACAGCCCCTCGTCGGTCCACTCCCGTACGACCCGCTCCATGGCCCGCACGAACAGCCGCGCCCCGGTGACGTAGAGCTCGGGCAGCCCGCGCGCCCCCGACGAGAACAGCAGCTTGCCGAACGGCGCCTGGCCGAGCGTCTCCTCGGGGCTCGGTCCGGCGTCCGCGTAGACATGGGCGTGCACGGCGGCCAGCTGTGCCGCCCGGCGGTGGTGCGGCGCCGCGGGCAGCAGGACGACATCCGCCCCGATACCGGCCGTGGCCCGCAAGAAGCCCGCCAGCGGCCGGGGATCGGGGCAGTGCAGCTGTACGGGCAGCCCGGTGGCCATCGCGCTCCACAGCAGATGCCGTACGAGCGCCGGCTCGCCGAGCCGCTCCCCCGGCCGCCGGCCGCGCAGCCAGCGGCCGGCGGCGCGCCGTACCTCGCCGGCCTGCGGGGCGTGGCCGTCGCAGTAGGTGGCGCCGGAGGCGAAGGCGGTGGCGTGCTGGGCCGCGGCGTAGAGGGCCTCGGCGGTGTAGCCGATGAAGGAGTCGACGCTGCCCGAGGTGTCGGCGACCTGTTCGGCGAGCGCCTCGAGGCGTACGACCTCATGGGTGCGGGCCTCGGCGGCGGCGGCCAGTTCGGCGGCGGAGGTCAGCTCGCTGGGGGCGCCGGCCTCCAGCAGGAAGGTGCCGATACCGGCGCCGCGCAGCAGCAGCCGGCCGGCCTGGAAGGCGCCGACCTCGCGCCTGCGGGCCAGATAGCGGGCGGGCGGGCAGTGCGGCTCCAGGCCCAGCAGCGGGGGGCACCAGCGGCGCAGGGCGAGGCCGGTCCAGCTGTCGAAGTAGCTGGTGCCCGCGGGGGCCGGGCCGGGGGCGCCGGCCGCGGCGGCGAGGTGGGTCTCGAAGGAGCCGAGGCCGAGCTCGCCGTGGACCGCGCCGTGGCTGTGCTGATCGATGAGCGGTGGCTGGTCGACCGGGGATGGAAGGCCGTTCATCCGCTGCTCCTACCCAAGAGCCCGCCGGGCGCGAACGAAACGCCGCGCCCGGTGGGCCTAACGGGCAAGGAGGTGGTGAGGTAGCGGGCTCCGCTTCCGGCGTGCGCCCCGGCGCACGGCATCCGGCGGCCTTCGGGCATCGGCCCTCAGGCGTCGGCCCTCAGGCGTCGGCCGTCAGGCGTTGGCCGTCAGGCGTTGGCCGGGCCGCCCACCTGGATACCCGCCATCCGGGACCACTCGTAGCGGCCGGTGCGGACCTTGGCGGCCAGTTCGCCGTCGAAGTCGTCGTGGAGGACGAGGCCGGCCAGGGCGGCGGCGTCCTTGGCGGTCTCGAAGCCGTCCGCGACGAGGTTTCCCCACTCGCCGTTGGCGCCGACCAGGGCGATCCGGATGCGGCCGCGGCCGATGTGCGCGAGCTGGCCCTCGGCGCTGCCGCCGTGCGAGTCGGCGAAGGCGCGGATCTGCTTGGCGAGCCGGGCGGTGCGCCTGTCGGCCGGCTTGCCGGCCGTTGCGTCCGCCGCCGGCTCCGTCTGCTCGTCCGCCTGCTGGTTGTCTGCCATGAGCAGCATGCTACCCGTCGGTAATCAACTGAGGAAGAGGCGGCGGCAGGAGGCGGCCGGCCGGGACGTCAGTGCAGGAAGGGGTCCACCGCGACGGCCACGAACAGCAGCGACACATAGGTGATGGACCAGTGGAACAGCCGCATCTCCTTGAGCTTGGCGCCGGTGATCCCGGCCTTGGCGCGGGCCTGCAGGCCGTGCGCCTCCTTGAGCCAGAAGGCCCCGCAGACGAGGGCGACGGCGGTGTAGAACCAGCCGGTGTAGCCCAGCGGCTGCAGCAGCAGCGAGACGGCGACCATCACCCAGCTGTAGGCGACGATCTGGCGCGCGACGACCTTGTTGCCCGCGACGGCCGGCAGCATCGGCACACCGACCCGCGCGTAGTCGTCCTTGACCTTCATCGACAGCGGCCAGTAATGCGGCGGCGTCCAGAAGAAGATGACGAGGAAGAGGACGAAGGAGGCCCAGGAGACGGAGTTCGTCACCGAGGACCAGCCGATGAAGACGGGCATACAGCCCGCGATGCCGCCCCAGACGATGTTCTGCGTCGTACGCCGCTTGAGGATCATCGTGTAAACGACGACATAGAAAAGCAGCGCACCGAGGGACAGCGCCGCCGACAGCGGGTTGACGAGGAAGTAGAACCAGGCCGTGGAGCCCACCGCGAGGACGGTCGCGAAGACCAGGCATTCGCGCGGGCTGACCATGCCGGTGACCAGCGGGCGCTGGGACGTACGGTCCATCAGCGCATCGATGTCACGGTCGATGTACATGTTGTAGGCGGCGGCGCCGCCGGCGGAGAGGTACCCGCCGATGCACGTCTCCAGCACCAGCCACAGATCCGGCACACCCTTGGCTGCCAGGAACATCACCGGCACCGTGGTCATCAGCAGCAGTTCGATGACCCGCGGCTTGGTGAGCGCCACAAACGCCCCCAGGCGGGCCTTGAACGGCCGCTTTCCGGGACTCCCGGGAACCTGAGAGAGCCCCCCCGCAGGACGGGATTCGACGGCCGTCACGCACACCCCTGGAAGTAACATCGGCGGCCACTGCCGTCGAAGAGATAAGTCCTGCAAGCACTTCCGGCCGTGAAGACCCGGTAAAGGGCTTGCGCTTACCACGCCACTTTAGACGTTGGCCATACGGCGGTCTTCGCGGGGGTGGGGACGTGTTGGGCGGCACCCCTCGCCGCGACGGCGGCAGCTTTCCCCGGGTGTTCGCCGGGCGTTCAGGAGGCGAAGGCCACCGCCGCCCGGCAGTCTGGTCGTATGGCCGACGCATCCGGGCCGGGAACACCCGATGTCCTGACTTGGTTGCGCAATGCGACGAGTGCACGGGGTGCCACTCACCGACTGAGCGCCGAAAACACCGACTGAGCGTCGAAAAGGCGCGCACACCGGCGGGGGTAGGCTCGGCACCGCCGACGGACATACCGTCCCCGGCGTTCGACATGTGGAGAGGAGCCCTGACTCAGGGTGAGCACCAAGCCGACCACCACAGATTTCGAGTGGACCGAACTGGACCAGCGGGCGGTGGACACCGTCCGCGTCCTGGCCATGGATTCCGTGCAGAAGGTCGGTAACGGCCATCCGGGTACGGCCATGAGCCTGGCGCCCGCCGCCTACGTTCTCTTCCAGAAGCTGATGCGGCACGACCCGGCGGACGCGGACTGGACCGGCCGTGACCGGTTCGTGCTCTCCGCGGGCCACTCCAGCCTGACCCTCTACATCCAGCTCTACCTGGCCGGCTACGGCCTGGAGCTGGATGACCTGAAGGCCTTCCGCACCTGGGGCTCGAAGACTCCGGGCCACCCCGAGTACGGCCACACCACCGGCGTGGAGACCACCACCGGCCCGCTGGGCCAGGGCGTCGCCAACGCCGTGGGCATGGCGATGGCCTCCCGCTACGAGCGCGGTCTGTTCGACCCCGACGCGGCGGAGGGCACCTCCCCCTTCGACCACACCATCTGGTGCATCGCCGGTGACGGCTGCCTCCAGGAGGGCATCTCCGCCGAGGCGTCCTCGCTCGCGGGCCACCAGAAGCTCGGCAACCTCGTACTGCTGTGGGACGACAACCACATCTCCATCGAGGGCGACACCGAGACCGCGGTCTCCGAGGACACCTGCAAGCGCTACGAGGCCTACGGCTGGCACGTCCAGCGGGTCGCGCAGCTGCCCAACGGCGACCTGGACCCGGCCGGTCTGGCCAGGGCCCTCGAGGCCGCCAAGGCCGAGACCGGGCGCCCCTCGTTCATCGCGGCGCGCTCGATCATCGCCTGGCCGGCCCCCAACGCCCAGAACACCGAGGCCGCGCACGGCTCGGCGCTGGGTGACGACGAGGTCGCCGCCACCAAGCGGGTCCTGGGCTTCGACCCGGAGCAGTCCTTCGAGGTCTCCAAGGAGGTCCTCGCGCACACCCGCGACGCCCTGGACCGCGGCCGCGACGCCAAGAAGGAATGGGAGAAGTCGTTCGCCGCCTGGCGCACGGCCAACCCGCAGCGCGCCGCCGAGTTCGACCGGATCGCGGCCACCGAGCTGCCCGAGGGCTGGGAGGACCACCTCCCGGCGTTCGAGACCGGCAAGGCGGTCGCCACCCGCGCCGCGTCCGGCAAGGTGCTGCAGGCGCTCGGCGCGGTCATCCCCGAGCTGTGGGGCGGCTCCGCCGACCTCGCGGGCTCGAACAACACCACGATCGACAAGACCTCGTCGTTCCTGCCCAAGGGCAACCCGCTGCCGGGCGCCGACCCCTACGGCCGCACGATCCACTTCGGCATCCGTGAGCACTCCATGGCCGCGGAGATGAACGGCATCGCGCTGCACGGCAACACCCGCGTCTACGGCGGCACCTTCCTGGTGTTCTCCGACTACATGCGCAACGCCGTCCGGCTGTCCGCGCTGATGCACCTGCCGGTGACGTACGTGTGGACGCACGACTCCGTCGGTCTGGGTGAGGACGGCCCCACCCACCAGCCGATCGAGCACCTGGCCTCGCTGCGCGCCATCCCGGGCCTGAACGTCGTGCGCCCGGCCGACGCCAACGAGACCGCCATCGCGTGGCGCGAGATCCTCAAGCGCTACACGAAGAAGTTCGGCGTCGGGGCCCCGCACGGCCTCGCGCTGACCCGTCAGGGCGTCCCGACGTACCCGGCCAACGAGGATGCCGCCAAGGGCGGTTACGTCCTCTTCGAGGCCGAAGGGTCCGAAGGCAAGAGCGCCGAGCCGCAGGTCGTCCTGATCGGTACCGGCTCCGAGGTGCAGCTCGCCGTCGAGGCGCGCGAGCAGCTGCAGGCCGCGGGCATCGCGACGCGCGTCGTGTCGATGCCGTCGGTCGAGTGGTTCGAGGAGCAGGACCAGGCGTACCGCGACAGTGTGCTGCCGCCGTCCGTCAAGGCCCGTGTCGCCGTCGAAGCCGGCATCGGCCTGACCTGGCACCGTTTCGTCGGTGACGCCGGGCGCATCGTGTCTGTGGAGCACTTCGGTGCCTCGGCCGACGGCAAGGTCCTCTTCCGCGAATTCGGCTTCACCGCCGACGCGGTGGCCGACGCCGCCCGGGACTCTCTTGACGCGGCTGCGCGCTGACGCCCGTATACGACAAGTAGGAGATGCTAAACCCATGACAGACGCACTCAAGCGCCTCTCCGATGAAGGCGTCGCGATCTGGCTGGACGACCTGTCGCGCCAGCGCATCACGTCCGGCAATCTCGCCGAGCTGATCGACCAGCAGCATGTCGTCGGTGTCACCACCAACCCGTCGATCTTCCAGAAGGCGATCTCGGACGGCCACGGCTACGACCAGCAGCTGACCGACCTCGCCGCCCGCAAGGTCACCGTCGAGGAAGCCATCCGCATGGTCACGACGGCGGACGTCCGCGACGCCGCCGACATCCTGCGGCCGGTCTTCGACGCCACCGGCGGCCAGGACGGCCGGGTCTCCATCGAGGTCGACCCGCGCCTGGCGCACCACACCACGCCGACCATCGCCGAGGCCAAGCAGCTGGCGTGGCTGGTGGACCGCCCGAACACGCTGATCAAGATTCCGGCCACCAAGGCGGGTCTGCCGGCCATCACCGAGGTGATCGGCCTGGGCATCAGCGTCAATGTCACGCTGATCTTCTCGCTGGAGCGCTACCGCGAGGTGATGGACGCCTACCTGGCGGGCCTGGAGAAGGCGAAGGCCGCGGGCCTGGACCTGTCCCTGATCCGTTCGGTCGCCTCGTTCTTCGTCTCCCGCGTGGACAGCGAGATCGACAAGCGCCTGGAGGTCATCGGCACGGACGAGGCCAAGGCGCTCAAGGGCAAGGCCGCGCTGGCCAATGCCCGCCTGGCCTACCAGGCTTACGAGGAGGTCTTCTCCTCGGACCGCTGGGCCGCGCTCGACAAGGCCGGCGCCAACAAGCAGCGTCCGCTGTGGGCCTCGACCGGCGTCAAGGACCCGGCCTACAAGGACACGCTGTACGTCGACGACCTGGTCGCCCCGGGCACGGTCAACACCATGCCCGAGGCCACCCTGCAGGCCGCCGCCGACCACGGCCGGATCACCGGTGACACCGTGCGCGGCACGTACGAGTCGGCCAAGGCCGACCTCGATGCGCTCGCGAAGCTGGGAATCTCGTACGACGACGTCGTCCAGCTTCTGGAGGACGAGGGCGTCGACAAGTTCGAGACGTCCTGGAACGACCTGCTCAAGTCCACGGAGGCGGAGCTCAAGCGCCTCGCTCCCTCGGAGGGCTGAAACCTTGTCAAGCAGCAATCCGCTGCGTGACGCTCTGGACCGACGGCTCCCGCGTATCGCGGGGCCGTCGGGCCTGGTGATCTTCGGCGTCACGGGCGATTTGTCCCGCAAAAAGCTGATGCCGGCCGTCTACGACCTGGCCAACCGCGGTCTGCTGCCGCCGGGCTTCTCGCTCGTCGGGTTCGCCCGTCGCGAGTGGGAGAACGAGGACTTCGCGCAGGAGGTGTACACCGCGGTCAAGGAACACTCGCGTACGCCGTTCCGCGAGGAGGTCTGGCAGCAGCTGGTCCAGGGCTGCCGCTTCGTCCAGGGCAACTTCGATGACGACGAGGCCTTCGAGACGCTCAAGGAGACGATAAACGAGCTCGACAAGGCGCAGGGGACGGGCGGCAACTTCGCCTTCTACCTGTCCGTGCCGCCGAAGTTCTTCCCCAAGGTCGTCCAGCAGCTCAAGAAGCACGGGCTGGCCGACCAGAAGGAGGACTCCTGGCGCCGCGCGGTCATCGAGAAGCCCTTCGGGCACAACCTCGAGAGCGCCCAGGAGCTCAACCGGATCGTCCACGAGGTCTTCCCGCCCAACGAGGTCTTCCGGATCGACCACTACCTGGGCAAGGAGACGGTCCAGAACATCCTGGCGCTGCGGTTCGCCAACACGATGTTCGAGCCGCTGTGGAACCGCGGCTATGTCGACCACATCCAGATCACGATGGCCGAGGACATCGGCATCGGCGGCCGGGCCGGCTACTACGACGGCATCGGCGCGGCCCGTGACGTCATCCAGAACCACCTCCTCCAGCTGCTCGCGCTGACCGCCATGGAGGAGCCCGCCTCCTTCGAGGCGGACGCGCTGGTCGCGGAGAAGACCAAGGTGCTGGGGGCCGTCCGGCTGCCCAAGGATCTCGCCGGGGAGACCGTCCGCGCGCAGTACACGGAAGGCTGGCAGGGCGGCGAGAAGGCCGTCGGCTATCTCCAGGAAGACGGCATCGATCCCAAGTCGAAGACCGACACCTATGCCGCCATCAAGCTGCAGGTGGACAACCGCCGCTGGGCGGGCGTCCCGTTCTACCTGCGCACCGGCAAGCGGCTGGGCCGCCGGGTCACCGAGATCGCGGTGGTCTTCCAGCGCGCCCCGCACTCCCCCTTCGACCACACGGCGACCGAGGAGCTGGGGCAAAACGCCCTGGTCATCCGCGTTCAGCCGGACGAGGGCGTAACGGTCCGCTTCGGCTCGAAGGTGCCGGGCACCTCCATGGAGGTGCGGGACGTCTCGATGGACTTCGCCTACGGCGAGTCCTTCACCGAGTCCAGCCCCGAGGCGTACGAACGCCTGATCCTGGACGTCCTGCTGGGCGACGCCAACCTCTTCCCGCGCCTGGAGGAGGTCGAGCAGTCCTGGCGGATTCTCGACCCGATCGAGGAGTACTGGGACAAGCACGGCAAGCCCGCGCAGTACCCGGCGGGCACCTGGGGCCCGGCCGAGGCGGACGAAATGCTCGCACGAGACGGACGGAGCTGGCGTCGGCCATGAAGATCGATCTGACGGAAACCACGGCCAGCAAGATCAACAAGGCGCTGGTGGAGGGCCGTCGCGCGGTGGGCACCCCTGCCATCGGCATGGTGCTCACCCTCGTCATCGTCACCGACGAGGAGAACGCCTACGACGCCCTGAAGGCGGCCAACGAAGCCTCCCGCGAGCACCCCTCGCGCACCCTGGTCGTCATCAAGCGGGTCAGCCGGTCGCCGCGCGACCGCGCCAAGGCCCGCCTGGACGCCGAGGTACGGGTCGGGACGGACGCGGGCACCGGCGAGACGGTGGTGCTGCGGCTGTACGGCGAGGCGATCGACCACGCCCAGTCCGTGGTGCTGCCGCTGCTGCTGCCGGACGCCCCGGTGGTGGTCTGGTGGGCGGTGAACGCCCCGCTGGACCCGGCCAAGGACCCGCTCGGCGCGCTGGCCCAGCGCCGGGTCACCGACGCCTACACCGCCGAGCAGCCCATCGCGGAGCTGACCAAGCGCGCCGATACGTACACCCCCGGCGACACCGACCTGTCCTGGACCCGCATCACGCCCTGGCGCTCGATGCTGGCGGCGGCGCTGGACCAGATGCCGTGCACGGTCACCTCGGCCGAGGTCGAGGGCGAGGAGTTCAACCCGAGCGGGGAGCTGCTGGCCATGTGGCTCGCCAGTCGGCTGAACGTCCCGGTCCGGCGCATGGTTTCGGCCGGCCCCGGTCTGACGGCGGTCCGTATGGAGTCCACCTGCGGCCCGATCGTGCTGGACCGCGCGGACGGCTCGCTGGCCACGCTCTCCATGCGCGGCCAGCCGGACCGCGCGGTGGCGCTCAAGCGGCGGGAGACCGCCGAGCTGCTCGCCGAGGAGCTGCGCCGGCTCGACCCGGACGACATCTACGCCGCCGCGCTGAAGTACGGCGTGGACCGGCTCGGTGACGGGGAATCACCAGCGGCACCGGAGGCACCCCGGGCCGCGGAGAGCGCCCCGGACAAGCCCGCGGCGAAGAAGGCGCCCGCCAAGAAGGCGGCCGCCAAGTGAGCGCTCCGCAAGTTGTCGTCCACCGCGACAAGGAGCTGATGGCGAAGGCCGCGGCGGCCCGGCTGATCACGAAGATCGTGGACGCCCAGGCCGCCCGTGGCTTCGCCTCGGTGGTCCTGACCGGCGGCCGCAACGGCAACGGGCTGCTCGCGGCGCTCGCCGAGGCACCCGCCCGGGACGCGGTGGACTGGTCCCGCCTGGACCTGTGGTGGGGCGATGAGCGGTTCCTTCCGGACGGCGACCCGGAGCGCAACCACACCCAGGCGCGTCAGGCGCTGCTGGACAGCGTTCCGCTCGACCCGGCCCGGGTACACCCGATGGCGCCCTCCAACGGCACGCTGGGCAACGACGCCGACGCCGCGGCCGAGGCGTACGCGGCCGAACTCGCCGCCGCGGCGGGCCCCGAGGACCACGGCCCGGTGCCGTCCTTCGACGTCCTGCTCCTGGGCGTCGGACCCGACACCCATGTCGCCTCGCTCTTCCCCGAGCTGCCCGGCGTGTACGAGCAGGAGCGGACGGTGATCGGCGTGCACGGCGCGCCCAAGCCGCCGCCCACCCGTATCTCGCTGACCCTGCCCGCGGTCCGCGCGGCCCGGGAGGTCTGGCTGCTGGCGGCCGGCGAGGACAAGGCCAACGCCGTGGCCATCGCCCTCTCCGGCGCCGGCGAGGTCCAGGCCCCTGCGGCGGGCGCCCGCGGCCGCAGCCGCACCCTGTGGCTCCTGGACGAGTCGGCGGCGGCCCAGCTGCCGCGCGATCTGTATCCGCCGGCGTCGGCCTGACCCGGCCGGCCGGACGCCGAGGGCCCCCGTACCGAACCGGTGCGGGGGCCTTCGCCGTACCTCACCCGTGCCGTACGGGCGGGCGCGGACGCGCGTCAGGTCGTCAGGAGGGGTGGCGGGCGGTGTGGCGCCGCCCGCTGCCGTACGGCGCGCCCGGCTGCCGCTGTCCGGGATGGTCCCGCAGCCGGATCCCCCGGGAGCGGCGCAGCCGGTGCATCTCGAACAGGGCGATACAGGTCACCAGCAGCGGTGCGCCCAGGATGAAGACCACCCCGAACGTCAGCCCGAGGCCGTGCAGATCACCGGTCACCAGGTCAGGAACGGCCATCAGCCAGGACGTGACGGAGGCGAGGACCGGCGGCAGTGCGCGGTGGATGGCCCCGGTGCCGAAGAAGTTGCTGTTGATCCGGATCCCGGCGGCGCCGACGAACCACAGCAGCCACAGGACCAGCGGTGTGGTCGGCAGTGAGTGGGCGACGCCCACCATGAGGAGCAGCGTCAGCACCGCCGCCCCGACAAAGAACAGCAGCAGCCACAACGCACCGAACAGCCGTGGCCGCAGCGGCCTCAGCGGTCCGCTGCGGCGCCACACCAGCAGCATCGCCCCGACGGTCAGCGGGGCGATGACCAGCAGGACGAAAGAGGCGACCACCAGGTTCTCCAGCGCCTCGGTGAGGCTGAAGTCCCGTGCGACAAAGGTGTAGACACCACTCGCCACGATCATCCCGGCGAGGACTCGCAGGCGTTTGAGCCGCTCCACGAGCGGGTCGTCCGTCTCCGGTATCCAGCCGGGCTGGAACACCCACCAGGCCGCACGGTGCGGCCACAGCAAGCTCAGCCAGGATCCCGTTCCGCCGCGCCGCACTTGGGCCATGGCACTCTCCCCCGAACGCATCCATGGTCATGATCGTCCGGGGGATCCTATGCGACGGCCGGTCAGCGCCCGCGCAGCTCCCGGTACTTGGCGACCAGGCCCGCCGTCGACGCGTCCAGCCCCGGCACCCGGGCGCCCTCCGTCAGCGCGGGCTCGACCCGCTTGGCGAGTACCTTGCCCAGCTCCACGCCCCACTGGTCGAAGGAATCGATGTTCCAGACCGCGCCCTGGACGAACACCTTGTGCTCGTAGAGCGCGATCAGCTGGCCCAGCACGGACGGGCTGAGCTCCGTGGCCAGGATCGTGGTGGTGGGGTGGTTGCCCTTGAAGGTCTTGTGCGGCACCAGCTCCTCGGCCACGCCCTCGGCGCGTACCTCCTCGGGCGTCTTGCCGAACGCGAGGGCCTGCCCCTGCGCGAAGAGGTTGGCCATCAGCAGGTCGTGCTGGGCGACCAGGCCCGGCTGCAGATCGGCGACCGGTTCGGCGAAGCCGATGAAGTCGGCCGGGATCATCTTGGTGCCCTGGTGGAGCAGTTGGTAGTAGGCGTGCTGGCCGTTCGTGCCGGGCGTGCCCCACACGACGGGGCCGGTCTGCCAGCTGACCGGGTTGCCCTCGCGGTCCACCGACTTGCCGTTGGACTCCATGTCCAGCTGCTGCAAGTAGGCGGTGAACCGGGAGAGATAGTGGCTGTAGGGCAGCACGGCGTGCGACTGGGCGCCGAAGAAGTTGCCGTACCAGATGCCCAGCAGGCCCATCAGCAGCGGGGCGTTCTCCTGCGGCGGGGCGGTGCGGAAGTGCTCGTCGACGAGGTGGAAACCGGCCAGCATCTCGCGGAAGCACTCCGGGCCGATCGCGACCATCAGCGAGAGGCCGACCGCGGAGTCGAACGAATAGCGGCCGCCGACCCAGTCCCAGAACTCGAACATGTTGTCCGTGTTGATGCCGAACTCCGCCACCTTCTCGGCATTGGTCGACAGCGCCACGAAATGCTGGGCGACCGCCTCCTCGCCGGCGCGCAGCCCGGTCAGCAGCCAGTTGCGGGCCGAGGTGGCGTTGGTGATGGTCTCGATGGTGGTGAAGGTCTTGGACGCGACGATGAACAGCGTCTCGGCCGGGTCCAGGTCCCGTACCGCCTCGTGCAGATCGGCGCCGTCCACGTTGGAGACGAAGCGGAACTGCATGTCCCGGTGGGTGTAGGCGCGCAGCGCCTCGTACGCCATCGCAGGTCCCAGATCCGAGCCGCCGATGCCGATGTTGACGACCGTCTTGATACGGCGGCCGGTGTGGCCCTTCCAGTCCCCGGAGCGGACCCGGTCGGCGAAGGTGCCCATCTTCGTCAGGACGTGGTGCACGGCGGGGACGGCGTTCTCACCGTCGCTCATGACCACCGACGAGGCGGGCGCGCGCAGCGCGGTGTGCAGCACGGAGCGCCGCTCGGTGATGTTGATCTTCTCGCCGCGGAACATCGCGTCCCGCAGCCCGGCCACGTCCGTAGCCGCGGCCAGTTCGCCCAGCAGCCGCAGCGTCTCGTCGGTGACCAGGTGCTTGGAGTAGTCCAGGTGCAGATCGCCGACCTGGAGGGTGTAGCGCTCGGCGCGGGACGGGTCGCGGTCGAACAGCTCGCGCAGATGCACCTCCCCCAGCTGCTCCCGGTGCTTGCTCAACGCGGTCCACTCAGGCATCTGGTCGAGCCTGCTGCGGGTTTCTGCGTTCATCTGGGACATCAGCCTTCTTCGTCTCGTACCGGCACCCCGCCGGCTCCCAACCTAATTGATCAGGGCGCGGTATGAGGTATCTGTCCGCTGTCGGACAACGAGCTGTCGGCGGCATTGCGCACGGGTATCAGCACGGCCGCGCCCAGCCCCAGCAGCGCGGCGGCCAGCAGCGCGGGGGCGCCCGCTCCGCACGCCTCGGCGACCGCGCCGCCGAGCAGGGCGCCCAGCGGCGCGCCGGCGACGGAGACCGTACGGAAGGCGGCACTGATCCTGCCGAGCATCCCCTCGGGGCTGCGCTGCTGTATGACCGTGGTCTCCAGGACGTTCCACACCATGCCCGCGAAGCCGAACAGGCCCAGGGACACCGCCGCCGCAGCCGGCGAGCGCAGCGTCCCGAAGGCCACCAGCACACCTGCCTGCAGCAGACCGGCGATGAGCAGGGTGCGGGCCTGCCCGCCGACGGCGGCAACCACCCGGCCCGCGAGCAGCCCGCCCAGCACCATCCCGATGCCGTAGCCGGTCGTCACCACCGCATAGCCGAAGTCCCCGGCGCCCAGCCGGTCCTTGACCGCCACCACGAGCGTGGCGATCAGCGCACCGATGCCGATGTTGCCCAGCGCCACCGACAGGCTGAAGGCGCGCAGCACCCGGTCGCGCCACAACGCCCTTGTGCCGTCCGCGATGTCGCGCCGCAGGGTGCGCCCGGCGGCGGCCGGCGGCCCGGCCGGCGGAGCGGTCCGCAGGGAGGCGACGAGGGCGGCGGCGACGACGTACGTGGCCGCGTCGGCCAGGAAGGGCACCGCGGCGCCCAGCGCGATGAGCACCGGCGCCACCGGCCCGCCCACGAACCGGCCCAGCACCTGCTGGCCGGTCATCAGCCGGGCGTTGGCGGTGGCCAGCGCCTCCTTGGGCACCACCGCGGGCAGCAGGGCCGTCGCGGCGTTGTCGAAGAGCGTCTGGAGGGTGGTGAGCGAGAAGGCCAGCGCGATCAGCAGGCCGATGCTCGCCCGGTCCAGCGCCACGGCCAGCGCGAAGGAGGCCATCAGCAGCCCGCGCAGCAGATCGACCGCCCACATGGCCCGCCGCTGCTCCACCCGGTCGGCGACCGCGCCGCCCAGCAGCCCGAAGAGCAGCCAGGGCAGGAATTCGCAGGCGGTGACGAGCGAGATCTGCACCGGCGAATCGGTCAGGGTCCAGGCCAGCAGCGGAAGGGCCGTACCGCGCAGCGCGTCACCGAAGCGGGAGACGGCCGCCGCGCTCCACAGCCGCCCGAATCCGCCCCGCCGGGCAAGCGCGCCCGTCCCGTCCATGGTGCTCGTCCG
The DNA here is from genome assembly GCF_055565615.1 of Streptomyces sp. NPDC028368. Classification (NCBI taxonomy): domain Bacteria; kingdom Bacillati; phylum Actinomycetota; class Actinomycetes; order Kitasatosporales; family Streptomycetaceae; genus Streptomyces; species Streptomyces sp. NPDC028368. The sequence continues at coordinate 652,681 of NZ_JBVHTY010000002.1, read as the reverse complement.
CGTGCCCGTCATCGCCGCCCCCGTCCCGGATCCGTCCCGTACGGAAAACGGTAGGGGCGACCACTGACAACGGGCCTCGGTCACTTGCCCCATCCGCTGCCTCAGACGCGGAACGGCCCGGCCGGAGGGGGTGGTGCATCCCTCCGGCCGGGCCGGACATCGCGTCGCCGGTCCTCAGATCTCGCCGCGGAGCTTGGCCAGCGCCTCCGCGAGAATCGCCTCGCCATCGGCGTCGCTGCGGCGCTCCCGGACGTAGGCGAGATGGGTCTTGTACGGCTCGGTGCGCGGCGGGTCCGGCGGGCTGTCCCGGTCCTTGCCGGCCGGGAAACCACAGCGCGGGCAGTCCCAGGTGTCCGGAACCTGCGCATCGCCGGCGAAGCTGGGCTGCGTCTCGTGCCCGTTGGAGCACCAGAAGGAGATCCGGGTGCGCGGCGCGGACTCGCCGCGCTCGGCCTCCCCCATCGGCCCCGCCCCGACCCGACTTCCTCGGATCGCGTTGCCACTTGCCACGGTCGTAACTCCCTGCGTAATGGTGCTGCAAAGCATCTAACAGCAGCTGCGCTGCGGGCGCTCCAGTCTACGTAAGGCCCAACGCGCGTCCAGTGACAGGAGTTACACCCCGCCCAAGGACGCCGCCCTCATGATAGGCCGCGCCTCCGACGGTATGTCAGTTGCCGAGCTTCATCAGAATGCCGAGGACCACGATGCACGCGAACCACAGCAGACCGATCACGATGGTGATGCGGTCGAGGTTCCGCTCGGCGACCGAGGAGCCACCGACCGAGGACTGCATACCGCCACCGAACATGTCGGACAGGCCGCCGCCCTTTCCCTTGTGCATGAGCACCAGCATCATCAGCAGCAGGCTGAAGACGATGAGGGCGATCGAGAACCCGATGACCACGGCTGGACCAACTCTCTGGGTCTGGTTGAAATGGTGCGGGGCCGGGCGGCGCGCTGGACGCCGGACCCGGCCCCGACAGGGTACGACGGGCCGGGCCCGTCGTCATAGCTGCTACTGGTCGCGGAAACGGACGATCTTCACAAACTCGTCCGCGTCCAGCGCCGCGCCGCCGATCAGCGCGCCGTCGACGTCCGGCTGCGCCATGATCGCCGCGACATTTCCGGACTTGACCGAGCCGCCGTACTGGATGCGCACCTTGTCGGCCAGCTCCTGGCTGTAGAGCTCGGCGAGCCGGCCGCGGATCGCCCCGCAGACCTCCTGGGCGTCCTCGGGGGTGGCGACCTCGCCGGTGCCGATCGCCCACACCGGCTCATATGCGATCACGAGGGTCTCGGCCTGCTCGGCCGGGACGTCCTTGAGGCCGCCGTCGACCTGGGCGAGGGTGTGCGCGACCTGGTTGCCGGCCTTGCGCACCTCCAGGCCCTCGCCGACGCACAGGATCGGGGTGAGACCGTGCCGGAAGGCGGCCTTGACCTTGGCGTTGCAGATCTCTTCGTTCTCGCCGTGGTACTGGCGGCGCTCGCTGTGGCCGACGGCCACGAACGTGCACTTGAGCTTGGCGAGCATCGAACCGGAGATCTCACCGGTGTAGGCACCGGCGTCGTGCGCGGAGACGTCCTGCGCGCCGTACTTGATCTTCAGCTTGTCGCCGTCGACCAGCGTCTGCACCGAGCGCAGGTCGGTGAAGGGCGGCAGGACGGCGACCTCTACGGCGTCGAAGTCCTTGTCGTTGAGCGCGAAGGCGAGCTTCTGGACGTGCGCGATGGCCTCGAGGTGGTTGAGGTTCATCTTCCAGTTGCCCGCCATCAGCGGGGTGCGGTCACTCACGGTGTTCAGTCCTCCAGAGCGGCGAGGCCGGGGAGCGTCTTGCCTTCGAGGTATTCGAGGCTGGCGCCGCCGCCGGTCGAAATGTGGCCAAAAGCGTTCTCGTCGAAGCCGAGCAGCCGGACCGCGGCGGCGCTGTCGCCACCGCCGACGACCGTGAAGGCCTCCGAGTCCAGCAGCGCCTGCGCGACGGCCTTGGTGCCGCCCGCGTAGTCGGGGTGCTCGAAGACGCCCATCGGGCCATTCCAGAAGACGGTGCCCGCGTCGGCGAGCTTCGCGGCGTAGAGCTCGCGGGTCTTCGGGCCGATGTCCAGGCCCTCCTGGTCGGCCGGGATGGCGTCCGAGGCGACGATGGCGGGGTTGGCCGGGGCCTTGGTCTTCAGGTCCGGGAACTCGGCCGAAATCAGTACGTCGACGGGGAGGACGAACTCCACGCCGCGCTTCTCGGCCCGCGCCAGGTATTCCAGGCAGGCCGGGACCTGGTCCTCCTGGAGCAGCGAGATGCCCACCTCGTGGCCCTTGGCCTTGAGGAAGGTGTACGCCATGCCGCCGCCCACCAGGATGCGGTCGGCCTTCTCCAGCAGCTGGTCGATCACGGCGAGCTTGTCGGAGACCTTCGCGCCGCCGAGCACGACCACGTAGGGGCGCTTGACGTCCTCGGTGAGCTTCTTCAGCACGCCGACCTCGGTGGCGATCAGGTCACCGGCGGCGTGCGGAAGGCGCGCGGGCAGGTCGTAGACGGAGGCGTGCTTGCGGTGCACGGCGCCGAAGCCGTCGCCCACGTACAGGTCCGCGAGGGCGGCGAGCTGGTCGGCGAAGGCGCCGCGCTCGGCGTCGTCCTTGCTGGTCTCGCCCGCGTTGAAGCGGAGGTTCTCCAGCACGGCCACCTGGCCGTCGGCCAGGCCCGCGGTCACCGACCGGGCGGATTCGCCGACCGTGTCGGTCGCGAACGCCACGTCCTGCCCGAGGATCTCGCCCAGCCGCGCGGCCGCGGGTGCCAGCGAGAAGGCCGGGTCCGGGGCGCCCTTGGGACGGCCCAGGTGCGAGGCGACGATCACCTTGGCGCCGCGCTCGGCGAGCTTGGCGATCGTCGGGGCGACGGCACGGATCCGGCCGTCGTCGGTGATGGTGGTGCCGTCCAGCGGCACGTTCAGGTCGGCGCGGACGAAGACCCGCTGTCCCGCCACCTGGAGGTCGTCGATCGTCTTCATGGTGAAACCGTGACTCCGTTCGGAAGGTCGATCATGGGACGGGGCCCGTCCGACGCGCCATCGCGTCGTACGAGCCCCGTCCTCACAAGTGCACTGATCTTGTCAGAGCTGACCGCCGACGAAGACGGTCAGGTCCACCAGGCGGTTGGAGTAGCCCCACTCGTTGTCGTACCAGCCGACGACCTTGACCTGCTTGCCCTGAGACATCGTCAGCTTCGAGTCGAAGGTGCACGAGGCCGGGAAGTTCACGATGTCCGAGGAGACGATCGGGTCCTCGGTGTACTCGAGAATGCCCTTGAGCTGACCCTCGGCGGCCTTCTGGAAGGCGGTGTTGATCTCGTCCTTGGTGACCTCGCGCTCGAGCTCCAGGACCAGGTCGGTGACCGAGCCGGTGGGGACGGGCACGCGCATCGCGATGCCGTCCAGCTTGCCCTTGAGCTGCGGGAGGACCAGGGCGGTGGCCTTGGCGGCGCCCGTCGAGGTCGGGATGATGTTCTCCGCGGCGGCGCGGGCGCGGCGCAGGTCGCTGTGCGGGAAGTCCAGGATGCGCTGGTCGTTGGTGTACGCGTGGACCGTCGTCATCAGGCCCTTGACGATGCCGAAGTTCTCGTCGAGCACCTTCGCCATCGGCGCCACACAGTTGGTGGTACAGGAGGCGTTGGAGATGACGTGGTGCTTGGCCGCGTCGTACTTGTCGTTGTTGACGCCCATCACGATCGTGATGTCCTCGTCCTTGGCGGGCGCGGAGATCAGGACCTTCTTGGCGCCGGCCGCGATGTGCTTCTCGGCGTCGGCCTTCTTGGTGAAGATGCCGGTCGACTCGATGACGATGTCGGCGCCGAGCTCCGCCCAGGGGAGGTTCGCCGGGTCGCGCTCGGCCATCGTCTTGAAGGTCTGGTTGCCGACCGTGATGGTGTCGTCGGTGTGGCTGACGTCCTGCTTGAGACGGCCCAGGATGGTGTCGTACTTCAGCAGGTGGACCAGGGTGGCGTTGTCGGTCAGGTCGTTGACACCGACGATCTCGATGTCCGCACCCTGCTCCAGGAGCGCGCGGAAGTAGTTACGACCAATGCGGCCGAATCCGTTGATGCCTACGCGGATCGTCACGAACCGATCTCCTCGTTGGTACGGCGGTATATGCACCGCCGAGCTGTATGGGATGTCCCCGACCGCCTCCGACCCTACCCCCTGTACGAGACGTACGTGACATTGACATCTGGCCTCACGTCGTACTCACAACTGAGAAACCCAGCAGCTCAGCTGAGCGGTCCAGCCCGCCCACGGCAGCGAAAACACGCCGCTCGACGCCGGCCGGATCCCCCGCGTACGACGGGGACGGCAACGGCCCAGCCCCCTTCCGTCACAGCCGGCCGGACCCCGAAGCCCCCACGGCAGGACCGGACTTCACCGGCCGGACGGGGGAGCGACTCCTCCCGCCCGGCAGCGGCCCCGTCAGCCGACCATCCCCTCGGCCAGCTCCTCCGTCAGATTGGACTCCGTACCGGGAATCCCGAGGTCCTGCGCGCGCTTGTCCGCCATCGCCAGCAGCCGCCGGATGCGCCCGGCCACCGCGTCCTTGGTCAGCGGCGGATCGGCGAGGGCGCCCAGCTCCTCCAGGGAGGCCTGCTTGTGCTCCATGCGCAGCCGGCCGGCCGCCGCGAGGTGCTCGGGGACCTCCTCGCCGAGGATCTCCAGGGCCCGTTGCACCCGGGCGCCGGCGGCGACCGCGGCCCGTGCCGAGCGGCGGAGGTTGGCGTCATCGAAGTTGGCGAGGCGGTTGGCGGTGGCCCGGACCTCGCGGCGCATCCGCCGCTCCTCCCACGCGAGCACCGACTCATGGGCGCCGAGCCGCGTCAGCAGCGCGCCGATCGCATCACCGTCACGGACGACGACGCGGTCCACACCGCGCACCTCACGGGCCTTGGCGCCGATGCCCAGCCGGCGGGCCGCGCCGACCAGGGCGAGCGCCGCCTCGGGGCCGGGGCAGGTGACCTCCAGCGAGGAGGAACGGCCGGGCTCGGTGAGCGAACCATGGGCCAGGAACGCCCCGCGCCAGGCCGCCTCGGCGTCGCACGTCGCACCGGAGACCACCTGCGGGGGCAGGCCGCGGATGGGGCGGCCGCGCCCGTCGACCAGGCCGGTCTGCCGCGCCAGCTGGTCGCCGCCGGCCACCACCCGTACGACGTAGCGGCTGCCGCGCCGCAGGCCGCCGGGGGCCATCACCACCAGGTCGGAGGAGTGTCCGAAGATCTCCAGGATGTCCTTGCGCAGCCGGCGGGCGGCGATGCCCGTGTCCAGCTCCGCCTCGATCACAATGCGGCCGCTGACCAGGTGCAGACCACCCGCGAACCGCAGGATCGACGAGACCTCCGACTTCCGGCAGCAGGTCCGGGTGACGGGGAGCCGGGAGATTTCATCCTTCACCGCAGCCGTCATCGCCATGGGCCGATCCTTCCATGCATCCGAAAAATACGGTCGTACGCGGCTGCCAGCAGCTCCGGGTCGTGCCGGTCGGGGGGCGGCCCGGCACTGGTCCGGGCGTCGTCTCCTTGTGCGGCGACCGCAGCCAGCTCGACCTCGCTGCCCACCAGCTGCTTGGCGGCAACCGTCAGACCTTCGATGTCGGGCACGGCGGCCTTGTCGGCCAGCACCACGTCGAAGGCGAGTTTAGGGGCGTGTCGGGCCAAAACCTCCAAATGACGCTGCGGTGAGAAGCCATCGGTTTCGCCCGGTTGGGGCGCAAGGTTGAGCGAAAGGACTTTTCGGGCCTTGGTCTCCTCCAGGGCCTCACGCAGCTGCGGCACCAGCAGATGCGGGATCACGGACGAGAACCAGGAGCCGGGACCCAGCACCACCCAGTCGGCATCGCGCACCGCGGCCACCGCCTCGGGAACGGCCGGCGGGTCCTCGGGGACCACATGCACGGAGAGCACCTCGCCGCGGGTGAGCGCGACGGTGGCCTGGCCGCGGACCGTGGAGACCTCGTCCGGGCGGGCCACGTCATGGCCCCTGACCTGGGCCTGGAGCTCCAGCGGGACGGCCGACATGGGCAGCACCCGGCCGTGCGCGCCCAGCAGCCTGCCGACCAGGTCGAGCGCCTGGACATGATCACCGAGCTGCTCCCACAGGGCGACGATCAGCAGATTGCCGACCGCGTGGTCATGCAGCTCCCCCTCGGACTGGAAACGGTGCTGGATCACCCGGGACCAGGTCTGGCCCCAGTCGTCGTCGCCGCACAGCGCGGCCAGCGCCTTGCGCAGATCCCCCGGCGGCAGCACCCCCAGCTCGTCGCGGAGGCGGCCGCTGGAGCCGCCGTCGTCGGCGACGGTGACCACGGCGGTCAGATCGCCGGTGATCCGGCGCAGCGCGGCCAGCGAGGCGGACAGGCCCATCCCGCCGCCGAGCGCCACCACCTTGGGAGTGGTGCCCTTCGTCGCACGGCCCCTGGGGACGAACCTGCGGACCCGGCGCAGCCGCGGCGTATGGCCGGTCATTCGCGCCCCATGTCCCGGTGGACGACGACGGTCTCGACCCCTTCGGTCACCAGACGGCGGGCCAGCTTCTCGGACATCGCGACGCTGCGGTGCTTGCCGCCCGTACAGCCGACCGCGATGGTCACATAACGCTTGCCCTCGCGGCGGTAGCCCTCGGCGACGATGCGCAGCAGCTCGGCGTAGCCGTCCAGGAACTCCTTGGAGCCGGGCTGGTTGAAGACGTAGTCCGAGACCTCTTCGTTGAGGCCGGTGAAGGGGCGCAGCTCGGGGACCCAGTGCGGGTTGGGGATGAAGCGGCAGTCGATGACCATGTCGGCGTCGACCGGCAGGCCGTACTTGAAGCCGAACGACATGACCGTCGCGCGCAGTTCGGGGACCTCCTCGCCGGCGAACTGGGCGTCCAGCTTGGCGCGCAGCTCATGGACGTTGAGGCTGGAGGTGTCGGTGACCAGGTCGGCGTCGCCGCGCAGCTCGCGCAGCAGATCGCGCTCGGCGGCGATGCCGTCGACGATCCGGCCGTCGCCCTGGAGGGGGTGCGGGCGGCGCACCGACTCGAAGCGGCGCACCAGGGCCTCGTCGGAGGACTCCAGGAAGACGATGCGGCGCTTGACGTTCTGCGCGTCGAGAGTGGCCAGGGACTCCTTGAGATTGGCGAAGAAACGGCGGCCGCGGACATCGACGACGACGGCGATCTTGGCGACATTGCCCTGGGAGCGGGCGCCCAGCTCGACCATCGGCGGGATCAGCTCGGGCGGGATGTTGTCGACGACGAACCAGCCGAGGTCCTCCAGGCACTTCGCCGCCGTGCTCCGGCCCGCCCCCGACATGCCGGAGATGATCACCAGCTCGGGGATCGCGGCGCTCTCGCCCTGGTCGGTCGTGCCCGTACTCACCTGTGCACCGTCTCTCTCGGTTTCCTGCGCTTCGTGCTCTGTGCTCATCGGTCCTGCCCCCGTTCTGCTGACAACGCGGCCGAGGGTGCCCCGTCATCCTCAATGATCTCTCCTGTGGCGGTGTTCACCGCGGGGGCGGACGGTGCCGCCCCGGCCAGCGCCGCCGCGACCGTCTCGGCCGTCTTGCGGCCGACGCCCGGAACTTCACAGATCTCGTCGATGGTGGCGGCCCGCAGCTTCTTGAGCGAACCGAAGTGCTTGATCAGCGCCTGGCGGCGGGTGTCGCCCAGGCCCGCGACGGCATCCAGCGGCGAGGACTTCAGCCGCTTGGTGCGCTTGCTGCGCTGGTAGGTGATGGCGAAGCGATGGGCCTCGTCACGGACGCGCTGGAGGAGGTAGAGGCCCTCGCTGCTGCGCGGCAGCACGACCGGGTCGTCGTCATCGGGCAGCCAGACCTCCTCCAGACGCTTGGCCAGGCCGCAGACGGCGACATCGTCGATACCCAGCTCGTCCAGTGCGCGGCGGGCGGCCGCCACCTGGGGAGCGCCTCCGTCGACGACCACCAGCTGAGGCGGATAGGCGAACCGCTTGGGGCGGCCCTCGTCGTCGGTGGGACGGCCGTCGTCGGCGGAGGCGCCGGCCATCGCGTCGGGTGCGCCGTCGTCCTCCACGGGGGCGTCGGCGGACGGCTCCTCCGTCCACTCGCCGGACTTCTGCTTCTCCTGGAGATAGCGCTTGAAGCGGCGGCCGATGACCTCGTGCATGGACCGGACATCGTCCTGCCCCTCGAAGGTCTTGATCTGGAAGCGGCGGTATTCGCTCTTCCGGGCGAGGCCGTCCTCGAAGACCACCATGGAGGCGACGACGTCCTCGCCCTGGAGGTGGGAGATGTCGAAGCACTCGATGCGCAGCGGCACCGTGTCCAGGCCGAGGGACCGGGCGATCTCCTCCAGGGCGCGGGAGCGGGTGGTCAGGTCGGAGGCGCGCTTGGTCTTGTGCAGGGCCAGGGACTGCTGGGCGTTGCGCTGGACCGTGGCCATCAGGTCCTTCTTGTCGCCGCGCTGCGGGATACGCAGCGAGACCTGGGAGCCGCGGCGGCCGGACAGCCACTGCTGGACCGGCTCCTGGGGCTCGGGCAGCGCCGGGACCAGGACCTCCTTGGGCACGGCGTCGCCCCGCTCCTCGCCGTAGAGCTGCTGGAGGGCGTGCTCGACGAGACCGGCGGTGGTGACGGCCTCCACCTTGTCGGTGACCCAGCCCCGCTGGCCGCGCACCCGGCCGCCGCGGACGTGGAAGATCTGGACGGCGGCCTCGAGTTCGTCCTCGGCGACGGCGATCAGGTCGGCGTCGGTGGCGTCCGCGAGCACCACGGCGCTCTTCTCCATCGCCCGCCTGAGCGCGCCTATGTCATCGCGGAGCCGGGCAGCACGCTCGTACTCCATCTCCTCGGCGGCGTCCTGCATCTGCCGCTCCAGACGGCGGATGTACGCACCGGTGCGGCCGGCCATGAAGTCGCAGAATTCCTCGGCCAGTTCGCGGTGCTCCCCGGCCGGGATGCGCCCGACGCAGGGGGCCGAGCACTTGCCGATGTAGCCGAGCAGACAGGGGCGGCCGATCTGCGCGGAACGCTTGAAGACACCGGCGGAGCAGGTGCGTACGGGGAAGACGCGGAGCATCAGGTCGACGGTCTCGCGGATGGCCCAGGCATGGCCGTAAGGACCGAAGTAGCGCACGCCCTTCTTCTTGGCGCCGCGCATCACCTGGACCCGCGGGAACTCCTCGTTGAGGGTCACCGCGAGATACGGATAGCTCTTGTCGTCGCGATACTTGACGTTGAACCGCGGGTCGAACTCCTTGATCCAGCTGTACTCGAGCTGGAGCGCCTCGACCTCGGTGGAGACGACGGTCCATTCCACCGAGGCGGCGGTGGTGACCATCGTGCGCGTACGCGGATGGAGGCCGGCCAGGTCCTGGAAGTAGCTGGCCAGGCGCTGGCGCAGGCTCTTGGCCTTGCCGACGTAGATGACCCGGCCGTGCTCGTCGCGGAACTTATAGACCCCCGGCGAGTCGGGGATCTGTCCCGGCTTGGGTCGGTAGCTGCTGGGGTCTGCCATGCCCACCACCCTACTGACCGCCACCGACAATCACCGGCCCCGGACCCATCCCGCGGCCGCCTCCCGGCCCGCTCGGGCCGCCGCGCGGCGGGTGGGGTGGGGGCCCACCGCGCGGCGGGCGCGGTGCACCGGCCCGCCGCGCGGCACGGTAGGGCGGTGGTGAGCCGCCGTACCCCCCGTCAGCCGGTGCGGCGCCTGCGCAGCGCCGCGGCGCCGCAGAGGGCGAGCGCGAGCAGGGCGGCGGCGCCCGCGACGGCCGAGGCGGCGGTGACCGGGATGCTGCCGCCCGCCGGCGCACCGGCCTGGGCGGGCTCCGGGCGGGGACCCGCCTCGGCGGGCGCGGCCTGCGGGGCGGCCTGCGGCCCGTATCCGCCGGCCTCGCCGCGCTTGTCGTACGCGGAGCCGGGGAGCTTGTCCCCGTACGCCTTCACCACCCGCTTCCGATAGGCGGCCACCGTGCTGCCGTGCGCGCCGACGGCCTTCCTGGCGTCCGCGTCCAGCGGCACGATGCGGTCGCCGCGCTGCACGTACCAGGCGTCGATCTGCGGCTCCCGGAAGACCGTCCCGGTCCGGCCCCCGGCTGCCGCGTAACGGGTCTCGTCGTCCCCGCCGGCGATATTGACGACCTTCCAGGCGGCGCCCCGCCGCACCGTCCACACCGAGGCGGTCCGCCCGTCGGCGGCGACCGCCTTGCTGGCGAGGAACTCCAGCCGGGCGACGGGGGTGTCCGCCTTGCCGCGGACGAAGTCCGGGGACAGGACGTACACGGGGACCGTCCCGCCCTCGATGCGGGCCTTGCCCCCGGCGGTGGCGCGGGCGCCGGCGTGCCCCGGCTCGTGGGCGAAGAACCGGGCGAGGGTGTCCAGGGTCGCGGGGGCGGCGGCCGCTTCGTGGGCGGCGGTGACGCTTGCCCGGGGCGGGGCCTTGGGGGACGCGGGGGCGTCGGCGGCCTGTGCGGCGTACGGGGCGAGGCCGATGAGGGCGGCGGCCGGCGCTGCGGTGGCGGCGGCACGAAGAGCGGTGCGAGCGGTGCGCTTCGTCATGGCCTCAGGCTCCTATCCGGTAGAGGGAGTGCGTCCAGGAGAAGGAGTTGCCGTTCACGTAGTAGTCGAAGTCACCCCAGTTGTAGCGGCTGTTGGAGGCCCAGGGGTCGCCCCAGTAGACCCAGTTGTTCGCCGTGTCGAAGCCGTAGATCACATGCATATGGCCGCCGCCGGAGGACCACTCGATACGGGTCTCGACGGGCCGGTCGGCGTTGATCTCGCTCTGTACGGTGCCGTAGCGCAGATAGCCGGTCACGTAGGAGCCGGAATTGATGCCCATCCAGTCGAAGGCGTTCTGGACATTGCCGAGCGTGGCCTGGTTGTTGGGGCAGGTGGTGTCCTGGTTGCGGCCGAAGGCGGCGTTGCAGAACTGGTTCTGGCTGTAGTTCCTGCCGTACCAGGCGGCGATGGTGTTGCCGGAGCCGGCCCAGCACCAGTTGGTCTTCTCCTGGGCCTGCATCGATATGTCGAGGCGGTTGGCGGCGGCCGCCTTGCCGGTGGCGGCGGCGTGCGCCGGGGGCGTGGCCGCCGAGGCGGTCGCCCCGGGGAGCGTGGTGAGCGCCGTGAGCGCGGTGGTGGTGAGGGCCGCTGCCGACAGCCATCTACGGCGCGCACGAGGCGCAAGGGGGGCACGGGTCATGGCGTTCCTCCCGAAGAGGGGGGTGAGGGGGTGAGAGGAGCGCATCCGGATGCTGCTGTGGAGCATCGGGTGTTGTCGCACGCAGGTCAACACGCTTCAATGCGAGATGACATGGGGGTGTGGACGGACGGGCCCGGATGTGAACGCCCGGTGCCCGGCGTACTGCAGTGAACAGGCAGTCAGCGCGAGCGGCGTGCGATCCGGTTGTGAACGTTCACCCGCGCGCCGGAGGAATTGAGGCAATGGCACAGAACACTCCCGAGTCGGCCGAGCTGGCACAGCTGCTGCGGACCGGCCCGTTCCACCTGGCCCTGCGCAGCGCGCTGACCGCACGCGGCCTCGCCCTGACCCGCGTCCAGCACAAGCTCGCGCAGCGCGGCATCAAGGTCGGTGTGACCAGCCTGAGTTACTGGCAGCAAGGAGCCCGGCGGCCGCAGCGCCCCGAGTCGCTGCGGGCGGTGCGCGCCCTGGAGGAGGTTCTGGAGCTGCCCGCGCGCTCGCTGCACCGCCTCCTGCTGCCCGAGAGCGGCACCCGCCCCGAGGCCGAACGCCCGGTCGCGCGCTCGTACCGCTCGCTGGTGGCGCCCGCCGGCGCGCTGCAGCAGCTGTTCGCCGAGCTGGAGACCCCCGCGGACGGCGGGCTGCACACCGTCGGGCATCACGAACGGGTCCGTATCGGACCGCGCCGCGAGCTGAGCGCACGCGAATCACTGCAGGTCGTACGCGCGCACCGGGACGGTGTGGACCGCTATGTCGCCATTCACCGGGGCGATGCGGGCTGCGATCCGTCCCGGGTGAGCGTACGGGCGGCGGAGAACTGCCGGCTGGGGCGGGTGCGCGGGGACGCGGACACCGGGGTGGTGGTCGCCGAGCTGCTCTTCGACGCCCGGCTGCGGGCCGGCGACACGCACGTCTTCGGATACGCCTTCGAGGACGGCAGCGGCGGTCCCAGCGCCGAGTACGTACGCGGCTTCAGCTTCGCGGGCGGGCAGTACGTCCTTCAGGTGCGCTTCGACGAGGCGGCGCTGCCGGTGCGCTGCGCCCGCTTCGCCCAGGTCTCGGCGGGCGCCCCGCGCAGCGACCGGCAGGAGCTGACGCTCAGCGGCACGCACCGGGCCGTCCACCTGGTGGAGCAGGGCGTACGGCCCGGAATACTGGGGATCGGCTGGGACTGGGGGTAGCCGCCCGCCGCGCGGGCCTCAGCCCGCGATCAGCTTCCCGCCCCTGGCCTTGACGGGCACCTCGGGCAGCGGCCGGGACGCCGGGCCCTGGACGACCTGGCCGGTGGTGACGTCGAAGCGGCTGCCGTGGCAGGGGCAGCTGCCTTCCTTCTTCTCGACCTCGGCCAGGATGCAGCCCGCGTGGGTGCACCGGGCGCTGAAGCACTTGTACTCGCCCTTGACGGGCTGCGAGACGACGAGCCGGTCCTCGCGGTAGAGCTTGGCACCCCCGACCGGGACGTCGGCGGCGGCCCCCAGCTCCACCGGCTTGTCCGGCACCGCCGAGGCCTCGCCGCCCGACGCGCCCGGGGAGCAGGCCGCCACCCCGAAGCCGGCGGCACCCGCGAGCGCGGCCCCGCGCAGCACGGTTCGGCGGGCGGGGGGCTGGCTCATGGCTGCTCCAGGGATGGTATGAGGTGCACGGGGTGCACGGGGTGCGGGTCAGACGGCTCCCGACGATACCGGCACGGATTGGTCCGTTTCCGGTGGGGCCTGGCGCCCGCGCAGCAGGTCCTGTTCGATCTCCTCGAGGCTGCGGCCCTTGGTCTCCGGCAGCAGCCGCCGGACGAAAAGGAACGCCAGGAGCGTCGTGCCGGCGAAGAACAGGAAGTTGAACCCGGCGCCCCAGGCGTGCAGCAGGGTCGGGAAGACCAGCGCCACGATCATGTTGAACAGCCAGTTGAAGAGCACGCACAGCCCTACCGCCGCGGCCCGGATCCGCATCGGGAACAGCTCGGGCAGCATCACCCACTGCACCGGCCCCCAGGAGACGGCGAAGGACGCGATGTACAGGGCGATGCCCAGCAGGGTGAGCGTCGAGAGCAGCGCGCCGTAGCCGAGTCCGGAGAGGTTGGTGACGGCCAGCAGCACCATGGCCGCGCACATGCCCAGGGCGCCCACCAGGAGCAGCGGTTTGCGGCCGGTGCGGTCGATGAGCCGCATCGCGGGGAGCGTCATCAGCATGTTGAGCAGGCCGATGCCGACGTTGGCCAGGATCGCGCCGCCCGAGCCGAAGCCGATGTCGGTGAGCAGGGTCGGCGCGTAGTAGATGATCGTGTTGATGCCGACGAAGTTCTGGAAGAGGACCAGCAGCATCCCGGCCACGAACACCGGCCGCAGCCGCGGCGAGAGCAGCTGCCGCAGGGTCAGCGGCTCGCTCTGCGCCCGCTCCGCGCGCTCGGTCCGTTCGATCTCGGCCAGCTCCTCCCCCGCCGCCCCGGCGCAGCCGCGTCAGCACCGCGTGCGCCTTGGATTGCCCGGTTCGGTGACCACGAGAGCGCGCATCGGCGCCTCCTCACGACGTCGTGCGGGGTTCGATGGCGGGAAGGTAGCTTGTACGTAAACGCTTACGCAAGCGTTTACGTTTTCCCCCGGGTGCTCGTACTGTGGTGGACTTCGCGGGACGGCGCCATGGGCTCAGCCGTGGCACCGGGCTCACGGGGAGGAAGAACCGGATGACAACGATGGTGGATGTGGCACGGCGCGCGGGTGTCTCCGTCGCCACCGTCTCGCATGTGCTCAACGAGACCCGGCCGGTACGCCCCGACACCCGCGCCGCGGTGCTCGGTGCCATCGACGAGCTGGGCTACACCCACAACACCCTCGCCCGCTCCCTGGTCACCGCCCGCACCCGCTCCATCGGCCTCGCCGTCTCCGCGATCAGCAACCCGTACTTCACCGAGATCCTCCAGGGCGTCGAGGCGGGCGCACTGGAAGCGGGCTACAGCCTGCTGATCGCCGATCCGCACGACGATCCCCGGCACGAACGCAAGGTCGTCCAGCTGCTGCACGAACGCCGGGTCGACGGCATGATCGTCGCGCCCTCCGCGGAGCCGGCGGAGATGACCGGCTATCTGGCCCGGCGCAAGGTCCCCGCCGTCTTCCTGGACCGGCTGGCCGGCGACGGCCACGACCAGGTGTGCGCCGAGAACACCGGACCGGTACGCAGGCTCGTCGAGCATCTGGCCGACCTGGGGCACACCCGGATCGGCCTGGTGGCCGGGCTGCCCGGACTGAGCACGACCACCGAGCGCGTCCAGGGCTACCGCGAGGGGCTGCGCGCCCGCGGGCTGGAGTTCGCGCCCGAGCTGCTCGCCGGCGGCAACTCCGAGGCGGAGGGCGCCCAGGACGCCACCGGCCATCTGCTCGCCGCACCCGAGCCGCCCACCGCGATCATCACCGCCAACAACGCGATGACCATCGGTGCGCTCCGGGCGCTGCGCGAGCGCGGTCTGCAGGTCCCCCGCGATATCGCGCTGGCCTGCTTCGACGACTTCTCCTGGGCCGATCTGTTCGCGCCCCGGCTGACCGCGATCGCCCAGCCCAGCAAGGAGATCGGAGCCGCGGCGGTCCGGCTGCTGCTGGAACGCCTCCAGGAGCCGGACCGGCCGCCCCGCACCCTCCGCCTGCCCTGCACCTTTGTGCACCGTACGTCGTGCGGCTGCCCCGAAACGGCCCCCCAGGAAAGGAACCGCACCCCGTGATCGTCGTCGCCGGCGAGGCGCTGATCGACCTCGTCCCCAGCCCACAGGAGCCCGCCCAGGACGGGGGGCTGCCCACGCTGCTCCCCCGGCGCGGCGGCGGCCCGTACAACACCGCCCTCGCCCTGGGGCGGCTGGGCTCGCCCACCGCCTTCTGCTCGCGGGTCTCGACCGACACCTTCGGCGAGGCGCTGCTGGAGGGGCTGCGGGCCGGCGGTGTGGACACCGCTCTGGTGCAGCGTGGTGCGGAGCCGACGACGCTTGCGGTGGCGGACATCAGCCCGGACGGCTCGGCCGGATACGGCTTCTACGCCAACGGCACCGCCGACCGGCTCTTCGCCCTGCCGCCCGCGCTGCCCGACGGGACCCGCGCGCTCTCGCTGGGCACCTGCTCGCTGGTCCTGGAGCCGGGCGCGAGCGCGTACGAGGCCCTGCTGCGGCGCGAGGCCGGCCGGGGCGTCTTCACGGCGCTGGACCCCAATGTCCGGCCCGGCCTGATCCCGGATGCGGACGCCTACCGGGCCCGCTTCCGGTCCTGGCTGCCGCATCTGACGCTGCTGAAGCTGTCGGAGGAGGACGCGGGGTGGCTGGCGGGGGCGGACGGCGACCCGGCCGGGGACGCGGCCGGGGACTGGCTGGGCGCCGGTCCCGCGGCGGTCGTCATCACCCGGGGCGGTGACGGGCTGACGGTGCTGACGCCGGGCGGCGGCGAGGTGACCGTGCCCGGATCCCGGGTCGAGGTGGTCGACACCATCGGCGCGGGCGACACGGTCAATGCCGCGCTGCTGCACCGGCTGGACGCCCATGACGCCCTCTCCCGCGACGCTGTGGCCGCGCTCGGCCCCGACGACTGGCGCGACATCCTCGGCTTCGCCGCGCGCGCCGCCGCCATCACCTGCTCCCGCGCGGGCGCGGAACCGCCGTACGCCGGCGAACTCGCCGCCTAGCGCGGGCAGACGCGGGTACGTACGGCGGCTTTCGGCCGTACGTACCCGCGCCGGGCGTCAGGTGAGCCGGCGGGCCCGCGCCGCCGCCTTCTTGGCCACGGTCTTCTTCGCCGCCGCCTTCTTGGCCACGGCCTTCTTGGCGGCCGGCTTCTTCGCCGCTCCGGTCACCGTCGTGGCATCGCTGACGCGGTCGCCGAGGATCTCCCGCAGGAACTTTCCGGTGTGGCTGGCCGGGACCGACGCGATCTCCTCCGGCGTGCCCTCGGCGACGACCAGTCCGCCGCCGTTGCCGCCCTCGGGTCCCATGTCGATGACCCAGTCCGCCGTCTTGATCACATCGAGGTTGTGCTCGATGACGATCACCGAATTGCCCTTGTCGACCAGCCCGGCCAGCACCGTGATCAGCTTGCTGATGTCCTCGAAGTGCAGACCGGTGGTCGGCTCGTCCAGGACGTAGACCGTACGGCCCGTGGAACGCTTCTGGAGCTCGCTCGCCAGCTTCACGCGCTGCGCCTCACCGCCGGAGAGGGTCGGCGCCGACTGGCCGAGGCGGACGTACCCGAGGCCGACCTCGTGCAGCGTCTTGAGATGCCGGGAGATGGTGGGCACCGCCTCGAAGAACTCCAGCGCCTCCTCGATGGGCATGTCCAGCACCTCGGCGATGGACTTGCCCTTGTAGTGCACCTCCAGCGTCTCGCGGTTGTAGCGCGCGCCGTGGCAGACCTCGCACGGAACGTACACATCCGGCAGGAAGTTCATCTCGATCTTGATCGTGCCGTCGCCGGAGCAGTTCTCACAGCGGCCGCCCTTGACGTTGAAGGAGAAGCGTCCCGGCAGATAGCCGCGGACCTTGGCCTCCATCGTCTCCGCGAACAGCTTGCGGACATGGTCGAAGACGCCGGTGTACGTCGCCGGGTTGGAGCGCGGTGTCCGGCCGATGGGCGACTGGTCGACATGCACGACCTTGTCGACGAGGTCGTCGCCGTCGACGCGGGTGTGCCGCCCGGGGACCGACTTGGCGCCGTTCAGCTCGCGCGCCAGGTGGGTGTAGAGGATGTCGTTGACCAGCGTCGACTTGCCGGAGCCGGAGACGCCGGTGACGGCGGTCAGCACCCCCAGCGGGAAGGAGACGTCGATGTCCTGGAGGTTGTTCTCCTTCGCGCCGTGCACCGTCAGCTGCCGGGCCGGGTCGGCGGGCCGGCGGATGTCGGGCATCGGGATGGACCGCTTGCCGGACAGATACTGCCCCGTGATGGACTCCTTGTTGGTCAGCAGCTGCTTGAGCGGGCCGCTGTGCACGACCTTGCCGCCGTGCTCACCCGCGCCGGGGCCGATGTCGACGACCCAGTCGGCGGTCTTGATGGTGTCCTCGTCGTGCTCCACCACGATCAGGGTGTTGCCGAGGTCACGCAGCCGTACCAGGGTCTCGATCAGCCGGTGGTTGTCGCGCTGGTGCAGGCCGATCGACGGCTCGTCCAGGACGTAGAGCACGCCCACCAGGCCGGAGCCGATCTGGGTGGCGAGCCGGATGCGCTGGGCCTCGCCGCCGGAGAGGGTGCCGGCCGCGCGGTTCAGGGAGAGATAGTCCAGGCCGACGTCGACCAGGAACTTCAGCCGTTCGTTGACCTCCTTGAGGACCCGCTCGGCGATCTTCTTCTCGCGGGCGTCGAGCTTCATCTCCCGCAGGAAGTCGGCGCAGTCACTGATCGACATGGCCGCGACGTCGGCGATGGACCGCTCCTGCACCGTGACCGCGAGCACTATCGGCTTGAGCCGGGTGCCCTCACAGGTCGGGCAGGGCACCTCGCGCATATAGCCCTCGAAGCGCTCGCGGCTGCTGTCGCTCTCCGCTTCGGAGTGCCGCCGCTTGACGAACGGCAGGGCGCCTTCGAAGGGGGTGGTGTAGGCCCGCTGGCGGCCGTAGCGGTTGCGGTAGCGCACCTCGATCTGGGTCTTGTGGCCGTGCAGCAGGGCCTTCTTGGCGCGGGCCGGGAGGCCGGCCCAGGGGATGTCCGTACGGAATCCGAGGGCGTCCGCCAGGGCGTCGACCAGGCGGCCGAAGTACTCCTTGGTGTGGCCGCCCGACCAGGGGTGGATGGCGCCGTCGTCGAGGGAGCGGTCCTCGTCGGGGATGATCAGCTCGGGGTCGACCTCCATGCGCGTGCCGATGCCGGTGCAGTCCGGGCAGGCGCCGAAGGGCGAGTTGAAGGAGAAGGAGCGCGGCTCCAGCTCCTCGAAGGACAGGTCGTCGTAGGCGCAGTACAGATGCTCCGAATACATCCGCTCGCGCTGCGGGTCGTCCGGGTCGAGGTCGACGAAGTCGAGGATGACCATGCCGCCGGACAGGCCGAGGGCGGTCTCGACGGAGTCGGTCAGCCGCCGCTTGGCGCTGTCCTTGACGGTGAGGCGGTCGACGACCACCTCGATGGTGTGCTTCTCCTGCTTCTTCAGCTTCGGCGGCTCGGAGAGCTGGATGGTCTCGCCGTCGACCCGGGCCCGGCTGTAGCCCTTGGTCTGCAGATCCGAGAAGAGGTCGACGAATTCGCCCTTGCGCTCGCGGACCAGCGGGGAGAGCACCTGGAAGCGGCTGCCCTCGGGCAGCTCGAGGACCTTGTCGACGATGGCCTGCGGCGACTGCCGGGCGATCGGGCGGCCGCACTCGGGGCAGTGCGGCTTGCCGATCCGGGCGAACAGGAGGCGGAGGTAGTCGTAGACCTCGGTGATCGTGCCGACCGTGGAGCGGGGGTTGCGGGACGTCGACTTCTGGTCGATCGAGACCGCGGGGGACAGGCCCTCGATGAAGTCCACATCGGGCTTGTCCATCTGCCCGAGGAACTGCCGGGCATAGGAGGAGAGCGACTCGACATAGCGCCGCTGCCCCTCGGCGAAGATCGTGTCGAAGGCGAGCGAGGACTTGCCCGACCCGGAGAGCCCCGTGAAGACGATGAGGGAGTCGCGGGGGAGGTCGAGCGAGACGTTGCGGAGGTTGTGCTCGCGAGCGCCACGGACGATGAGACGGTCGGCCACGCCGGTCGGCACCTTTCTTGGAGAGGGGCGGGAGCCGCGGCTCTGCGTCCGCCGCTCGGTGAGCGAGCAGAGGCGGCGGAGCGGAGCGGAGCCCCCGCCCCAGGGTATGGGGACCGCCGCGGCACTGTCTTTGTGATGCCATAACGAGCCTATAGCACGTGCATTCGATTTACGGTACGCGCAAGCTCTCTTCACCCGAACGTGTGGCGGCCCCACAACCTTCCCGCCCCCGCCCCTCCCCTCGTACGCCAGGTCAGTGACCCCGCCCCGCCGGCCCGGCCCCCCGGCTCAGCCCCCGCCGGGCAGCGCCCGCTCCAGCGCGTCGAAGGTCCGCCGCAGCACCGCTTCCTGGTCAACGGCCACCGCATCGGCCGGGTCACCCCCCAGCTGCCGGGCCGCGGCACCGGCGTACGCGACGCGGTACGCCGCGATGATCAGCGCCGCGGCCAGCCGGGAGTCCTCGGGAGAACGGCCGCCCGCCCCGGCCCCCTCACCCGCCGCCTCCTCCAGCAGTCCGGCCAGTGTGTTCTCGATCTCCTCGACCGCCTCGCGCCCCCGCGCCCGCAGCGCGGGCGAGTCCAGCACCGTGCGCCAGAAGTACTCGAACCCCTCCCCCACGCCCGCCAGCGGATGCCGCTGCGCCAGCAGGCCGAGGGCGAGCCGGCGGAGCGCGGCGAGCGGCGTCCGCCCCGCCGGGCGCTCCCGGACCGCGCGGGTGATCAGCTCCTGCCCCTCCGGGATCCGGTCGAGGAAGAGGTCCTCCTTGCGCGGGAAGTAGTTGAAGACCGTCATCGTGGACACCTCGGCGGCGCGCGCGACCTCGGCGACCGTGACGTTGTCGAAGCCGCGCTCGATGAACAGCAGCGTGGCCTCGCCGGAGATCCGCTGCCGGGTCCGCAGTTTCTTCCGCTCGCGCAGCGTCAGCCCGTCTCCCTCGGCGTACCCGTCGCCCTCGGCGCGCCGGCCCTCCTCCGTGTGCCCCGCCTCCGCGGAGACCCGCTCTTTTTCTCCCATGCTCTAAATTTTAGCCACAACAAACTTTTAGTGACTACACTTCCTTCCATGAGCCATGACGCAGACGTAGTAGTGGCAGGGGGCGGCCCGGTGGGGCTGATGCTCGCCTGTGAGCTCGCACTGACGGACGTAACGGTCGTCGTCCTGGAGCGGCTGACCGAAGTCGATACGACGATCAAGGCCGGGGCGATCAACTCCCCCAGCGCGGAAGCCTTTTACCGGCGCGGGATGCTGCCCGACCTGATGGAGGTGCAGCGCGCCGCCCTCGAGAAATTCAGCTCGTTCATGCGGCAGCGGCAGGTGTCCGGCGCCTCCCAGGTGAAGCCGCCGCCGAAGTTCGCCGGGCACTTCGCGGGCATCATGCTGCGCGGCGACCTCCTGGACGAGTCGGACCCGGACTTCGGCTCGACCGGCCCCGCCGACGACGTCGGCCTGATACCCCAGGAGGCCCTGGAGCGGCTGCTCGCCGCCCGCGCCGCCGACCTGGGCGTCGTCCTGCGCCGCGGTGTGACGCTGACCGGCTTCGACGCCGACGAGGAGGGCGTGCACGTCCACACCTCCGACGGCTCGCTGCGTACCGGCTGGCTGGTGGGCTGCGACGGCGGCCGCAGCACGGTCCGCCGGCTCGCCGGTTTCCCGTTCCCCGGCACGGCCCCCGAGATCACCGGCCATCAGGCCATCGTCGAGCTGACCGGCGCCGACGCCCTGGGAATCGGCTGGAACTGGACCGAGACCGGGACGTATGTGCACGGCCCGGTGCCCGGCCGGATCCTGACCGCGGAGTTCGACGGACCGCCCGCGGACCGCGAGGCGCCCATCACCGCCGAGGAGTTGCAGACCTCGCTGCGGCACGTCTCCGGCGTACCGGACGTCACGGTCACCAAGGTGCACTCGGCCACCCGCTTCACGGACAACGCCCGCCAGGTGCCCGACTACCGCTCGGGGCGGGTGCTGCTGGCCGGTGACGCGGCGCATGTGCACTCGCCGTTCGGCGGCCAGGGCGTCAACCTCGGCCTCGGCGATGCGATGAACCTGGGCTGGAAGCTGGCCGCCACGGTCCGGGGCTGGGCGCCGGAGGGGCTCCTCGACACCTACACCGCCGAGCGGCACCCCATCGGCGCGTGGGTGCTGGAGTGGAGCCGGGCCCAAGTGGCGCTGATGCGGCCGGAATCGCATGCCCGCGCGCTGCGCGAGGTGATCGCGGAACTGACCGGCACGGTCGACGCCACCACCTTCTTCGCCAAGAAGATTTCCGGCGTCTGGCAGCGCTACGACCTGCCGGGCGACCATCCGCTGACCGGACGCAGCGCACCCGACCTGGAACTGTCCGACGGCACCCGGCTCGCCGACCTGCTCCACCGCGGACAGGCCCTGTTGCTCGATCTCGCCGACGACCCCGAGCTCCGTGCGCGCGCCGCCGGGTACGGCGGCCGGGTACGGGTGCACACGGCCGCCTGCACCGGGCGGCCCGGCCTCACCGGCCTGTTGGTGCGCCCGGACGGCTGCACCGCCTGGGCGGCCGACGCCGGAGGCGCAGCGCAGGGGCTCGACGCAGCCCTGCGCCGGTGGTTCGGGACGCCCGACGGCGCGGCGTCCTGAGGAGAGGGCGGACGGCGCGGCGCTTTCCGGCCTGCCGCCCGCCCCTCCACCGCCACCGCGTACGCCCCGCAGAACGTCGGCAGCCTCCCGAACTCGCCCCGGTGGCGCTAGCGTCGGAGTATGACCGACACCGCGCCAGACTTCCCGCGCGACACGAGCGCCGTCCGCGAGGCCACCGACCGGCTCCTGATCTCGGCCGGCAAACTGGACGACGAGGCGATCGCCGAACCGTGCCTGCTCCCCGGCTGGACCCGCGGCCATCTCCTCGCCCACCTCGCGCGCAACGCGGACGCCCTCGGCAACCTCCTCACCTGGGCTCGTACGGGCGTCCCCACTCCCATGTACGCGAGCGAAACGGCCCGCGACAGCGACATCGAGCGGGACGCCGACCGCCCGCTGGCCGACCACCTGGAGGACCTGCGGGAGAGCGCCGCCCGCTTCGACGCGGCGGCAAGGGCCCTGCCGGACAGCCGCCGGGCCTACGAAGTCGAGATGCGCAACGGCGTCGTCGAGCGCGCCGAGCGCCTGGCGCTGCGCCGGCTGGCCGAGGTCGAGCTGCACCACATCGACCTCGGTGTCGGCTACTCCCTCGACCAGCTCGTGCCCGGGTTCGTCGAGCGCGAACTGGACTTCCTGGCCACGGTGAAGTTCGCCGGGCACCCGGATCTGCCGGCCCTGGAACTGCGGACCCACGACGGCCGCAGCCTGCGCACCGGGCGGCCGGTCTCCGGGGCGGGCGCCGGGGCCGTGCCCCTGGTGGTGACCGGCTCCGCGGCCGGCCTGGTCGGCTGGCTGACCGGACGCGGTGACGGCGGCGGACTCGATGTCTCCGGCTCCGCCCTGCCCGAGGTCCCCCCGCTCTAGAGTGGATCCATGGCCTACAGCGGAGCAGTGAAGGTCGGCGGACCGGCCGACGTGCATGAACTGACCGACCTGATGATCTCGAAGGTCGCGGTCGGCCCGATGAACAACAACGCCTATCTGCTGCGGTGCCGGGCCACCGACGAGCAGCTGCTGATCGACGCGGCCGCCGAGCCGCACACCCTGCTCGCACTGATCGGCGACAGCGGCATCGCCTCCGTGGTCACCACGCACCGGCACGGTGACCACTGGGGCGCGCTGCGCGAGGTGGTCGACGCGACGGGCGCGCGGACGTACGCGGGACGGTACGACGCCGAGGGCATTCCGGTGCCCACCGACGTCCCGCTCGAGGACGGCGACACCCTGACCGTCGGCCACGTCGAACTGACCGCCCGCCACCTGGTCGGCCACACCCCGGGCAGCATCGCCCTGGTCTACGACGACCCGCACGGCGCCCCGCATCTGTTCACCGGGGACTGCCTCTTCCCCGGGGGCGTCGGCAACACCTGGGGCGATGCCGAGAACTTCGCCGCCCTGATCGACGGCGTACAGACCAAGCTGTTCGACCGGCTGCCCGACGAGACCTGGGTCTATCCGGGCCACGGCGACGACACCACGCTGGGCGCGGAGCGGCCGCATCTGGCCGAGTGGCGCGAGCGCGGCTGGTAGGCCCGTAGCCGTACGGGACACCAGCCGCGCGGGCGTCACCGTCAGGCGTGGATGTCGTCCCTGGCCCTCGCCTCGGCCGCCGTCTGCTTCTTCGAGGAGCGCAGGCTGGTGATCGTCGTGACGACGAGGACGGCGCAGATGACGCCCAGCGAGACCGGAATGCTGATCTCCGGAACGCTCACCCCCGACTCGTGCAGCGCGTGCAGCACCAGCTTCACGCCAATGAATCCGAGGATGACCGACAGGCCGTACGAGAGGTGGACCAGCTTCTTGAGCAGCCCGCCGATCAGGAAGTACAGCTGCCGCAGGCCCATCAGGGCGAAGGCGTTGGCGGTGAAGACGATGTACGGGTCCTGGGTGAGGCCGAAGATCGCCGGGATGGAGTCCAGCGCGAAGAGGACGTCGGTGGTGCCGATCGCCAGCATGACGATCAGCATCGGCGTCATCAGGCGTCTGCCGTTCTCGACGACGAACAGCTTGGTGCCGTGGTAGGTATCGGTCGACGGGAAGCGCTTCTCGACCAGCTTGAGGAAGCGGTTCTCCTCGAACTCCTCGTCCTGCTCCTCGGCGCGGGCCTCCTTGATGAGCTTCCACGCGGTCCAGATGAGGAACGCGCCGAAGAGGTAGAAGATCCAGGAGAAGTTGGCGATGATCGCCGCGCCGGCACCGATGAATCCGGCCCGCAGCACCAGCGCGATCAGCACACCGACCATCAGCACCCGTTGCTGATAGATCGTTGGGACCGCGAACTTCGCCATGATCAGGACGAAGACGAAGAGGTTGTCGACGCTCAGGGACTTCTCGGTGATGAAGCCCGCGAAGAACTCACCGGCCGGGGCGGCGCCGCCGAACAGCAGCAGCCCGAGGCCGAAGAGCGCGGCCAGCGCGATCCACACGCCGGTCCAGATTCCGGCCTCCTTGAGGGAGACCTCGTGCGGTTTGCGGCCGCCGATGAAGAAGTCGGCGGCAATCAGGGCACACAGACCGAGAATGGTCAGCGCCCACAGGGTCAGGGAAACGTCCACTGCTCCTCCGGCAGAGTCGTACGGCACTCACAGCGTCGTCGCTGCCGGAGGTCTCTTCCACCCGGGACCACGCCGATCGCGGTCACTGCACCGGGCCGACGCCCCGGGATCTCGTCACACTCGAATCCGTGATGACGGGTACGTCGTAGCAGGGATAGCAGGAATACTCCCCTCCGCACTTGAAAGAGTAAAGGAAGACCAAGGAAGAGTAAAGGGAAGGGTAAATTCGCTGGTCAGGTGGCTGGAGTGGGTCAGTGACGGGGTGCGGGGCGGGCCTTGGCGAGACGGCCGAGCACCTGCCGCAGCACCTGACTGCCCCGCGGGGCGAGGAGCGGCTCGTACGTCCAGGCGTGCCCGACCCAGGGGTCGGCCAGGTGGGCGTCGGGCACCGGCGTGATCCGCAGCAGGGACCGCCACAGCGGATCGAGGACCGGGCCGTACTCCTGGGCCTGGGCGCGGTCGGCGACCATCAGCAGATGCACCCCGACCGCCGGTCCCTCGTCGGCCAGATAACGGAGCTGGGTGACGGCGCGGTCGTCGAAGCCGTGCGGGAAGTCGTGCACGATCAGCAGCTGTTCGGCGATGTCGACGTCCGGCGGCAGGGAATCGGCGGCGCGGTTGCGCACCGCCATCTGAACGAGGTCCACCCGCCGGGTCAGCGCCTCCAGGGCCGTGGCCACCCCCTGGGCGCCGGCCGCCGGGGGCTCGCGCAGCGCGCCGGTCTCCAGCAGCGGGGCGAGCGCGGGCACGGCCGTACCGCCGGGATCGATGACCTGGACGGCGAAGTCCCCGGCCGGATGGACGGCGAGCAGCCGGACGGCGACCGCGACGGCGGCCTCCAGGGCACCACGGCGCAGCTCGGCCTCGTCCGGCGGCCCGTCGGTGAGCGCGCTGCCCAGCTCCCGGCGTGGATAGTCGCGCTCCAGGTCCAGGCCGTGGGCGTAGGCGGCCGGCCCGCTGTCGATCCACAGCCCGCGCTCCAGAGGGAGGCGTACGAGCATGGGGATGCGCAGGTCCAGGACCTCCGGGAGATGCAGATCGCCCAGCCGCAGCGCCATCGGCGGCTCCAGCGGGACGTGGTAGCCCTGCCAGACGGGGCTGTCCCAGCGGGCGAAGGCGGGCGGCAGCGCGGGTTCGACCACGTCCGATTCGGCGGCGAGCTGGGCGAGGTCGCGGTCGAGGGCGGCGCGGGCCTGGGTCACCAGGGCGGCGTGCTTGTCGCGGGCGGTGGCGCGGGCGGCGTCGGCGGCCGTGCCGAGGCGGCTGCGCGGGTCGGCGAGGGCCTTGTCGAGCTCCTGCTCCAGGCGGGACTCGGCGAAGTCGCAGGCGCTGCGGTAGGCGGCCACCGAGCGGGCCAGATCCTCGAACATCCCCCAGACCTGGTTGTAGAGCCGCTCGTCCATGCTCCACCCCGCGGCGTCACCGGCCACCGGGGCCGACGGGCCGTCCGGCGGGGCGGGGGCGGCGGAGGGCGCGGGTGCCGGCGTGGTGCGGCGCCCGGGGTGGTGGTAGTCGATGGGTGCGCCGCCCTTCGAGGGCGCGGCGGCGTCCGCCGGGGCCGCCGCGCTCTGCTCGCCGCGGCCGGCCGCCACCGATGGGGGTACCCCCTGCTCGAGCAGCGCCGAGAGCTTGGGGGAGGGCACCGCGCGGGCCTGGCCCAGGCTGACCGCCTCCTCGATTCGGTCGGCCAGCTCGGCCGCCTGGGGCAGCCCCTGGTCGCGCAGCATGGCGACCAGGCCGTCGGCGTAGCCCTGGCCGACCGCGCGCACCTTCCAGGCGCCCTGCCTGCGGTAGAGCTCCACGGCGACGACGGCGGACTCGGCGCCCAGGCCGGTGATGGTGTAGCCGGCGATCGGAGTGCCGTCGAGGCCGGTGACCGCCACACGCGGCGCGTCGGCCGCGCCGAAACCGGTGTGTCCGCCGGCCCCGGTGGGCAGCGCGAGCAGCACGCTCACCCGGTGGACGGCGTCCGGCAAGGCGTCGAGATCCACCGCGACGCGGTGCTCGGACGCGGCCTGTCGGGGGACCTCGATGCCCGTGCGGCGGGGCGCCCCAGGATGGGCCACCGCCTCGACGCCCGGGAGCCTGCCCTGCTCATCGCCGAGCGTGACCCCGGCGATGACGGGGCCGCCCGCGGTGACACGGATCTCCACCCGGGTTCGGTCCAGTGGATGGTTCTGCCCACGGACCAGCTCGGCCGTCATTGTTGTTCCCCCTGGTTGGCGTACGTCCCGGGCCGGGCGTCGGGCGGGCCGCCCGGGGTACGGCGGCGGCGCGGCCCGGTGCGCGCTGCCGCTGTGGTGCGGTGTTACAGGTGCGGCAGCATCGCGGGCACCAGGTCCTGGAACGTGCGGCCGCTGGAGGGCGCACCGATGGCGGTCATCGCCCAGCCGCTGCCCGCGCGGTGCACCTTGGACATGACCTGCGCGGTGTAATTGCCGCCGCCGGTGAGGGTGTAGCGGGCCAGCTCCTGGCCGTTGGTCTCGTCGACCAGCCGGCAGAAGGCGTCCTGCACCTCGGCGAAGGTCTGGCCGGTGAAGGAGTTGACGGTGAAGACGATCTGGTCGATGTGCACCGGCACCCGCGCCAGGTCCACCACGATCGCCTCGTCGTCGCCGCCCTGGCCGGCGCCGCCGACCCGGTTGTCGCCGGTGTGCCGCACCGAACCGTCGTCGCTGACGAGGTGCTTGAAGAAGACGACATCAACGGGGTTCTTGTCGGCGAAGAGCACCGCCGAGGCGTCGAGGTCGATCTCGTTGGTACGCCGGCCGAACAGACCACGGCGCGGCGCCGAACGCCAGCCCAGGCCCATCCGCACCGCGGTCAGGGTGCCTCCGTCGGACTTCTGCAGGCTGATGCCCTGCCCCTTGGACAAATTGACGGTCACGCGCCGTTCCCCTCTCCGTACGTCCCCGCCCGCATTTCCGGCGGTGCCTTCGACCCTACGCATGACGGCGGGGCGGGGACGTCACGGTGCCGCGTTTTGTGGCGCTTCTGCAACACACCCGCCCGCGCCGACGTGCGGCGACGCCCGTCACCTCACCCCGGCCTCCTTCATTTGCCGCAGCTCCTTCTTCAGTTCACCCACCTCGTCGCGGAGCCGGGCCGCGACCTCGAACTGCAGCTCGGCCGCGGCGGCCCGCATCCGCTCCGTCATCTCCTCGATCAGCTCGGCCAGTTCGGCGGCCGGACGGTCCGTCAGGGCCGCACCGCCCTTGCCGCCCTTGCCCTTCGCGCCGAGCGCCGGCACCGGGGCCTTGGCGCCCTTGCCCCCCGCCCCCTCGGAAGGCTTGCGGTACGCCGTGCCGAGCAGCTCCTTGGTGTCGATCTCCTCCCGGGCGATCGTCGCCACGATGTCGCCGATCTTCTTGCGGAGCGGCTGCGGGTCGATGCCGTTCTCCTTGTTGTACGCGAGCTGCTTCTCCCGGCGGCGGTTGGTCTCCTCGATGGCCCTCTCCATCGCCGCGGTGATCTTGTCGGCGTACATGTGCACCTGGCCGGAGACGTTACGGGCGGCACGTCCGATCGTCTGGATCAGTGCCGAACCGGAGCGCAGGAAGCCCTCCTTGTCGGCGTCCAGGATGGCCACCAGGGACACCTCGGGGAGGTCGAGGCCCTCGCGCAGCAGGTTGATGCCCACCAGGACGTCGTACTCGCCGGCACGCAGTTCCCGCAGCAGCTCCACGCGCCGCAGGGTGTCCACGTCGCTGTGCAGATAGCGGACCTGGATGCCGAGCTCGAGGAAGTAGTCCGTGAGGTCCTCGGCCATCTTCTTGGTCAGGGTCGTGACCAGGACGCGCTCGTCCTTCTCCGTGCGCTTGCGGATCTCGT
Organism: Streptomyces sp. NPDC028368; assembly: GCF_055565615.1. Taxonomy (NCBI): domain Bacteria; kingdom Bacillati; phylum Actinomycetota; class Actinomycetes; order Kitasatosporales; family Streptomycetaceae; genus Streptomyces; species Streptomyces sp. NPDC028368. The sequence continues at coordinate 624,824 of NZ_JBVHTY010000002.1, read as the reverse complement.
GCACCAGGTCGTCGATCTGCCCGTCGGTGGGCTTGACGACGACTTCCGGGTCGACCAGGCCGGTCGGGCGGATGATCTGCTCCACGAAGCCGTCGCCGCGGGCGAGCTCGTACTTGCCGGGGGTCGCGGACAGATAGACGGTCTGGCCGATGCGCCCGAGGAACTCTTCCCACTTCAGCGGCCGGTTGTCCATGGCCGAGGGCAGCCGGAAGCCGTGGTCGACGAGGGTGCGCTTACGGGACGCGTCGCCCTCGTACATGGCGCCGATCTGCGGGACGGTGACATGCGACTCGTCGATGACCAGCAGGAAGTCGTCCGGGAAGTAGTCGATGAGGGTGTTGGGCGCGGAGCCGGGCTCGCGGCCGTCCATGTGCATCGAGTAGTTCTCGATGCCCGAGCAGGAGCCGATCTGCCGCATCATCTCGATGTCGTACGTGGTGCGCATCCGCAGCCGCTGGGCCTCCAGCTGCTTGCCCTGCTTCTCCAGCGTGGCGAGGCGGTCGGCCAGCTCGGCCTCGATCCCGGCGATGGCCCGCTCCATGCGCTCGGGCCCGGCGATGTAGTGGCTGGCCGGGAAGATGTACAGCTCCCGGTCCTCGCTGATGACCTCGCCGGTGAGCGGGTGGAGCGTGGACAGCGCCTCGACCTCGTCGCCGAACATCTCGATCCGCACGGCCAGCTCTTCGTAGACCGGGAAGATCTCGATGGTGTCGCCGCGCACCCGGAACGTGCCACGGGTGAAGGCCACGTCGTTGCGGGTGTACTGGATGTCGACGAAGCGGCGCAGCAGCTGGTCGCGGTCGAATTCGTCGCCGACCTTGAGGGGCACCATCCGGTCGACGTACTCCTGCGGCGTACCCAGGCCGTAGATGCAGGACACCGAGGCGACCACGACGACGTCGCGCCGGGTGAGCAGCGAATTCGTCGCGGAGTGGCGCAGCCGTTCCACCTCCTCGTTGATGGAGGAGTCCTTCTCGATGTACGTATCGGACTGCGGGACGTACGCCTCGGGCTGGTAGTAGTCGTAGTAGGAGACGAAGTACTCGACGGCGTTGTTGGGCAGCAGCTCGCGGAATTCGTTGGCGAGCTGGGCCGCGAGGGTTTTGTTGGGCGCCATGACGAGCGTCGGGCGCTGCAGCTTCTCGATCATCCACGCGGTGGTGGCCGACTTGCCGGTGCCGGTCGCGCCCAGCAGGACGACATCCTTCTCACCCCCGCGGATGCGCTGCTCCAGTTCGGCGATGGCCGCCGGCTGGTCGCCATTGGGCTGGTAGGAGCTGACGACCTCGAAGGGCGCCACCGTGCGTTCGATCTTTGATACGGGCCGCATGGGATCCACCGTACGACCCCGCACTGACAACCGGTGCGGCAAACCATGTGACCAGCGGCTTCGCCCGGATGGCCGCATCGTGGTGCGGGATCTGGCCGGCCGGCTCGCGCCGCCTCGCCGCGGCCGCCTCCGGCCCTCGGCCGGGTGGGGCCGGCGGCGCGGTCCGGCGGGGCTGACCTCGCCGGGACCGGCCCCGAGCCGGGTGCGGCGGGGGTGACCGGGGCGCGAGGGGGCCTGAGCCCGTGGGGCAAAACCGGTCACAAGCGCGACGGGTGACGAGGCATCGGTCGAGATGCGCGCAGGCCGTGGCTCCGGCAAGTTGGACGGCGTCGGGCGCACGTCTGTGGCACTGCGGTTACGGGCATCCTGCAACTACGGCGCTCACACACGGAAGACCGGCCGCTTGTCGTTCAGTCCCCGGCCATCCTCCGACCACCTACCGCTACGGCCCGGCTGCGAGCCTCCACCCGTATGACCGGTGCACGTCACTCCAGGTCAGCTCACGTCCCCCGACGTCACGAGGAGTCCGTATGCGTATTCGCCCCGTCGCCACCGTCGTCGCCGGTGCGCTCATGGGTCTGTCCTCGCTGGTCCTCCCCGCCTCCGCCGCGCAGGCCGCGACCGGCGGGCACAGGACGCTCACCATCGCCCATCGCGGCGCCCCGACGCACGCCCCCGAGAACACCCTCGCCTCCATCGACGCGGCCCGGCGGCTCGGCGACCTCTGGGTCGAGAACGACGTCCAGCGCACCAAGGACGGCGAGCTGGTCATCCTGCACGACAACACGCTGGCCCGGACCACCAACGTCGAACAGGTCTTCCCCGACCGGAAGCCCTGGAACGTCAAGGACTTCACCCTCAACGAGATCGACAAGCTGGACGCGGGCAGCTGGTTCAGCCCGAAGTTCGAGGGTGAGCGGGTGCCCACCCTCGAGGAGTACATGGACGAGGTCGAGGAGAACGGCCAACGGCTCCTGCTGGAGCTCAAGTCGCCGGAGCTCTACCCGGGCATCGAGCTGCAGACCCTGACGGAGCTGCGCCGCCAGGGCTGGCTGGACAGGAGCCACGTCAAGCGCCGCCTGATCATCCAGAGCTTCAACGCCGACGCCATCAAGACGGTGCACGGCCTGCGGCCGGACATCAAGACGGGCTTCCTCGGCAATCCGTCGGTCGCCGACCTCCCCGAGTACGCGGAGTTCTGCGACCAGATCAACCCCAACTACACGACGGTGACCCCCGCCTACGCCGACGCCGTCCACGGCCTGAAGGGCGCGCACGGCCGGCAGCTGCAGCTGTTCACCTGGACCGTGGACGACGGCGCGAAAGCCATCGCCCTCGCCCGGATGGGTGCCGACGGCATCATCAGCAACAAGGCCGACGAGATCCGCGAGGCGCTGGATACCAGCGACGACTGACCGCGCCGGACGGGCGGCGGGAGGGGGCGGGGCGGGCAGCGGAAGCGCTCTCCCGCCCGCTCCCGTTCGCGGCTGTACCGGCGCATTGTCGGTGCCGGGACCTACTCTGATCACGTGACGAATTCTGAGCACGCCGCCGGCCCGGCGACGCCGCCGGGCCCGGGGCCGGACGCGGACCGCGCACCCCGTCGGGACTGGGCCTGGACGCGGCTGGAGACGCCCATCGGGCCGCTGCTGCTGGCCGCGACGGCGGACGGCCTGGTCCGGGTGGCCTTCCATGCCGACGAGCGAACGTGCCGGCGTGAGCTGACCCGACTGGAGCAGCGCTTCGGCGGGCCGCCGCTCCCCGGGATATCCCCTCTGGCGACGGCCACCGCCGAGCTCACCGCCTATTTCGCCGGCGAGCTGCGGACCTTCACGGTGCCCCTGGACCGGTCGCTGTCGTCCGGTTTCAACGCCCGGGTCCTGCAGGCCCTGGCCGACGGCGTCCCCTACGGCAGCGTCGTCAGCTATCAGGACCTCGCCGACCGGGTCGGGGAGCCGGGTGCCGCCCGCGCGGTGGGCGCGGCGATGGGCTCCAATCCGCTCCCGGTCGTCGTGCCCTGCCACCGGGTCGTGGCCGGCGACGGCGGGATCGGCGGCTTCGGCGGCGGCCTGGAGGCCAAGCGGCTGCTGCTCGCGCTGGAGGGCGTCCTGCCCGCGCCGCTGTTCTGACCGTGTCCCCCTCTCCCGCCGGCGTCCGGCTCCTACGAAGGGCAGTGCCATGTCCCGTCAGATCGCTCTGCTCCGCGCCATCAACGTCGGCGGGCACAACTCCTTCCCCAAGGCGAAACAGCTGGAGCTGGCCGAGTCCCTGGGCTTGCGGGACGTCTCCGTCCTGCTGCAGACCGGCAACATCGTCTTCGCCGACCCCGGTACCGCGCCACCGGAGACGGCCCGGCTGATCGGCGACAAGATCGCCGCCGACCTGGGCCTTACGGTGCCGGTCGTCGTCCGGACCCGGGACGAGCTGGCCGCCGCCGTCGCCGCGAATCCGTTTCCGCAGGCCGTGGCGGAGCCCAAGAGCCTGCATGTCACCTTTCTGGCGGCGGAGCCGGCCGACACCTCCCGGCTGGACGCGCTCGGCGGGGCGGCCTTCGCGCCCGATCAGTTCCGGCTGATCGGGCGCGAGCTGTACCTGTGGTGCCCGGACGGCATCGGCCGCTCCAAGCTCGCCGCGGCGGTGAGCCGCGCCCCGCTCGGGGTGACGGCCACCGCCCGCAACTGGAACACCGTCACCAGGCTCCTGGCCCTGGCGGACGTCTGACCGCCTCCGGTGTCCGGGGCCGTCAGCGCCAGCCGTAGCGTTCGCGCAGCCGGTTGACGACCAGGTTGAAGCGGCCCCGGTCCAGTGCGCAGGCCTCGCGCCGCATCCCTTCCGGGTGCACCCGCAGCACCCGGTCCACCGCCACCCAGGAGTCGCGCCCGGCGCGGTCCCACGGGCCGGCCCCGATGGGGACCCACTCCCGGTCGTTGTTGTGCCGCTTGCTGGACAGCTGCACGGCCAGCAGGGTGCCGTGCGTCTCGCGGGCGACGACGAGGACGGGCCGGTCCTTGCCGCGGCCGTCGTTCTCCTCGTACGGCACCCAGGTCCACACGATCTCGCCGGGGTCCGGGTCGCCGTCGTGGTCGGGTGCGTAGGAGGTCTGGACGGTGCCGACGGAGCGCGGCAGGGCCTCGGCGGTCGCGGTGGGCCCCGCGCGGCCGGGCAGCGCCGCGGACTCCTCGGATGCGTTCGATGAAGTGGGTGAAGTGGTCACGGCCTCACGCTAACCTCCGTCGCCGGCGCGGTGATCAGCGGTCCGCGGCCGGCGGGCGACGGGCGACGGGCGACGGGCGACGGGCGACGGGCGACGGCCGATTGTCAGTGGTCGGCCGTACGGTTTTCAGCAGCGGGGGAAACGGTCGCCGGGACCGCCCGGGGAGGGGAGTTCACCATGTCCGAGACCACCACGTATCTGGAGCTGTCCCAAGAGGACGGCGGGGCCCACAAGTTCTACGAGGTGTCGGTGTCCGGCACGGTCGTCTCGGTGCGCTACGGCCGGATCGGCGCGGCCGGCCAGCAGCAGACCTCGACGTTCCCCACGCGGGAGAAGGCGCAGGCCGCGGCCGCCAGGAAGATCGGCGAGAAGGTCCGCAAGGGTTATGCGCCGGCCATACAGGGGCAGCGCGCGGCCCGTGCGGTGACGCGGCGTCAGGTGACCTCCGCGCCGTCGACGGCGCGTGCGGTCGCGCCGGTGCTGTGGCGGTTCCGTACGGGCGCCTCGGCGTTCGGGATCCATATCGCCGAGGACCGCTGCTGGGTGGGAAACCAGAACGGCGATGTCTACACCCTCGGCCACGACGGAGAGGTGCTCGCCCGCTATCAGCTCCCCGACGGCGTCAAGTGCCTGGTGGCGGACGATTTCTGGATCTACGCCGGCTGCGACGACGGCACGGTCTACGACCTGTCCTCGAAGCTGCCGTTCGCCGCCTACGGCATCGCGCCCGACGTCGACATCTTCTGGCTGGACATCCACGAGGGCATTTTGCATGTCGCCGACCGCAACGGCGGGCTGACCGTCATCGACCACGAGGACGAGTACCAGTGGTCGCGGCGCAGCGCGGGCGAGCATGCCTGGATGGTGCGGCGCGACGAACACGCCGTCTATCACGGCCATCGCCGCGGCGTCAGCGCCTATCGCGCCGACGGCGGCGGCGAGTTGTGGCACACCCCGACCCAGGGCGCGGTGCTCTTCGGCTGGCAGGAGGACCGCTCGGTGTACGCCGGCACGGACCGGCGCGTCGTCCAGCGGCTGGCGAAGGACACCGGCGCCGTCGAAGCCACCTACCTCTGCGACACGGTCGTCTACTCGTGCGCCACCGCCCCGGGCGGCCGCTATGTCTTCGCCGGCGACTCGGCCTCCTCGGTGTACTGCTTCGCCGCCGACGGCACCCGGCTGTGGAAGCTGGGCACGGGCGGTGGCTCGGCGCTGTCGATGCAGTATCTGGACGAGAAGCTGTACGTGGTGACCACCGACGGCTCTCTGGTGTGCGTGGACGCGAGCGACGCGGCCATCGCCGCCGCCCGGTCGGGCACGGTCCCCGTCGCCCGGGACGTCAAGTCTGCCGCCGCACTGCCCACGTACACGCCGTCCGCCACCGTGCAGACGGTGACCGCCGCCGCGGCCTCCGGGATCGTGGTGGAGTGCGTGCAGGAGGGCGGCCGGCTGCGGGTCCATGTGGTCTCCGAGGGCTATGAGCCGTCCTGGAACGTCCAGTTCCCCCGCCACATACGCCGCCCCGGGGTGCGGTATGCCGTCGAGGGACTGTCGCCGGCCTCGGGCGGTTTCTACCGCGTCCGCGGCGAGATCCGGCAGCTCGTCTGACGCCCGGGGGCCCGGCGGCGCTCAGCGCAGCCCGGTCCAGGCCGGCCGGCGTGGGTCGTCGGCCCGTACGACGACATCCGCGATCTCCTCCGGCCGCGTCCCGGCCTCGTAGCGGGCGAACGCGGGCAGCGTCCAGTGCTGGTCCTGCGGCATACGACGGGCGAGCGCGGCGGGCGACAACTTCAGGTGCACGCAGAGATCGAAGGGGAACCCATGGCCGAGCAGCAGCGGCCCGTGCAGCAACAGGACACCACCGGGCGGCAGTTCCACGTACCCGCTGCGGGTGGCCCGGTCCGCGACGGGGTCCCACAGGTCCGCCAGCACGCGCCCGGTGCCGCCCGGCTCCAGCGGCCGGAACACCTCGCGCCACAGGGCCCGCCGGTCGAACCACTCGTCGTGGTAGGCATCGGGGTCCTCGTGGCCGTACTCCAGCCGCAGGGAGGCGGGGCGCAGAAAGCCGAAGGTGCCGGCCTTGTGCACCGCCCGCCCCCGGATCCGCAGCGCCTCGGCGAGGCGCCCGGCCAGCTCGCCCGGGGACGACGGGGATACCCCCTGCTCGAGCGGAGCGGAGAGCAGGGGGGCGGGAGCCCCGTCGAGGGCGACCCGCAGCCAGGGGCTTCCGTCCTTCGCCGTCATCGCGGCGATGTGCCCGGCGAGCGCGTCGGTCAGCCGTTCCCAGGTGATCGCTTCGAACCGCACCCCGCCATTGTGCCCGGCCGCCGGGCAGGGGCCGCGCCCGGTCAGCGGGGCGCCGGACGCTCCGGCGGCACGCCGATCGTGCCGCCGGAGACGGTGCCGACCTGGATCACCGGGCCGTGGTGCACCCCGCCGACGATGGAGTTGCTCACCCCGGGCGCCGGCCCCCGGTCCTGTCGGGGCTGCAACTCGTCCAGGAGGGCGCGCAGTTCGGCCGCGGCCTCAGGGTCGTCGCGCAGCAGGCGGCGCAGCCGCATCTTCCACGCCGCGGTGACGTCCGCCACGGCCTCCTCGTCGCCCTCCTCCCGTGCGGTGGCGAGATCGGCGCGCGATTCCTCCAGCTCTCCCTCGAGCGCCTCCTCGTCCACACCCCGGCGCCGGGCGAGGAAGGACACCATTCGCCGGCGTACGGCCCCCCAGCCCTCCGTCGCCATCTGCTGCACCAGCGTCGTCGCCCCCGCCGTAGCGAGCGCCACCAACTCCGCTTCCATCGGGCCCCCTTGCGTCATGTCCGCCGGTCATCCGGCTGCCGGTGTCACCGTAGAGAGGCGGCCCGCGTCATGACCAGTGGCCGGGCCGGTGTCCTCGGTTCAGGTCCCGTCCGTGGCCGGGCGGGCGGCTCCGTAGCGGCTGAGTTCGGCCGCCGCCTCCTTCGTCGCCTCGATGACGCTGTCGGGCGCCTGCGGCATCACGGACTTGAGCTTGAGGAGGAGGACCGCGCCCATGATGGAGCCGTCCCACATGATCGGTGCCGCGCAGGAGTTCCAGCCGGCCATGCACTCCTCGTACCCGAGGGCGTGGCCGAGGTCGCGGACCTCCGCCAGGGATCTCAGCAGCGCGGCGTTGTCCCGGAAGACGCCGGGACCCGCCTGGTCGGGTACGGGCTCGGCCAGCACCCGCTGCTGGAGCACCTCCGGCAGGTAGGCGAGGATCGTCCGGCCGGAGGCGCCGGTGCGCAGCGAGCGGGTCACGGACAGCACATCGCGGGGCGTCATCCCCAGCTCGGCGAGGTCGGAGTCGCCGACGGCCATGTCGATGCACTGGCGCTGCGCGCCGGAGAACGGCGCGACCATGTAGAGGAACGCCAGCCCGCCGTCGGTGGCCTCGCGCAGTGCGCGCAGCACCGACCGCGAGGTATCGCCGTCGAGGCGGTGGTCGAGCGCGGTGAAGGCCAGCTGGGCGGCGGAGGTCCGCAGCCGGTAGAGGCCGCGGTCCACCCTTTCGAAGATGCGCTGGTAGATACCGGACTGCAGGATGCGGTAGACGACGGAGTCGTCCAGGCCGGTGAATTCGGCTATCTCCCCCGGCCCGTGAGCGGATCCGCCGAGTTCGGCGAAGGCCGTCTGGACGAGGAAGACCCGCTCGGCATGGCTGGATCCCGACGTCCGCGACGGCGCCGTGGCTCCCGACACCTTGGTGCTGTTGCCCATCGTGTGTTCTCTCCCCTGGCGGTGTTCCGCGCCCGAAGGCGCACGGCATATGTGGTGCGAGCCGGCCCTCCCCTCACCCGCGGCGCCCGCTGCCGCCCCGGGCGGACGGCCGCGGGGCACTCTCCCGGAGCCGTTGTGCCCGTTCCGCGCCCCCGGCTACCGGGTGACGTCCAGGGCGAGCTTGCCCGTCGGGGTGCGGGCGGCCAGATCGTGGTGCGCCCGCGCCGCCTCCCCGAGCGCGTAGGGGGCGCCGGTCAGCGGCTTGAGCCGGCCGTCGGTCACGGCGTCGAACAGCGCCCGCATGGAGGTGGGCAGGGCCGTACGGTCCGCGTAGAGCTGCGGCAGCCAGAAGCCGCAGAGCGTGATGGAGCGCTCCATCAGGTCCCGGGCCGGCACGCTCGCCGGCTCGCCGCCGGCGAAGCCGTACACCGCCAGCCGGCCGCGCGGAGCGACGGCGGCGAGGGTCCGCGCGAAGGTGTCTCCGCCGGTCATCTCCAGCGCCGCCTGCACGGGGCCGCCGGCCGCTGCCATGATGCGCTGTGTCAGGTCCTGTGCCGTGGAGTCCACCGCCGCGTGGGCGCCCAGCTCCGTCGCCAGCTTGCGCTTGGCCTCGGAACCGGCGAGCGCGATGACCTTGGCGCCGGCCTGCGCGGCGAGCTGGACGGCCAGCGAGCCGACACCGCCGGCCGCGGCCGGCACGACGACGGTCTCGCCCTCGGTGATGCGCAGCGAGGTGAACAGCAGATGCCAGGCGCTGTTGCCCTGGAGGGCGAGCGCGACGGCCTGTTCGTCGGTGACGGCGTCGGGCACGTCCCAGGTGACGCGGCGGTGCAGCAGCGTCCGCTCGGCGTATCCGCCGCCCCGGGTCAGCCCGACGACGCGGCGGCCGCCGGTCACGGTTCCCACGACCTCGTTGCCGGGTATGTAGGGCAGTTCGACGGGCGCGAGGTAGGAGTCGTCCCGTACGTGCACGTCCGCGTAGTTGATGCCGGCGAGGGTCACGTCGACCAGCGTGTGGCCACTCCGGGGCTCGGGCTCGGGCACGTCCTCCAACCGCAGCACGTCCGGGCCGCCGAATTCTCGCATCACAATCGCGCGCACGACTCTCCCTCGGGTTCTCAGGTGCTGTGCCCGCACAGGGTAGGCACGGTGCCCGGCGGACCGCGGTCACCCGATCAATTCGCGCCAACCATCCGGCCTTTCACGCGCCGTCTTCCCGCCTTTCACGACGCATATCCGGCAGCTTTCTCACGACGCGAGAAAGCAATGTCCAGCTTTCCTCCCATTGCGCCGTTTTGCAGGAGATCTACCCATCGGTATCCCCGGGGTGGCTCCTACGCGTCCTTCGTTTTTTTCCGGCTACCGGAAGTGATCGCCGCCGCCTACGATCCGGAAATGTGTCCGCCGCCGACCGGATGTGACGGCCGCGCCCCCAGGCACGGTGCGCGTTCCGCGAGGCAGTCGCACTGGTCCGCTCCACCCGGTGATACGGGCGGGTGGCGGAGGGGGCGGCCCGGCGTGTGGTGGGGCGGGCACGGCCTGAGGGGGAATCATGATGGGGAAATCGGGGGGCGGCAGGCCGGCGTTCGCGCCGGCCTGCCGGGACCTTCAAAGGGCGCAACCACTGCCGTCGGCACCGCTGCGCCTCCTGCGCTCCGCCTCCGCATCCCTGCCCGCCTCGCTGACGGCCACGATCACGGCTGCCACCGACGCCGTCATCGCCGCCGCGCGCCGGCACTCCGGCATGAACGCGGCACCGCCCTTTCTGGAGGCGACCCGCTACCGCCGGGGAACGGCGCGCCCCCGCCGAGAAAGGCACTGCCCATGAACGCCTACAGCAGTACGAGCACCACCGGGCTCGAGTTCACCCACCCGCATCTCGCCGTGGTGCTGGGCGGCGGCTTCACCGGGATGCTCGCCGCCGCGGCGCTGGCCTCGTACGCCGATGTCGTCATCGTCGAACGGGACCGGCTGCCGCGCGCCCCCGCCCGGCCCACCGACCTCCCGCAGGCCCGGCACGCGCATCTGCTGTCCGCGGACGGTGCCCGGACGGTGGAGGAGCTGCTGCCCGGCGTCGTCGAGGGGTGGCTGGCCCAGGGCGCCCGCCCCATGCCGCTGCCGGCCGGGCCCGCCGGCCTCGCCCCGCAGGGCTGGTTATCCCGCCGGCCCGCGCAGTGCGTGATCGCCTGCTCCCGCGATCTGCTCGAGCGGACCGTCCGCGAACAGGTGACGGCCCTCCCGGGAGTCACCGTCCTCGACGGAACGGAAGGCGAGGATCTGACCGGCACCGCGGAACACATCACCGGGGTGCGCGTCCGGGACACCGTCACCGGCCGGGCCCGGCGTCTGGACGCCGACCTCGTCGTCGATGCGACCGGTCACCGCTCCAGCACACCCGGCCGGCTCACCGCGCTGGGCCTGCCCGCCGTACGCGAAGAGATCGCCGACGCCGGCATCGTCGCCGCCACCCGTATCTTCCGCGCCCCGGCCGGCACCGCGAACTGTCCGGTGATCACCGCCCGTTCGAGCTCCGGGAGCCACCGGATCCCCGGACGTACGGCGACCCTGGTCCCCATTGAGGGCGGCCGCTGGCTGGTCACTCTCACCGGCACCAGAGACGAGTGCCCGACCGAACACGCCGACCGTTTTGTGCCGTTCGCCCGCCGTATACCCCACTGCGTCATCGGCGACCTGATAGCCGACGCCGAACCGCTGAGCGAGGTCCGCGTCACCCGCGACACCGCCAGCCGCCTGCGGCGCTACGAACAGCTGCCGTCCTGGCCCACCGGGTTCGTCGCCCTGGGCGGCGCGGTGGCCGCGTTCACCCCCGATTACGGTCAGGGCCTGTCGATCGCCGCCCACAGCGCCCTTGTGCTGCGCGAGGCGGTGCGCCGGCGCGGGCTGGACGATCCGGCGCTCGCCCGCGCCGTGCAGCAGTCCCTCGCGCGCATCTCCCGGGCCCCCTGGACGGCCACCGGCCCGGAGCTCCCCTCCGCGCCCGCCGGGCCACGTCCCTCGGCGGCCACCCGGTTCGTACGCGGCGCCGTGAGCGGCGTCCTCGGCACCGCCATCGGCCGCCCCCCGGTCTGCCGCGCCTATGTCGACGTGGTCAAGCCCGGCCTGCCCGCGGCCCGTTTCGCGCGGCTGCCCGGCACGGTGCCCCTCACCACGCAGGCCCCGGCCGGGCGGCGTAAACCGGCCGGACGCTGACGGCCCGCCGCGCCCGGCAGGGAAAATCCGTTCGCCCGGCACCCGTCGGTCGATCACAGTGGTGACCGGGCGCCGCTCCACGCAGCGTCCCGGAACCGCTGTGAACAGAAACGGGGATCGGGCATGTCGACGCTGCGCGTCACGGTCGAGAAGGTAGCGATTCATGAGCATCCCAACGCCGATGCGCTGGAGCTCGCCCAGGTCGGGCTGTACCGCGCCGTCGTCGCCAAGGGGGCTTACCACACCGGCGACTTCGCTCTGTACATACCCGAACAGGCGGTACTCCCCCAGGAGTTGGTGGCCGAGCTGGGGCTGACCGGCAAGCTGGCGGGTTCCGCGGCCGACCGGGTCAAGGCGATCCGGCTGCGCGGCGAGCTGTCGCAGGGCATCGTCTGCCGGCCGAAGGCACTGGAGGGCACGGATCTGGCGCGGGCCGGCGAGGAGGGCACGGACTTCGCGGCGGAGCTCGGGATCGTGAAGTGGGTGCCGCCGGTGCCGGTTTCTATGAGCGGTGAGGTCGAGCCGGCGCCCGGACTGCTGCCGTGGATCGATATCGAGAATCTGAAGCGCTATCCGGAGGTGTTCACCGAGGGCGAGCCGGTCGCGGTCACGGAAAAGGTGCACGGCACCGCGTGCTGCCTGACCTACGATGCCGGCCACGATCGCGTCCAGATCACGTCCAAGGGGCTGGGTGCGCAGCGACTGGCCCTGGTGGAGGACCCGAAGAACCTGTACTGGCGGGCGGTACGCGCCCATGGCGCGGCGCATGTCGCGGCGGAGCTGGCCGTGGAGCTGGGCGCGTCGCGGGTCGGCATCTTCGGCGAGGTGTACGGCGATGGCGTGCAGGATCTGGGGTACGGCGCGGACAGCCGCCGGGCAGAGCCCGGGTATGCGGTCTTCGATGTCTCGGCGGAGGTCGGCGGGCAGGTGCGCTGGCTGACGCCGGAGGAGCTGGTGAAGGCGTTGGAGGGGCGGCTTCCGGTGGTGCCGACGCTGTTCACCGGCCCGTATGACGCGCGGCGGGTGATGGAGCTGGCCGAGGGGCGCGAGACGCTGTCCGGGCGCGCGGTGCACATCCGGGAGGGTGTGGTGGTCCGGCCGCTCGGCGACCGCTACAGCCCGGTGGTGGGCGGCCGCGCCATCGCCAAGGTGGTCGGCGGCGGGTATCTGACGCGCAAGGGCGGCACGGAGTACGAGTAGGCGCCCCCGTTGGCCGGCCCCGGCCGGCCAACGGGCCGAGCGCCGGCGGGTCATGCGCCGTCGGCCTCCGCCAGAAGACGGTGGGCGAGGACGAGCGGGGCCCCGGGGTCGCGGGTCGGCGCAGGGGCCTTGGCGCGGTGGGTGGGGAGGCGTTCGACCGTCGTCGCGCCGGTGTCGGATTCCAGGGCGGGGGCGTAGCCCGCCGCGCGCAGGGCCTCGGCCGTGGCGGCCGGGGGGCGGCCGCTGACCAGGACGGTGGGGGCGATGGCCCGCAGCCCGAGGGCCTGCAGGGCGCGGTGGGCGGCCAGTTCCCGGACGAGAGCCTCGTCGTCGGAGCGGATGCAGCAGGCCGCGGGCAGTACACGCATCCGGCCGTGGCTGCGGGCGGTGTCCTGGATGAGGTAGCTGAGCGGCTGCGGCAGACCGCCGGTCACCGAGGCGGCGCCGAGGTCGGCGAGGAGGGTGTCGGCGGTGCGGCCGGTGTCCAGGGCGCGGCGTACGGAGGCGGGGGTGAAGCGCCAGGTGACGGCGTGTCCCTCGGATTCGCGGTCGGCGGCCGCGGCGAGCAGTGCGTCGAGCGCGGCGGCGGGGCGGCCGGCGACGACGGCGGTCAGATCGGCCTGGAAGTGGGCCTGCTCGAGGAGCGGCGGCAGCAGGTTCCGCAGCGGCTCGTCGAGGGCGCACGGGTCGGCCAGGAGGGCCCGACCCAGGGGCGTGAGGGTGCCGTGGGCGGTGAGGCCGAGGAAGGCCGCTTCGTGGAGGGTGTGGGCGGCGCGGTCCTCGGCCATCGGCTGTGCCCTGACGGCCAGGGGGCGGTGCCAGTCCGCGGCGGCGAGGAGGCTCTGCAGGGGGCCTTCCTCGGCGGATGCCGTCGGCGGCAACGGCGGCAGGGGGGCTCCGGCGCCCAGGGGGACGGTGGCCAGCGCGGCCAGGAGGGCATGCCGCAGCGGCGGGGCATGGCGGTCATGGCCCCGTACGAGCGCGGTCGGGGTCTCGCCGAAGGGGGTGTGGGTGGGGACGGCCCACAGGGCGGACCAGGCGGCCAGTACGGGCGCGAGGCGCTCGCCCGGCGGGCGGGCGAGCCAGTCGTCGTAGGCGCCGGTGGGCAGCGCGGTGATGCCCGCCGGGGTACGGGTCAGCGCGATCAGGCCGGCGGCCAGGGCCAGGTCCAGGAGGAGCCGGGTGTGCGGCTCGGTGGCGCCGGACGCCTTGGCCAGCCGTTTGATCTCACGGATCGTCAGGCCGCCCGACTTGCGCAGCGCGGCGGGCTGCGTCGCCACAGAGGCCAGGAGGCGCTCCAGGGTGGCGGCGAGGGTCGCCGCGGCGGCCCGCGATTCGTCGGTCAGCGAGTCCGCGGTGAGCGCCCTTACGGGGACGGCGGGGCCGGCCTTGGGGGCGGGCCGCGGGACGTGCGCGACGAAGGGGCCGAGGTCATGGGCGGCCAGCAGCTGCGGGGTGCGCGGCGGGACGACGATGGTGCCGTCCTCGGCCGGCGCGGCCAGGCCGTCCTCGTACAGCGCCCGCAGGGCCGCCTCGGCGACCGTGCGCGCGGGACCCGGCGGGCCGGCGCCGAGCGCTTCGTAGACGTCCTGGGCCGGGACGGGTTCGCCGGCCAGGTGGGCGAAGGACAGGCGGTGTGCCATCAGGGACTGATAGTCGGCACCGGGGGCGGGGGCGGCGGGTCCGGGGGCGGCGCGCCCGGTGCGTTCCTGGCTGATCCGGGCCGTGGTGGCGAGCACCTGCAGCCGGGGGTGGTCGAGGTGGATCACCAGCTGGTGGAGGGTTTCGTACGACCACAGGGCGCTTGCCAGACCGCGGAGCCGGGTGGGTGCGGGGCGGCGGGCGAGCGGCTCGGCGTGGCGGGTGAGGAGCGCGGCGAGCTGCTGTGGGGTGCGCCGGGCGAGGGATCGGGTGAGTGTGTCGAGGCCTTCCACGGACTTGAGGTTAGTCATCGCGCGAGCAGGGTGGTCAGGGCGCCTACGGGGTCGGGGTCGGCCGGCCCGGTGGGCCACCAGTCCTCGGCGCCGGGCTCGGACTCGTAGGGGTACCAGCGGTTGTCGTGGCCGAAGCGCAGCTGGATGCCGCGCTCGGGGTCGGTGAGGTGGTTGTGGCGCGGGCGCAGGGCCGGGAGGTCCGCGGCGAGCAGGGCGCTGCGGGCCCGGTCGAAGTCGCCGGCCGGGGGGTTCCAGGGGGTGTCGAGGAGGGCGAGTCCTTCGGGTCCGCCCTGGCGCCAGGCGGCCACGGAGCGGGCCACCTCGGCCTGTGTGCGGCCGGTGGCGGCCGCGAGGTCGCGGTAGAGGGCCCGGGTGGCGGAGGTGAGTCCGGCGGTGGGGTGGGCGGTGGCGGCCAGGCGGATGGCGTCCTCCCATGGGGACAGCTCCGGGAACGGGCTGCGCGGGGCCCGCCGTTCACCGCCGGGGGCCGGACTTGCGGCGGCGGTGACGCAGGCGTGGGCGCGGGCAGCGGCGTCGGCGGCCAGGAATTCCAGGGCGGCCGCGTCGAAGGGGAGACCGTCGGCATCGGGGAGGGCCGGCGGCCGGCCGGGGTGGGCGGGGACCGGCAGGGGCGGCGGGAGCGGCGGCCGGAGGCCGTCGGCGAGGGCGTCGCGGGCGAGGACGCCGGGAGGCGTGGCGGGCGGCGCCGGCAGGGGCGTCGCTCCGGGCCCGGCGGGGGCGGCGGATTCGGGGGCGCCGGCCCGGCTCTCCCGGACGCCGTGCGTGGCATGACGGCGGGAGAGGTCATCGAGCAGCTCCCGCTCGCCGCGGCCGCGCATCAGCAGCAGGACGAAGGGGTCCGCGTCCAGGAGGCGGGCCACCTGGAAGCAGAGCGCGGCGGCGTGTTTGCAGGGCCACCCGTGGTCGGGGCACGAGCAGCGGGGAACGAGATCGCCCGGCCCCGGGAGGAGGCGTACCTCCCCCTCGGCCAGTGCGCTGGGCAGTTTTTTGGCCAGCAGGGCGGCGAGCCGGGCGGGTTCCGCGGCGATGGCGTCGAGCAGGGTCTCCCATTCCTCGCCGGAGAGGGTCCGCAGGCGGATTTCGGCGCTGTAGGGGCGAGGGCGGCTGCCGCGTACGGTGGCGACGATGCGGCCCGGCGTGACGTTGACGGTGTCGACATGGCCGTCCCTGGCGTAGGCGCGGCCGCGGGCGAGCCGGGCGCTGTCGAGGGCGGTGGCCTCCAGCGCGTCCAGCCAGGCGCTCCCCCACCAGGATTCGGCGAACAGTCCACGGGCACCGGTGCGGGCCGGCAGCGGCGGGAACGTCCGCGAACGGTCCGCACGCGCCAGCCGGTCCGCGAGGCCGCGGCCACGGTCATCGCCGGCGGCCGGGCGAGGGCCCCTTCGGCCCGTGCGGTCCGTGCGGTCCGTGCGGTCCGTGCGGTCCATTCCGCTCATCCGGGCCTCCTCAGGGAGACGAGATCGGCCAGCTCGGCATCGGACAGCTCGGTGAGCGCCCGCTCGCCACCGGAGAGCACCGCGTCGGCCAGTGCCCTCTTGGCGGTGAGGAGCTGGGCGATGTTGTCCTCGACGGTGCCCTCGGCGATCAGCCGGTGCACCTGGACGGGCTGGGTCTGGCCGATGCGGTAGGCGCGGTCGGTGGCCTGCTCCTCCACCGCCGGATTCCACCAGCGGTCGTAGTGGATCACATGTCCCGCGCGGGTGAGGTTGAGGCCGGTGCCCGCCGCCTTGAGGGACAGCAGGAAGACCGGGGCGCGGCCCGACTGGAAGCGGTCGACCAGCTTCTCCCGCTCGGCGACGGGGGTGGCGCCGTGCAGAAGCTGATGCGGGATGCCGCGACTGTCCAAGTGCCGTTCCAGCAGCCGGGCCATCCCCACGTACTGGGTGAAGACCAGGGTGGCGCCGCCCTCGGCGAGGATCGACTCGAGGAGTTCGTCGAGCAGTTCGAGCTTCCCGGAGCGGGCGGCCAGGCCCGGCGCGGCCTCCTTGAGGTACTGCGCGGGGTGGTTGCAGATCTGCTTGAGGGACGTGAGCAGCTTCATCACCAGGCCACGCCGCGCGATGCCGTCCGCGGCCTCGATCCGGGCGAGCGTCTCGCGGACGACGGCCTGATACAGCGCGGCCTGTTCGCGCCCCAGCGCCACCGGATGGTCCGTCTCGGTCTTGGGCGGAAGTTCCGGCGCGATCCCGGGGTCGGACTTCTTACGGCGCAGGATGAACGGGCGCACCAGCCTGGCCAGCCGGTCCGCCGCCTCCGGGTCCTCGCCGCCCTCGACCTCACGGGCATGCAGCGCACGGAACGTCTTGAGGGACCCCAGGAGCCCGGGAGTCGTCCAGTCGAGGAGGGCCCACAGCTCGGAGAGGTTGTTCTCCACCGGGGTGCCGGTGAGGGCGATCCGGGCCGGTGCCTTGATGCTGCGCAGCGCCTTGGCCGTCGAGGACCGCGGATTCTTCACATGCTGCGCCTCGTCGGCGACCACCCATGCCCAGCTCTGCGCGGCCAGTTGGGCGGCGCTGCTGCGCATCGTCCCGTAGGTCGTCAGGACGAAGCCGCCGGCCAGGCCTTCGAGGCTGCGGCCGGTGCCGTGGAAGCGGCGTACGGGCGTGCCGGGGGCGAAGCGCTCGATCTCGCGCTGCCAGTTCCCGAGCAGGGAGGCCGGGCAGACGACGAGGACCGGCGCGGCGGGCCGGCGGTGCCGGTGGAGCGCGATGACGGTGATGGTCTTGCCCAGGCCCATGTCGTCGGCGAGGCACCCGCCGAGGCCGATCGACGTCATGGTGTCGAGCCAGGCCATGCCGCGCAGCTGGTAGTCGCGCAGGGTCGCCCGCAGTCCGGGCGGCTGGGGCAGCGGCGGCGCCGGGGTGGTGAGGCGGCCGCGCAGCGCGGCGAGGGCGCCCAGGGGCACCACCTCGACCTCTTCGCCGTCCACCTCCGTGGTGCCGCCCAGCGTCGCGGCGAGGGCGTCGACCGGGTCCAGATAGCCCAGTTCGCGTTTGCGGGCCTTGCGTACGAGGGCGGGGTCGACCAGGACCCACTGGTCGCGGAGCCGGACGACGGGGCGGTGTGCCTCGGCGAGGGCGTCCATCTCCGCCTCGGTCAGCGGTTCGCCGTCCATCGCCACTTGCCAGCGGAATTGCAGCAGTTGGTCGGCGTCGAAGAAACCGAAGCCGTCCGCGGCCGAACCCGGCGCCGGGCGCAGCACCGCCGCGGCGGTCAGCCCGCGGGCCAGCTCCCTGGGCCAGTGGACGGCCACGCCGGCGGCGCCCAGTCGTGCGGCGGCCGGGCCCAGCAGGTCGTACAACTCGTCCTCGCCGAGCGGGAGTACGTCGGGAACCGGACGCTCCAGGAGGCGGGCGAGCGGCCCCCAGACGCGGGCCGCGCGCCGCAGCGCGAGGAGGGTGTCGATGCGGGACCGCGGCCCGAAGTGGTCGGGGCCTTCGCCCTCCCACAGCCGGCGGGCGTCGGCGACCAGGGTCGGGTCGGTGAGGCTGTGGACCTGCAGGACGACGGCCGCCGCGCTGCGCTCCTCGGCGTCCGGCCCGCTGCCCTGCCCGCCGTCGAAGAGCTTGTGCGGCGCGAGGTCGAGGCGCAGGGAGAGCCGTACGCCCGCGTCGATACCGGCCGCGGCCTCGGCGGCCCATTCCCGGGCGCCGGGCAGCCGCTGCGGCGTGCCCGCCGCGAACGGGGCGCCGGCCACGAGCTCGGCGGCGGGGGTGCGCGGCAGGGTATCGACGACGGCGTCCACGAAGAGGCGGACCAGCGCCGCCGGGTCGGGAAGCCGCAGCGGGCGACTGTCGGGGTCCGGGACCGCATACGCCTCGCCGGGCATGGCCGCGGCGACGGCCCGCAGGTGCGCGATGTCATCGGGGTCCAGGGGGCCGGCGCGCCAGGCGTCGATGTCCTCGGCCGTCAGCCCCGGCAGCAGCCTGCCGCGCGCGGCCAGATGCAGGGCATGCACAGCGGCCGCGCCCCAGCAGGCGGCGGCCGGATGGGCGGCCGGGTCGTGCCGGGCCGCGACCAGCACCGGTACCGCCTCGGCCAACGGAAGCAGCAGAGCGGGGACCGTACGACCGCGGGCGCCGCTGCCGTGGCGACGGGCGACGGTCAGCTCCGCGGGCTCACCGGCCGACTCCACCGCGCCCGTCGCACCCCGCTGCGCTCCCGCTGCCGGGAGCGGGGCTCCGTCAGGCCGCCAGAAGGCCACCGTCCCGGCGCGCGGCGGCTGGGCGGGCAGGAATGTCACAGCACAGCGGGCCATGGCAGCACCGGCTCCGCCTGCGCCGGTGTCCTCTCCAGGCGCGGCCGGCGCCCGGACATCCGCTCGCGCTGCCGCACCGCTCACCGCCTCCGTACCGTCCACGTCCGTCCCCCACCTCCTCGCCATGCCGACCTCTCGTCCTCGCCCTGCCGCTCGACCGCTCCGCACCGCCCGCGACGCCCACCCGTCCTGCCCCGCCCGCGGCTCCTTCCGCCCCGACCGCGGCGCTCTGCTGCCGACCCGACCTGCGAGTCTACGGTCGCGGCCGGCGCCGCCCCGCACCGCTCGCCCCGGCGCCCGCCTCTGCCCGGCGACGGCGGTTCCGCCACTGCAGCTCTGCCTGGAATCGATGGAAACACACGGCACTGACAACGCGGTTCGCACGGCGATGGCCACGTTTTTCTCGCAGGTCAACGGTGTCGTGCGGGTCCGGGCCCGCGGCCCCGACCACCTCGCCGCCCCGCGCCGGACCAAAGTTATCCACAGGTCGTAAAACACATCCGCGCGTCGCCTCGCGAGCCGCTACAGTCAGTCACACAGTCACTCTCGGTAACTATTCCAGTTCGGTGAGGAGCCCTCATGTACACCCCCACACCCGAGCAGGCCGCCGCGGCCGAAGCGTTTGGGACCGGCGCACACCTCGTGATGCAGGCCGGTGCCGGCACGGGCAAGACAACGACCCTCGCGATGCTCGCGCACACGGCGCGGCGTCGGGGCCGACCCGGCCGGTACATCGCCTTCAACAGAGCCATCGCACGCGACGCCGCCAGGAAATTCCCCGCCGAAGCGACCTGCGGAACCGCCCACTCCCTCGCCTACACCGCGGTCGGAAGGAACTACCAGGCACGGATGAACGCCCCCCGGCAAGCCGGATGGAGGACAGGCGCGACCCTCGGCATCGATGAGGACATGTCGGTGCGCGTCGGCGCCCGCAAGGTCAACAACAAAGCGCTCTCCTACACGGTCCTGCGCACGGTCACCCGCTTCTGCCAGTCGGCCGACGAGGACATCGCACCGCACCACGTCCCGCCCTTGCGCGGCGTCGCACCGGACGCCCTGCACGATCAACTCACCGGCCTCGTCCTGCCCTACGCACGCAAGGCCTGGTCCGATCTTCAGCATCAGGAGCGCGGCGTCGTCCGCTTCGAGCACGACCACTACCTCAAGATGTGGGCGCTGCAAGAACCCGTGATCCCGGCGGATTTCCTGCTGCTGGACGAAGCGCAGGACACCAATCCCGTCGTCGAGCGGGTCTTCTCGGCCCAGCGCGACCATGCTCAGCTGGTGCTGGTCGGCGACTCCGCCCAGGCCATCTATGGCTGGCGCGGGGCGCGCGATGTCATGACGGGATTCGACGGCGAACGGCTCACCCTCTCCCGTTCCTTCCGCTTCGGTCCGGCGCTGGCCACGGAGGCCAACCGCTGGCTGGCGATCGTCGGCGCACCCATCAGACTCACGGGCTCACCCGAGCTGGCGACGGAGCTGCGAACGGTGCCCACCCCCGAGGCGATTCTGTGCCGGTCGAATGTCGGGGCCATGGTCGAGGTGATACGGCAGCTGGCGGCGAACCGCAGGGTCGCGCTCGCGGGCGGCGGCGAGACGCTGAGCGCACTGGCGCGGGCCGCACACGACCTCGAGGCGGGCCGGCGCACCGCGCATCCCGAGCTCATGCTCTTCGAGTCCTGGCCCGAACTACGCGAGTACGCGGAATTCGACCCGGCCGGACGGGATCTGCTCCCGCTGGTGGAGCTCATCGACGAGCACGGCACGGCAGCCGTATTACGCGCCATGCACCGGCTCTCTCCAGAGGATTCCGCCGAGGTGACGGTCTCCACGGCGCATCGGGCCAAGGGACGCGAATGGGCAAGCGTGCACATCGCGGACGATTTCACGGGCCCCGATGATCTCGACGAGCACGGGGAGGACGGAGCCCCGCTCCCCGGCCCGATCGACGTCGACGAGGCGCGCCTGGCCTACGTAGCCGTGACACGCGCCCGGTCGCAGCTCGACATCGGTGGCCTGTCCTGGATCAACAGCCACCCGGCCGGCGATCCGTACCCCGTATCCGCCGCCGCCACGACACCGACCGCTCGAAACGGAAGAGAAGGGCAGGGCAGCTGACCAGGCGGAGGACCGGATCCGCGACGCGGAATCACGGCCCGGGGCGAAGCATGGCCCGGCCGCCTCACGGAACGACCCGGGCCAGTGACTGATTCATCGATCGGGAGGATCCTGGAGGTGGGAGATGGGCGCCGATGCGTACAGGAAATGAGCCGCTTCAGGCACGCAGCCCGCTGAAGATCCGCCGTGGGCTGGCGTTGTGGGGACTGCTGTGGGCCATCGCCGGAGCCGTGGCCTTCGTCATGGCCGGACGGCCGGAGTGGGCGGCAGCATGTGCCGCCCTGGCGATGCTGGCAGCCACGGACCTGGTCATCGTGATACGGCACCTCCACCAGGGACCCCACTACCAGCCGGGCAAGGACATACCGCCCTACGAACCCGATCACGGCCGGAATGACGTCCGCGGCCACTGGAGCGCCAACGGCCGAAGGCGCGACACCAGACCGTGAGGCTCAGGCACGGGTGGGACAGCGGACCCCACCTTGGTGCCGCGCGGCTCCACGAGCGCGCGGAACCCTCGGCAACTGGCTTGCCCGGGGCGCGGCTGCGGGGGTTCCGTACGAGGAGACTGCCGAGCCGTACCGCGACGAACCACGGCCGCGAGCCATATCGCGAACGTGGACAAGAGCAAACGGAGGAGGAGGGCGAGGCGGGGGCGGGGTGGGGGCCGGGGGGGCGGGGCCCCAGGCCGGCGGCCGCGCCGGGAGTCCCAGTGCATCCCCAAGGCATCGCCCCAGCCAAGCCCAAGCCAGAGCCTCACCCCTCGGCGGCGCCGCCCGTGCCCGGCCCGCGGTTCCCGTTGCCGCCGCCCGGTGCGAAGCGGGCTGCTTCGATGAACTCCGGGCGGGGGTCCAACGCCGCCGCGAGACGGAAGTGGCGCAGGGCCTCGTCGGAGCGGTTGGCGCGTTCCAAGGTGCGGGCCAGGGCGAAATGGGCGAAGGCGTTGGCCGGCTCGCGCTCCAGGACGATCTGGAACTCCAGCTCCGCCGACCTCAGTTGTGCGGCCAGGAAGAAAGCGCGGGCGCGCAGCAGGCGGGCCGCGGTGTTTTCGGGGTGGGCGGTGATGACCGGATCCAGCAGCCGGATCGCGCCGCGCGGGTCGCGGGCCGCCAGCAGGTGCTCCGCGGCGCGGAAGTCGATGACATCCGTCTCGGGGCTGCGTTCGGGCACGGTCGTCTCCTCTCCGTGGCCGTACGGGCGGCTCCGTCAGCCACCCGTACGGCGTTACGTGCGGCACAACAACCGCGTCGGTCACCACATTCCCGGCCGGCAGGGCAGGGAACCGACCGGCAGGGCAGGGAACCGGCCGGCAGGGCAGGGAACCGGCCGGCAGGGCAGGAAACCGGCCCCGCGCGTGCCCACCCTCGCCCCCACCTGCCCTCGCGCCCGTTACAGGCTGATGTGGTACGCCTTGCGCAACGTCTCGTGCACGGTCCATCGCGTGCGGTCGCCCTCGCGCAGGACACAGGCGTCGCCCGGTCCCACCTCGAGCACCGAGCCGCCCTCGACCTCGATGGTGGCGCGCCCGCTCACGACCACGAAGAGTTCGTTGGCCTCGGTGTCCGTCACCACCCCGGGGGTGATCTGCCAGATGCCCCGGATCTGCTTGCCGTCCGGCGACTCCCACAGCACCTTGCCCGTCACCACCGGTTCACCCGAGACGATCTGGCCGGGATCCAGCGGCTCCGCCTCCAGGTCGGTTTCCGCGAAGCCGGGGATGTTCACCACGAACGATGCCGGCGCGGACATGGAACCGTCGGATACAGAAGAAGTGGAGGAGGAAGAAGAAGCGGAAGAAGAAGGCGAGGGCGGGGTGGCGGCGGGCCCGGCACCGGGCGTCTGGGAGGCAGGATCGGTAGCACTCATGGCGGCGAGGCTATCGTCCGCTCTCAGGCGCCTCGCAGTCGCTCCCACACCTCGCGGACCTGCGGTTCCAGTGCCTCCAGCGGACCGTCGTTGTCGATGACGAGATCCGCGACCGCCAGCCGCTGTTCGCGGGTTGCCTGGGCGGCCATCCGGGACTTCGCCTCGTCCTCCGCCATCCCGCGCAGCCGTACCAGCCGGTCCAGCTGGGTCTGCGGTGCGGCATCGACGACGACGACCAGGTCGTACAGCGGGGCCAGGCCGTTCTCCGTCAGCAGCGGAACGTCGTGGACGACGACGGTGTCCGGCCCCGCAGACGCTTCGAGTTCGGCCGAGCGCACGCCCACCAGCGGGTGCACGATCGCGTTCAGTGCCTTCAGTTTCCCGGGGTCGGCGAAGACGATCCGGCCGAGCTTCGGCCGGTCCAGGCTGCCGTCGGGGGCGAGTACACCGTCTCCGAACTCCCCGACCACCGCGGCGAGTCCGGGCGTCCCCGGCTCGACTACCTCGCGTGCGATCTTGTCCGCGTCCACGATCACCGCACCGTATGACGCCAGCAGTCGCGATACCTCGCTCTTGCCCGCGCCGATGCCGCCGGTCAGCCCCACCTTCACCATGCGCCCACGCTATACGGTCGCCGCCCGGAGGCCGGGCACGGGGCGCAGCCCCCGGGACGGGACGCCCGTTGCGGCCCGTAATCCCGGCGGGCCGGAGCGGCCGGCAGCCACCCTCAGGCGCCGCCCCCGCCCCCGTCGGTCTCCCGCTCCGCCAGGAAGCGTTCGAATTCCCTGCCGAGCTCGTCGGCCGAGGGGAGCTCTACCGGCTCGGCGACCAGGTTCCCGCGGGTCTCCGCTCCGGCCACCGCGTCGTACTGGTGCTCCAGCCCGCTGACCAGCGCGACCAGCTCCTCGTCGCCCTGTGAGATCTGGCGCTCGATCTCCTCCTGTGTCCGCAGCGCCTCCATGCGCAGCGAGTGCGCCGCGCTCGGCAGCACCAGGCCCGTTGCCGCCGTGACGGCTTCCAGGGCCGTGAGCGCGGCGTCTGGGTACGCGGAGCGGGCGATGTAGTGCGGCACGTGGGCCGCCACGCCCAGTACGTCGTGTCCGGCCTCGGCCAGCCGGAATTCGATCAGCGACTCCGCGCTGCCGGGCACCTGCGCCTCGTCGAAGAAGCTGGTGTGCCCCGGCATCAGGTCGGTGCGGTTGCCGTGCGGCGTGATGCCTACGGGCCGGGTGTGCGGGACGCCCATCGGGATGCCGTGGAAGTTGACCGACAGTCGTACGCCGAGCCGCTCGACGATCTGGCGCACGGCGGCCGCGAAGCGCTCCCACTCCACGTCGGGCTCGAGGCCCGAGAGCAGCAGGAAGGGCACTCCGGTCGCGTCCTCGACAAGCCGTAGCTCGATGCTGGGGGTCTCGAAGGCGGTCCAGCGGTCGCTCTCGAAGGTGATCAGCGGCCGCCGGGCGCGGTAGTCGACCAGCCGGTCGTGGTCGAAGCGCGCGACCACACGGTGCGAGAGGCCCTCCAGCAGCCGCTCCACGATCTGGTCGCCGGTCTCGCCGGCGTCGATGTAGCCGTCGAAGTGGTACAGCAGCACCAGTCCGGCGGAGTCCGACGCGGCGATCGCCTCAACCGCTGCGAGCCCGCTCGGCTCCCATTCGTACAACCCCTGGGGATCCAACACAGTGACCGCTCCTCCTCGTGTCCGTGTGCAAGAACGTCGGGACGCGGGCCTGCATTCCCGGACCGGCACCCCGATCCCCGCCAACGACGCAAATCCGCCCCCACGCGGCCCCGCACGTGTCACGCCACTCCCGCACCACGCATGCCACTCACCCGGCGCGCACCGTGCACCCCAGCCGTACGGATGAGTTCACGCCCTCACTCCGTCCGCCTCGGGAGCCGCGTAGTGCCCGGAATAACCGAAGTCTCCGAAATACTCGAATCCGCCACCGAGACCGGAAATCCCCCACACCACAGCCCCCTTGAACGCAGTTACCCCCACTTCCCACTCCCGCCCCCAAGCTGGACGTCCCACACCCGGCAGCCCTACCTTCACCACCACCCTCGCGATTCACACTCCCGCCCAACATTCATGTAGGGAAAGGCAGTTGAATGCGCACCGGACCCCTCACCACCGTCTCGGCCGCCGCCCTGCCGGCAGCCGGAGTCGTCTTCACCGTCACCCCCGCCGACACCCCGACCCCGGCCCCGGCCCCGGCCCCTCCCCCACCCGCGTGATCGACGTATCGACCGCGTCCCAGCTCAAGGACGCGCTCGCCGCCGCCAAGCCCGGCGACACCGTTCAGCTCGCCGACGGCACCTACAACGGCAACTTCACGGCCTCCGTCGCGGGACCGGCGCCAATTTCGACGACTCATGGGTCGACATCAAGGGCAACAAGGCCGTCGTGGAGGACAACACGGGCCGGCACACCACCAACAGCGGATACGAGACTCACACCCAGCAGCCGGGCTGGGGCTGCGGCGCGGTACGGCTGCCCGGTCACCATCGCGGGCGACAACACGGTCACCGGCGGCCGGGGCGTCGCCAACCCGGGCATCCCCGTGGGCTGACCCCCAAAGCCCCGGAGACGACGCCGGATACGACGAAGGCCCGCTCCCCCTGAGGGGAACGGGCCTTCGTCTATCGGCTAGTGCCTAGTGGCAAGAGCTCAGCTCTGGCCGCCGGCCAGCTTCTCGCGGAGCGCGGCCAGGGCCTCGTCCGACGCCAGGGCGCCGGAGTTGTCCGCCGACTCCGAGGAGTACGAGCCACCGGAGACGGTGGCGCCGCCGCCGGCGTTGCCGCCACCGGCCGCCGCCGGAGCCGCAGCACCCTCGGCCGCCGCCTGCTCGTCGGCCTCGCGGGACTTGATGACCTGAGCCTGGTGCTGCTCGAAGCGCGTCTGCGCCTCGGCGTACTGGTTCTCCCACACCTCGCGCTGGCTCTCGAAGCCCTCGAGCCAGTCGTTGGTCTCGGGGTCGAAGCCCTCGGGGTAGATGTAGTTGCCCTGGTCGTCGTAGGACGCGGCCATGCCGTACAGGGTCGGGTCGAACTCGACCGTCGACGGGTCGGCACCGAATGCCTCGTTGGCCTGCTTCAGCGAGAGGCTGATGCGGCGGCGCTCGAGGTCGATGTCGATGACCTTGACGAAGATCTCGTCGTTGACCTGGACAACCTGCTCCGGGATCTCGACGTGGCGCTCGGCCAGCTCGGAGATGTGGACCAGGCCCTCGATGCCCTCGTCGACGCGCACGAACGCACCGAAGGGAACGAGCTTGGTGACCTTACCCGGGACGACCTGACCGATCTGGTGGGTCCGGGCGAACTGCTGCCACGGGTCTTCCTGGGTCGCCTTGAGCGACAGGGACACGCGCTCGCGGTCCATGTCGACGTCCAGGACCTCGACCGTGACCTCCTGGCCGACCTCGACAACCTCGGACGGGTGGTCGATGTGCTTCCAGGACAGCTCGGAGACGTGGACGAGACCGTCGACGCCGCCCAGGTCCACGAAGGCACCGAAGTTGACGATGGAGGAGACGACGCCGGAGCGCACCTGACCCTTCTGGAGGGTGGTGAGGAAGGTCTGGCGGACCTCGCTCTGGGTCTGCTCCAGCCAGGCACGGCGGGAAAGGACCACGTTGTTGCGGTTCTTGTCCAGCTCGATGATCTTGGCCTCGAGCTCCTTGCCCACGTAGGGCTGGAGGTCGCGGACGCGACGCATCTCGACCAGGGACGCCGGGAGGAAGCCACGGAGGCCGATGTCGAGGATGAGACCACCCTTGACGACCTCGATGACGGTACCGGTGACGATCCCGTCCTCTTCCTTGATCTTCTCGATGGTGCCCCAGGCGCGCTCGTACTGGGCACGCTTCTTCGAGAGGATCAGGCGGCCTTCCTTGTCCTCCTTCTGGAGAACCAGGGCCTCGATCTCGTCACCGACGGCGACGACCTCGTTGGGGTCGACATCGTGCTTGATCGAGAGCTCGCGGCTCGGGATCACGCCTTCGGTCTTGTAACCGATGTCGAGCAGGACCTCGTCCCGGTCGACCTTCACGATGACGCCGTCGACGATGTCGCCGTCGTTGAAGTACTTGATCGTCTCGTCGATCGCGGCGAGGAAGGCTTCCTCGTTACCGATGTCGTTGACCGCAACCTGCGGGGTGGTGGCGGTGGTCTCGGTGCTGCTCGTCATGTGGGTAAGGGCTCCGGTGCGGACATTGAAGTCGTAGGTACTGCTACGCCGAGAGCCGGTATCGCCTCTGCATAAGCCGGACAGCGTCGAGGCGCGTCCTCCGGAAGCCCCGTCCATTGCCGGAACACCCGAAACGCCTCAAAAACCGAGGGGTACATACAGATGCGAGCGCGGCCTGCTCCGTCTGAGGCGCGCAAGCCCGCAGCGCAACTTGTAGCATACGGGCGCAGCCGGACACGGTCAATGCGCGAACGCGCACACCCGGGGCACAACGCCCTATAACCGGCACACGCGGTGTTCCGCGAGGCCGAACGGCCTCACAGTCCCTGCAGCTCCAAGCAGAGCGAAGACTACGACGACGGGCGCGATGAACCAAGAGCATGAGCCGGAGGCGACCCGACGTGACGCCTCGGACACCGAAAGCAGCCGGGCCAGCCGGGGCTGGTGGGACCGCAACGCGGACGAGTACCAGAGCGAGCACGGCGCGTTCCTGGGGGACGACCGGTTCGTGTGGGGGCCCGAGGGGCTGGACGAGGCGGAGGCCGGGCTGCTGGGGCCGGCGGCGGAGCTGAAGGGGAAGCGGGTCCTGGAGATCGGGGCCGGCGCGGCGCAGTGCTCGCGCTGGCTGGCGGCGCAGGGGGCTCGCCCGGTGGCGCTCGACCTCTCCCACCGGCAACTGCAGCACGCGCTGCGGATCGACGGCGGGGCGCCGGGCGGGACGCAGCTGGTGGAGGCGGACGCCGGGGCGCTGCCGTTCCGCGACGGCTCGTTCGACCTGGCCTGTTCCGCGTACGGCGCGATTCCTTTTGTGGCCGATCCGGTGCGCGTGTTGCGTGAGGTGCGCCGGGTGCTGCGGCCCGGTGGCCGGTTCGTGTTCTCCGTGACCCATCCCGTCCGCTGGGCGTTCCCCGACGAGCCGGGCCCCGAGGGGCTCTCGGTGGCGGCCTCGTACTTCGACCGCACGCCGTACGTGGAACAGGACGAGACCGGCCGGGCGGTGTATGTCGAGCACCACCGGACGGTGGGCGACCGGGTGCGGGATGTGGTGGCGGGCGGGTTCCGTCTGGTGGATCTGGTCGAGCCCCAATGGCCGGAATGGAACGCCCAGGAGTGGGGCGGCTGGTCCCCGCTGCGCGGGAATCTGATCCCGGGCACGGCGATCTTCGTCTGTGTGGCGCCCGCCTGCGCTCCCTGAGGGACGGCGGGCGCCGCCGGGGCGGCAGACTGGGGCCGTGATCCAGCGTGACGCTCTTGACCGGCTGCCTGTCCGTACCGCTCTGCCCGCGCTGCGGGAGGCCCTCGACGGGGCGGGTACGGCCGTGCTCTGTGCGCCGCCGGGGACCGGCAAGACGACGCTGGTGCCGCTGGAGCTCGCGGGCCTGACGGGTGCGGGGCCGGTGCGGCGGGTACTGGTCGCCGAGCCGCGGCGGATCGCGGCCCGTGCGGCGGCGCGGCGGATGGCCTGGCTGCTGGGCGAGAAAGCCGGGGAACAAGTGGGGTTCACGGTGCGCGGTGAGCGGCGGGCCGGGCCCCGTACCGTCGTGGAGGTGGTGACCACCGGGGTGCTGCTGCAGCGGCTGCAGCGCGATCCCGAGCTGGCCGGGGTGGATGTGGTGGTGCTCGACGAGTGCCATGAGCGGCATCTGGACGCCGATACCTGCGCGGCCTTCCTGCTGGACGTACGGGAGACGCTGCGGCCCGAGCTGCGGCTGGTGGCGGCGTCGGCGACGACGGATGCCGAGGGGTGGGCGCGGCTGCTGGGCGGCTCGCAGGGGCCCGCGCCGGTGGTGGAGGCGGCGGGCGTGTCGCACCCCGTGGAGGTGGTGTGGGCGCCCGTGGAGCGGCCGGTGCGGCCACCGCACGGGATGCGGGTCGATCCGGCGCAGCTGGCGCATGTGGCCGCGGTGGTGCGGCGGGCGCTGGATGAGCGGTCGGGCGATGTGCTGTGTTTTCTGCCCGGGGTGGGCGAGATCGGGCGGGTCGCGGCGCAGCTGGGCGGGGTGGACGCCGAGGTGCTGCAGGTGCACGGGCGGGCGCCGGCCGAGGTGCAGGACGCGGTGCTGGCGGGCAGCGGGGGCCGTGGGCGACGGGTCGTGCTGGCGACCTCGGTGGCGGAGTCGAGTCTGACCGTTCCCGGGGTGCGGGTGGTGGTGGACAGCGGGCTGGCGCGGGTGCCGCGGATGGATCATGCGCGGGGGCTGAGCGCGCTGGCTACGGTCCGGGCCTCGCAGGCGGCGGCGCGGCAGCGGGCCGGGCGGGCGGGGCGCGAGGCTCCGGGGGTGGTCTACCGCTGCTGGCCGGAGGGTGAGCACGGGCGGCTGCCGCGGTTCCCGGACCCGGAGATCAAGGTCGCCGATCTGACGGCGTTCGCGCTGCAGGCGGCGTGCTGGGGTGATCCGCAGGCGGCCGGGCTGGCGCTGCTGGACGCGCCGCCGGCCGGTGCGCTGGCCGCGGCGCGGGAGGTTTTGACGGCGGTCGGCGCGGTGGACGCGGACGGCCGGGCGACGGAGCGCGGCGTACGGATGGGGCGGCTCGGGCTGCACCCCCGGCTGGGCCGGGCGCTGCTGGACGGCGCGCGGGAGGTGGGGGTGCGGCGGGCCGCGGAGGTGGTGGCGCTGCTGAGCGAGGAGCCGCCGCGGGCCTACGGGGACGATCTGGCGGCGGCGTGGCGTACGGCGCGCCGGGGCGGTGATGCGTATGCGGCCCGGTGGCGGCAGGAGGTGCGGCGGCTGGTGTCGGCGGCCGAGGGGGCGGCCGCCGACACGGGGACGGGCGGTGGTGACGATGCCGATGCGGGGCTCGTCGCGGCGCTGGCGTTTCCGGAGCGGGTGGCGCGGGCCAGGGGGGCGGGCAGTTTTCTGATGGCGTCGGGGACCGGGGCCGAGCCGGCCGGGGAGGGTTCGGCTCTGCGCGATGCCCGGTGGCTGGCGGTCGCGGTGGCGGACCGGCCGGTGGCGGCGGCGTCCGCGCGGGTGCGGCTGGCGGCGGTGATCGATGAGGGGACGGCGTGTGCCGCGGCGCGGGCGCTGTATTCCTCGGGCGAGGAGGTGCGCTGGTCGGAGGGGGACGTGGTGGCCCGGAGCGTGACCCGGCTGGGGGCGATCGAGCTCTCGGCCCGGCCGCTGGCCGCGCCCGGTCCCGCGCTGCTGCGGGAGGCGGTGGTGGCGGGCCTGCGGCGGGAGGGGCCGGGTCTGCTGCGCTGGACGGCGGGCGGCGCATCGGTGCGGCTGCGGATGGCGTTCTTGCACCGGGAGGTGGGTGCGCCGTGGCCGGATGTGTCGGATGCGGCGCTGCTGGAGCGGGTCGAGGAGTGGCTGGGGGTGGAGCTGGGGCGGGCGCGGCGGCGGGCCGATCTGGAGCGTATCGACGCGGGGGCGGCGCTGGCCCGGCTGCTGCCGTGGGCATCCGGCGATGCGGCGCGGTTCGACGAGCTGGCGCCGGAGCGTATCGAGGTGCCGAGCGGTTCCCGGGTGCGGGTGGATTACCGCGGCGGGCAGCCGGTGCTGGCGGTCAAGCTGCAGGAGTTGTTCGGGTGGCAGGCCTCGCCCCGGGTGGCCGGGGGCCGGGTCCCGGTGCTCGTGCATCTCCTCTCCCCCGCCGGGCGGCCGGCCGCGGTGACGGCGGATCTGGCCTCCTTCTGGCGGGAGGGATACCGGTCCGTACGGGCGGAGTTGCGCGGGCGCTATCCCAAGCACCCCTGGCCCGAGGATCCTTCGACGGCCGAGCCGACCCGGCACACGGCGGCGCGGCTCAGGCGGGGCTGAGTTCGGACGGCAGGGGCTGTGCGGGCGGCGCGGCGCCGGGGCGGCGGCTGCGGGCCTCGAGGTGCAGGCTCAGGGCGAGCAGCACGGCGCCCAGTGCCAGGAAGCCCCAGGGCAGGTAGCTGGTGAGCAGCAGGACCAGGGTGCGCTGGGATCTGACGAGGGCCACGGTGGAGTCGACGTAGTCGGCGCGCATCTTCACATGGCCGGCGAAGGCGGTGACCTTGCCGCCGCCGGGCAGCAGATCGCCGCCGCGCAGCTCCTCCTTGTGGATCTCCTGGCCGTTGACCGGCGCTCCGGTGACCGGGTCCACCCAGAACATGCGCTTGGTGGTGTACCAGCGGGTGGTGCCCATTTTTTCGACGGCCTGCGGGGTGATGCCCTTGACCGGCATCTTCTTGGGGAGCGGGACCTTGGTCCAGGGGATGGTCTGCTCGAAGTAGTAGACCTCCAGGCCGCGGAAGGTGCGCGTCCCCTTGTAGTGGATGGGGGCCGAGGTGCGGGTCTGGGCGTCGAAGTAGGTGTAGTCGCGCTTCTCGGTGAGGAAGGGCCACTTGTATTCGATGCCCTCGCGGTGCACCCGGTCGCCGTCGACCATTTCTCCGGTGGCGTGTACGGGTTCCTGGGAGTGGGCGTCGAAGATGTAGCGCTCGGGGATCTCGGAGACCATCTTGCCGTCGGGTCCGGCGACGTAGGACAGCGTGTCCCAGACGACGACGTCGCGGCCCGCGGTTTTCTCGATGCGGTCGGACTCGGCGACATTGCCCTTGAGGGTCTGCACGATGGTGACCTTGGGGACCTGCTTCGCCTTCATCGTCCCGTAGTCGATGAGGGTGGCGGGCCTGGCCTCCAGGACCATGTCCTGGTACTGGCCGGCCGGGATCTTGGCGAGCCGGGGGAAGGCGTACCACCGCATCAGTGGGGACAGTGCGGTGAAGAAGACGGCGAAGGCGAGCAGTACCAGGCTGGCTTTGCGGCGCATGGTGGTGGCGTCCCTCCCTCGGGGGTGCCGGTCTCGGGGTGCCGGTCTCGGGTGCCGGTCTCAGGGGTGCTTGGGGACGGTGGTCAGCAGCGGCTCGGGTGAGGTCGTGCCGCTGGGGGCGCCGGTCGCCGTGATGGTGAAGATGAGGGCGAGGGCCGCGGCCAGTCCGGCGGCGGCTGCTGTCAGGGCGCGCATGGTCGGCCTCCCGGAGAGCTGCTGGAGCTGAAGAACTGATACGGCGTCAGGGCGGGGGCACCGTAGCAACGGGGAGCCGAGATGAGAACACGTCGCACATGGCTGGGGAACATCGCCGTCCGGCCCTGGACGGCGGGCCGGACGGCGATGTGTCGGGGGGCGGCGGTGCGCCCCGGGGGCGGCGGTGCGCCCCGGGGGCGCGGCGGGCTATGCGCCGGCCGGGGCCGTGACCTTCAGCTCGATGGTGAGCCGCGTGCCGTCGGCCGTGGTCAGCCGCAGCAGGAACGTCCCGGTGTGGCTGTCGGTGTAGATCTTGGGGAGCTTCAGCAGGCCGTCGGCGTCCGTGGTGAGGGTGGTCAGGGTACGTACCGGCTTGTCCTTGTCGGCGCCGGTGGCCTCGGGGTCCTTGAAGTAGGGGCCCTTGTCGTTCTCCACGGGCTTCTCGGGGTCGCCGGTCCGCTCCGGGGCGTTGGTGATCATGGTGGCGGTGACCGGCACGCCCGCCGCGATCCTGCCCCGGCAGGTCGCCTCGACCTCGACCGCGTCCTCGGCGAATGCCTGTCCGGCGGTCGCCGTCAGCTCCTTGTCGGAGGTACGGGCGAGCCGGTCGGCCTTCGGCGCCGGCTGCGCCGTGACCGTGGCGCCGAAGTCGACGGCAGGCACGGCGCGGCCGACCGCCGTCGCCCGGAGGGTGAACGCGCCGGTCTTGTGGCCTGCGCGCAGCGTGGGGGCGGTGGCGAGGCCGTCCTTGCCGGTGGTGACGGTGACGGTGGTGGCGCCGCCGGGGAAGCGGGTGTCGGTGGTACCGGGGAGGGTGAAGCGGACGGGGGCGCCGGCGACCGGCTTGCCGTCCGCGTCCTCGGCACGGACCTGCGGGGATGCGGGGAACTCGGCGCCGGCGGTGGCGGTCAGGTCCTTGTCGCCGGTCCGGTCGAGGGCGGCGAGGGGGGCGTGGCCGTCGGGCCGGGGCGGGGCGGGCTTCGGGGCCGGGGGCGGGGCCGGCTTGCCGGAGGGGTCGGGGGTGCCGGACGGGTTGCCGGGGCGGGCCGGTTCCTGGGGTGCCTTGTGGCGGGGCGGGCGGTGGGGGCCCGCGGTCCTTCCCTGCGTGCCGCCGGCGTCGCGCCTGTGGTGCGTGCCGCCGCCGGCCGGGCCGCTGCCGTCACCGCCGGCGCCGCCCCGGCGCACCGGGAGCACGCCCTTGCCGTCCGGTACCTCGTGGGTTCCGGTGCGGTAGAAGGCGTACCAGGAGCGCACCGTGTGCAGATACTCCGCGGAGTCGTTGTAGCCGAGGACCGCGCGGTCCAGGTCGCCCGGTACGGACAGATCGCGGCCGCCGGCGCAGAGATAGCGGCCGGCGGCGAGTGCCGCGTCGAAGACGTTGTTGGGGTCCTTCTTGCCGTCGCCGTTGCCGTCGGCGCCCCAACCGGTGCCTGCGGGGCCGCCGTTGGACCAGGTGGACGGGATGAACTGCATCGGGCCCACGGCGCGGTCGTGGGTGCGGTCGCCGTCCAGGAGGCCGCCGTCGGTGTCGTCGATGCGGGCGAAGCCATGGCCGTTGAGCTGCGGGCCGAGGATCGGCGCGAGGGTGGTGCCGGCGGCGTCGACGGCGCCGCCGCGGGCCTGGCCGGATTCGACCTTGCCGATTCCGGCGAGCAGCTGCCAGGGCAGCCGGCATCCCGGGACGGCTGCGTCGATGCGCGCTTCGGCCTTCTTGTACGCGGCCAGGACGGTGGCGGGGATGCCCGCCTGGGCGGGTCCGGTGGCTATGCGGCCGCCGCCGGGGTGCTGTGAACTTCTCGGCGGGGCGGGCCTGTTGCGGGGCGGCAGATCGGTGTAGTAGGCCGAGCCGCCGTCGATGGGGGTGTCGGCGTGCGGTGGGGCCGGCTCCGGTTCGCCTGCGGCCACGTTCTCCAGGGCGCCCGGTGCCTGAGAGGCGGTCAGCGCGGCCAGCGCCAGCGCCGCCACGGCCGTGGAGGCCGCCCCCCGCCGGAGCCGTCGCCCGAATCTGGCTGCCATGCCTGCCGTCCCCTCCGCGTTGCCCTACCGCGCGCAGCGCGCGGTATCGCGCCCCCCGGCGCTCCAACTCAGGCGAGACTACGACAACTCGGGCCGAGCAGCTACCACTCCCATCGGCCGACATAATGATCCGAATCGATCGAGGAGGGGGCCATGCCGTTCACGCTCAGTCATGCCGCCGCGGTGCTCCCGATGATCCGCCGGACGGGCACGGGGCGCGGTCCGCTGATCGCCTCGGCGCTCGTTGCGGGGTCGTTCGCGCCGGATCTGACGTATTACGCGGACACGGTGGTGCCGGGCGCCATGGCGTTCGGCGAGGTGACGCACGGTCTGCCCGGTGTGCTGACGGTGGATGCCGCGATCACCGCGGCGCTGGCCGGCGGCTGGCTGCTGGTGCGCGAACCGCTGTCGGCGCTGCTTCCCCGGGCATGGCAGGGACGGGCGTACGCGTTCGCCCGCGGCCGCGCCCGGCGGCCGCGGGGCCTGCGCCAACTCGCCGCGCTTGCGGGCTGGTTCTACCTGTCCGCGGTGCTCGGCTGCGCGTCGCATGTCGTGTGGGACGCGTTCACCCACCCGGGCCGCTGGGGCACCCGGCTGGTTCCCGGCCTGGACCAGAGGGTGGGCGGTCTGCCGGTCGCCATGTATCTGCAGTACGGCACTTCGGCGCTCGCGCTCGCGGCCATCGGCTGGTTCCTGTGGACGGCGCTGCGGTACGGCCGCGACGAGGGGCCGCCGGCCGCCGTGCCCGCGCTGACCGTCCGGCTGCGGCTGCTGCTGAGCGCCCCGCTCGCGCTGTGTGTCCTGGCCGGGGCCGGTGAGCGCACCCTGCGCGCGTACGCCGTTTACGGCGGCACGGCCACCTGGTTCGACTATCTCCCGTCCGCCCTCTTCGGCGCGGGCGCCGGTCTCGTCCTCGGGCTGCCGCTCTACGCGGTGGCCGTACGCCTGCTGCACCGCCGCTCGCGACGGGCCCATGAGGCGGACGACGGTCGTGGCGAACGGGACCGGATGGCGGGGGCGGCGTCTCCCTAAGGGGTGGGCGAACAGATCCCGTAGGGGATGCGAGCGCCCCCTGCGGGGCCACAACGCGGCGGGCCCTGGGCGGTATTCCCGTGGCGCACCGGGTGATCGGCAAAGCGCTGCGCGGCCGTCGGGCGCGCGCCTTGGGGCCGGAGGGCGGCGGCGGGATGGCTGCGGGACAGCGGCCGGACGCCGGTCCCCGGTCGGCCGCCGCCGCCCCGCCCCTCGGGGAGGTCCGTCAGTGTGCCGCCGACTCCCAGTCCTTGCCGGAGCCGACCGAGACGTCCAGTGGGGCGCGCAGTTCGACCGCGGCGGCCATTTCCCGGCGGAGCAGTTCCTCGACCTTCTTGCGTTCGCCGTGCGCCACCTCGACCACGATTTCGTCGTGCACCTGGAGCAGCATCCGGGACTGAAGCTTCTCGGCGCGCAGCGCGGCGTCGGCCCGCAGCATCGCGATCTTGACGATGTCGGCGGCGGTGCCCTGGATCGGGGCGTTCAGCGCCATCCGCTCGGCCATTTCGCGGCGCTGGCGGTTGTCGCTGTTGAGGTCGGGGAGGTAGCGGCGGCGGCCGAGGATCGTTTCGGTGTAGCCGGTGGCGCGGGCCTCCTCGACGACGCGCTGGAGGTAGTCGCGTACGCCGCCGAAGCGCTCGAAGAAGTTGTCCATCAGCTTGCGGGCCTCATCGGGCTGGATGCCCAGCTGCTGGGAGAGGCCGAACGCCGACAGGCCGTATGCCAGGCCGTACGACATCGCCTTGATCTTGCGGCGCATCTCCGGGTCGACCTGGTCCTTGGCGACCGAGAAGACATGGGAGGCGACGGTGGTGTGCAGGTCCTCGCCGGAGGTGAAGGCCTCGATCAAGCCCTCGTCCTCGGAGAGATGGGCCATCACGCGCAGCTCGATCTGGCTGTAGTCGGCGGTCAGCAGCGACTCGAAGCCCTCGCCGACGACGAAGCCGCGGCGGATCGCCCGGCCCTCGTCCGTACGCACCGGGATGTTCTGGAGGTTGGGGTCCGTGGAGGACAGCCGGCCGGTGGCGGCGACGGTCTGGTTGAAGGTGGTGTGGATGCGGCCGTCCGCGGCGATGGTCTTGATCAGGCCCTCGACCGTGGTGCGCAGCTTGGCCTGCTCGCGGTGGCGGAGCATGATCACCGGGAGTTCGTTCTCGGTCTGCGCGGCAAGCCAGGCCAGGGCGTCGGCGTCGGTGGTGTAGCCGGTCTTGGTCTTCTTGGTCTTGGGCAGGCCCAGCTCGCCGAAGAGGACCTCCTGGAGCTGCTTGGGCGAGCCGAGGTTGAACTCGTGGCCCGCGGCGGCGTGCGCCTCCTGGACGGCCTGCTGGACGGCGCCCGCGAACTGCTGCTCCATCCGCTCCAGCCAGCCCCGGTCGGCGGCGATACCCGCCCGCTCCATGCGGGCCAGCAGGGCGCTGGTCGGCAGTTCCACATCGCGCAGCAGCTCGGAGGCGCCGACCTCGGCCAGCTTCGCCTCGAACGCGGTGCCCAGGTCGAGGACCGTGCGTGCCTGGCCCATCAGGGCGTCCGCCTCGGCCTCCTCGTCGGCGCCGAACGCCAGCTGGCCGTCCCCGGCGGCGGCCGGTGCCAGATCGCGGCCCAGGTATTCGATGGACAGGGCGTCCAGGGCGAAGGAGCGGCGGCCGGGCTTGACCAGATAGGCGGCCAGCGCGGTGTCCATCGTCACGCCCTCGATGAGCCAGCCGTGCTCGCCGAAGACCCGCATCAGGCCCTTGGCGTTGTGCATCACCTTGGGGCGGGCCGGATCCGCGCTCCAGGCGGCGAAGGCCCGCTCGTCGGCCTCGTCCAGCTGGGCCGGGTCGAACCAGGCGGCCGGGCCGTCGGGGGCGGCCAGCGCCACCTCGGCGACGCTGCCGCTGCCCAGCGTCCACACGTCGACGGTGGCCACGCCCAGCGGGCCGCCGCCGTGCTCGGCCAGCCACGGGGCGAGCTCGCCGGCGCCCAGGGCCGTGCCGTCCACCTCGACGCCGGCGGCCGGCGTCGCCTCCTCGGCACTCTCCTCGGCGCCCGGGTCGACGGCGTGCAGCCGGTCGCGCAGGCCCTGGTTGCGGATCTCCAGGGCGTTCAGGAACACCTGGAGCGCCTCGCGGTCGTAGGCCTCGCGGGTCAGCTCGTCGGGGCCGCAGGACAGCTCGACGTCGCGGACCATCTCCGTCAGGCGGCGGTTGAGCTTGACCGAGTCCAGGTGCTCGCGGAGGTTGGCGCCCGCCTTGCCCTTGACCTCCTCGGCGCGCTCGACCAGCTCCGCGAACGAACCGAACTGGTTGATCCACTTGGTGGCGGTCTTCTCGCCGACGCCCGGGATGCCGGGGAGGTTGTCGGACGGGTCGCCGCGCAGCGCCGCGAAGTCCGGGTACTGGGCGGGGGTCAGGCCGTACTTCTCGAAGACCTTCTCCGGGGTGAAGCGGGTCAGCTCGGAGACGCCCTTGGTGGGGTAGAGGACCGTGACGTCCTCGGAGACCAGCTGGAAGGAGTCGCGGTCGCCGGTGACGATGGCGACCTCGAAGCCCTTCGCTACGGCCTGGTGGGTGAGCGTGGCGATGACGTCGTCGGCCTCGAAGCCCTCGACGGCGAAGCGCTTGACGTGCATCGCGTCGAGCAGCTCGCCGATCAGCTCGACCTGGCCCTTGAACTCGTCGGGCGTCTTGGAGCGGTTCGCCTTGTAGTCGGGGAACTCCGCCGAGCGCCAGGTCTTGCGCGAGACGTCGAAGGCCACCGCGAAATGCGTGGGCGCCTCGTCGCGCAGGGTGTTCGCGAGCATCGACGCGAAGCCGTAGATCGCATTGGTCGGTTGCCCCGTGGCGGTGGTGAAATTCTCCACGGGCAGGGCGAAGAACGCCCGGTATGCCATGGAATGCCCGTCCATCAGGAGCAGACGGGGACGGCCGCCCGCCGCCGTGTCGGTGCCGGTCGCTTCGCTCTTCTTCGCTGCCTTTGCTGCCACGCCCCCGATCCTGCCACGCCCCACTGACAATCCCCGCCGCCAACGCCCCGCCCCCGCCCGCACCGCCCGGCGATCACCAGCGCACCGCTACACCGCCCCGGCCGGCCGTGACAGGATCGGATGCGCACGGCAACGATCCGCCCCGTCCCCGGCGGACCCGGCCCGCCCCGTCCCCGGCGGCCCGGCACAGTACACGGCTCAAGGGAGAGCGCCATGGCAGGCAAGCCGCCCACGTCGGACCCCGTCCAGGACGCACCCCAGGTCAGCGGACCCCAGCACGCCGCCGTCGGCCTGCCGGCCATCACTCACGCGCTGCGCATCTCCCAGCAGCAGATGGGGATCAAGCGCACCGCCCTGACGCTGCTCCGCGTCAACCAGAAGGACGGCTTCGACTGCCCCGGCTGCGCCTGGCCCGAGGGCGACAAGCGGCACGCCGCCGAATTCTGCGAGAACGGCGCCAAGGCCGTCGCCGAAGAGGCCACCCTGCGCCGCGTCACCCCGGACTTCTTCGCCGCGCACCCCGTCGCCGACCTCGCCTCCCGCAGCGGCTACTGGCTCGGCCAGCAGGGCCGCCTCACCGACCCCATGTACCTGGCCGAAGGCGCCGACCGCTACGTCCCCGTCCCCTGGGAGCGCGCCTTCGACATCATCGGCGAGGAGCTGACGGCGCTCGGCTCCCCCGACGAGGCCGTCTTCTACACCTCCGGCCGCACCAGCAACGAGGCCGCCTTCCTCTACCAGCTCTTCGCCCGCGAATTCGGCACCAACAACCTCCCCGACTGCTCCAACATGTGCCATGAGTCCTCCGGCTCGGCCCTGACGGCGACCATCGGCATCGGCAAGGGCAGCGTCCTGCTGGAGGACCTCTACAAGTCCGACCTGATCATCATCGCCGGGCAGAACCCGGGCACCAACCATCCCCGGATGCTCACCGCCCTGGAGAAGGCCAAGGCCGGCGGAACGAAGATCATCTCGATCAATCCGCTGCCCGAGGCCGGCCTGGAACGCTTCAAGAACCCGCAGACCCCGCGCGGCCTGACCGGCGGCGGCACCGCCCTGACCGACCTCTTCCTCCAGGTACGCCTCGGCGGCGACCAGGCACTCTTCCGCGCCCTCAACCGCCTCGTCCTGGACACCGACGGCGCCGTCGACGAGGAGTTCATACGCGAACACACCCACGGCTACGACGAGTTCGCACGGGCCGCCCGCGCCGACGACGACTGGGACGAGACGCTGCGCGCCACCGGCCTGACCCGCGAGGAGATCGACCGCGCACTGGCCATGATCCTCGCCTCGAAGCGCACCATCGTGTGCTGGGCGATGGGCCTGACCCAGCACAAGCACTCCGTCCCCACCATCCAGGAAGTGGTCAACTTCCTGCTGCTGCGCGGCAACATCGGCCGCCCCGGCGCGGGCGTGTGCCCCGTACGCGGCCACAGCAACGTCCAGGGCGACCGCACCATGGGCATCTTCGAGCGCCCGGCACCCGCCTTCCTCGACGCCCTGGAGAAGGAATTCGGCTTCGCGCCGCCCCGCGAACACGGCCTCGACGTCGTACGGGCCATCCGCGCGCTGCGCGACGGGCAGGCCAAGGTGTTCTTCGCGATGGGCGGCAACTTCGTCGCCGCCACCCCCGACACCGACGTCACCGAGGCCGCCATGCGCCGCGCCCGCCTCACCGTGCACGTCTCCACCAAGCTCAACCGCTCGCACGTGATCACCGGCGCGCGCGCCCTGATCCTGCCCACACTCGGCCGCACCGAGCGCGACCTCCAGGGCAGTGGCGAGCAGTTCGTGACCGTCGAGGACTCCATGGGCATGGTGCACGCCTCCCGCGGCCGCCTGGAGCCCGCGAGCCACCGGCTGCTGTCCGAGCCGGCGATCGTCGCCCGCCTGGCCCGCCGGGTCCTGGGCGAGGCGAGCCGCACACCCTGGGAGGAGTTCGAGAAGGACTACGCGACGATCCGCGACCGCATCGCGCACGTCATCCCCGGCTTCGAGGACTTCAACGCCAAGGTCGCCCGCCCCTCGGGCTTCGCCCTCCCGCACGCCCCCAGGGACGACCGCCGCTTCCCCACCGCCACCGGGAAAGCCAACTTCACCGCCGCCCCGGTGGAATACCCCGCCCTCCCCGAAGGACGGCTGCTGCTGCAGACGCTGCGCTCGCACGACCAGTACAACACCACCATCTACGGCCTCGACGACCGCTACCGCGGCATCAAGAACGGCCGCCGGGTCGTGCTCGTCCACCCCGACGACGCCCGCGCCCTGGGCCTGGCCGACGGCACATACACCGACCTGGTCAGCGAGTGGAAGGACGGCAGCGAGCGGCGCGCGCCCGGCTTCCGGGTCGTGCACTACCCCACGGCACGCGGCTGCGCGGCCGCCTACTACCCCGAGACCAACGTCCTCATCCCGCTCGACCACACCGCCGACACCAGCAACACCCCCGCGGCCAAGTCCGTGGTGATCCGCCTGGAGAGCCCCCACCAGGACACCCCGCGCTGAGCGCTCGCTCAGGGGCCTGATAGGAACAGGCACGGATCGACGACGATCACGGGCGAGCGAACGGAGCCGTAGGCCATGGGTGAGCAGAGCACGACCAAGTTTCCGCAGGAGATCCTCGACCAGTGGTCCGGCCTCGGCCTCGACCTGCCCGCCCTCTTCTCCGCGGGGCACCTCGGCGAGCGGATGAGCGTACGCGTCCTCGAGGCCGCCCCGGAACGCGTCGTGGGCACCATGCCGGTCGAGGGCAACACCCAGCCCTACGGACTCCTGCACGGCGGCGCCTCCGCGGTACTCGCCGAGACCCTCGGCTCGGTCGGCTCCATGCTGCACGGCGGCCCCACCAAACTCGCCGTCGGCGTCGACCTCAACTGCACCCACCACCGCGGCGCCCGCTCCGGCCTGGTCACCGGCATCGCCACACCCGTACACCGCGGCCGGTCCACCGCCACGTACGAGATCGCGATCACCGATGAAGCCGACAAGCGGGTGTGCACCGCCCGGCTGACCTGCCTGCTGCGCGAAGTGGACCTCGACGCCTACCGCACCTGATCCACACCGCCGCCACGGCCCCGCACCCGGTCACCGGGAGCGGGGCCGTACGCATTCCCGTAACACTGCGTCACACCCCCTTCATCCCGCAACGGCTCCCTCCACCCGGCCCCGCACCGGCGCCGGCGCCCCCGCGCCCACCCCATCCGATAACCGGACGCCGATCCGACACCCCGGTCCACATTCCCCCACGGAAGTGCGAGTTCACCTTCCACACCGCGTCCGCCCCCCGGATGTAAGGACCATGAGGGCATAACGCTCATCGCAGGTCATAACAAGAGCGTCACATCCTGGTCAGCGCCACTGCCGGGCCGTCGAACAGCGCTCTAGAGTTCACCGCCAGTCACCGCGCCGCCGGGCGCGCTGCGAGCACGGCCCCTGTACCACCCCGTACAGCCCGCGCGAAACGGCCATGCGACAGCCGTGGCCGCGCCAGGGAAAGGACTGATCGTGCGTCACCGTTCCTTGCTCATCCTCACCACCGCGGTCGCCACCGGCGCCCTCACGCTCTCCGCGTGCGGCTCCCGGGGCGACGACAAGAGCGGCGACGGCTCGAAGACCACCGTCGTCATCGGCCTCGACGCCCCGACCACCGGCGAACTCTCCGCCCTCGGCCTGGGCATCCGCAACTCCGCCCAGCTCGCCATCGACACCGCCAACAAAGCGGGCGAGGTCAAGGGCGTCACCTTCAAACTCGAAGCCCTCGACGACAAGGCACTGCCCAACGTCGGCCAGCAGAACGCCGCCAAACTCGCCGGCGACAAGGACGTCCTGGGCATCGTCGGCCCGCTCAACTCCGGCGTCGCCCAGTCCATGCAGCAGGTCTCCAAGCAGAACAACGTCACCCTGATCTCCCCGGCGAACACCACGCCCGACCTCACCCAGGGCCCGGACTGGCGCAAGAACAAGCGCGTCCGCCAGTTCCCCACCTACTTCCGCACCGCCACCACCGACGAGGTCCAGGGCGCCTTCGACGGCCAGTACGCCTGGGAGAAGACGAAGGCCAAGAAGGCCTACGTCATCGACGACCAGAAGACCTACGGCGTCGGCCTGGCCTCCTCCTTCAAGGACCAGTTCACCAAACTCGGCGGCAAGATCGTCGGCACCGAGCACATCAGCCCCGACGACCGCGACTTCAAGGCCGTCGTCTCCAAGGTCAAGTCCAAGAGTCCCGACCTGGTCTTCTACGGCGGCGAATACCCCGCCTCCGGCCCGCTCAGCCAGCAGCTCAAGGACGGCGGCGTCACCGTCCCCCTCATGGGCGGCGACGGCATGTACAGCGGCGACTACATCAAGCTCAACAAAAAGGCACAGGGCGACTACGCCTCCTCCGTCGGCAAGCCCGTCGAACAGCTCGCCTCCGCCAAGAAGTTCATCGCCGACTACAAGGCCGCCGGCTTCAAAGAGGCCTACGAGGCCTACGGCGGCTCCACCTACGACGCCACCTGGTCCGTCATCCAGGCCGTCAAGAAGGTCGTCACCGACAACGGCGGCAAACTCCCCGACGACGCCCGCGCCAAGGTCGTCAAAGCCATGAACACCGTCACCTTCGACGGCGTCACCGGCAAGGTCGCCTTCGACAAATACGGCGACACCACCAACACCATGATCACCGCATACCAGGTCGACAAGAGCGCCTGGGCCGCCCGCTTCAGCGCCGAGTTCAAGAAGTTCGACAAGAGCTGACCGGCCGACCGCGCCGCGCCGGGCACCGCACACCCCGGCGCGGCCCGCGGCACACCGAAGCCGCCTCACTTCCGGCGACACCGGATCCCGCACACCCGCATCACACCCACGCGGTACCGGATCCCTCACACCCACGCCGTACCGGATCCGTCACACCCACGCAGTCCCGGACCCTCACACCCACGGAGGCCCTGCGGTGACCGAACTGCCGCAACAGCTGGCCAACGGACTCATCCTCGGCGCGATGTACGGACTCATCGCGATCGGCTACACGATGGTCTACGGAATCGTCCAGCTCATCAACTTCGCCCACGGCGAGATCTTCATGGTCGGCGGCTTCGGGGCACTCAGCGTCTACCTCGCCCTCCCCGCCGGCACCTCACTCGCCCTCGCACTGCCGGTGATGCTCATCGGCGGCATCGCGGTATCCGTCCTCGTCGGCGTCGCAGCCGAACGCTTCGCCTACCGGCCCCTGCGCGGCGCCCCCCGCCTCGCCCCCCTCATCACCGCCATCGGCCTGTCCATCGCCCTCCAGCAAGCCATCTGGAAGTGGTACCCCGACGGCAAACAGGCCCGCGTCTTCCCACAGTTCAAAGGCCACTCCTTCGACATCCTGGGAGCCACCGTCCAACGCGGCGACCTCTTCGTGCTCATCGCGGCCCCCGCCTGCATGATCGCCCTCGGCTTCTTCGTCTCCCGGACCCGCAGCGGCCGCGCCATGCAAGCCACCGCCCAGGACCCCGACACGGCCAAACTCATGGGCATCAACACCGACCGCATCATCGTCCTCGCCTTCGCCATCGGCGCCGCGTTCGCAGGCGTCGCCGCGGTCGCCTACGGCCTGCGCACCGGCGAAGTCCAGTTCCGCATGGGCTTCATCATGGGCCTCAAAGCCTTCACCGCCGCCGTCCTCGGCGGCATCGGCAACATCTACGGCGCCATGCTCGGCGGCGTCGTCCTCGGCATCGCCGAAGCACTCGCCACCGCCTACATCGAAGAGATACCCGGCATGCAGCAATTCGGCGGCGGAGCCTGGAAGGACGTCTGGGCCTTCGTCCTCCTCATTCTCGTACTCCTCCTGCGGCCACAAGGCCTGCTGGGCGAACGCGTCGCGGATCGGGCGTGATAGCGATGACCACCGACACCAACCGGACCACCGCCCCCGCCCCGCACCGGGGCCCCCTGCCGCTGCCCCTCCCCGAGCGCACCGTCCGCCTCACCACCGCCACGGCCGCACTCGCCACCGCCCTCAGCACCGGCCTCTCCTGGACGTGGAGCCACGACTTCCCCGGCGACCTCACCTACTACTTCTCCCCCGCCGGCCTCCAGCTCATCACCCTCACCGGCGGCCTCCTCACCCTCCTGCTGACCGCCTCCGGACTCGGCATCCCCGGCCTGCGCTGGCTCACCCCCGGCGGCCGCAACGCCCCCGTCCTCCTGACCGCCCTCGCCACCGCCGCCGCGACGTGGTTCACCCTCATCGCCATCGCCGTCCAGCTCGGCGGCCTCATCAACCTCGAACCCGGCGGCGCCGTCGCCGGCACCGCCTCCCTGCTCACCCTCCTCGGCGCCCTCGCCCTACCCGCCGACCGCACCGACGGCCCACCACCCACCGGCCCCTGGCAGCACTTCACCACGGCCCTCGCCGCCGTCCCCGTACGGCGCCGCACCCGCCAACTCCCCTCCTGGGCCGAGATCCTGATCATCGCCGCCGCCTTCGCCGCCGGCCTCCTCGCCTTCACCTACGGCATCGACACCGACGACGGCGCCCCCTTCGTCGGCTACCTGCTCTTCGTCGTCCTCGCCCTCCCCGCCCTCAACCGGGCAGGCCTCATCGCACGCCTCACCCAGCTCACCCACACCCACCGCGGCGTCGCCCTCGGCGCGGCCTTCCTCGCCGCCGCCCTCTTCCCCTTCACCCAGGACACCGACCAGTACACGATCATCGGGGCCAACATCCTGATCTTCGCCACCGTCGCCCTG
The DNA here is from genome assembly GCF_055565615.1 of Streptomyces sp. NPDC028368. NCBI lineage: Bacteria > Bacillati > Actinomycetota > Actinomycetes > Kitasatosporales > Streptomycetaceae > Streptomyces > Streptomyces sp. NPDC028368. The sequence continues at coordinate 580,067 of NZ_JBVHTY010000002.1, read as the reverse complement.
GGCCTCAACGTCGTCGTCGGCCTCGCCGGCCTCCTCGACCTCGGCTACGTCGCCTTCCTCGGCGTCGGCGCCTACGCCGCAGCCCTCGTCTCCGGCTCCCCCGAATCCGCCCTCGGCTTCCACTTCCCCTTCTGGGCCGCCCTCCTCACCGGCGCCGCCGCCTCCCTCGTCTTCGGCGTCCTCATCGGAGCCCCCACCCTCCGCCTGCGCGGCGACTACCTCGCCATCGTCACCCTCGGCTTCGGCGAGATCTTCCGCATCGCCATGCTCAACCTCAACGGCACCACCGGCCCCGACATCACCAACGGCGCCATGGGCATCCCCAACATCCCCAACCTGGAAATCTTCGGCTTCAACTTCGGCGAACCCCACGACATCCTCGGCATCCCCGTCGCCACCTACGGCAACTACTACCTGCTGATGATCCTCGTCACCGCCTTCGTCGTCCTCGTCTTCCGCCGCGCCGCCGCCTCCCGCATCGGCCGCGCCTGGATCGCCATCCGCGAGGACGAGACCGCGGCCATCGCCATGGGCATCAACTCCTTCCGCCTGCGCCTGCTCGCCTTCGCCCTCGGCGCCTCACTGGCCGGACTCGCCGGAACCGTCCACGCACACGTCGTCACCACCGCCACCCCCGAACAGTTCCAGTTCGCCGGACCCCAGCCCCCCAACTCCGCCTTCCTCCTCGCCGCCGTCATCCTCGGCGGCATGGGAACCCTCAGCGGCCCCCTGGTCGGCGCGGCACTCCTCTTCCTCATCCCCGCCAAACTCGACTTCCTCCAGGACTACCAGCTGCTCCTGTTCGGCATCGCCCTCGTCCTGCTCATGCGCTTCCGGCCCGAAGGCCTCATCCCCGACCGCCGCAAGCAACTCGAGTTCCACGAAACCGGCCAGCTCGACGTCCCCGACCAGCGCCTCCCCGACACCGACGCCACCCTCGGCGCCACCCAGGCAAAGGCGTGACGACACCATGACCACACCCACCATCGCCCCCACCGCCACCATCCTCGAAGCCTCCGGCGTCACCATGCGCTTCGGCGGACTCACCGCGGTCCGCGGCGTCGACCTCACCGTCAACGCCGGCGAAATCGTCGGCCTCATCGGCCCCAACGGCGCCGGAAAAACCACCTTCTTCAACTGCCTCACCGGCCTCTACGTCCCCACCGAAGGCACCGTCAGCTACCGAGGCACCCGCCTCTCCCGCAAACCCCACCTCGTCACCCAGGCCGGCATCGCCCGCACCTTCCAAAACATCCGCCTCTTCGCCAACATGACCGTCCTCGAGAACGTCCTCGTAGGCCGCCACACCCGCACCAAAGAAGGCCTCTGGTCAGCCCTGCTACGCGGCCCCGGCTTCAAGAAAGCCGAACGCGCCTCCGAGCAACGCGCCATGGAACTCCTGGAGTTCACCGGCCTCGCCCGCAAACGCGACCACCTCGCCCGCAACCTCCCCTACGGCGAACAACGCAAGCTCGAAATCGCCCGCGCCCTCGCCAGCGACCCCGGCCTCCTCCTCCTCGACGAACCCACCGCCGGCATGAACCCCCAGGAAACCCGCGCCACCCAGGACCTCGTCCTCGCCATCCGCGAACAGGGCACCGCCGTCCTCGTCATCGAGCACGACATGCGCTTCATCTTCAACCTCTGCGACCGCGTCGCCGTCCTCGTCCAGGGCCAGAAACTCATCGAAGGCACGGCCGACGTCGTCCAGGCCGACGAACGCGTCGTCGCGGCCTACCTGGGCACCCCCATGGACGACCCGGCCGGAACAACCGGCACGGCGGAGACATCCACCACCGCAAAAACAGCCGACACGGCCCGCCCCGCAGACCGGCCCGCCGCCGACACAGAGACCGCAGTCCCCCCAAAGGCCGCAGAAGCCGCAGAGACTGGAGAGACCGGAGAGACTCCATGACCGCACTGCTCGAAGTCGAGGACCTCCGCGTCGCCTACGGCAAGATCGAAGCCGTCAAAGGCATCTCCTTCTCCGTCGAAGCCGGCCAGGCCGTCACCCTCATCGGCACCAACGGCGCCGGCAAAACCACCACCCTGCGCACCCTCTCCGGCCTCCTCAAACCCCTCGCCGGAAAGATCACCTTCGACGGAGAACCACTCAACGGCGTCCCCGCCCACAAAATCGTCGAACGCGGCCTCGCCCACTCCCCCGAAGGCCGCCGCCTCTTCCCCCGCCTCACCATCGCGGAAAACCTCCAGCTAGGAGCCTTCCTCCGCAAAGACACGGACGGCATCGCAAAAGACATCCAGCGCGTCTACGACCTCTTCCCCATCCTCGGCGAACGCAGAAAACAAGCCTCCGGCACCCTCTCCGGCGGCGAACAGCAAATGCTCGCCATGGGCCGCGCCCTGATGTCCCGCCCCAAACTCCTGATGCTCGACGAACCCTCCATGGGCCTCTCCCCGATCATGATGCAAAAGATCATGGAGACCATCCGGGAACTCCGCTCCCAAGGCACCACCATCCTGCTCGTCGAGCAGAACGCCCAGGCCGCACTCTCCCTCGCCGACCAGGGACACGTCATGGAAATCGGCCGCATCGTCCTCTCGGGAAGCGGCCAACACCTCCTGCACGACGAATCCGTCCGCAAGGCCTACCTGGGCGAAGACTGACCCGCACCCCGCCCCACGCAAGCGGCCCCGCACCGATCAACCGTCGGTACGGGGCCACTCGCGCGCTCGGTACGAGCCCTGCTGAACCTGCTACTGGTCCTTCTGCTGGTCCTTCTGCTGGTCCTTCTGCTGGTCCTTCTGCTGCTTCTTCTCCTCGGCGTCCTCGATGACCGCCTCGGCAACCTGCTGCATCGACAGCCGCCGGTCCATCGACGTCTTCTGGATCCACCGGAACGCGGCCGGCTCGGTCAGCCCGTACTGCGTCTGCAGAATGCTCTTCGCCCGGTCCACCAGCTTCCGCGTCTCCAGCCGCTGAGTGAGGTCCGCGACCTCGTTCTCCAGCGTCTTCAGCTCGGTGAACCGGCTCACGGCCATCTCGATCGCCGGCACGACGTCACTCTTGGAGAACGGCTTGACGAGATACGCCATCGCGCCCGCGTCCCGCGCCCGCTCCACCAGCTCACGCTGCGAGAACGCGGTCAGCATCAGCACCGGGGCGATACTCTCCTCGGCGATCTTCTCCGCCGCCGAGATACCGTCCAGCACCGGCATCTTCACGTCCAGGATCACCAGATCGGGGCGGTGCTCCCGGGCCAGCTCCACGGCCGTCTGCCCGTCACCGGCCTCTCCGACAACGCTGTAGCCCTCTTCCTCCAGCATCTCTTTGAGATCGAGACGGATGAGAGCCTCGTCCTCGGCGATCACGACGCGGGTGGTCAGCGGCGGGACATGCGACTGATCGTCGTCGGCGACAGGCTGCTCGGGCTCGGCGGCGCTCACGGGACTCCTCTTGCTGGCAGGTGGTGCCCCATGAGCCTACCTAGCTCCTGTAAGGTAGTCCCACAGCAGGTAGGCGTTAGCCTTGGATTCCGCTGGCCCCGGTAGCCCAATTGGCAGCAGGCAATGGATTCAAAACCCATACAGTGTCGGTTCGAGTCCGACCCGGGGCACTTTTCCTTCGATTCCAAGGTCGCTCGAGAATCGGGAAAGTTCGCTCGATAGAGCGACCAGCCTCTCGAACAGTCACGCGAGAATTCCGCTCCGGTCAAGCTCGTATTCATGTACGACCGTGAAACCCGCGAGAGCATCCTCACCCTCATCGCTCAAGGCCGCAGCCTCAACTCCGTAAGCAAAGAGACCGGGATTTCCCGGTACGCAATCCGCGCATGGCAGACCCGGATTGAGCCGATCTCTCGTAAGAGAGAATGCCCGAGGTGCGAGCCAGTGCCACGACCGCCTGAGGCGACCATGGCATACGCATACCTACTCGGCCTCTACCTCGGCGACGGCTGCATCAGCAGACAGCCTCGAGGGCGTGGGTACGCGCTCCGTATCGCGTGCGCGGACGCATGGCCGGGGTTGATCGTGGCGTGCCGCGAGGCGGTGAAAGCGGTCCGCCCGATGAACAGCGTGTGCGTCATCCAGCGCGAGGGCTGCGTCATGGTGACGAGCTACAGCCACCACTGGCCATGCCTCTTCCCTCAACACGGCCCCGGCAAGAAGCACGAGCGGCCGATCGCCCTCGATGCATGGCAGCAGCAGATTGTGGACGAATATCCCTGGGAGTTCATCCGCGGACTCGTCCACTCCGACGGCTGCCGGATCACTAACTGGACCACGCGGCTCGTCGGTGGCGTACGCAAACGCTACGAGTACCCACGGTATTTCTTCACCAACACGTCGACCCACATCATTCGGCTCTTCACAGACACCCTCGACAAGGTCGGTGTCGAGTGGAAGCCCGCGCGGCAATCCCGTAAGGCCGAGAACATCTCCGTAGCCCGCAAAGCCTCCGTGGCCCTCATGGACCAACACATCGGGCCGAAGTACTGACAGGGACGGCAGTCAGATACCTCGGCCCAGAGCATACGGGGGCGCAACTACGAGTGAATGCGGGTTACTTCGGGGAGTCGTCCTCGCCGATGTGGTGGACGCGGACGAGGTTGGTGGAGCCGGGGACGCCGGGCGGGGAGCCGGCGGTGATGATGACGACGTCGCCCTTCTGGCAGCGGCCGATCCTCAGGAGCTGTTCGTCGACCTGGGCGACCATCTCGTCGGTGGAGTTGACGGTGGGGCCGAGGAACGTCTCGACGCCCCAGCTGACGTTGAGCTGGGAGCGGGTGGCCGGGTCGGGGGTGAAGGCCAGGAGGGGGATCGGGGAGCGGTAGCGGGAGAGGCGGCGGACGGTGTCGCCGGACTGGGTGAAGGCGACGAGGAATTTGGCGCCGAGGAAGTCGCCCATGTCGGCGGCGGCGCGGGCGACGGCGCCGCCCTGGGTGCGGGGCTTGTTGGCCTCGGTGAGCGGCGGGAGGCCCCTGGCGAGGAGGTCTTCCTCGGCGGCTTCGACGATGCGGCTCATCGTCTTGACCGTTTCGGTGGGGTATTTGCCGACGCTGGTTTCGCCGGAGAGCATGACGGCGTCGGTGCCGTCGATGACGGCGTTGGCGACGTCGGAGGCCTCGGCGCGGGTGGGGCGGGAGTTGTCGATCATCGAGTCGAGCATCTGGGTCGCGACGATGACGGGTTTGGCGTTGCGCTTGGCGAGTTTGATGGCGCGCTTTTGGACGATCGGTACCGTTTCCAGGGGCATTTCGACGCCGAGGTCGCCGCGGGCGACCATGATGCCGTCGAATGCGGCGACGATGTCGTCGATGTTGTCGACGGCCTGGGGCTTTTCGACCTTGGCGATGACGGGGAGGAAGCGGTCTTCTTCGCGCATGATGCGGTGGACGTCTTCGATGTCGCGGCCGCTGCGGACGAAGGAGAGGGCGATGATGTCGGCGCCGTAGCGCAGGGCCCAGCGGAGGTCGTCCTGGTCCTTTTCGGAGAGGGCGGGGACGGAGACGGCGACGCCGGGGAGGTTGAGGCCTTTGTGGTCGGAGACCATGCCGCCTTCGATGACCTTGGTGCGGACGCGGGGTCCGTCGACGCCGGTGACTTCGAGGGTGACCTTGCCGTCGTCGACGAGGATGTGTTCGCCGGTGGTGACGTCGTCGGCGAGGCCGTCGTAGGTGGTGCCGCAGATGTGGCGGTCGCCTTCGGTGGACGGTTCGACGGTGATGGTGAATGCGTCGTCGCGTTCGAGAAGTACGGGTCCTTCGCGGAATCGGCCGAGGCGGATCTTCGGGCCTTGAAGGTCGGCGAGGATGCCGACGCTGCGGCGGGTTTCTTCGGATGCTTTGCGGACCCGGTCGAATCGCGCTTCGTGGTCGGCGTAGGTGCCGTGGCTGAGGTTGAAGCGGGCGATGTCCATTCCGGCGTCGACGAGGGCTTTGATCTGCTCGTACGAGTCGGTGGCGGGTCCTAGTGTGCAGACGATCTTTGCTCGGCGCATGTTTCGACTCTATGACTTACCGGGCGGTAGGGAACTGTGAAGAAGTGACTGCTCAACGACCGCTTGATGAAAGGCTGTTGACAAGTAATGGAATGCGCGGGCGGCCGCTCCTATGAGCGGATTTTCGGCCTGGCGCGGTGTGGTCTCACAGTGCGGGACGGGTCATCGTAAAGCGCGCGTTGACGTGGGCATGGACGGTCTGGCGCTGGGGCTGGAGGTCGAGGGCGGGGGCTCCGCCTGCGGCGGCGCCGGGCTCGGGCGGGGGCGGGGGTGCGCCGTAGCCGCGCATGGCGGCCGGTGGGGCGGGCAGGGGGGCGTTTTCGGCGCCGAGGTCGGCGAGTTCGACGAGGGCGTCCAGGCGGGCGCCGAGGGCCTCGGCGTATTCGCGGGCGCGCTGTACGGCTTCGTGGACGGCTTGGGTGCGGGCGGCGCGGTGGGCGGGTGAGTCGGGGCGCAGGGTCCACCAGGGGCCGGCGACGTGGGTGAGGTCGAGGTCGGCGAGGCGGGTGGTGAGTTCGCCGAGGGCGGTGAAGTCGCCGAGGGTGGCGGTGAGGGTGACGCTGCCGCGGTAGGCGCGGATGCGTTCGCCTCGGCCTTTGTCGGTGAGCTGGGGGGTGACGCTGAAGGCGCCGGTTTCGAGTTTTTCGACGGCGTCGCCGTAGCTCTTGATGAGGGTGAGGGCTTGGTCGTTGCGGTGGGTGAGGTCGGCGAGGGCGGTTTTGCGGTCGGTGCCGCGGGCGGTGACGGTGACGAAGACGCGGGCTATTTCGGGGTCGACCTCGAGGTGGGCTTCGCCGCGGACGGCGAGCCGGGGGGTGTCGGGGGTGCCGTAGGGGAGGGCGGGGGTGTGGGTGGGGCCGGGGGGTTCGGTGGGGGTGGTCATGTGGGGTTCCTCCGCTCGGGCGGGTTCGGGGGGGGCGGGGCGAGGTCGTGGGGCGTCGGGTGCGGGGGCCGGGCGGCTTCCGGGCCCGTTCCCCGTACGTCGTGGGCAACTGTACGGGGAGGGGGCGGTGTTGCTGGTGGTGTTGTTCAGCGGCGGGGTACGAGGGTGGAGCTCTGGCGGGGGACGGTGCCGGTGGTGTGGGTGGGGGGTGGGGTGAGGCCGAAGGTGGTGAAGGCGGTGCGGGTGGGGAGGGGGTAGGCGGGGGTGTCGGTGAGGGTGTTGAGGATGGTGGCGCTGCGCCAGGCGGCGAGGCCGAGGTCGGGGGTGCCGACGCCGTGGGTGTGGGTTTCGGCGTTCTGGACGTAGATCGAGCCGGTGATGGAGGGGTCGAGGGCGAGGCGGTGGTGTTCGTCGATGCGGGGGCGGTCGGAGCGGTCGCGGCGTACGTGGGGGTGGAGGGCGGCGAGGAGGGTGTCGAGGCGGCGTTCGCGGTAGCCGGTGGCGAGGATGACGGCGTCGGTGGTGAGGCGGGAGCGGGTGCCTTGCTGGGTGTGGTCGAGGTGGAGTTCGATTTTGGTGGTGCCTACGCGGCCTGCGGTGCGTACGGAGACGCCGGGGGTGAGGGTGGTGTCGGGCCAGCCGCCGTGGAGGGTGCGGCGGTAGAGCTCGTCGTGGATGGCGGTGAGGGTGTCGTGGTCGATGCCTTTGTGGAGTTGCCATTGGCCGGGGATGAGTGCGTCGCGGACGGGTTCGGTCAGGGCGTGGAAGTAGCGGGTGTAGTCGGGGGTGAAGTGTTCGAGGCCGAGTTTGCTGTATTCCATGGGGGCGAAGGCGGGGGTACGGGCGAGCCAGTGGAGGCCTTCGTGGCCGGTGGGGCGGGCGCGGAGCAGGTCGAGGAAGATTTCGGCGCCTGACTGGCCGGCGCCGATGACGGTGATGTGGTCGGCGGCGAGGAGGCGTTCGCGGTGGGTGAGGTAGTCGGCGGAGTGGAGGACGGGGACGGTGGGGGCGTCGGCGAGGGGGCGTAGTGGTTCGGGGATGTGGGGGGCGGTGCCGATGCCGAGGACGAGGTTGCGGGCGTAGGTGCGGCCGAGGGCTTCGGCTTCGCCGTCGGTGTCGAGTTGGGTGAAGTCGACTTCGAAGAGGGTGCGTTCGGGGTTCCAGCGCAGGGCGTCGATCTGGTGGCGGAAGTGGAGTCCGGTGAGGTTTTCGCTGACCCAGCGGCAGTAGGCGTCGTATTCGGTGCGGTGGATGTGGAATTTCTCGGCGAAGTAGAAGGGGTAGAGCCGTTCGCGGCTGCGGAGGTAGTTGAGGAAGGTCCAGGGGCTGGTGGGGTCGGTGAGGGTGACGAGGTCGGCGAGGAAGGGGACTTGGAGGGTGGCGCCGTCGATGAGGAGGCCGGGGTGCCAGTGGAAGGCGGGGCGTTGGTCGTAGAAGGCGGTGCGCAGGTGGGTGAGGGGGTGGGCGAGGGCGGCGAGGGAGAGGTTGAAGGGGCCGATTCCGATGCCGGCTAGGTCGAGGGGGGTGTCGGGGCCGGTGGTGTCGGGGCCGGTGGTGTGGGGAGGGGTCATCGGGGGGTGTGGCCTTCCACGAGTTCGAGGAGGGTGGTGAGGTCTTGGGGCTGGGTGTGGGGGTTGAGGAGGGTGGCTTTGAGCCAGAGGCCGGTGGGGGTGGTGGCGCGGCCGAGGACGGCGTGTCCTTCGGTGAGGAGGGTGCGGCGGATGGTGGCGAGGGTGGTGTGGTCGGCGCCGGTGGGGCGGAAGAGGACGGTGGAGAGGGTGGGGCGGGAGTGGAGTTCGTAGCGGGGGTGGGCCTCGATGAGGTCGGCGAGGGTTTGTGCGGCGGCGAGGGTGCGGTCGACGAGTTCGCCGAGGCCGGTGCGGCCGAGGGCTTTGAGGGTGACGGCGATTTTGAGGATGTCGGGGCGGCGGGTGGTGCGCAGTGAGCGGCCGAGGAGGTCGGGCAGGCCTGCTTCGGTGTCGTCGTCGGCGTTGAGGTAGTCGGCCTGGTGGGAGAGGGGGGTGAGGGTGGCGGGGCCGGGGACGGCGAGGAGGCCGGCGGCGACCGGCTGCCAGCCGAGTTTGTGCAGGTCGAGGGTGACGGTGTGGGCGCGGGCGAGGCCGCGCAGTGCGGTGTGGTGGGTGGTGCTGAAGAGGAGGGGGCCGGCGTAGGAGGCGTCGATGTGGAAGCGGGCGCCGTGGGCTTCGGCGAGGTCGGCGAGGGCGGGGAGGGGGTCGATGGCGCCGGAGTCGGTGGTGCCGGCGGTGGCGACGAGGAGGAGGGGGCCGGTGCGTTGGGTGAGGGTGGCCAGGCAGGTGTGGACGGTGTCGGGGGTGAGGGTGCCGTCGGGGGTGGGGAGGGTGAGGGGTTCGGGGAGGCCGAGGAGCCAGGCGGCGCGGTGGATGCTGTGGTGGGCGTTGGCGCCGCAGATGATCTGGAGGGGGGCGGTGGGGTGGTGGGGGTTGGTGGCGGTGCCGTGGGGGGCGGCTTCGCGGGCGAGGAGGACGGCGAGCTGGTTGGATTCGGTGCCGCCGGTGGTGACGAGGGCGTCGGGTTCGGCGGCCTGGGGGTAGACGAGGGCGGCGAGTTCGCGGCAGGTGAGGGTTTCGAGTTCGGAGGCGGCGGGGGCCTGGTCCCAGGAGTCCATGGAGGGGTTGAGGGCGGCGGCGGCGAGGTCGGCGGCGGCGGCGAGGGCCAGTGGTGGGCAGTGCAGGTGGGCGGCGCAGTGGGGGTCGGCGGGGTCGGCGGCGCCGGCGGCGAGGGCGTGGACGAGGGTGCGCAGTGCCTGGTGGGCTCCGGTGCCGTGTTCGGGGAGCAGGGGGCGGCAGGCGGTGCGTACGGCGTGGGCGACGGCGTCGGGTCCGCCGGGTGGGAGGGGGCCGGCGCGGTGTTCGGCGCCGGTGGTGAGGGCGTCGAGGACGGTGTCGAGGAGGGGGCGGAGTGCGCGGGGGCCGTTGGTGCCGCCTGCGAGGGCGGTACCGGCAGGGGGCTCGGACATCAATGCGCTCTTCTTCAGGGGGAGTTCGGGTGTGGTCCGGTGGGGACCAAGGCCGCCCTAAGTTACTTTCCCTGCACGGTGTGTAGGCACTGGTTGCCGCACCACCACTCGTACGGGCGGTGGTACCACCCTTTTGTGTTACGGATCTGCCGCAGTTGTTCGGGTGCCGCCGCCGGTGTGTGGCGGCGGCACCCGGGGGGGGGGGACGGTCAGTTGTGGCCGGTGGTGGTGCGGACGTGCAGGGCGCGCCGCAGGTCGTCCAGTTGGTCGATGAGTTTGCGGCGGAGGGCGGGGGTGGGGTCGCCGTTGGTGAGGCAGGCTTCGCCGAGGCGGAGGGTTTCGGGGTCGATGTGGGTGGTGGGGAAGGCGTAGCGGCCGGCGGCCGCGGCGAGGGCGGGGCCGCGGTGGGCGGCGAGGGCGGGGGCGTCGGTGAAGTAGCGGGCGACGTAGGGGGTGAGCAGGTCGTGTTGTTCGGGGGCCCAGAAGCCGGTGGCGGTGGCGGTGAAGAGGTAGTTGGAGAGGGCTTTTCGGTCGTCGGTGGTGAACAGGGTGTCCCAGGCGGCTTGTTTGGCGGCGGGGTCGGGGAGGGCGGCGTGGCAGCGGGCGGCGCCTTCGCGGCCGGTGGCGCTGGGGTCGCGGGCGAGTTCGGCGTCGATGGTGTCGCGGAGTTCGGTGAGGGGGGCGGCGCCGAGGGTGGTGAGGCGGGCGAGGATGCGCCAGCGCAGTTCGGGGTCGAGGGCGGGGCCGCCGGGGACGCTGCCGTTTGCGAGCCAGTCCTGGAGGTCTTCGGGGGTGGTGGCGCTGTCGATGGCGGCGCGTACGGCGGTGAGCCGCAGTCCTGCTGCGGTGCCGTCGTGGTGGCCTTCGGTGCGGCGCAGGATGTCGCGGCTGATGGTGGTGAGGGTGGCCAGGGCGGTGGGGCGTCGGTCCGGGGGCAGGTAGTGGTCGGCGATGTGGGTGCGGGCGAAGGCGAGGACGCCTTGGACGAGGGCGAGGTCGTTTTCGTGCGGGAGGTGGGTGCGGGCGGCGTCCAGGTAGGCGGTGGGGGCGAGTTCGCCGTCGCGGACCATGTCGCGGGCGGCGTTCCAGACGACGGCGCGGGTCAGTGCGTCGGGCAGGGCGGACAGTGCGTGGAGGGCGGTGTCCCAGGAGGCGGTGTCGAGGCGGACCTTGGCGTAGGTGAGGTCCTGGTCGTTGAGGAGGAGCAGGTCGGGGCGGCGGCCGGGGGTGGTGTGGGTGGTGTGGCCAGGGAGGTCCCAGGAGAGGGGTGTGCGGGGGGTGAGGCGGGTGGGGGTGGTGGGGTCCTGGTCGTAGAGGCCGATGGTGAGGCGGTGGGGGCGGGTGCCGTCCTGGCTTCCGCTGTGGTCGATGCGCAGGGTCCAGGTGCCGTCGTCGGTTTCGGTGACGTGGGGGGTGAGGGTGTCGGCTCCGGTGGTGCGCAGCCAGCGTTCGGCCCAGGTGTGGATGTCGCGGTCGGTGGCGCGGGCGAGGGAGTCGATGAAGTCGGCGAGGGTGGCGTTGGCGAAGCGGTGGCGCCTGAAGTGGTCGTTGATGCCGGTGAGGAAGTCTTTTTCGCCCATCCAGGCGACGAGTTGGCGTAGTGCGGAGGCGCCTTTGGCGTAGGAGATGCCGTCGAAGTTGAGGAGGGCGGAGGCGGTGTCGGGGACGTCTTGGGGGGTGGGGGCGACGGGGTGGGTGGAGGGGCGCTGGTCGGCGTCGTAGCCCCAGCCTTTGCGGGCGACGGCGAAGTCGGTCCAGGTTTCGGTGAAGCGGGTGGCTTCGGCCAGGACCTGGTAGCCCATGTATTCGGCGAAGGATTCGTTGAGCCAGATGTCGTCCCACCATTGGAGGGTGACGAGGTCGCCGAACCACATGTGGGCCATTTCGTGGGAGATGACCATGCCGCGGGTCTGGCGTTCGGTGTCGGTGACGGCGGAGCGGTAGATGAATTCGTCGCGGAAGGTGACCAGGCCGGGGTTTTCCATGGCGCCGGCGTTGAATTCGGGGACGAAGGCCTGGTCGTAGGAGTCGAAGGGGTAGGGCTCGTCGAAGATCTGGTGGTAGCGGTCGAAGCAGCGGCGGGTGATGTCGAGGATTTCGTCGGCGTCGGCGTCGAGGTGGGGTGCCAGGGAACGGCGGCAGTGGATGCCGAAGGGCAGTCCGGCGTGTTCGGTGCGTACGGAGTGCCAGGGGCCGGCGGCGATGGCGACGAGGTAGGTGGAGATGAGGGGGGTGGGGGCGGCTTTCCAGGTGCCGTTCCCGAGGTGTTCGGTGATGCCGTTGGCCAGGACGGTCCAGTTTTCGGGGGCCTTGAGGGTCAGGTCGAAGACGGCTTTGAGGTCGGGCTGGTCGAAGGCGCCGAAGACGCGCTGGATGTCGTCCATGAACAGCTGGGTGTAGACGTAGCTCTCGCCGTCGGCGGGGTCGGTGAAGCGGTGCATGCCTTCGCCGGTGCGGGAGTAGGCCATGGTGGCGTCGAGGTGCAGTTCGTGGTCGCCTGCGGTGAGGCCGGTGAGGGGGAGGCGGTTGTCGTCGAGGGCGGTGGGGTCGATGGGGTGGCCGTCGAGGGTGGCGGTGTGCAGTGCGGCGGGCTTGATCTCGATGAAGGTGTCGCCGCTGCGGCGTGCGCTGAAGTGGATGGCCGTGCGGGATCCGAAGTGGTCCTCGCCCTGGGTGAGGTCGAGGGTGATGTCGTAGCGGTGGACGTCGATGAGGTGGGCGCGGGTCTGCGCCTCGTCGCGCTGCAGTGCGGGCATGTGGTCATGCTGCCACCGGTGGTTGTGGGGTGCACGGGTGTTTGGGGGCGGGGGGTGCGCCGGGTTCAGCGGATCAGTGGCGGGTTGTCGGGGTCGGGGATCTGGGTGGACCAGCCGCCGGGGACGTTGTGGGCCTGGCGGTCGCGGAAGCGTATGGGGGCGGTGCCGACGCGGCGGGTGAACAGGCGGCTGAAGTAGGCGGGGTCGTCGTAGCCGACGCGGCGGGCGATGGCGGCGACGGGGAGTTCGGTGGCGGCCAGGAGTTCTTTGGCGCGGCCGAGCCGGATGCCCAGGAGGTAGTCCTTGGGGCTGCAGCCGGCGCCGCGGCGTACGGCGGTGCGGAGTTCGGCGGGGGTCATGCCGTGCCGGGCGGCGTGTTCGGCGACGGTCAGCGGCAGGAACGCGTCGCGTGCCAGGGCCTGCAGGACGGGGTCGCCGTCGGCGTCGGTGTCGGCGCGTGCGCGGCGCAGGGCGACGAGGAGTTCGTGGACCGCGGCGGAGGTCTCGACCTCCAGCAGGGGGTTGCCGCGCCGGGCGGCGCGTGCGATCCGGCCGATGGCGGCGCGGGCGGGGGCGGTGTCGGCGAGGGGGACGAGGGGGCGGTCCGGTTCGATGTAGCCGAGTTCGGTGTAGGTGCCGGTGGCGGAGCCGGTGAAGTCGACGAAGCTCTCGTCCCAGCCGGTGGCCGGGTCGGCGGCGTAGTGGTGGGGTACGCCGGGGATGATCCACAGCAGTGCGGGGGCGGTGACCGGCCGGCGGCGGCCGTCGGGGCCGGTGAACCAGCCGCGGCCGGCGCTGATCACGATGGCGACGTGGTGGTCGAGGGTGCGTGGCCCGACGGTCGGCAGTGTGCCGTGCTGCAGTCCGACGCCCAGGCACACCAGTCCCAGCCGGTGGTGGACCGGGCTGGGGGTGAAGTACCGCATCCAGGTGTGGTACATGCCGTGCCTCCCGTGGCGTGTGGCTGCCGCGCGCTCCTCCGTCCAATGAACGCCGATCTTTGTCCATGGACCGCCGCGCCGCCAGGGGGCGAGGGTGACCGGTGACCGGTGGCCGGGATGTTGTGAGGGCGGTGGGACGTGGCGCGGTTCGAGGTGGGCGAGCGGGACTTCGTGCGGGACGGGCGGCCGGTGCGGCTGCTGTCCGGTGCGCTGCACTATTTCCGGGTGCACGAGGCGCAGTGGGGTCATCGGCTGGCGATGTTGCGGGCGATGGGTCTGAACTGTGTGGAGACGTATGTGCCGTGGAATGTGCACGAGCCGCGGCCGGGCGAGTTCCACGATGTCGGGGCGGTGGGGCGGTTTCTGGATGCGGCGCATGCGGCGGGGCTGTGGGCGATCGTCCGTCCGGGGCCGTACATCTGCGCGGAGTGGGAGAACGGCGGGCTGCCGCAGTGGCTGACGGGGCCGCTGGGGCGGCGGGTGCGGACTCGTGATGCGGTGTATCTGGCGGCCGTGGACGCCTGGTTCGCCAGGCTGTTGCCGCAGGTGGTGGCCCGGCAGTGCACGGTGGCATCGGGGCCGGGCGGTCCGGACGGCGGCCCGGTGATCATGGTGCAGGCGGAGAACGAGTACGGCTCGTACGGCAGCGACCTCGGCTATCCGGCGCATATCGCGGGCCTGCTGCGGGAACTGGGCGTGCGGGTGCCGCTGTTCACCTCGGACGGGCCCGAGGACCATATGCTCACCGGCGGCTCGGTCCCCGGTGTGCTGGCCACCGTGAACTTCGGGTCCGGGGCCCGGGAGGCGTTCGCCGCGCTGCGCCGCCATCAGGCCGCGGGGCCGCTGATGTGCATGGAGTTCTGGTGCGGCTGGTTCGCGCACTGGGGGCGGCGGGCCGAGCCCCGTACGCCGCAGGATGCCGCGGCGGCGCTGCGCGAGATCCTGGAGTGCGGCGGCTCGGTCAATGTGTACATGGCGCACGGCGGGACGAATTTCGGCGGCTGGGCGGGCGCGAACCGTGCGGGTGAGCTGCATGAGGGGGCGCTGCAGCCGACGGTCACCTCCTACGACTACGAGGCGCCCGTCGATGAACGGGGCCGCCCGACGCGGAAGTTCCACCTCTTTCGTGAGGTGCTGGCGGAGTATGCGGACGGTCCGCTGCCGGAGCTTCCCGAGCCGCCGCGGGTGCTGTCCGAGCCGGTGGCCGCGGTGGCGTGGCGGTGGGCGCCGGCCGGGGAGGTGATGGATGCGCTGGGCGGTGCGGAGATCGAGGCGGGCGGCCCGGTGACGTTCGAGGAGCTGGGCGTGGACCGGGGGGTGGTGCGCTACCGGGTCGAGGTGCCGGGGCCGCGTGGCGCGTATCCGCTGCGGGTGCGGGGGCTGCGGGACCGGGCGAGCGTGTATGTGGACGGGGTGCGGGTGGCGGTCGTGGAGGGCGAGGATGCGCTGGTCGGGGAGGTGGCGGGGCCGGCGTCGGTGGAGCTGTGGGTGGAGTCGCTGGGGCGGGTCAACTACGGGCCGCGGCTGGGTGAGTCCAAGGGGATCACCGGGGGGCTGCTGCACGAGCGGCAGTATCTGCACGGTGTGCGGGCGCGCGGGCTGCGGCTGGATGCGGTGGCACAGGGGGCGGGGGGCACAGCGCCCTGGGGCGAGGCCGGCTTCCGGGATCTCGACGGGGGCGGGCACCCGGGCCTCTACCGCGCCGTCCTGCCCGTGCACGCCCGCCCCGGCGACGCCGATCTCGCGCTGCCCGGCTGGGTACGCGGCTTCGCCTGGATCAACGGGTTCTGTCTGGGCCGCTACTGGGACGTGGGCCCGCAGCGCACCCTGTTCGTGCCGGGCCCGGTGCTGCGCGAGGGCGACAACGAGCTTTTGCTGTGGGAGCTGGAGGGCGCCCCGCCCCTGGTGGGGGCAGGGGCGGGGACGCCCGGTCTGTATCCCTGCGCGCCGCCGCGCTAGGAGGTGTCGTCGCCTTCTTGTCGTTCGCCCGTAGCGCCGGGCGGGAAGGTCACGCCACCCCCTGGGGTGCCCGCTACAGCTCCCGTACCTCGAAGGAGTCCAGGACGAATTCCGCCTTCCCGTCGTCGCCGGTCTTGCGCAGCCCCACCCATGCCTCGCCGCCGGCGGGCGCGGTGAACTCGTAGGTGTGGGTGGCGGGCCGGGTGGCGGCGGGCAGCGGGGTGCGGATCAGTTCGCGGGCCTCTGGCTCGTCGACGGCCGTGATCCAGGCGTACTGGTCCGCCTTTTCGTTCTCGTAGCGGAAGGTGACCCGGTAGCGGCGGCCGGCGGTGAAGCGGGCGGTGTGCGCGACGGTGCGGTAGACCAGTCCGCCGTTCTCGCCGCGCGACTTGAGCGATTGGCCGCCGTCGATGACGTCGTCGACGGCCTTGTCGTTCCAGCCGCGCTGGGTGAACGGGGCGTGCCGCTGGGCGATATGGGTGCGCGGGTCGGTGATGCCGCCCGCGTCGCCCTTGACGAAGACGCCCCAGCCCTGCGGCACGTTCTCGAAGTCCTCGTGGACCAGGGCGCCTTGTGTGGCGCTGTGCGCGGCGGGCACGACCCGTACGTTGTCGAACCGGACCCGGGCCTGGCCTGCCGCGGCGGTCAGTGTGAGGGTGAGGGGGCCGCCGCCTTCGGGGACGGTGAAGAAGGTGAACAGGCGCTGGAAGCGGGTGCCGGCCTTGCGGTCGGCGGCGACGTAGTTGCCGGCGGTGGAGGTCTGGGTCCAGTTGGCGGCGGTGACGCCGTCGGCGGTGCGGACCTTCAGTTCCGCGCGGCGCCGCTCCCCCGCCGTGGCGCCGACCTCGACCTGTACGGAGGCGGCGTAGCTGCCGGGGGCGAGCCGGGTGAGCTGCTGGGCGACGGTGGCGGCGCCGCCCGCGCCGATGACCAGCTCGTAGTCGCCCACTTCGCTGGGCCGCACGGAGGCCGGGCCGGTGGCCTGCCAGCCGGCCAGGTTTCCGGCGTGGAAGCCGGGGTCGGTCAGGGGTGTGCCCTCGCCCCAGCCGGGGCTGCCCTGTGCGGGGGCCTTGTTGCGGTGGACGGCGTAGGCCACGCCGGCTTCGGCGGTGAGGGTGATCCGGCCGCCGCGGGCCCAGATGCGTGTCTCGTGGGTGCGGCCCTGGTCGGTGAGCCGGTAGGCGTGGACCGCCGTGGCGTCCGACCAGCCGCGGGGCAGGTCCCAGCTGGTGGTGCCGCCATGGGGGTTGTAGTGGTAGAGCTTTGCGGGGTCGGTGGCGCGGCGCGGCTCCCAGGGCAGGAGGTAGGCGCCGTCGTCGTAGACGAGGCGGCCGTCCGTGGTGATTTTCCGGGTGCCGTCCGCGTCGCTGACCGAGGTCCTGGTGGGGCCCTCGAAGGTGATCTCGTGTGCGCCCCAGGTTCTGACCGGGTAGGCCTGGAGGTATTTGGCGGGCAGCGCGTCGGTCCAGATGATCCTGTGGAAGGCGTGCCAGTCCCTCTTGCCGGTCCAGCCTTCGAAGTTGCCCATCCGGCCGCTGCCCAGCAGGGTCGGCCACTTGTCGGCGAAGACGTCCTTGTGGTGGTTGTGCAGGAAGCGGATCAGTCGGGAGTTGATGCCGCGGGAGGTGTCGGGGCCGTAGTCGGTCTCCATCGCCCAGTGCGACCACAGTGAGGAGCGCTCCAGGCCGTGGCCCCATTCGCTGGCGACCTGCCAGCCCTGGTCGCGCAGATGGCGCTGGAGGCGGTCGGAGTTCCAGCCCGATTCGCGGAAGACGTCGAGGTAGACGGTGTTCAGGGCCGGGTCGGTCTCCTTGCGCAGCTGCGCGAAGCGGCGGGCGATGCCGCCGGAGAGAAGGTCGCGGCGGGCGTCGATGCGGTAGGACTGGTCGAGCCAGTCCCACTGCTCGTCGTCCTTGTTGACGAGGGTGTCGGAGAAGGCGTGGGCGACGGGGTAGGACTCGGTGGCGTTGACGTGGACGGCGAAGTCGCTGTTCCACTTCTTTCCGGCGCGGACGAGGGTGTTGAGGTCGGCCAGGCCGCCGGCGCGTTCGTTGTAGTTGCCGCCGTAGTCCGGGTGCGCGGAGTCGTGGCCCTCGGACTGGTAGCCCTTCAGGAGCGTGAACTGCCGCAGTCCGTCGGTGGCCAGGGCGATCCGTTTGACGTTGTCGAGGGTGGCCAGGAACGGGTTGGTGGCCTGGCTGGCGAAGTTGAAGGGGATGTGCGGGACGACCCGCAGATGCTGTTCGTCGGCGCCCCGGGGCACGACCATGATGTCGCGCAGGGCGATGGCGGCGTCCTGCCAGTCGGCGGTGCCGTCGCCGTTGCGGTCGCGGGTGACGATGACGGTGGCGTACGGGAGGGGGTCGGTGGCGTCCAGGGGCGCGCCGGCCGCCCGGCAGGTCCACTGGCCGGGCGCCAGCTGTGCCTTGACGAAGCCGTCGCCCTGGAGGGTCTGGCGCCATAGCCGGCCGTTCTCCCAGGTGGTGGCGCCGGAGGGGGTGTCGTAGACGGTGTTGGTCTCGATGGCGGCGGCCAGATGGCCGGTGGCGACGACGGCGTAGGCGCATCCGGTGGGCGAGGCCTGCGGGGGCGTGCCGGGGGTGACGGTGACGAGGGTGTCGCCGCTTTTGGCTTTGTCCAGGTCGATGCGGGCGGCGAGCAGGGCGGCGCCGGGCTGGTCGCTGCGGACGCTCAGGAGCGCGAGGCCGGGGATCTGAAGGGTGCCCACCCGCAGCGCCGCGGTGTCGGTGATGCCGGTGACGTGCCAGGTGACCTGCCAGGCCTCGACCGCTATCTCGACGGTGATCGTGGTGCCGCCGTCGAAGGTGAGGGTGTAGGCGGCGCGGTCGGCGCGGGCCCGGTGGGTGACCCGGGGGGTGCGGGCGGTGCCGTCGATGAGGACCTGGGTGAGGGGGGTTTCCTGGCCGTGCAGGATGTGGCCGGTGCCGCGGTCGGTGTAGGAGACGATGCGGGGGAAGGCGGCATCGACGCGGACCTCCAGTGCGTCGGAGCGCAGGACGGCCGGTGCGGGGCGCGGCGCGGCGGAGGCGGTGTGCGGCGCGGCCGCGGCGGTGGGGGTGGTGAGCGGGAGGGCGGTGGCGGCGCCGGCGAGCGCGGTGGCGGCGACGACCTTTCTGCGGCTGGGCCCTGGCTGTTGGTTCACGCGCGCTGTCCTCCTTCGCACCTGCACTGCCTGTCGCGGGACAGCGTGCTGCGCGGGCGGGGCGGGCGCCTATGGACAAAGGAGGGACAGGTCTTGGACTAACGGGCGGGCGGGCGCCGTCGGACGGGGCGGGCGGGGCGGGCGCGTCGGGCGGGGCGGGCGTGCGCAGCTCGGCGCCTTCGGGCAACGACGCGGGGCCCGGGGAGTGCGCCCCGGGCCCCGCGAAGGTGAGTGCGGTCAGCCGCCCAGCTTGCCGGCGCCCGCCTTGATGTCCTTGGCGAAGGTGCTCACCTCGCTGTAGACACCGGGCTTGCCGGGCCGTGCGCAGCCCTCGCCCCAGGAGACGATGCCGACCTGGAGCCACGCCCCGGCGTCGTCCTTGCGGAACATCGGGCCGCCGGAGTCGCCCTGGCAGGTGTCGACGCCGCCGGTGTCCAGCTTGCCGGCGCAGATCTCGTCGCCGGGGGTGAGCTGGTCGCCGTAGGCCTTCTGGCAGGTGGCGTCGTCGACGAACGGGACGGTCGCCTTGAGGAGGTAGCGCTGCTGGTCGCCGCCTTCCTTGTCGGCGCCCCAGCCGGCGATGGTGAAGTCGCCGTTGTTGAGCTTGTCGTCCTCGGCGATCTTCAGCGTGGGCAGGTCGATCGCCTTGTCGAGTTTGATCAGCGCCCAGTCCTTGCCCTTGCCGTTGTAGCCGGGTGCCTGCAGGACCTCGGTGGACTTGGCGGTGACGGCCTTCGAGTCCTCCAGGTCGACGACGCCGGCGGTGGCGGTGATGGAGGTGTTCGGGCCGCTGCCGTCGACGCAGTGCGCGGCGGTGAGCACGATGTTCTTGGTGTAGAGGGCGCCGCCGCAGCCCATCGACAGCCGGACCATGAAGGGGAATTCGCCCTGGTCGGCCTTGGTGCCGCCGACGACCCTGGTGTGGCTGCCGCCGCCGGGCTCCGGTGCGGGGTGGGCGAAGGCGGAGGCGGGCTGGAGGCTGACGGCGGCGAGGGCTATCGCGCCGGCGGCGGCGACTCTCTTGAGGGGCTTGAGGTGGGTGCGCAACGGGCTTCCTTTCGTGGGGGGTTGCACGTCGATGACGAGCCCATGCCAACACCGGAGCCGGACGTGGCCGCCGCAGAAACTACGCGGAAGAAGGCAGCACGCCGCAAGGCGTCCGGACCCAGTGGGGGATGAGCCCGTAAAGCGCCCTGTGATTATGTGGAGAGAGCGATCGGAGAACAAGAGTGCGCATCCGGCCAACTCCCCTGCCCCTCATGCCTCATACAGCCCATACCGGAAGCTCCCGGCCGCCCGTACAGTGGCCGGGTGACAACGGGCGGCAGTGAGGTCGAGCACGGGTTCGCGCACCTGGACACGGTGCGTTCGGCCATGACGGCACTGTTCAGACGGATGTCGTACGACACGATCGCCACCTTCGGCACCAGCGTGCTGCCCGTCGATGTCGCCTTCGACGACACCGAGGACGTCCATCTGGGAGCACAGCGGGTGGCTCGCGTCATGGTGCGCCAGCTTCATCTGCCCAGTGCCCGCATCGTCATCTCGTTCCGCGAGATGGAACACGCCGCGAACGTCGAACTGACCGCGGGCCCCGAGTACTTCATCGAACTCAACGAACGCTTCAAGACCCACCGCAACGACATCGGCGCCGCCCTCGCCCACGAGGTGATGCACCTGTGCCTGCACCGCCTGGGTCTGGCCTTCCCCGGCACCCGCGACAACGAGATCCTCACCGACACCGCCACCACCTACCTCGGCGCGGGCTGGCTGCTGCTGGACGCCTACCGCGAGCACGGCCCGTTCTCCCAGAAGCTGGGCTATCTCACGCCGGAGGAGTTCGGCTATGTCCTGGCCCAGCGCGCGGAGTTCTTCGGCGAGGACCCGGCGCCCTGGTTCACCAGCCCGCAGGCGTACGACGCGTATACGGCGGGCGCGGCGCGGGCCCGCCAGGACGCCCGCCGCCCGCCGCTCGCCGCGGCCGGCCGGCTCGCCCGCCTCCGCTACGCCAGGGACCGCCGCCTGGCACGGGCCGCCGGCCGCCCCGGCCCCTCGCGCGAGTCACCCGACGGCTACGCCTTCGAGGGCCCCGCGCCGCTGCGGGTGTCCTTCCCCTGCCCCGCCTGCCACCAGCGCATCCGCGTCCCGGTCCGCGGCCGCCTCCAGGCACGGTGCGGACTGTGCCGCACGCTCCTGGACTGCGATACGTAACAGGCCCTAGATCCAGCCGTCCAGCCCCGCCATGAAAGCGTCGAAGTCGTCGCGGTGGATGGTGTGGCCCGCGCCCGCCACCGTACGGACCTCGAAGCCCCGGGTGGTCAGCTCCTTCGCCGCCTCCTCGGTGAAGAGGAACCCCTCCCCCGCGATCTGCACCAGGGACGGGACGACCGGCCGCTCCGGCGTATGGTCCACCAGGTGCGCCCCGGACAGGGCGAGGGCGGTGCCGGTGTCCCAGGCGGCGACCGTGGCCATCTCGAGGTCGATATCGGCCTCGTCCCAGCGGGGGTTGAAGCCGCGGACCAGCTCGCGGCCGGCGCCCTTGAACGTCACGAAGACGGCCGGGTCCACCACCTGACCGGTGCCGACCGGCGACCACGCCGGGTCGCTGTAGACCGCACGCCGGGGCCGCAGCCGCCCGGCGGCCAACGACAGCGCGAGGCCGCCCAGCGAGTGCCCCAGGGCCAGCTCCGCGCCGGCCGGGAGGGTGTCCACCAGATCCCCGGCGAACAGCTCCGCGCCGTAGTCGCCGCGCGGACTGCGGCCGTGGCCGCGCAGATCGACGCCGATGACGCGGTAGCCCCGGTCCGCCAGCGCCGGGCCGACCCGGCGCCAGGTGCGGTGATCCGACATCATTCCGTGGACCAGCACCGCGATCCGGTCACCCGTGCCCCACTCATGAGTGTGCAGCTGCATGCGCCGAGGTTACACGTGTAAGGAGATCCCGGGTATGCCCGCGGGCCCCGCCGCGCGGCGCACAAACCCCTGTGCGAGGATGCCCGGCAGCATGACTGACGCAGCCGGGCCCCGGGACCGCCCCGCCCTGCCGACACCCCCGACCAGCGCGGCCGTTGCCCGCCGCGCCGGGGTGTCGCGGGCGACGGTCTCCTACGTGCTCAACGGCCAGGCCGCCGGGCGTGTCGGCGCCCGCACCCAGGCCAGGGTCCGGGCCGCCGCCGAGGAACTGGGGTACGTCCCGCACGCCGCCGCCCGCAGCCTGCGGGCCGGCCGCGGCAGCATCGTCCTCCTGGCCGCCCCCGCCGACACCGTCCCCGCCTTCGGCCCCCTCTTCACGTCCTTCCTGGCCGGCTTCCAGACCGCGCTGCACGGCCTCGGCTACACCGGCGTCCTGCACGGCGCACCCGCCGCCTCCCCCCTGGCGGCCGCCCGCGCCTGGGCCGAACTGCGCCCCGCCGCCGTCCTGACCCTGCACGGCCCGCCCCTGGATGCCGCCGCCGTCGAACTCCTGCGCCGCTCCGGCACCGCCGCCGTCCTCACCCACGGCCCGGCGCCCACCCCCGGCGCCCACACCCTGCTCCTGGACCAGCACGAGGCGGGCCTGCGGGCCGGCGCCCATCTGCTCGACCGCGGCCGCCGCCGCATCGGCGTGATCCGCCCCGCCGAGCCCGGCCTCGCGGCCTTCGCCGAGCCCCGCCTGGCCGGCGTACGGGCCGCGGCCGCCGACCGGCCCGGCACCCTGGTACGGCCGCTGCCCCTGGGCCTCACCGAAGAGTCGGCCGACCAACTCGCCGCGTCCTGGCCCGACTTGGGCCTGGATGCGGTGTTCGCCTACAACGACGAGTACGCGATGCTCCTGATGCGCGCCCTCCAGGACGCGGGCCATACCGTCGGCGCCGGCGACCCGGCGGACATCGCGGTGGTCGGCGCCGACGATCTGCTGCTGGGCCGGCTGCTGCGGCCCCGGCTGACCACGGTCCGCGCGCAGGTCATCCCGCCGGAACGGATCGCCGCTCTGGTCGACCGCCTGATCCGCGAACCGGGCACCGCACCCGCCACACACCGGCTGGGCACGTTCCATGTGGAGGCGCGCGAGTCGGGGTGACGGGGAGGAGGGGTGACGGGTGAGCCGGGGTGACGAGTGAGCGCCGGGGTGACGGGTGAGCGCCGGGGCGCTCCCTACAGCCAGTCCTCCTCCGGCGTCGCCGCCGCCAGAACCGCCCGCGCGTCGCCGCGTATCGGCCCCCCGTGCGGCACGCACACCGTGTCGACGTCCTCCAGGGCTGCCAGCCGCCGGAACGAGGCGAGCGCCACGTCCCGGTCGACGTTGAACGGGCCCAGGACCGCCCGCCGGCCCTCGGGGTCGGCGCCGATGATGTCGCCGGGGAACAACAGGCGGCTCCCGGGGAGGTGGAGGGCGACGCCGCCGGGGGTGTGGCCGGGGACGTGGAGCACCCGGACCGGTTCCGGCCAGCCGGGCAGGATGTCGCCGTCGTGAAGTTCGGTGTCCACCCGGACGGGGCGCGGGGGCGGGACCGCACCGGCCGCGAAGTCCGCCATGTTGCGCTCGTACAGGGGGCGTTCGGCCGGGGTGAGGACGGGCGGGGGCTCGGGGACCTCACCACGGACACAGGGGGCGTCCAGCGCGCCGGCCAGGACGCGGGCGCCGGTGGCGGCGACCAGATCGGCGGCCGAACCCATGTGGTCCAGGTGGGAGTGGGTGAGCACGATCTGCCGCAGATCGCTCGGACGGCCGCCGAGACGGTCCAGTGCGCCGAGGATGGCGGGGGCGGATCCGGGGATGCCGGTGTCGACCACCGCGTACCCGTCGTCGGGCAGGGCGACGATATACACATGCCCGACGGGGAACGGGAGTTGCCGGACAGCCGGGGTGATCTCCTGGAGTGCGTTCATGCTCCGGACGCTAACGGCCGGCCGGCGGCCGCTGTCCCCTTTGCGCCGACGGCGGATTGAGCGCGCGGCGAACGCGGCGACCGTACGGCGGAAAACAGCGGGAACCCCGCGCCTGCCTGCCACGTCACATACGTGACCCGAGGAGGCATGTCATGCGAGGAACGCTCACCCCACACCGTACGCTCGCCGCCGTGCTCGCGATGGCGGCGGCCGGTACCGTCGCGCTGACCGGCTGCGGCAAGGACACACAGCGGGTGGCGGGCACTCCGCCACCGACGAAGCCGGACGCTTTCGAGGTGCGGGCGCACCAGGTAGCGCGGGACTGGCCCAAGGTCTCGCCGGCCAAGGGACGGCACGAGGCGGTGCTGCCGCTGGTCTCCGCGGAGCACCCCAAGAGCGCCGGGACGCGGGAGATCACGGTGACCGTCGGCCACAGCGCCTGCGACGCCCGCTTCGGCGCACGCAAGTACGAGGCGAAGGGGATCGTGGTGGTCTCCGGCTGGGGCAAGAAGAAGAGCACCAAGGGGATGTGCACGGAGATGCTGGCCACCGACAAGGTGAAGCTGAAGCTGGATCAGGCGCTGGGCGGGCGCAAGGTGGTCGACGCGGCCACCGGCAAGGAGCTGTCGGCCGGGTGAGAGGGACGGCGCCCGCCGCCGGCGTTCGCCCTGGAGCGCGCGGCACGGCCTAGGCTCCTGCACATGAGCCCTTCCATCGCCCGCAACACCCGTGTCGAGCTGCCCGCACTGCTGGAGTTCGTCCGCCCTCGTCACCGCGCGATCCTGCTCACCCGCCGCTCCGACGGCACCCCGCAGGGCTCGCCGCTGACCTGCGGGGTGGACGACTCCGGGCGGCTGGTCATGTCGACGTATCCGGAGCGCGCCAAGGTCCGTAACGCCCGGCGGGTGTCGTCGGTCAGCGTGATCGTGCTGTCCGACGAGTGGAACGGCCCCTGGGTTCAGATCGACGGCGAGGCCGAGGTCATCGACGCCCCGGACTCGGTCGAGCCGCTGGTGGAGTACTACCGCAACATCGCCGGCGAGCACCCCGACTGGGACGAGTACCGGGCGGCGATGCGCGAGCAGGGCAAGTCGCTGATCCGCGTCACCCCGCTGCGCTGGGGACCCGTCGCCACCGGCGGCTTCCCGGCCCGCCTGGCGGAAGGCGACGCATAGCCGGCCCGGCCGGCGTCAACGGGCGTGCTGCACACGGTCGTTGACGTCCGGCGCCCGGCCCCTGCGGCGCCGGGCGGTCAGGGGCGGGGCGCCGACAGTGTCAGGGACGGTGAGAGCGCCTCGTCGGGCAGGGCGAGGTGGTCGCGGAAGGCCGCGCGGCCCGCGTCGGTGACGGTCAGGATGCGGGTGGCGGGGGCCTTGACGATCCAGGCGTGCTCCACGGCGTGCCGGTAGAGGGCGGCGCCGACCGCGCCGGAGAGGTGCTGGCGGCGCACCGTCCAGTCGAGGCAGGTGCGGACATGGGCCCGGTGGGCGACGGAGGGTCCGGTGCCGGGGACGCCGAGGGCGGTCAGCCAGCGGGCGCCGGCGCCGGTCAGGACCAGGCCGTAGTCCCGGGCCAGCAGGCCGCGTTCGGTCATCGCGTCGGCGATCGCCACACCCAGCGCGCCCGCGATGTGGTCGTAGCAGGTCCTGGCGTGGTGCAGGGCCCTGCGGTGGTTGGCCTCGGCGAGCGAGCGGATCGGGACCTGACGGTAGGGGGCGAGGCCCGCGAGGTTCTCCAGGGCCTCGGCGGTGTCCGGTCCGGCGAGCCGCACATAGCGCCGCCGGCCCTGCCGCTCCTCGGCCAGCAGGCCGCCGGAGACCAGGAGGTTGAGGTGTTCGGTGGTGGTGGAGGGGGCTACCCCGGCGTACTCGGCCAGCTCGCTCGCGGTCCAGGTGCCGCCGTCCAGCAGGGCCATACAGATGGCGGCGCGGGTGCGGTCCGCGAGCAGTCGCGCGAGAGCCGCCACATCGGGGGTTTCCGCGGTGCTTTCATGGTCGGCATCCCATCGGTTCATGTGCAGAGAGTAAGCTCTTGTCACACTTCGGTGAGCACCGAATCGTCCTGCTTCTATCCTCGGGGCATGAACGGCGTGCGCAAGGACAGCAGTTCCGTTGCGCCGGCGCTGCTGTCCACGGAGAACGACGACGGGACGTTTGCGCTGGTGACGCTGCGGATCCGGTGGGAGCTCGGCCCGGTGGTGTGCGTATCACTGCCCGCCCGCGGCCGTACCGCACGCAATCTCGCGGTCCGGCCGGATGTGGTCTTCAACCTGCCGCAGGCCGGGAGCGGAGCCGAGGAGGGGACGTGGGGGACGACACGTCCGGGGACCGGTGAGCCGGACACGCCGTGGACCGAGCCGTCGGAGCTGGTACGGCCGCCCCGGCTGCTGAACTGCCCGGTGCAGCTGGAGGCGCGCCGGGTCGGTGAGCTGAGGGTGTGTGACGGGGCCTGGACACAGATGGAGGCCCAGGTGCTGCGGGTGCACGCCGATCCCCGATGGGTGCTGCCGCTGGGCGACCACCGTATCGATCTGTCGGCCTGGCGTCCGCCGGTGCACGACTTCCGGCCCTCGGCCGGCCCGCCGCCGCATGCCGTACCGGCGCCCGCGCGGGAGATGGCGCGGCAGCTGGGCCGCCGGTTCCCCGAGGAACGCGACGCCTGACGGCGGTGGTTGACGCAAAGACCGGCGGCGCCTGCCCTCCGGTCGGGGGGAGGGGACAGGCGCCGCCGCTGTTCCGTACGACGTTGTACGGGACATCTGTGGGACGGGTCGGTCACACGGTCAGTGAGCGATCCGTCGGCTTGATGGGAGCCGGCAGGGCGCTGGCTCCGGTCAGGAAGCGGTCCACGCCCTTGGCGGCGGAACGGCCCTCGGCGATGGCCCACACGATCAGCGACTGGCCGCGGCCGGCGTCACCGGCGACATACACGCCGGGGACGTTGGTGGCGAAGTCCGCGTCGCGGGCGATGTTGCCGCGCTCATCGAGCTCCAGGCCGAACTGCTCGACCAGACCGTTGTCCCGGTCGGTGCCGGTGAAGCCCATCGCGAGGGTGACCAGCTGGGCCGGGATCTTCCGCTCGGTGCCGGGCTTCTGCTCGAGCTTGCCGTCCTTGAACTCCACCTCGGTCAGGTGCAGGAACTGGACGTTGCCGTCCTCGTCGCCCTCGAAGTGGGTGGTGGAGACGGAGTAGACCCGCTCGCCGCCCTCCTCGTGCGCGGAGGTGACCTTGTAGAGCATGGGGAACGTCGGCCAGGGCTGGCCCGTGCTGCGCTCCTCGCCCGGCCGCGGCATGATCTCCAGCTGGGTGACGGAGGCCGCGCCCTGGCGGTGGGCGGTGCCGACGCAGTCCGCGCCGGTGTCGCCGCCGCCGATGACGACGACGTGCTTGCCCTCGGCGGTGATCGGGGCGACGGTCAGGTCACCCTCCTGCACCTTGTTGGCGAGCGGCAGGTACT
The DNA here is from genome assembly GCF_055565615.1 of Streptomyces sp. NPDC028368. NCBI lineage: Bacteria > Bacillati > Actinomycetota > Actinomycetes > Kitasatosporales > Streptomycetaceae > Streptomyces > Streptomyces sp. NPDC028368. The sequence continues at coordinate 553,079 of NZ_JBVHTY010000002.1, read as the reverse complement.
CCATCGCGAAGTGGATGCCGCTGAGCTCGCGGCCCGGGACGGGGAGGTCGCGGGAGGTGGTGGCGCCGGCGGCGATGACGACGGCGTCGTAGCGCTTGCGCAGCTTCTTGGCCTCTATGTCGCGGCCGATCTCCACCTCCGTACGGAACTTGGTGCCCTCCGCGCGCATCTGCTCGATGCGGCGGTTGATGTGGCGCTTTTCCATCTTGAACTCGGGGATGCCGTAGCGCAGAAGCCCGCCGATACGGTCCGCGCGCTCGTAGACGGCGACGGTGTGGCCGGCGCGGGTCAGCTGCTGGGCGGCGGCGAGGCCGGCCGGTCCGGAGCCGATGACGGCGACGGTCTTGCCGGAGAGGCGCTCGGGCGGCTGCGGGGTGACGTCGCCGTTGTCCCACGCCTTGTCGATGATGGAGACCTCGACGTTCTTGATGGTCACCGGCGGCTGGTTGATGCCCAGCACACAGGCGGCCTCACAGGGGGCGGGGCACAGGCGGCCGGTGAACTCCGGGAAGTTGTTGGTCGCGTGCAGCCGCTCGCTGGCCTCGGTCCAGTCCTCGCGGTAGGCGTAGTCGTTCCACTCGGGGATGAGGTTTCCCAGCGGACAGCCGTTGTGGCAGAACGGGATGCCGCAGTCCATGCAGCGCGACGCCTGCTTGCTGATGATCGGGAGCAGGGAACCAGGCTTGTAGACCTCGTTCCAGTCCTTGACGCGCTCCTCGACGGGGCGGGTCTCGGCGACCTCGCGCCCGGTGGTCAGGAAGCCCTTGGGGTCAGCCATTGGTCGCCGCCTCCATCATCTTCTCGTGGGTCTCGGACTCGGAGAGTCCGGCTCGCTCGGCGGCGTCCTTGGCGGCGAGCACTGCCTGGAAAGTGGCCGGGACGACCTTGCTGAAGCGGGCGGCGGCCGCGTCCCAGTCGGCGAGGAGCTTGGCGGCGACGGTGGAGCCGGTCTCCTCCTGGTGGCGGCGCACGACGTCGTGCAGCCACTGCTTGTCGGTGTCGTCCAGCGCGGTGACTGCGTCGGTCAGTTCGCGGTTGACGTTGTCCGGGTCGAGGTCGATGACGTAGGCGATGCCGCCGGACATGCCCGCCGCGAAGTTGCGGCCGGTCTCGCCCAGGACGACGGCGTGGCCGCCGGTCATGTACTCGCAGCCGTGGTCGCCGACGCCCTCGGAGACCACCGTGGCACCGGAGTTACGGACGCAGAACCGCTCGCCGACCCGGCCGCGCAGGAACAGCTCGCCGCCGGTGGCGCCGTAGGCGAGGGTGTTGCCCGCGATGGTGGAGTACTCGGCCAGGTGGTCGGCGCCGCGGTCGGGGCGGACGATGACCCGGCCGCCGGAGAGGCCCTTGCCGACGTAGTCGTTGGCGTCGCCCTCCAGGCGCAGCGTGATGCCGCGCGGCAGGAACGCGCCGAAGGACTGGCCGGCCGAGCCGGTGAAGGTGATGTCGATGGTGTCGTCGGGCAGGCCGGCGCCGCCGAACTTCTTGGTCACCTGGTGGCCGAGCATGGTGCCGACGGTCCGGTTGATGTTCCGGATCGCGACCTGCGCCCGTACCGGCTGTGCGGCCTCGGCGGTGTCCGCGGCCAGCGCGTCCGCGGCGAGCTCGATCAGCTCGTTGTCCAGCGCCTTCTCCAGGCCGTGGTCCTGGACGGTGACCTGGTGGCGGACGGCGCCCTCGGACAGCTCGGGGACGTACAGCAGCGGGGCCAGGTCCAGGCCCTGCGCCTTCCAGTGGTTCACGGCCTGGGTGGTGTCCAGCAGTTCGGCGTGGCCGACGGCCTCTTCGAGGGTGCGGAAGCCCAGCTCGGCGAGGAGTTCGCGGACCTCTTCGGCGATGAACTGGAAGAAGTTGACGACGTACTCGGCCTTGCCGCTGAAGCGCTCGCGCAGCGTCGGGTTCTGGGTGGCGATGCCGACCGGGCAGGTGTCCAGGTGGCACACCCGCATCATGACGCAGCCCGAGACGACCAGCGGGGCGGTCGCGAAGCCGTACTCCTCGGCGCCCAGCAGGGCGGCGATGACCACGTCGCGGCCGGTCTTGAGCTGGCCGTCGGTCTGCACGACGATGCGGTCGCGCAGGCCGTTGAGCAGCAGCGTCTGCTGGGTCTCGGCGAGTCCCAGCTCCCAGGGGCCGCCCGCGTGCTTGAGCGAGGTCAGCGGGGAGGCGCCCGTGCCGCCGTCGTGGCCGGAGATGAGGACCACGTCCGCGTGCGCCTTGGAGACGCCCGCGGCGACCGTGCCGACGCCGACCTCGGAGACCAGCTTCACGTGGATGCGGGCGGCCGGGTTGGCGTTCTTGAGGTCGTGGATCAGCTGAGCCAGGTCCTCGATGGAGTAGATGTCGTGGTGCGGCGGCGGGGAGATCAGTCCCACGCCCGGCGTGGAGTGCCGGGTCTTGGCGACCCACGGGTAGACCTTGTGGCCGGGCAGCTGGCCGCCCTCGCCGGGCTTGGCGCCCTGCGCCATCTTGATCTGGATGTCGTCGGAGTTGACGAGGTACTCGCTGGTCACACCGAAGCGGCCGGAGGCGACCTGCTTGATGGACGAGCGGCGCGCCGGGTCGTACAGGCGCTCCGGGTCCTCGCCGCCCTCACCGGTGTTGGACTTGCCGCCCAGCTGGTTCATGGCGATGGCGAGGGTCTCGTGCGCCTCCTGGGAGATGGAGCCGTACGACATGGCGCCGGTGGAGAAGCGCTTGACGATCTCGGACGCCGGCTCGACCTCGTCGATGGAGATCGAGGGGCGGGCCGACCGGTCGGTCTTGAAGCCGAACAGGCCACGCAGCGTCATCAGCCGCTCGGACTGCTCGTTCACCCGCTCGGTGTACTGCTTGAAGATGTCGTAGCGGCGCGAGCGGGTGGAGTGCTGGAGCCGGAAGACGGTGTCCGGGTCGAAGAGGTGCGGCTCGCCCTCGCGGCGCCACTGGTACTCGCCGCCGATGTCCAGCGCGCGGTGCGTGGCGGCGATGCCGGAGGCCGGGTAGGCCTTGGCGTGCCGGGCGGCGACCTCCTTGGCGACGACGTCCAGGCCTGCGCCGCCGATCTTGGTGGCGGTGCCGTGGAAGTACGTTGCGACGAAGTCCTCGTCCAGGCCGACGGCCTCGAAGACCTGCGCGCCGCGGTAGGAGGCGACGGTCGAGATGCCCATCTTGGACATGACCTTCAAAACGCCCTTGCCGAGCGCCTTGATGAGGTTCTTGATGGCGGCCTCGGCCTCGATGCCGGGCAGGAAGGTGCCGGCGCGGACGAGGTCCTCGACGGACTCCATCGCCAGGTACGGGTTGACGGCCGCGGCACCGAAGCCGATGAGCAGCGCGACATGGTGCACCTCGCGCACATCGCCGGCCTCGACGAGCAGACCGACCTGGGTGCGCTCCTTGGTGCCGATGAGGTGGTGGTGGACCGCGGAGGTCAGCAGCAGCGACGGGATCGGCGCGTGCTCGGCGTCGGAGTGCCGGTCGGAGAGCACGATCAGCCGGGCACCGTCGTCGATGGCGGCGTCCGCCTCGGCGCAGATCTCCTCGATCCGGGCGGCCAGCGACTCGCCGCCGCCGCTCACGCGGTAGAGACCGGAGAGGGTCACGGCCTTCATACCGGGCATGTCGCCGTCGGCGTTGATGTGCACGAGCTTGGCCAGCTCGTCGTTGTCAATGACCGGGAACGGCAGGGTCACGCTGCGACAGGACGCCGCGGTCGGCTCCAGCAGGTTGCCCTGCGGGCCGAGCGAGGAGATCAGCGAGGTGACCAGCTCCTCGCGGATGGCGTCCAGCGGCGGGTTGGTGACCTGCGCGAACAGCTGGGTGAAGTAGTCGAAGAGCAGCCGCGGACGCTCGGAGAGCGCGGCGATCGGCGAGTCGGTGCCCATCGAGCCGATCGGCTCGGCGCCGGCCTTGGCCATCGGCGCGAGGATGACCCGCAGCTCTTCCTCGGTGTAGCCGAAGGTCTGCTGGCGGCGGGTGACCGAGGCGTGCGTGTGCACGATGTGCTCACGCTCGGGCAGATCGGCCAGGTCGATCAGACCGGACTCGAGCCACTCCTGGTAGGGCTGCTCGGCGGCGAGCTGCGCCTTGATCTCGTCGTCCTCGATGATGCGGTGCTCGGCGGTGTCCACGAGGAACATCCGGCCCGGCTGCAGGCGGCCCTTGCGGACGACCTTGGACGGGTCGATGTCGAGCACGCCGACCTCGGAGGACAGCACCACCAGGCCGTCGTCGGTGACCCAGTAGCGGCCGGGGCGCAGGCCGTTGCGGTCCAGGACCGCGCCGACCTGGGTGCCGTCGGTGAAGGTGACACAGGCCGGGCCGTCCCAGGGCTCCATCATCGTGGAGTGGTACTGGTAGAAGGCGCGCCGGGCCGGGTCCATGGAGGGGGAGTTCTCCCACGCCTCGGGGACCATCATCAGCACCGAGTGCGGCAGCGAACGGCCGCCCAGGTGCAGCAGCTCCAGGACCTCGTCGAAGGAGGCGGAGTCGGAGGCGTCCGGCGTACAGACCGGGAAGATCCGCTCCAGTTCCTCGCTGCCGAACAGCTTGGAGGCGAGCTGGGACTCGCGGGCGCGCATCCAGTTGCGGTTGCCCTTGACCGTGTTGATCTCGCCGTTGTGTGCGACGAAGCGGTACGGGTGGGCCAGCGGCCAGCTCGGGAAGGTGTTGGTGGAGAACCGCGAGTGGACCAGCGCGATGGCGGTGGCGAAGCGGCGGTCGGACAGGTCCGGGAAGAAGGGCTCGAGCTGGCCGGTGGTCAGCATGCCCTTGTAGACGATGGTCCGGGAGGAGAGCGAGGGGAAGTAGACCCCCGCCTCGCGCTCGGCGCGCTTGCGCAGCGCGAACGCCTTGCGGTCCAGCGCCAGGCCGGTGTTCTCGCCGTCGCCCACGAAGAGCTGGGAGAAGGCCGGCATGGTGGCGCGGGCGCCGTTGCCCAGCAGCTGCGGGGCCACCGGGACGATGCGCCAGCCGAGGACGGTCAGGCCCTCTTCCACGGCCATCGTCTCGATGCGTGAGACGGCGGCGGCCGCATCGCGGGCCTCGGAGGGCAGGAAGGCGATGCCGACGGCGTAGGCGCCGGCCTCGGGAAGCTCGAAGGTGACGTCCTCGCGCAGGAACGCGTCCGGCACCTGGAGCAGGATGCCGGCGCCGTCGCCGGAGTCGGGCTCCGAGCCGGTGGCACCGCGGTGCTCCAGGTTCGTCAGGACGGTGAGCGCCTGCTCGACCAACGCGTGGCTGGCCTCGCCGGTGAGGGTGGCCACAAAGCCGACGCCGCAGGCGTCGTGCTCATTGCGAGGGTCGTACATCCCCTGCTGGGCGGGGCGCCCGTCCATGGGCGACCAGGCGGCGCTGGTGGCGCTGCCGGTGGTCGCGGAGTGCGTGGACGCGGAACGCATCGGCTCTCCCAACGTCGTCGTGGCATAGGCATTGCCGAGGGACGACGTTGGCCCTCCGCGAAATTTTCGTGCAGGTTACAGGATGGCCCGCTTCTCGAAAAGCGGATAGTGCCTTCCAACATACGGACACCGCGCATTGCGGTGGATCAAGGACACGGGCGGACACTCCGCCATCCCGTTATGCGGCGTCCGGCGAGCGACATTGCCCGCGACGCCTGGGCCTTATGCCCGGCCGTCAACAAACCGAAACCGCTGGGTAACACGTCAATTATGCGGAAGCCCCGCACGGCCCCTCACCCTACGGCGGTTCCGAACAACGATCCCAGGATGTACGTCACACCCGCGGCCGCGCCACCCAGGGCCAGTTGACGCAATCCGCTGAACCACCACGAACGCGCCGTCACCCGGGCCACGACCGCCCCGCAGGCGAACAGTCCGAGCAGTGCGAGAACCACCGCCGGCCACAACGCCGAAGCCCCCAAAAGATAAGGAAGCACAGGCAAAAGCGCGCCCAAAGCAAAGGATCCGAAGGAAGAAACCGCGGCAACCGTGGGCGACGGAAGGTCGGACGGGTCTATTCCCAATTCCTCCCTGGCGTGGATTTCCAGCGCCTGCTCGGGGTCCCTGGACAGCTGCTCGGCGACCTTCCGGGCGAGTTCCGGCTCGACGCCCCGCGACTCGTACAGCGCGGCCAGCTCCTCGAGCTCGTCCTTGGGGTGCTTGCGCAGCTCGGCCCGCTCGATGTCCAGCTCGGCCTGGACCAGCTCGCGCTGCGAGGCGACCGAGGTGTACTCCCCGGCGGCCATCGAGAAGGCACCGGCCGCCAGACCCGCAAGACCCGTGATGATGATCGTCTGCTGCGACACCGCGCCGCCGGCGACACCCGTCATCAGGGCGAGGTTCGAGACCAGACCGTCCATCGCGCCGAAGACCGCGGGACGCAGCCAGCCGCCGTTGACGTCACGGTGGGTGTGATTGTCACGGTGCGCGATATGCGTCGGCGCCGCGCTGTCCATGATCTCCATGACGGACATAGATAGGGACCTCTCCCTTCCACGAGGTGTGGGCCGATGGCGGCGCTTCCCCCTGCAACACCTCGAAGTTATGCGCGAATCACCCTCCGCCGCTAGCAAGGAAGGCCGAACTTACCGCGCTGACCTGCGGCTTTCCCCAAAAGAGGATTCTGATGCCCTATCAGATTCCGCCGTCGACCGGGTGACCTCGCCGCCCGGCGCAGGAGAGGCGGCCCCTCGCGTGGGACGGATACACCCCGACCCGTACGACGAAAGGGCACGCCATGAGCGCACCGGATCCCCCGCCCTCACCGGCCGGCCTGGCCGATGCGCTGCGTGACCGGGCCCGCGGGGCGATGCTCGGGCTCGCGGTCGGCGACGCGCTCGGCGCACCCGCGGAAAACATGAAGCCCTCACAGATCCGCCGCCGCTGGGGCCGCATCGAAGGCTATGTCGAGGACGATCCGGCCGGCACCGATGACACCGAGTACGCGATCTTCTCCGGGCTGCTGCTGGCCGCACACGGTTCCGCGCTGACCGTCGCCCATGTCGAGGCCGCCTGGCACCAGTGGATCGCCGACCGCGACGAGGGCCCGTTCCGCGGCGCGGGCTTCAGCGAACGCGGCACCCTGGAAAACCTCCGCCGCGGCCTCGCCGCCCCCATCTCCGCCCAGCACCGGCACGCCTGGAGCGACGGCCTGGCGATGCGCGCCGCACCGTTCGGGGTGTTCGCGGCCGGCCGCCCCACCGAGGCCGCCCGCCTGGTGGCCATCGACGGCACCGTCAGCCACGACGGCGAGGGAATCTACGGCGGCCAGGCGGTCGCCGCCGGGGTCGCCGCCGCCATGGTCACCCTCCCCCAAGGACCTTCGGCAATCCCCCGGTCTCAACTCCGTTCGACTGGGGGGACCCCCATCGGTCCAGGGGGAACCCCCAACACCGACGCGGTGATCGCCGCCGCGCTCTCCGTCATCCCCGAGGACTCCTGGACGGCCCGCTCGCTGCGCCGCGCGGTCGGCGCCGCCCAGCGCTCCCGGCACGACCCCGGCATCACCCGGCTCGGCACCGAACGCGCGGTGCGCTCCGCGGTCGTCGTCGGCGGCTACCCCTGGACGGACCTGGCACCCGAAGCCGTCGGCCTGGCCTTCGGGGCGTTCGCGGCGGCCCGCGGCGACTTCCGCGCTTCGGTGCTGACCGCGGTCAACATGGGCCGCGACGCGGACACCACGGCGGCGGTGGCCGGCGCCCTGGCCGGCGCCCTGTCCGGCGCCGCCGCGATCCCCGAATCCTGGACCACCGCCATCGGCCCGGCCCGCGGCACCTGCCTGCCCTCGATGGCGGGCTACCACGTCCTGGACATCGCGGAACTCCTGGCACCTGCGGGGGCGGGGGTGGCGCCTGGGGGCACGGGCTCGGCCCGTGCGGGCGCCGGAGCAGCACCCGCGGACGTGGGCGGGGTCCGTGCGGGCGCCGGAGCAGCACCCGCGGACGTGGGCGGGGTCCGTGCGGGCGCCGGAGTCGCATCCGCGGGCGCGGGCGGGGTCCGTGCGGGCGCCGGAGTCGCATCCGCGGGCGCGGGCGCCGAGGCGGCGGGTGCGTACGCCACGACGGCGGGTGCGTGCACCGAGGCGGCGGGTGCGTACGCCACGACGGCGGGCGCGTGCACCGAGGCGGCGAGCGTATGAGCGAGCCCGCCTCCCGCAGACGTACGGCCGAGAATGCCTCCCGCAACGGTCCGACCGATCCCGCATCCCCCGGCGATCCGACCGATTCCGCATCCCGCAACGGTCCGACCGATTCCGCATCCCCCGGCGGTCCGACCGGTTCCCCCTCCCGCAGCCGTATCGAGGGCCTGCTGCTCGGGCTGGCCTCCGGGGACGCCGCCGGCTGGCCCGCGGCACGGCACCGGGCGGCGCGGATGCCCGAATGGACCCGGCGGCTGACCCGCGAGCTGGACACCTTCGCCGAGCAGAACGCCACCACCACACTGCCGGTGCCCATCGCCCTCAACCAGCCGCCCGAACCCTTGCTGCTCGGACCGTCCGACGACGCCGAGTGGGCGGCCTTCACCGCCGAGTCGGTGCTCACCGCCGCCGGTGCGCTGCTCAGCGACCTGGGCCGGGACCGCCGGATGCGCGCCGCCGTCGACCTGGCCTGGAACGCCCTGGCCGGCGAGGTCGCCGCGGCCGCCGACCGGGCGCCCGAGGTGGAGTCCGCGGTACTGCCACTGCGCGCCCGGATCTCGGTACGGGCCGGGCTCGGCAATCTCGCCGCCGGGCTGCGGCCGCCCGCCACCGGGCATGACAACCCGCACTTCTTCGACGACGCGGCCTGCGTTCGGGCCGCTGTACTGGCCGCCGTCTACCCGGGCGATCCCGCCGCGGCCGCCGGGCTCGCCGAGTACGACGCGCGCTACACCCAGGACGGCGACGGGGTGCACGGCGCCCGCGCGATGGCCGCGGCGGTCGCGGCGGCGCTCGGCGGCGCGCCGGTGGACGCCTGCGTGGACGCGGCCCTCGACCAGCTCCCCGAGGGCACCGAGATCCGCCGTAACGCGCTGCACGCGGTCGCTCTCGCCCGCGCCGCGGCCGCCGACCACCCCGGCCGCGCCGGTAATGCCTTCGCCCTGGTCCCCGTCCTGGAACACGAGATCGTCGACCACGTCTACAGCTACGGCATCGCCGCGGCCGAGACCGTGCCCGTCGCGCTCGCCCTCACCATCGCGGGCGGCGGCCGGGTCGCCGAGGCCGTACCGGCCGCCGCCTGCCTCTCCCGCGTCGCCGACTCCGCGCCCGCCCTCGCCGGGGCGCTGACCGGCGCGCTCGGCGGCGCCCGCGCGCTGCCGCGTACCTGGCGCGACGCGTGCCGGGTGCTCTCCGGCTGCGCCCTGCCCCGACTGGCCGGCACCGACCTCGTCGAACTGGCGGGCCGGCTCGCCGGTGCGGAGATGACCACCACCCCTGACGCGCGCGAGGCGCGCGACACCCGCGACGTCCCTGACACCCGTGACGGCCAGGACGGCCCCGACGGCCCCGCCGGGCCTCACCCCGTCCGGACGGCCGCCCCGCCTCCCCTGCCCGCCCTGCCGCAGTCCGCCGCCCGGTCGCGCCCCCCTTCCCCGTCGCGCCCGCCTGCACCGTCGGCCGCCGCCACCACGCCGCACCCGCCTGCCTCCTCACCCTCCTCACCCTCTTCCCCGTCGCCCTCCTCCGCCCCGTCGCACTCCCCCGCCGTGCCTGCCGCCTCCTCTTAACACAGCAACGATTACGGAGAGTAATCAGTTCCCGTACAGTTACTTTCCGTGATGATCGCCGCTCGTCGCCATGACTGCCCACCATGGAAGGACTCACCCGCACATGACGTACACGATGCAGACCGCCCGGGAACCGGCCGCGGAACCGGCCGCGCAACCAGTTCCGGAACCGGCTCCGGAACCGGCCGCGGCTCCGACCCCGTCCGCCGGAAGCGCGTCCGCCGGGAGCGCCGCCATCGACAGCGCGGCCGTCCGGAGCGCGGTGGCGCCCCTGGAGGACCGGGCGGCCGGCTGTCTGGTGGGGGCCGCCGTCGGCGACGCGCTCGGCGGGCCCGTGGAGGGGTGGACGCCGGAGCAGATCGTGGCGCGGCACGGCGGCCGGGTCGCGGGCATTGTCGGCCCGTTCCACGAGGACTGGCGCACCGCGCGCCCGATCGCGCCGTACCACAAGGGCGACGGCCACGTCACCGACGACACCCTCATGACGCATGCGCTGGTACGGGTCTACGAGACGGTCCGCGATCATCTCGACGCCTACGACATCGCCGACCATCTCGTCCCGGATCTGATCGGCACCCCGCGCTGGATCCCCGAGCTGGAGGAGGAGGCGCTGCCGCTGCAGCGGATCTTCCTCGCCGAGAAGTGGATCGTGGCGCGGCTGCACTACGGGCACATCGATCCGCGTGAGGCGGGTGTCGGCAATATCGTCAACTGCGGTGCGGCGATGTACATGGCGCCGGTCGGCATCGTCAACGCCGGTCATCCGGACCGGGCCTACGCCGAGGCGCTGGACATCGCCGGCGCCCATCAGTCCTCCTACGGCCGGGAGGCGGCGGGGGTCTTCGCCGCCGCCGTGGCCGCCGCGTTCGCACCGGAGGCCACCGTGGCGTCCGTCATCGGCCATGCGCTCCGCCTCGCCAAGGACGGCACCCGGGCCGCGATCGAGGCGGTGTGCGATGCGGCCGCCGCGCACTCCGGCTTCGAATCCGCGCTGGCGCCGCTGCGCGCGGCCGTCGCCCCCTTCGACACGGTGGGCCCCGACTACCGCGATCCGTCTCTGGGCGCCCGCCGCCCCTCCCGGCTGCATGCGATCGAGGAACTCCCGGTCGCGCTGGGCATGTTGCTGGCCTGCGGCGGTGACTTCCGCAGCACGGTGCTGGGGTCGGTCAACTACGGCCGCGACTGTGACTCCATCGCCACGATGAGCGGCGCGATCGCGGGTGCGCTGCACGGTGCCGGTGCCGTTCCGGCCGAGTGGAGTACGGAGGTCGCCCGCGCCAGCCGTCTCGATCTGTACGCGCCGGCGGCGGCGCTGGCCGCCGTCACCCGCGAGGTCTTCGCCCGCGACCGGGCCCGCCGGCGCGCCCACGAGCGGGCGTTCGCCGCGCTCGCCACAGCCAGTGCCGTGACCGCAGGCAGTGCCATGACAGCAGCTAGTGCCGTGACCGCAGCCAGTGCCATGACGGAGGGGTGACCATGGGGACCGCCGTGGCTGCGTCTTTGCTCCGGGTGACCTGGGTGCAGCCCGAGGATCTGGTGGGCCACGAGTTACGGCAGGCGGCCGAGGACGGGCGGGCGGCGGGCGCGATCGAGCGGCGGTGGCGGGCGGCGGGGGGTGCGCCGGCGCCCGCTCGTGCCGGTGCCTCCCCCGCACCGTCGCAGCCGTCGCTGCGTCCGCTCGCCGAGTCCCTGCTTGATGAGCTGGCCGTGCTGCCCTGCCCGTCGGACGACATCGAGCCCACCGGCCTGGAGGAAATCCGGGCCGCCGCCTGGCAACTCCCCTCGGATGGCGTGGCATTGACGCCACATCGCAGGAGCGACACGAGCAGCACGAGCTATAGGGGCGATACGAGCGGCAGGAGCGGCAGGAGCGACCGGGGTGATACGGGGCCCCCGGGCGGTCTCGGTGCCCGGCTGGAGGCGGCGTGGCTCGGGCGGGCCGCCGGGTGTCTGCTGGGCAAGCCGGTGGAGAAGCTGCCGCTCGACGGCATCCGGGCGCTGGCGCGCGGATGCGGGAACTGGCCGCTGTCGTCGTGGTTCACCGCGGCCGGGCTCGATCCGGCGGTGGCTGCCCGTTATCCCTGGAACCGCCGCAGCCGCGGCACGTCGCTGGCGGAGAACATCGACGGGATGCCCGAGGACGACGATCTCAACTACCCGGTGCTGGGGCTGTTGTTGCTCGAACGTCACGGTCATGGTTTCACCACGGCCGATGTGGCGCGGCTGTGGCTGGACGAGCTGCCCGCCGGCCGTACCTTCACCGCCGAGCGCATCGCGTACCGCAATCTTCTGGACGGCATCGAGCCGCCGGGTACCGCGCGGTACCGCAATCCGTTCCGGGAGTGGATCGGCGCGCAGATCCGCGCGGATGTGTACGGCTGGACGCATCCGGGCGACCCGGTCGGGGCGGCCGCGGAGGCCTGGCGGGACGCGACGCTCAGCCATACCGCGAACGGGGTGTACGCGGCGATGTTCGCGGCGGCCGCGCTGGCCCGTGCGGCGGGCGGCGGCACGGATGTGCACCGCGCGCTGCGGGACGGGCTCGCGGTGATCCCCGGGCGGTCCCGGCTGGCGCGGGCGGTCCGCTTCGGGATCGCGGCCGCGTGCGGTGAGCCGACGGGTACGGCGGAGGGGTTCGCGGCCGTCGTCGACCGGCTGCACTCCGTCTACGGGCATCACCACTGGGTGCACGCGGTGCCGAACGCGGCGCTGCTGGCCGCCGCGCTCACGCATGCCGACGGCGACTTCACCGGTTCCATCTGCCGTGTGGTGTCCGGTGGTTGGGACACCGACTCCAACGGTGCGACGGCCGGCTCGCTGGCCGGGCTGCTGGCGGGCAGTCCCGCGGCCCTGCCCGACCGCTGGACCGCGCCGCTGCGCAACCGGCTCGCCACCTCCGTCGGCGGCCTGGACGGCACCGGTTTCGACACTCTCGCCCGGCGTACCGCCGCACTGGCCGCGGCGGCGCGCCACCCCGACCGACCGGAGGCACCCGCACCATGACCGACCCGTCCCTGACCCCTTTGTACGAGCGCGCTTGCGAGCAGCCCGCGCCGCCCGGTCCTCTTGCCGGGCTGCGGGTGCTGGATCTGGCCACGCTGTTCGCCGGGCCGCTGGCCGCCACCATGCTCGGGGATTTCGGCGCCGAGGTGATCAAGGTGGAGCATCCGCGGCGGCCCGACCCGGCCCGGGGGCACGGTCCCGCCAAGGATGGTGTGGGCCTGTGGTGGAAGCTGCTGGGCCGCAACAAGAAGACGATGACGCTTGACCTTTCGACGCCGGGTGGCCGGGAGGTGTTGCTTTCTCTCGCCGCCGGCGCGGATGTGATCGTCGAGAATTTCCGGCCCGGCACGCTGGAGAAGTGGGGCCTGGGCTGGCCGGAGCTGTGTGCTGCGAATCCGCGTCTGGTGCTCGCCCGGGTCACCGGTTTCGGGCAGTTCGGCCCGTATGCGCGGCGGCCCGGGTTCGGGACTCTGGCCGAGGCGATGAGCGGTTTCGCCGCGCTGACCGGTGAGCCGGACGGGCCGCCGACCCTGGCGCCGTTCGGGCTCGCCGATGCGGTGGCGGCGCTCACCACGTCGTACGCGGTGATGGCGGCGTTGCGTGGGCGGGATGCCACCGGGCGGGGTCAGGTCGTCGATATGGCGATCATTGAGCCGATGCTGACGGTGCTGGGCCCGCACCCCATCTGGTACGACCAGCTGGGCTATGTTCAGCCGCGTACCGGCAACCGTTCCACGAACAACGCGCCCCGCAACACGTACCGCACCGCTGACGGCTCCTGGGTGGCGGTGTCCACGTCTGCGCAGTCGATCGCCGAGCGGGTGATGCGGCTGGTCGGCCGGCCGGAGCTGATCGATGAGCCCTGGTTCACGACCGGGGAGGGGCGTGCCCGGCATGCCGAGGAGCTCGATGCGGCGGTCGGCGGCTGGATCGCGCGGCGCGGCCGGGACGAGGTGCTGGCCGCGTTCGAGCGGGCGGAGGCGGCCGTGGCGCCGGTCCATGACATCCGTGATGTGCTGGCGGACCCGCAGTACCGGGCGCTGGAGTCCGTCATCGAGGTTCCGGACGAGGAGCTCGGCACGGTGCGGATGCAGAACGTGCTCTTCCGGCTGTCCGAGACTCCCGGTGCCATTCGCTGGGCGGGCCGCCCGCACGGTGCGGATACGGACGAGGTGCTGGCCGGGCTCGGCATGAGCGGTCCCGAGATCGCGGCTCTACGGGTGGCGGGGGCGCTGTGAGGCGTCCGGAGGCCGTGGTCGCTCCTCCTTTGACCTGGCTGTATGTGCCCGGTGACCGGCCTGAGGTGGTCGTCAAGGCGCTCGGTTGCGGGGCGGATGTCATCCTCGTGGACCTGGAGGACGCGGTCGCCGCCGACCGTAAGGGCTATGCGTTGCGTGCCACGGCCGAGCTCCTGGCCGATCCGGCGCCGGGTCCGGTTCCCGTGCATGTGCGTGTCAATGCGCTGGACGGGCCGCTCGCCGAGACCGAGATCCGTACCCTGGCGGGGCTGCCGGGGCTGTCGGGGCTGCGCCTGCCCAAGGTGCAGCGCGCGGCGGATGTCCACCGGGCGGCGGCCTGGGCGACCGTGCGGCCCCGTGCCCGTGTTCTCGCGGGTCACCGGTTTGCCCCTGTGACGGGGCCCACCGCCCCCCTCGCCCCGGGGCTGCCGCCCGCCCTGGCTCCTCAGCTTCCGCCCACTCTCCCGGCGCTTCATGCGCTGCTCGAGTCCGCGCTGGGCATCGAGCATGCCTATGCGATCGCCGCGGCGCATCCTGCGCTGTGCGGTATCGCGCTCGGTGAGGCCGATCTCCGTGCCGAGCTGGGGGTGCGGGACGAGGCGGGGCTGGCCTGGCCGCGCAGTCGGGTGGTGGTCGCGGCGCGCGCGGCCGGTCTGGCGCCGCCGCCGCAGTCGGTGCATCCGGATGTACGCGATGTGGAGGGGCTGGCCCGTTCCTGTGTGCAGGGCCGGGACCTGGGGTTTCTGGGCCGGGCGGCGATCCATCCCCGTCAGCTGCCGGTGATCGAGGCGGCGTATCTTCCGTCGGCGGAGGAGGTCGAGGCGGCGGAGGAGGTGGTGGGGGCGGCGGCGACGGAGGCGGGGGCGCTGGCGTTGCCGGACGGCCGGTTCGTGGATGCGGCGGTGGTGGCGGGGGCGCGGCGGGTGTTGGCGCTGGCGGGGCGCGGCCGCTGAGTCGCCGGGTACGGCAAAGCGCCGGGCGGGCCCGGAACGCGTTGTGCGCGTTGCGGGCCCGCCCGGTTGCGGTGGCGGCCGTCGGCCGTCTCAGGACTTCTTGCTGCCGCTCCCGGCGGGCTTGGCGCCGGTGTCGGGGGCGTCGGACTGTGCCGGGGCGTCGTCGCTCGTGCCTGTGGCGTCGTCGCCCTTGCCTGCGGCGTCGTCGGACTTCGCCTCGTCGCCGGGCTCGTCCGCCGCGGCCCCGTCGGCCTGCGGCTCGGCGTCGTCGGACGCGCCGTCCGTCTTCGCCGCAGCCGCCTTGGTGCCGTCCGCCTTGGTGCCGTCCGTCGTGGTCTCAGTGGTCGTCTTCTCGGACGTCTTCTTCTCGGCCGTCTTCTTCTCGACCGAGACCTTGGCGTCCTCGTCGGCGGGCGCGCCCTCGGCGGTCTCGCCCTCGGCGCTCGCGTCGTCTGCCGTCTCGCCCTCCACGGCCTGCGCGCCGGGCTCCACGACCGCTTCGCGGCCCGGTGCCTTCCTGGCCGAGATCACCAGGTAGGCGATGGCCAGGACGAAGACGATCAGCGCGGTCCACACGTTCAGGCGCAGGCCCAGGATGTGGTGCGCCTCGTCGACCCGCATGTACTCGATCCAGGCGCGGCCCGCGCAGTAGGCGGCGACGTACAGGGCGAAGGCCCGTCCGTGGCCGAGCCGGAAGCGCTTGTCGGCCCAGATGACCAGTGCCGCGACGCCGAGGCACCACAGGCACTCGTACAGGAAGGTGGGGTGGTAGGTGCCGCCGATGCGGCCGATGGCCGGGTCGGAGCTGATCTTCAGTGCCCAGGGCACATCGGTCGGCTTGCCGTAGAGCTCCTGGTTGAACCAGTTGCCCCAGCGGCCGATCGCCTGCCCGATGGCGAGGCCCGGTGCCAGCGCGTCGGCGTACGCGGGGAGCGGGATGCCGCGGCGGCGGCAGCCGATCCAGGCGCCCACCGCGCCGAGCGCGACCGCGCCCCAGATGCCGAGGCCGCCCTGCCACACCTTGAAGGCGTCGAGGGGGTGCCCGTCGGGGCCGAAGTAGGGCTCGTACGTCGTGATGACGTGGTAGAGGCGTCCGCCGACCAGCCCGAAGGGCACGGCCCAGACCGCGATGTCCGCGACGGTTCCGGAGCGGCCGCCGCGCTGTACCCAGCGCTTGTTGCCGAGCCAGACGCCGACGAAGACGCCGATGATGATGCAGAATGCGTAGCCGCGCAGCGGGATCGGGCCGAGGTGTACGACGCCGGTCGAGGGGCTGGGAATGAATGCGAGGTCCATGGCAGGGTCGACGCTACCGCGCCGGGCGGGGTCGGCGACAACCTCACCCGGCTACGGCTGCGTAACGACCCTGGCATATCAGGCCATGACGCTGTGTGTCCGGCGTGTTGAGCGGTGGGTCAGGACGGCGGGGCGCTCGTCTGCGGCTTGCCTGGCTGCTTTCCCTTGTTGGCGTCCATGACCATTTTCTTGAGGTCGGCCGGGGTGACGTGGCCGCCCTTTTCCTTCGAGAGGTCCTTGCCGTCGAGCAGGACGGTGGGGGTGCCGCGGTATCCGGAGGTGGTGAAGGCGGCGTTGGACTTCTGGACGAAGCCGTCGTAGCGGCCGTCGTTGACGCATCTGGTGAAGGCGGCGGACGGCAGTCCCTTGACCTTGTCCGCCAGCTGGATGAGGTATTTCTTGTCGCCGAATCGGTCCTGCTGCTCGGGCGGCTGGTGGGAGTAGAGGACGTCGTGGTAGTCGCGGAAGCGGCCGGCGTCCTGGGCGCAGAGTGCGGCGTTGGCGGCGTTGGCGGAGCCCTTGCCGCCGGCGTTGCCGTCGATGATCGTCACGAGGTGGTACTCGGTCTTGAGCTGTCCGGTGTCCTCGAGTTCGTGCATGGCGGGGCGGAAGCCGGTCTCGAACTGCTGGCAGGCGGGGCAGCGGAAGTCTTCCCAGACGGTGAGGGTTGAGGGGGCGTCGGGTGCGCCTACGGGGACGGCGGGTTTGTCGCCGCCGCTGGCTTGCTTGGGGCGGGCGGTTTCGTTGTCGGTGCTGCTTTTGCCGCCGCCGGACGATGAGGCCCAGATGGCGATGCCGCCGGCGACGGCCAGGACCGCCACCAGCGATCCGGCGACGATCGCCTGGCGGCTGCGCCGGGCGCGGCTCTCTTCTTTCGCCCGCTGTGCCTGCAGCCGCTCGCGGGCGCTGCGCTTTGCGTCATGGTTCTTCTGGTTCACGCCCCTGGACAACGAAGCGGAGGGGTGCCGCGCACCCCTCCGCACCGATGTTCGCCCTATCGGGGGATGGTTTCCCGTGGCGGGCGGGCCTTACGGGCGCGGGCCGTGGGCCCGTTTGCGTACGCCTTCGGCGAGTTCGCCCGCCAGGGCGCGGACGCCGGTGAGGCCGGCGTCGAGGTCGCCGTCCGCGGTCAGCAGCCGCTTGACGAACGCCGAGCCGACGATCACGCCGTCCGCGAACTGGGCGACCTCGGCGGCCTGTTCGGCGTTGGAGACGCCGAGGCCGACGCATACCGGCAGGTCGGTGGTGGCGCGGGTGCGCTCCACCAGGTCCTGGGCCTCGCGGCCGACCGATGCGCGGGTGCCGGTGACGCCCATCAGGGAGGCGGCGTAGACGAAGCCGCTGCCGGCCGCGGTGATTTTGGCGAGCCGCTCGTCGCGGCTGCTGGGCGCGACGACGAAGACGGTGGCCAGGCCGTGCTGTTCGGCGGCCTTGCGCCAGACCTCGGACTCCTCGACGGGGAGGTCCGGCAGGATGCAGCCGGCGCCGCCCGCCTCGGCGAGGTCGGCGGCGAAGCGTTCGACGCCGTAGGCGTCGACGGGGTTCCAGTACGTCATGCACAGCACCGGGGCGCCGGTGGCGGCGTGCACGTCGCGGACGGTACGGATCACGTCGACGATTTTGATGCCGCCGCGCAGCGCGATGTCGTCGGCGGTCTGGATGACCGGGCCGTCCAGGACGGGGTCGCTGTGCGGCAGGCCGACCTCGACGATGTCGCAGCCGCCGTCGAGCATCTCGGTCATCGCCCGTACGCCGCCGTCGACGGTGGGGAAGCCGGCCGGGAGGTAGCCGACGAGCGCGGCGCGGTTTTCCGTGCGGGCCTGGGCCAGTACGGAGTTCAGGAGTGCTGCGTTGCCTGCCATCACTTCTCCCCCTCGCCGGTGGGCTGGACGGCGCCGTTGACGTCGGCCTCGCCCTTGTCGTCGTACAGCCCGAAGTAGTGGGCTGCGGTGTCCATGTCCTTGTCGCCGCGGCCGGACAGGTTGACCAGCAGCAGGCCGTCGGGGCCCAGTTCGCGGCCGACCTCGAGGGCGCCGGCCAGTGCGTGGGCGCTTTCGATGGCCGGGATGATGCCTTCGGTCTGCGAGAGCAGGCGCAGTGCCCGCATGGCCTGGTCGTCGGTGACGGCGCGGTATTCGGCGCGGCCGGCGTCCTTGAGGTAGGCGTGTTCGGGGCCGATGCCGGGGTAGTCCAGGCCGGCCGAGATGGAGTACGGCTCGGTGATCTGGCCGTCCTCGTCCTGGAGGACGTAGCTGCGTGAGCCGTGCAGGATGCCGGGGGTGCCTTCGGTGAGGGTGGCGGCGTGTTCGCCGGTCTCGACGCCGTGGCCGCCGGGCTCGCAGCCGATGAGGCGGACGTCGGTGTCGGCGAGGAAGGCGTGGAAGAGGCCGATGGCGTTGGAGCCGCCGCCGACGCAGGCGAGGGCGGCGTCGGGGAGGCGGCCGGCGCGCTGGAGGATCTGGCGGCGGGCTTCGACGCCGATGACGCGGTGGAAGTCGCGGACCAGTGCCGGGAAGGGGTGGGGGCCGGCGACCGTGCCGAAGAGGTAGTGGGTGCGGTCGACGTTGGCGACCCAGTCGCGGAAGGCCTCGTTGATGGCGTCCTTGAGGGTGCGGCTGCCGGACTTGACGGAGATGACCTCGGCGCCGAGCATCCGCATCCGGGCGACGTTGAGGGCCTGGCGCTTGGTGTCGACCTCGCCCATGTAGATGGTGCATTCGAGGCCGAAGAGGGCGCAGGCGGTGGCGGTGGCGACGCCGTGCTGGCCGGCGCCGGTTTCGGCGATGACGCGGGTCTTGCCCATCCGCTTGGTGAGCAGTGCCTGGCCCAGCACGTTGTTGATCTTGTGTGAGCCGGTGTGGTTGAGGTCCTCGCGCTTGAGGAACACCCGGGCTCCGCCGGCGTGTTCGGCGAACCGGGGTACCTCGGTGAGTGCGCTGGGGCGGCCGGTGTAGTTGACCAGCAGGTCATCGAGCTCGGCCGCGAACGCGGGGTCCGCCTTGGCCTTTTCGTATTCGGCGGCGACCTCGTCGACCGCGGCGACCAGCGCCTCGGGGATGAATTTGCCGCCGAAGGCGCCGAAATAGCCATCGGGGCCGGGGACCTGACCGTCGGGATCGGGAATGAAGAACTCGGAGGACATCTGACGCACTCCTAGGCCGGGGCACTCGCCCCGGAAATCCGGTGATTCGGAATATGCGGAACAGGGACATCACGGTAGGCGGCGCACGCGACGGGGGGTCGCTGCCCCAGCGGAGGGGTCACCTCCGAGGCGGAACGCCGCAGATGCGGTTCCGCTGAGGGGCGGGGCGACGCGTCAGCGCGCGGGCCCCGGTCGCCATCGCCTGCCGTTGATCTGTCCCGGCTCGGATCCGATGTGATACCTGACCCGCCGTCCGTGCACCCGCCGTGCGGGCGCCCGGCAGCCCCGTGGCCGGCATCCGCGGCTCAGCGCGGGGTGGGGGAGGCGGGCGGCCCCCGCCGCGGCGCGCGCGCCGGCCGGGCCCGGGTGGATTCCCCGGGCCGGGCGGCGGATGCCTGCGGCGGTGGCGGTCATGTCGTGATGTTCCGGTTCCGGCCGCTCAGGACCGGCCGTGGCGGATCGCCGGGTGGGAGCCCGCGGCGACCAGGTCGGCGACCGCGGTCCTGGGGTCCTTGCCGGTGACCAGGGACTCGCCGACCAGGACGGCGTCGGCGCCGTCGTTGGCGTAGGCGATCAGGTCGTGCGGGCCGCGCACCCCGGATTCGGCGATCTTGACGATGTGGTCGGGGATCTCGGGCGCGACGCGGGCGAAGGTGCCGCGGTCGACCTCGAGGGTCTTGAGGTTACGGGCGTTGATGCCGATGATCCGGGCGCCGGCGTCCACCGCGCGGGCGACCTCTTCCTCGTCGTGCGCCTCGACCAGCGGTGTCAGGCCGATCGACTCGGCCCGCTCGATGAGCGAGACCAGCGCCTCCTGCTCGAGCGCGGCGACGATCAGCAGCACCAGGTCGGCGCCGTAGGCGCGGGCCTCCCACAGCTGGTAGGCGGTGACGATGAAGTCCTTGCGCAGTACGGGGATGTCGACCTTGGCGCGGACGGCCTCCAGGTCGGCGAGCGAGCCGCCGAACCGGCGCTGTTCGGTGAGGACGGAGATGACCGCCGCACCGCCCGCTTCGTAGTCGGCGGCGAGCCCTGCCGGGTCGGCGATCGCGGCGAGCGCGCCCTTGGAGGGGCTGGAGCGCTTGACCTCGCAGATCACCGTGACGCTTTCGCCCTTGAGCGCCGCCACACCGTCCTTGGCCGGCCGCGCCTTCTGCGCGCGCTCCTTGAGCTCGTCGAGGCTGACGAGTGCCTGCCGCTCTGCGAGGTCGGCGCGGACTCCGTCGATGATCTCGTCGAGCACACTCACGCGAGCGGCCTCCTTCTAGAGGGGTGGGGGCGGACGGCGGCTCTTGGTCCCAGGCGCCGTCCCATCAGGCACTCCGATGGTATCCGCCATGGGGCACAGGTCCCGCATCCGGTTGGCCGCGGTCCCACCACCTGGACATTCGCCGGTTTCGGGCACCCGGGCAGGTGGCCGGTCATGGGGTGAGGCCGGTGCCGAAGGGAAGGTTGCGTACGGCCGTGAAGGCCAGCAGCAGGGCGCTCAGCGCCCACCAGTGGACGGCGCGGGGCCGCGGAGGGGCCGTGGGGCGGCCGCGGGCCGCGCGCAGCAGCCAGAGCGCACAGAAGGCCGCGAAGGCGGCGTAGCCGGCCACCGCGGGGGCGTTGGCGGCCAGTGCGGCGCCGAGGTCACCGTGCGCGACGGCGTGGGCGCTGCGCAGGCCGCCGCAGGCCGGGCAGTAGATGCCGGTCAGGTGCTGCAGCGGGCAGACGGGGTAGTGGCCGGGCTCGTTGGGGTCCACCGCGCCGACGACGGCGAAGGCCGCGGCGGCGGCCGTCAGGGTGCCCAGTGGCGCCGCGAGCCGGCGCGGCAGGGCTCCTGCCGGACGGGTTTCGGCCACGGGATCGGTCACGGTGCCCATGGTGACGCCGAATACGCGAAGGCGCAGCTTCTCGGCCGCCGTACGGGGTGGGCACGGACGGCGGGTACGGCACCGGGGTGCGTACGGGCCGGGAAGCGGCGCCTTCGGGGGTGCTGCGGTGGTGCGGGAGCGGCGGTCAGCTCTCCTGCGGCTGTGCCTGCGCCTGGGTGCGCGGCTGGGCCGAGCGCTTGGGCTCCGAGCCCAGGCCGGCCACGCGCATCAGGCCGCCGACCACGGCGCCGAGGCCGATCAGGACAATGCCCGCCCAGAAACCGGGGACGTTCGCCAGCACGATGAAGGCTCCGGAGACGCAGAAGCCGATGAACGAGATGATGACGCCGGTCCAGGCGGCGGGGGTGTGTCCGTGGCCACTGCTCGACATGAGTGCTCCTCGTTGCTCTCTCGCGCCGGGGTCCGGGCGCGGTAATCATCGTCCATTGTCACCGATGCCGGGGGTGGCACCGTTACCGGGTGGGGTCCTCGCCGCGGTCCAGGGACTTCCAGATCTCCTCCGGACGGTCCGGGTCGGGGGGTGCCGTGGCGCGCCGCGGAGCGCGGGCGCCGCCCGGTGTGCGCTCGTAGCGGCCCGACATTGCGGGCCAGTGGCGGCCGCAGACCAGGGCGAGCAGTCCGGCGGTCAGCAGCAGCAGGCCGCCGGCCGCGGTCGCCCACGGCCACAGGGTGTGCGTGACGTGATGCACACCGGTGCCGCTGACGCCGGCCGCGGTGGAGGCCTGCTCGCGCAGCGCGGAGGTGTCGGAGGTGCCGAGCACGGAGGCGACGGCGATGCCCAGGCCGCTGAGGGTGAGCAGTGCGGCGACCACGATCCGGCCGGCGCGGCGGACCGCGAAGACGGCGACCAGGGCGGCCAGGCCGACGACGGCCAGCGCGCCGGGCACGCCGGTGACGTCGCTGCCGGTCACGGTGCGGGGCAGTTCGCCCTGGGCCAGGACGGCGGTGCCGGTGGCCCAGGTCCGGGAGGCGGCGAGCAGCGTGAGCCCGGCGCCGGCCGCGCCGGCCGGCAGCGCGAGGGCGAGGCTGCGTTTGGCGCTGCGGGGCGCGGCGGGCCGCGCGGGCGCGGGCGCGGCGTCTGTTCGGGGCTGGGGCAGGGCACTCACGCGTACCACTATCGCGCACCGGCCGGCGGCGTCCGGCGCGCGGGGGTGGGTGGGGTTATGTGCCCAGGTGGTTGGCGGTGTGCACGGCCCGCAGTACCGCCGCCGCCTTGTTGGGCACTCGTGGCACCCCGCGCCGGGGCGGACCGGGGCAGGAGCCGTTGCTGGTTCCGCCCGGTGGATCACGCTGCCGCGGCTACTTTCCCAGGTGGTTGGCGGTATGAACGGCCCGCAGCACCGCCGCCGCCTTGTTGCGGCATTCGGTGTCCTCGGCTTGTGGGTCGGAGTCGGCGACGATGCCGGCGCCCGCCTGGACGTAGGCGGTGCCGTCCCGCAGGAGCGCCGTGCGGATGGCGATGGCGGTGTCGGAGTCGCCGGCGAAGTCCAGATAGCCGACGCAGCCGCCGTACAGGCCGCGCCGGGTCGGCTCCAGTTCCTCGATGATCTGCATGGCGCGGGGCTTGGGGGCGCCGGAGAGGGTGCCGGCGGGGAAGCAGGCGGTGAGGACGTCGAAGGCGGTACGGCCCTGGGCGACCGTTCCGGTGACCGTGGAGACGATGTGCATGACGTGGCTGTAGCGCTCGACGGACATGAAGTCGACGACCTCGACGCTGCCGGGCTCGCAGACCCGGCCCAGGTCGTTGCGGCCGAGGTCGACCAGCATCAGGTGTTCGGCGCGTTCCTTGGGGTCGGCCATCAGCTCGTCCGCCAGGGCCTGGTCCTCCTGGACGGTTGTGCCGCGGGGCCGGGTGCCGGCGATGGGGTGCACCATCGCGCGGCCGCCCTCGACCTTGACCAGCGCTTCGGGGCTGGAGCCGACCACGTCGAAGGGGCTGTCTTCGGGGCCGTCGCCGCCCTCGAAGCGGAAGAGGTACATGTACGGGCTGGGGTTGGTGGCCCGCAGCACGCGGTAGACGTCCAACGCGCTTGCCGTACAGGGGGTTTCGAAGCGCTGGGAGGGCACCACCTGGAAGGCCTCGCCGGCCCGGATGCGTTCCTTGACGTCCTCGACGGCGTCCTGGAAGGCGGGGCCGCCCCACTTGGCGGTGTACGAGGGGACCTCGGACGGCGGCAGGGCGGCGGTGCCGGCTGGCACGGGCCGGGCCAGGTCGTAGGCCATGGTGTCCAGGCGGGCCACCGCGTCCGCGTAGGCCTCGTCGATTCCGGTCTCGAGGTCGTTGTGGTTGATCGCGTTGGCGATCAGCAGGACCGTGCCGTTCCAGTGGTCGAGGACGGCGAGGTCGGAGGTGAGCAGCATGGTCAGTTCGGGCAGGCGGAGGTCGTCGGCGGTGCTGTCGCCGATCTTCTCCAGGCGGCGCACGATGTCGTAGCCGAGGTAGCCGACCATGCCGCCGGTAAACGGTGGCAGGCCGCCGCCTTCGACCAGGTCGTGCGGGGTGTGCAGGGCCTCGACGGTGGCGCGCAGCGCGGCGAGCGGGTCGCCGTCGGTGGGCACGCCGACGGGCGGGGTGCCGAGCCAGTGTGCCTGTCCGTCGCGGGCGGTGAGCGTGGCGGCGCTGCGGACGCCGATGAAGGAGTACCGCGACCACGTACGGCCGTTCTCGGCGGATTCGAGGAGGAAGGTGCCGGGGCGTTCGGCCGCGAGTTTGCGGTAGAGCCCGACCGGGGTGTCGCCGTCCGCGAGCAGGCGCCGGGTGACGGGGATGACCCGGCGGTCCTTGGCGAGGGTGCGGAAGGTGTCGAGGTCCGGCGTGGCGGTGCCGGTGGTTCCCGTGGTCATGTCAGCGGAGCCTACTGGTTCGGCGGGGCCTTGCGGTCGCCGGTCGGGCCGGTGGCCAGCACGTCCGCGTCGAAGCAGGTGCGGTCGCCGGTGTGGCAGGCCGCGCCGACCTGGTCGACCTGCACCAGGACGGTGTCGGCGTCGCAGTCCAGTGCCACGGACTTGACGTGCTGGAAGTGGCCGGAGGTGTCGCCCTTGACCCAGTATTCCTGGCGGCTGCGGGACCAGTACGTGCAGCGGCCGGTGGTCAGGGTCCGGTGCAGCGCCTCGTCGTCCATCCAGCCGAGCATCAGCACCTCGCCGGTGTCGTACTGCTGGGCGATGGCGGGGACCAGGCCGTCGGCGCCGCGCTTGAGGCGGGCGGCGATGGCGGGGTCCAGGGTGGGTGTGGTGGGGGAAGAGGAGGTGGGTGTGGTGGGGGAAGAGGAGGTGGGTGTGGTGGCGCGGCTGCTCATGATTCCTATTGTGCCGTGCGGCATTCCGCGGCGAGGCATCCTGGTCGTATGCAGCCGCCGTCGTTCCCGCCCCCGCCGCCGGATCCGGACCGTGCGGCGAAGGTCGCGGTACGGGTGCTGGTCTCGGTGTTCCTGGCCGCGGTGGGCGTCGGGGTGGTGCTGGCGGTGGCGGTGCTGTCGCGCTGAGTGCGGCGCCGTGGCAGCGGGGAGATCGCGGTCGTAGGGTGACCGTATGTCGACCCATGCGAAGCGTGAACGGCTCCTTCTCGCCGATCTGTTGGAGAGCGCGGGACCGGAGGCTCCGACGCTGTGTGAGAACTGGACGGCGCGGGATCTGGCCGCGCATGTGGTGGTGCGGGAGCGGCGCGCGGACGCGGCGGGCGGGATTCTCGTGAAGCCGCTGGCGGCGCGGCTGGAGCGGGTGCAGGCGGAGTTCGCGGCCAAGCCGTACGAGGAACTGATCCAGCTGATCAGGAGCGGGCCGCCGCGGATGTCGCCGTTCGCGCTGAAGCAGATCGATGAGGCGTCCAACACCGTGGAGTTCTTCGTCCACGGTGAGGATGTGCGGCGGGCGCAGCCGGACTGGAGCCCGCGGGAGCTGGATCCGGTCTTCTCCGATGCGCTGTGGTCGCGGGTGGAGCGGATGGCGCGGGTGCTGGGGCGTAAGTCGCCGGTGGGTGTGGTGCTGCGGCGGCCGGACGGGCAGACGGCGGTGGCGCACCGCGGTACTCCGGTCGTCACGGTCACCGGGGAGCCGGGTGAGCTGACGATGTTCGCGTTCGGCCGGCAGGAGGCGGCCCGCGTGGAACTGGAGGGGGACAAGGAGGCGGCCGACCGGCTGCTGGCGGCGAAACTGGGGGTGTAGGCCGGGTCCGCGCCTCAGGACCCCTCGGTCAGGACCCCTCAGTCAGGACCCCTCGGTCAGGACCCCTCGGTCCTTTCCGTGCCCCCGGCGCCCCTCCCCCTCCCGCTCCGCCGGCGCCCCGCCGCTCAGGACATGCCCAGGTCCAGGTGCTCCATCAGGATCCGTTCCAGCTCGCGGGCCGCGCGGGGCGGGGAGACGTCGCCGCGGTGGGCCACCGAGACGACGCGGTGCATGCCAGGGGTGGCGAAGCGGGTGACGCGCAGGCCCGAGCGTTCGGCGACCATGCTGGGTACGACGGCGATGCCGAGCCCGGCCCGTACGAATCCGAGGACCGCGTCCATCTCGCCGCCCTCCACTGTGAAGGTGGGCTCGAAGCCGGCCGCCCGGCAGGCCGCGGTGGTGAATTCCCGCAGGTCGTAGCCGCGGCGGAACATGGCGAGCGGGCGGCCGCGGAGGTCCTCGACGCGGATGCGGGTGCGGCGGGCGCCGACGGGTGCGGGCCGGTCGGGGGCGGAGACCACGACGAGCTCTTCGCGCAGCAGGTCGGAGGTGGCCAGTGCCGGGGCCTGGACCGGCAGGGGCGTGATGATCAGGGCGAGGTCGAGTTCGCCGTCGGCCAGGGCGCGGACGAGGTCTTGTGAGCCGTCCTCGGTCACGATCAGGTCGACGCCCGGATAGGTGGCGTGGAAGGCGCTCAGTACGTCGGGGACGAGGCTGGCGCAGAGGCTGGGCGGGGCGCCGAGGCGGAGCCGGCCGCGGCGCAGCTGGGCGACCTCCTGGACTTCGCGGCGGGCGGTCTCGGTGTCGGCGAGGATGCGGCGGGCCAGTGGGAGCAGGGTCTCGCCGGCGTCGGTGAGGGTGATGTGGCCGCGGGCGCGGTGGAAGAGTTCGGCGCCCAATTCCCTCTCCAGGGACCGGATCTGCTGGGAGAGGGAGGGCTGGGCGACATGTTCGCGCTCGGCGGCGCGGGTGAAATGGCGGGTGTCCGCGACGGCCGTGAAGTAGCGGAGCTGCTGCAGCTGCATGAGGGGAATGTAAGGCATCGATAGGCCCTGACTATGGAGATGAGCCGGACCATGTCTTGGACTGATGGGCGGGTGCGTCCTTACCGTCGGGAATCATGGCACTGGACACTGGGACGGACCGACGGCCGTCTTTCGCGGGCCTGCTGTGGGGCTCGACCGTCGGCAAGAAGACGGCGATGGCTGTCAGCGGCATCGTGATGCTGCTGTATCTGGTCGTCCACATGCTGGGCAACCTCAAGATCTTCTTCGGGGCGGTGGACTTCGACGCGTATGCCGCCTGGCTGCGCACCATCGGCGAGCCGTTCCTGCACCACGAGTGGTTTCTGTGGATCGCGCGGGTGGTGCTGGTCGTGGCCGTGGTGACGCATGCGGTGGCCGCGTACCAGCTCAGCCGCCGCGATATCGCCGCCCGCCCCGTGAAATACGCGCACAAGCGCAAGCGCGCCTCCTACGCCACCCGCACGATGCGCTGGGGCGGCATCATCCTCGGCCTGTTCATCGTGTGGCACATCCTCGACCTGACGACGCTGACGGTGAATCCGCACGCCGCGGCCGGCCACCCGTACGCGAATGTCGTGGCGACGTTCTCCACCTGGTACGGCGACGTGATCTACATCGTCGCCATGCTCGCGCTGGGCCTGCACGTCCGGCACGGCTTCTGGAGCGCCGCGCAGACCCTCGGCGCCGGCAGCGCGGCCCGCGACCGGGTGCTGAAGACGACCGCCAATGTTCTCGCGCTGCTGCTGACGGCGGGCTTCATCTCCGTGCCCGTCGCCGTCATGACCGGATGGGTGAGCTGACGTGACCGCATACACCGACTACGCGACCGGCACCCCGGTCGCCGACACCAAGGCCCCCCAGGGCCCGATAGCCGAGCGCTGGGACACCCGCCGTTTCGAGGCGAAGCTGGTCAACCCGGCCAACCGGCGCAAGCACACCGTGATCGTCGTCGGCACCGGCCTGGCGGGCGGCGCGGCCGGCGCCACGCTCGCCGAACAGGGTTACCACGTCGTCCAGTTCTGCTATCAGGACTCGCCGCGCCGGGCCCACTCCATCGCCGCGCAGGGCGGCATCAACGCCGCCAAGAACTACCGCAACGACGGTGACTCGGTTCACCGGCTGTTCTACGACACCGTCAAGGGCGGGGACTTCCGGGCGCGCGAGTCGAATGTGCACCGGCTGGCGCAGGTGTCCGTCGAGATCATCGACCAGTGTGTGGCGCAGGGGGTGCCGTTCGCCCGTGAGTACGGCGGGCTGCTCGACACCCGTTCGTTCGGTGGTGTCCAGGTCTCCCGTACTTTCTACGCCCGTGGCCAGACGGGGCAGCAGCTGCTGCTCGGCGCGTATCAGGCGCTGTCGCGGCAGATCGCGGCGGGGAATGTGGAGATGCATCCGCGGACGGAGATGCTGGATCTGATCGTGGTGGACGGGCGGGCGCGCGGGATCGTCGCCCGGGATCTGATCACCGGGAAGATCGATACGTACTTCGCGGACGCGGTGGTACTGGCGTCCGGCGGCTACGGCAACGTCTTCTACCTCTCCACCAACGCGATGAACTCCAACGCGACCGCCGTCTGGCGGGCGCACCGGCGCGGCGCGTACTTCGCCAATCCCTGTTTCACCCAGATCCATCCGACCTGCATCCCGCGGACCGGTGACCATCAGTCGAAGCTGACGCTGATGAGTGAGTCGCTGCGCAATGACGGCCGGATCTGGGTGCCGAAGGCGAAGGGTGATGCGCGGTCGCCGAGGGACATTCCCGAGGACGAGCGGGATTACTACCTGGAGCGGATCTATCCGTCGTTCGGCAATCTGGTTCCCCGTGACATCGCGTCGCGGGCGGCGAAGAATGTGTGTGACGAGGGGCGTGGGGTGGGCCCCGGCGGCCAGGGTGTGTATCTGGACTTCGCGGACGCCATCGCGCGGATGGGCCGTAAGGCCGTGGAGGCGAAGTACGGCAACCTCTTCGATATGTACGCCCGGATCACCGACGAGGACCCGTACGAGGTGCCGATGCGGATCTATCCGGCGGTGCATTACACGATGGGCGGGCTGTGGGTCGACTACGACCTGCAGACGACGGTGCCGGGTCTGTTCGCCATCGGGGAGGCCAATTTCTCCGACCACGGCGCCAACCGGCTCGGTGCCTCGGCGCTGATGCAGGGTCTGGCCGACGGCTATTTCGTGCTGCCGTCCACCATCAACGACTACCTCGCCCGCCATCCGCACCATGACGTGGTCGACGCCGGGCATCCGGCGGCGGCCGGGGCGGTACGGGAGACCGAGGAGCGGCTGGCGCGGCTGCTGGCCGTCGACGGTGACCGTACTCCCGACTCCTTCCACCGCGAGATCGGTGAACTGATGTGGGAGTACTGCGGGATGGCCCGTACGGACGAGGGGCTGCGCAAGGCCCTGGACCGGATTCCGGAGATCCGTGCGGAGTTCTGGCGGCGGATCAAGGTGCCCGGTACCGGCGAGGAGTTCAACCAGTCGCTGGAGAAGGCCAATCGCGTCGTCGACTATCTGGAGCTCGCCGAGCTGATGTGTCTCGACGCGCTGCACCGGGCCGAGTCCTGCGGCGGTCACTTCCGTGCGGAGTCGCAGACGCCTGATGGCGAGGCCGCCCGCCGTGACGAGGAGTTCTCCTACGCCGCGGCCTGGGAATTCACCGCCACCGGTGACGCTCCCACCCTCCACAAGGAAGACCTGGTCTTCGAGTACGTCCATCCCACACAGCGGAGCTACGCATGACTGCCGTCTCCCGGGGGGCACAGCGCCCGACAGCGGCTACGCCGCAGGCCGCACCCCCGATGTCTCTCACCCTGCGCGTCTGGCGGCAGAAGAACGCCGATGCCCCCGGCGCCATGTCCACGTACAAGGTCGACGGCATCTCGCGGGACATGTCGTTCCTGGAGATGCTCGACACCCTCAACGAGTCGCTGATCCTGGCCGGTGAGGACCCGGTCGCCTTCGATCACGACTGCCGCGAGGGCATCTGCGGTGCGTGCAGTCTGGTCATCAACGGCGATGCGCACGGCCCGGAGCGGACCACGACGTGTCAGCTGCACATGCGGTCCTTCTCCGACGGCGACACCATCGACATCGAGCCCTGGCGGGCCTCGGCGTTCCCGGTCGTCAAGGATCTGGTCGTCGACCGTTCGTCGTTCGACCGGATCATCCAGTCCGGTGGCTACATCACGGCGCCGACCGGTGCGGCGCCGGAGGCGCACGCCACGGCCGTCCCGAAGCCGGCCGCGGATGCCGCGTTCGAGCACGCCGAGTGCATCGGCTGCGGGGCGTGTGTGGCGGCCTGTCCGAACGGGTCGGCGATGCTGTTCACGTCGGCGAAGGTCAACCACCTCAACGTGCTGCCGCAGGGTGCGCCCGAGCGCGAGTCGCGTGTCCTGGACATGGTGGGGCAGATGGATTCCGAGGGCTTCGGCGGCTGCACCCTCGCCGGGGAGTGCGCCACGGCCTGCCCGAAGGGGATTCCGCTGTTCAGCATCACGAAGATGAACCGCGAGTTCGTGCGGGCGGCGCGTAAGCGGGGGTGAACGGATCGCGTGAAGGCACCCTCCGGAAGGTTCGGAGGGTGCCTTTCCTCAGCAAGGGGGTGTTAGCGCACGGGGTGCCCGGCGCCGCGCAGCGCCTCCTTGACCTCGCCGATCCGCAGGTCGCCGAAGTGGAAGACGGAGGCGGCCAGCACCGCATCGGCGCCCGCCGCGACGGCCGGGGCGAAGTCGTCCGGCTTGCCCGCGCCGCCGGAGGCGATGACGGGGATGGTGACGTGTGACCGCACGGCCCGGATCATTTCGACGTCGTAGCCGTCCTTGGTGCCGTCGGCGTCCATGGAGTTGAGGAGGATCTCGCCGGCCCCCAGTTCGGCGGCGCGGTGGGCCCATTCGACGGCGTCGATGCCGGCGGAGCGGCGGCCGCCGTGGGTGGTGACCTCGAAGGAGCCCGACGGCGTACGGCGGGCGTCCACCGACAGGACCAGGACCTGGCTGCCGAAGCGTTCGGCGATCTCGCGGATCAGGTCGGGGCGGGCGATGGCGGCGGTGTTGACGCCGACCTTGTCGGCGCCGGCCCGCAGGAGTTTGTCGACGTCCTCGGTGGTGCGGACGCCGCCGCCGACGGTGAGGGGGATGAAGACCTGTTCGGCGGTGCGGCGGACCACGTCGTAGGTGGTCTCGCGGTTGCCGGAGGAGGCGGTGATGTCGAGGAAGGTCAGCTCGTCGGCGCCCTCGTCGCCGTAGATCTTGGCCATCTCCACGGGGTCGCCCGCGTCGCGCAGGTTCTGGAAGTTGACGCCCTTGACGACCCGGCCGTTGTCGACGTCCAGGCAAGGGATGACTCGGACCGCCAGGGTCATGTCTGTTCGGGCCTCTCTGACAGCTCTCGGAAAGCTTCTAGTTCTACTTCGACCAGCACGCGGGGGTCGGCGAAGCCGGACACCACGAGCACGGTCGTGGCGGGCGGGGCGGCGCCGAACAGTTCCTTGTGGGCGCGGCCGGCCTCGTCCACGTCGCGCAGATGGGTGAGGTACACGCGGGTGCGCAGGACCGCGTCGGCGCCGAGACCGAAGGGCGTCAGCGCCGCCAGTGCCTGGGCGAAGGCGGCCTTGGTCTGTTCGTAGGGGTCGCCCAGGCCCTGCACGGCGTCGTCGGCCAGGGGCATCGTGCCGGCGACCAGGACCCGGTCGCCGGCGGCCACGGCACGGGCGGAGCCGATGGTCTCTTCCCAGGGGCTGTCGCTCGGTACGCGCTCGATGGTCATGACGCCGCCTTCCCGTACGCGGTTGCGACACCGCTGTGATGACACCGCTGCTATGACACCGCGGCCAGGGCCTCTTCGAGGGTGAATGCCTTCGCGTAGAGCGCCTTGCCGACGATGGCGCCCTCGACACCTTCGGATACCAGATGCGCGATCGCCCGGAGGTCGTCGAGGGACGAAACGCCGCCGGAGGCGACGACGGGGCGGTCGGTGGCCGCGCAGACGTTCTTCAGCAGTTCCAGGTTGGGGCCCTGGAGGGTGCCGTCCTTGGCGATGTCGGTGACGACGTAGCGGGCGCAGCCTTCGGAGTCCAGGCGGGCCAGCGTCTCGTAGAGGTCGCCGCCGTCGCGGGTCCAGCCGCGGCCGCGCAGCGTGGTGCCGCGCACGTCCAGGCCGACCGCGATCTTCTCGCCGTGCCCGGCGATGATCTTGGCGACCCAGTCGGGGTTCTCCAGGGCCGCGGTGCCGATGTTGACGCGGGTGCAGCCGGTGGCCAGGGCGGCGGCCAGGGAGTCGTCGTCGCGGATGCCGCCGGACAGTTCGACCTTGATGTCCATGGAGCGGGCGACCTCGGCGATCTGCGCCCGGTTGTCGCCGGTGCCGAAGGCGGCGTCGAGGTCGACAAGGTGCAGCCATTCGGCGCCGGCCCGCTGCCAGGCGAGGGCCGCCTGGAGGGGGTCGCCGTAGGAGGTCTCGGAGCCGGACTCGCCGTGCACGAGGCGGACGGCCTGGCCGTCGCGGACGTCGACGGCGGGCAGGAGTTCAAGCTTCGGCATGTCGGGACTCACAGGGTGTTGATCCAGTTGGTCAGGAGCTGGGCGCCGGCGTCGCCGGACTTCTCGGGGTGGAACTGGGTGGCCCACAGCGGGCCGTTCTCGACGGCGGCCACGAACCGTTCGCCGTGGGTGGCCCAGGTGACCTTCGGCGCGCTGATGTGGGGGTTGCCGGTCTCCAGCTCCCAGTCGTGCACCGCGTAGGAGTGCACGAAGTAGTAGCGGGCGTCGGCGGGCAGGCCGGCGAAGAGCCGCGAGCCCTGGGGGGCGTCGACGGTGTTCCAGCCCATGTGGGGGACGATGTCGGCCTTGAGGGGGCCGACCGTGCCGGGCCATTCGTCCAGGCCTTCGGTCTGAACGCCGTGTTCGATGCCGCGGCCGAAGAGGATCTGCATGCCGACGCAGATGCCCATGACGGGGCGGCCGCCGGAGAGCCGGCGGCCGACGAGCCAGTCGCCGCGGGCGTCCTTGAGCCCCTGCATGCAGGCGGCGAAGGCGCCGACGCCGGGGACCAGGAGGCCGTCGGCGTTCATGGCGGTGTCGTAGTCGCGGGTGATCTCGACGTCCGCGCCGACGTGTGCGAGGGCGCGTTCGGCGGAGCGGATGTTGCCGAAGCCGTAGTCGAAGACGACGACCTTTTTACGGGCGGCGGCGGTCAATTCCACACCTCCAGCCGGAGCACGCCCGCGGCCAGGCACATCACGGAGCCGATGGCGAGCACGGTGATGATGCTCTTGGGCAGCTGCTGCTTCCAGAAGGAGTAGACGCCGCCGAGAAGGAAGAGACCGATGAGGATGAAGACTGTCGAGAGGCCGTTCACGGTGCTACAGGGCTCCCTTTGTGGAGGGGAGGATGCCCGCCGCACGCGGGTCGTGCTCGCTGGCGTAGCGCAGGGCGCGGGCGAGGGCCTTGAACTGGCATTCCACGATGTGGTGGGCGTTGCGGCCGTAGGGGACGTGGATGTGCAGCGCGATCTGGGCCTGGGCGACGAATGACTCGAAGATGTGCCGGGTCATGGTCGTGTCGTAGCTGCCGATCATCGGCGCCATGTTCTCCGGCTCGGTGTGGATCAGGTACGGGCGGCCGGAGAGGTCGACGGTGACCTGGGCGAGCGACTCGTCCAGCGGGACGGTGCAGTTGCCGAAGCGGTAGATGCCGACCTTGTCGCCGAGGGCCTGCTTGAAGGCGGCGCCGAGCGCGAGGGCGGTGTCCTCGATGGTGTGGTGGGTGTCGATGTGCAGATCGCCGTCGGTCTTGACCTTGAGGTCGAAGAGGCCGTGCCGGCCGAGCTGGTCGAGCATGTGGTCGTAGAAACCGACTCCGGTGGAGACGTCGACCTGTCCGGTGCCGTCGAGGTCGATCTCGACGAGGACGGTTGTTTCCTTGGTGGTGCGCTCCACGCGTCCTACGCGTCCCACGCGGGCGTTCGCCCCGGTCATCGCTTGTTCTCCTTCAGTACTGTGCGCACCGCGTCGAGGAACGCGTCGTTCTCGGCCGGGGTGCCGGCGGTGACCCGCAGCCATCCCGGTACGCCGTTGTCACGGACGAGCACGCCGTGGTCGAGGATGGCCTGCCAGGTCCGGTGGGCGTCGTCGAACCGGCCGAACTGGACGAAGTTGGCGTCGGAGTCGACGACGTCGCAGCCGCTCGCGCGCAGCTCGGTGACCAGGCGGTCGCGTTCGGCCTTGAGCTGCTCGACGTACTTCAGGAGCGTATCGGTGTGCTCCAGGGCGGCGAGGGCGGTGGCCTGGGTGACGGCCGAGAGGTGGTAGGGCAGCCGCACGAGCTGGACGGCGTCGACGACGGCGGGGTCGGCGGCAAGGTAGCCCAGGCGCAGTCCGGCGGCGCCGAAGGCCTTGGACATGGTGCGCGAGACGACGAGATTCGGCCGGCCTTCGATCAGCGGGAGCAGCGAGGGGCGGTGGCTGAATTCGCCGTAGGCCTCGTCGACGACGACGAGGGCGCCGGCGGTGTCCGCCCTGGCGGCCTGTGCGGCGTCGTACAGGGCGAGGACGGTGTCGGCCGCGACGGCGGTGCCGGTGGGGTTGTTGGGTGAGCAGATGAAGACCACGTCGGGGCGCCGCTCGGCGATGGCCGTCCTGGCGGCGTCGACGTCGATGGTGAAGTCGTCGTGGCGGGGGCCGGAGATCCAGCCGGTGCCCGTGCCGCGGGAGATGAGGGCGTGCATGGAGTAGGACGGTTCGAAGCCGATGGCGCTGCGGCCGGGTCCGCCGAAGGTCTGCAGCAGCTGCTGGATGACTTCGTTGGAGCCGTTGGCGGCCCAGACCTGATCCTTGGTGACGGGGTGGCCGCCGGTGCGGGAGAGGTAGCGGGCCAGCTCGGTGCGCAGTTCGATCGCGTCGCGGTCGGGGTAGCGGTTGAGCTGCCGGGCGGCTTCGGTGACCCGCTCGGCGATCCGCTGGACCAGCGGTTCGGGCAGCGGGTAGGGGTTTTCGTTGGTGTTCAGGCGTACGGGCACGTCCAGCTGCGGGGCGCCGTAGGGGGACTTGCCGCGCAGCTCGTCCCTGATGGGGAGGTCGTCGATCCTGGTCACGTGCTGGCTCACTTGCTCTGCGGGACCTTCCAGTCGAACCTGGCCTTGAGTGCGGCGCCGTGGGCCGGGAGGTCTTCGGCCTCGGCGAGGGTCACCACGTGGTGGGCGACCTCGGCCAGTGCGTCGCGGGTGTAGTCGACGACGTGGATGCCGCGCAGGAAGGACTGCACGGACAGGCCGGAGGAGTGGCAGGCGCAGCCGCCGGTGGGCAGGACGTGGTTGGAGCCGGCGCAGTAGTCGCCGAGGGAGACCGGGGCGTAGGGGCCGACGAAGACCGCGCCGGCGTTGCGGACCCGGGCGGCGACGGTGGTGGCGTCGGCGGTCTGGATCTCCAGGTGCTCGGCGCCGTACGCGTCGACGACCTTCAGGCCCTCGTCGAGGCCGTCGACGAGGACGATCGCGGACTGCCGGCCGGAGAGCGCCGGAACGATGCGGTCCTCGATGTGCTTGGTGGCCGCGATCTGCGGCTCCAGCTCCTTCTCGGTCTTCTCGGCCAGCTCCACCGAGTCGGTGACCAGGACGGCCGCCGCCATCGGGTCGTGCTCGGCCTGGCTGATCAGATCGGCGGCGACGTGCACGGGGTCGGCGGTGTCGTCGGCGAGGATGGCGATCTCGGTGGGTCCGGCCTCGGAGTCGATGCCGATGCGGCCCTTGAGGTGGCGCTTGGCGGCGGCAACGTAGATGTTGCCGGGGCCGGTGACGAGGTTGGCGGGCGGGCACTCTTCGGTGCCGTAGGCGAACATGGCGATGGCCTGGGCGCCGCCTGCGGCGTAGACCTCGTCGACGCCGAGGAGGGCGCAGGTGGCCAGGATCGTGGGGTGCGGCAGGCCGCCGAAGTCCGCCTGCGGCGGGGAGGTGACGGCCAAGGATTCGACGCCGGCCTCCTGGGCGGGGACGACGTTCATCACGACGGACGAGGGGTAGACCGAGCGGCCGCCCGGTACGTAAAGGCCCACCCGCTCGACGGGGACCCAGCGTTCGGTGACCGTGCCGCCGGGGACGACCTTGGTGGTGTGGTCGGTGCGGCGCTGTTCGCGGTGGACGATCCGGGCGCGCCGGATGGACTCCTCCAGGGCGGCGCGGACGGCCGGGTCCAGCTCGGTGAGGGCGTTGTGCAGCGCCTCGGCCGGGACCCGTACCCGCTCGATCTCGACGCCGTCGAACCGCCGCGCATACTCGATCAGCGCCGCGGTGCCGCGATGGCGTACGTCCTCGCAGATGGGCCGCACCTTCTCGAGGGCGGCTTCCACGTCGAACTCGGCACGGGGCAGCAGGTCGCGCAGGGCGCCGCCCTCGGGGAGGGCGTCACCGCGCAGATCGATTCGGGAGATCACCCTCCCAGTGTCTCAGACCCGTTCTCGGGCCCGGCCGCCCGTATCACTGAGTGATACACAGCGAGGCGGAGCCGTCACGCCCGCCTCAGGGGCCGGAACGGGCCGCGTGAAGTTGACCGGACTTGATCCTCACCGCGCGTGTTCAACCGGTCACTCAGCGGGCAGGGGGTCCGTACAGGCGTACGGGGAGAGTGAAAGGGGGATGCACGGTGACCGAGCCCGGGGACGGGGACGCGCCCGCCGACCTGCAGCTGACATCGGCGGAATGGAGCATGTGGCAGGCGTTCCGCAACGGCAGTACCTGCGATCTGCACATCGGGGATCCGGCCCGCGACGATCCGCACGGGCAGCATCTGTGGGGTCCCGAGCGCCGGGTGCGGGCCCGGGTGGTGGCGTTACTGCTCCTGGAGGGGCCGGTGGCGCAGCCGGGCCGGGTGTCGGCGCTGAAGCTCACCGGGGCGTACATCACGGACACTCTCGACCTTGCGGGCGGCACGATCAAGCCATTCGTGGAGCTGCGGGACTGCCGTTTCGAGGCCGAGGTGGTGCTGCCGGAGAGCCGGTTCACGACGTTGCGGCTGGTGAACTGCGCGATACCCCGGCTGGAGGGGGCCAGACTGCAGACCGAGGGCGATCTGCACCTGCCGCGCTGCGTCGTACAAAACGGCATCCGTCTCACCGACGCGCACATCGGCACGGATCTGATGCTCAATCAGATGGTGGCGCACAAGGACCGCCAGGGCCGCTCGATCATGGCGGACGGGCTGACCGTCGCCCAGGATCTGCAGGCCGAGATGCTGGAGTCCTACGGCGAGCTGTCGCTGCGCGGCGCCACCATCGGCGTGTCGCTCAGCCTGCGCGGCAGCCGGCTGAGCAACCCCTTCGGCCGCCGGGCGCTGAACGCCCCGCAGCTGACCGTGGAGCGCACCCTGTATCTGACCGCCGCGGGCCTGGCGAACTCCCCGTTCTCCAGCGGCGCCACTCCCCCGTACGGCATCGCCCACACCCCCTCCCGCGGCACCCGGATGCAGCGCTTCGAGTGCGAGGGCGGGATGCGGCTGGATGACGGGCGGTTCGGTGACGCGGTCGATTTCGAGCATGCGCGGTTCCTCATGGAGTCCGACCAGGAGCTGTCGCTGCGCCGCATCCAGACGCCCGAGCTGCGGTTCCTGTGCGAGCGTCCGCAGCGCGGCCGGGTGATCCTCTCGGGGGCCCGGGTCGTCAATCTCGTCGACAAATCGGCGAGCTGGCCGGGCCTGGGCGGGCTGTGGATGGCCGGCTTCGCGTACGAGACGCTGATCCCGCGCGGTCATTTCCCGCTCGCGCTGCGGCTGCAGTGGGTGGCGGCGGCGACCCCGGAGTACGCGCCGGAGCCGTACGAGATGCTGGCCACCGCGCTGCGCCTGAGCGGTGAGGACGCGGACGCCCGGGAGGTACAGCTGGCCAAGCAGCGGCGCCGCCGGGAGACGCTGCCGCTGGCCGCGAAGGCGTGGGGATTCCTGCAGGACTGGACGGTGGCGTACGGCTACCGTCCCGGCCGGGCCGCGGTGTGGATGGCCATCCTGTGGGCGATCGGCACGGTCTACTTCTCCCAGAACCCCCCGCCCCCGCTCAAGGCGGGTGAGGCGCCGCCCTGGAACCCGTATCTCTACGCCCTCGACCTGCTGCTGCCGGTCATCGACCTCAACCAGGACGCCGCCTGGAAACCGGAGGGCGGCGCACAGTGGGCGGCGGCGGTCCTGATCCTGGCGGGCTGGGTACTGGCGACGACGGTGGCGGCGGGGGCGTCGCGGTTGTTGCGGCGCCAATAGCCCGTTCGCTGCCGCTTGGCTTTGGCCCCACGTTGTCGGCTGTCCCGCCGTGGTGGTTTGCCGCCGTTGCGCCTGCGGCGGGCGTGTCCGCTGCGCGGGGCTGTTCGGCTGCGGGACCGGCCCTACACGGCTCCGCCGCTACGGCCCGCCCCCTCCCCGTAGAGGGTGGGAAAAACCGGTGGGGGCGTGCGTACGTGGTCGGGTGCACCCTGTGGACGCGTGACAGGGTGCAGCTGACCCGAAAGGCGCGCCCCCACCGGCCCGTTTTGTCCACCCACCCGTGGGAGGGGCCGCGCCGCAGGACGAAGTCCGGAGGCGTGGCACCGCACCCGACAAACCCACGCCCGCCGCAGGCGCAACGGCGAGAGACCACCACGGCGGGACAGCCGACAACGTGGGGCCAAGCCCCAGGCGCAGCCGACAGCGTGGGGGGCTAGGCTTACCGCCCGTGACTTCCGTGCGCCTGCCGCTCTTCCCGCTCAACTCGGTGCTGTTCCCGGGGCTCGTTCTCCCGCTGAACGTGTTCGAGGCGCGGTACCGAGCGATGATGCGCGACCTGGCCGAGCTGCCCGAGGACGACCGCCGCTTCGCGGTGATCGCCATCCGGGACGGACGGGAGGTCGCGCCGACCGCGCAGGGCCTGCCGGACGCCACGCTGCCGGAGGCGGGCGGCCCGGCGGCGGGCTTCGGTGACGATCCGGTGCAGGCGTTTCACGCGGTGGGCTGTATCGCGGACGCGGCCACCATCCGCGCCAAGTCGTCGGACGACGACACCGGCTACGAGGTGCTGGCCACCGGCACGACCCGCTTCCGGCTGCGGTCGGTGGATGCCTCCGGGCCGTATCTGACGGCCGAGATGGACGAGCTGGACGAGGACCACGGCGAGGGCGCGGGTGCGCTCGCGTCGGGTGTCGTACGGGCCTTTCGTACGTATCAGAAGCGGCTGGCCTGGGCGAACGAGCGGACCCTGTCCAGCGGGCAGGACCTGCCCGCCGACCCGTCGGTGCTCTCGTATCTGGTCGCCGCGGCGGCCGTGCTGGACGTGCCCGCCAAACAGCGGCTGCTGGAGGCGCCGGACACCGCGTCCCGGCTCGGCCAGGAGCTGAAGCTGCTGCGCCAGGAGTCGGCGCTGCTCGGCAAGCTCCCGTCGCTGCCGGCGGTGGACCTGACCCGGCAGCCGACCAGTCCCAACTGACGTGTGACAGCGACGAGTTAAGGCATTCGACGTGGCCAGGAAGACGAAGAAGGGGCAGCAGGCCGGCGGCGGAGGTACGCCCGCGACGGTTGCGCTGGCGGCCTCCGGGGTCCCGTTCACCGTGCATGCCTACGCGCACGACCCGGCGGCCGCCTCGTACGGCGAGGAGGCCGCCGAGGCGCTCGGTGTCCCGCCGGAGCAGGTGTTCAAGACGCTGCTCGCGGAGGTCGACGGCACGCTGACGGTGGCCGTGGTGCCGGTGTCCGGTTCGCTCGACCTCAAGGCGCTGGCGGCCGCGGTGGGCGGCAAGCGGGCCGCGATGGCCGATCCGGCGGCGGCCGAGCGCAGTACGGGGTACGTGCTGGGCGGGATCTCACCGCTCGGGCAGCGCAAGCGGCTGCCCACGGTCGTCGACGCGTCGGCACAGGGCCGGGAGACGGTCTGTGTGTCGGCGGGTCGGCGCGGCCTGGAGGTCGAGCTGGCGCCCGGGGACCTGGTGGCGCTGACGGGGGCGCGGGTGGCGCCGATCGCCCGCGGGTGAGGGCCCTGCCGGGTGGCCGGTAACGGCCGTACGCGGGATCCGTGAGGCTTTACGGCGGCCTCCTCCTCGGCTATGACCAGAGGGAGCGGGGAGGCGGAGGAGGAGGTACGCCATGTCGAAGCGGACCCGTAAGCGCAGGTGGCGCATCCGTAAGCGCCGTGCCAACCACGGGCGCCGGCCGTCCTAGGAGGCCGGTGGTTCCTGCGGGTGCAGGCCGGACCAGTCCGGGTGCGGCGGCTCCGGGTCGCGCGGGCCGAACAGGCCGGTCAGCACCAGCTGGGCCACCATCGCCGCGATCGGCCAGGCCGCCAGCGCGCCCTTGGCGCCCAGCCGCAGCGGACCCTCGAAGGTCACGCCGGGGCCGACCGCCTTGGCGTGGGCGGCCACATCCGCGGTGGGACCCAGCCACATGCCCGTCAGCCAGCCCAGCACCGCGCCGAGCAGGCCGCCCACGACCAGCGCCACCACCAGCGGGATCCCGCCACGCCGGCGGAAGAGGAAGACCACCGCCGCGGTCAGGAGGCCGAAGCCGAGGGACAGCAGGACGAAGGTGCCGTCCGCGCCGATCGCCTCCTCGCCCTCGGTGTTCTTAAGGTAGACGGCCTTGGTGTCGGCGATCAGCGGGGTGTGCGGGGCCAGCCAGTTCCACAGCACGCCGAGCAGCAGGCCGCACAGGGCGACAAGGAGCGCGATCACCGCGCCCTCTCGCAGCTCGCGGACC
Organism: Streptomyces sp. NPDC028368; assembly: GCF_055565615.1. Classification (NCBI taxonomy): domain Bacteria; kingdom Bacillati; phylum Actinomycetota; class Actinomycetes; order Kitasatosporales; family Streptomycetaceae; genus Streptomyces; species Streptomyces sp. NPDC028368. Next base: position 513,029 of record NZ_JBVHTY010000002.1, on the reverse strand, counting down.
AGGCCGGGGCCGCCCAGGCCGTCGTCGGCCGTCGCCCCGTCGTAGGTGGCGGGGGCGGCCCAGGGGCTCTGTGGCTCGTCGGGCGGTTGATTGTCGCGTGGCGTCAGCGGTGCGGTCACCCCGTCATCGTGCCAGGTCGGCACGGTGGGCCGGGAAGAGGGACGCCCGTAGGGGCCGGCGGCGGCGGTCACCGGACCGCGGCGCGGCGATATGCCCAGGTCGCGACGGCCAGCGAGAGCACGCCGACGGCGGCGCAGACGCCCAGGTCGGCGCCGACCATCAGCCAGTCGGGGTGCGCGTCGAAGCTGCGGGTGAGGGCTTCGACGCCGTAGGTCGAGGGCAGCAGATCGCGGGCGTAGCCGATCACCGCGGGCATGCCGGCGGCCGGGAGGACGCCGAGCAGCAGTGCGGCGGACATGCCCAGCTGGCCGCAGAGGGTGGCGATCTCCTGTCGCGGGGCGAGCAGGCCGAGGGCGGCGCCGAGGCCGGAGAGCGCCGCTCCGGAGAGCGGGATCACGGCCACCAGGACCCACAGATGCGCCATCGGCAGCTGGAAGAGGACGCCGCCGGCGAGGGCGGTGGCGACGGCGCCGGGCACGGTGAACGAGGCGTAGGCGGCGGCCGCGCCCAGCACCACGGCCGCGGGGGGCACCGGCAGCGTCGCGTAGTGGTCGAGTCCGCCGCCGGCCCGTAGCTGGCCGAAGTACTGGGCGAGCAGGTTGAGTGCCACGAAGGCCACGACCAGCACGCTGGCGCCGGAGACGACGGACCGGGCCTCGGTGCCGCCGTCGACCACGCCGCGCATCAGGATCATGATGCCGACGGACTGGAAGGTGGCGACGAACAGCAGCGGGATGCGGGCGACGCGGGCCCGGGAGAGCTGGGCGCGGTAGACGGCGCCGAGCGCGGGCAGCAGGCGGGCGCGGGGGGCGAGCGGGGCGGCCGCCTCGTCCTCGGGCCATGCCGCGGCGTCCTGGGCCGCGGCGGCCACCGCCTGCGCGGGAACCACACTCACGCCGTCACCGGGCCTTCCTGGATGCATCCGCGGTATGTCGTCCCCGTTGTCGGCCGCCTCACGCCTTGACCAGTCCTTCCGCGCGCCCGCCGAGTGAGAGATAGACGTCTTCGAGGGTCGGCGTGGCGAAGGTGAAGTCGTCGAGGGCGGCGAAGGCCGGGCCCGTGGTGACGGCCGATACCGCGCCGCGGGCCTCGTCGGGCGCGAGCCGCAGGGTCCAGCGGCGGCCGGAGATCTGGGCGGCGGGCCGCAGGGCGGCGACCTCGGGTACGTCCAGGGGCGGCCGGTCGCGCCAGACCAGCTCCAGCCGCACGTCGGTGGCCACCAGTTCTTTGAGGCCGCCGGGCGTGTCGCAGGCGATGACGCGGCCCTGGTCGATGACGGCGACGCGGTCCAGCACGCTCTCGGCCTCCAGGACGTTGTGGGTCACCAGCACCACGGTCGCGCCGCGCTCGGCGCGGCGGCGGTCCACCGCGGCCCATACCGCGCGCCGGGCGAGGGGGTCCATGCCGGTGGTCGGTTCGTCCAGCACCAGCAGGGGCCGTTCGCCGGTCAGTACGGTGGCGAAGCACGCCAGGCGGCGCTGTCCGCCGGAGAGTTTCTTCAGGGGGCGGGCGGCGATGTCGGTGAGTCCCAGTTCGGCAAGGACCGTGTCCCGCTCGGCGCGCGCCCGGCGCTGGTCCAGGCCGCGCAGGCGTCCGGTGGTCTCCACGGCGAGGGCGACGGTCAGCTCGTCCAGGGCGGTGGACTCCTGGCCCAGGTAGCCCAGGAGCCGGGCGGCGCGTTCGGGGTGGCGTACGAGGTCGTGGCCGAGCACGCTGATGCGGCCGGAGTCGGGGCGTAGCAGTCCGGTCAGCTGGCGTACCAGAGTGGACTTGCCGGCTCCGTTGGGGCCGAGCAGGCCGAAGATCTCCCCGCGCCGTACCTCGAGGCTGATGCCGTCGCTGGCGCGTACGGCGGGCGCCCGGGATGCCCCGCGGCGCCCACGCGCCGCGGGGTAGGTCTTGACCAGGTCCCGCACGACGCACGCCGTCCCGCCGCGCTCCACCTGTTTTGCGCCCGTCCTCACGAGCTATGAGGGTACGCGTCCTTGGCCCACGTCCCCCGACGGGGTGTGTTCGGCGGCGGTGCGAAGATCGACCTCGCGCCAGAACCCGGCCCGGATGGCATAGCGGTCGTGCTCGTCGATCTGGTCGTCCTTGTGTGCCAGGAGGCCGAACCGGGCGGCGTAGCGCAGCAGTTCTCCGTCGATGCGGTGCGGGATGCGCGGGTATTCCGTCGAGAGCTGCTGGAGGTGGACGGTGTCGGAGAGGCGGTCGGTCCAGCGGCGGGCGAAGACCTGGCCTACCTCGAAGGGGTCGCCGCTGACGGCGGTGATGTCCTCCTCGCGGTCGGCCCAGCGCTGTTCGGCGCTGGTGAGCTGGGCGAGGGTGGGCAGCGAGGCGGTCTCGGTGGGGTCGCCGACGGGGCCGCTGCGTTCGGCCCAGCCCTTGTCCGAGGACCAGCGCAGGGTGGCGGAGGGTGCGGGTACCTGGGCGCCGTTGCCGTTCGGGGTGGGGGAGGCGTGGGTGCGGCCCAGGCCGGCGAGGTCCTTGGGGGTGGGGACGACGCGGGTGCCGCCGGTGCCGGGTGAGCCGGCGGTGGCCTCGTCGCGGTCGGCGGCAGCGGGGCGGGTGGTGCCGTTGGTGCCGTTGCGTTCGTGGGTGTGGTCGGCGGTGTCCGGGCCGGCGGCAGCGGCGGCGGCCGCGGCGACGGCGGATTCGGGGAGCGGGGCGGAGAGGATCGCGGCGATCTCCGGGCGCGGGGCGGGCGGCGGTGCGCAGGGCCCGCCGAGTTCCTTGGCGCGTACCGCGCGGGTGATCCAGGCGCGGTCGAGGACCCGTCGTTCATCGGCCTCGGCGACCAGGTCCTCGGACTGGTTGTAGTCGCCGTCGGCGGCCTGTACGGCCCACAGGTGGACGGCGACGCCGTGTTCCTTGGCGGACATCAGGCCGGGCAGCAGATCGCCGTCGCCGGTGACCAGGACGATGTCGGAGCAGGCGCGGTTGCGGGCGAGCTCGGTCAGCTCGGCGTGCATGGCGGCGTCCACGCCTTTTTGTGCCCAGCGGCCGTCGCTGCGGGTCAGGGCGCCGAGGCGGACGGTGACGCGGGGCATCACGCGCAGTCTGCGGTGTTCGGGCTGGGGGACGCGGTCGGGGGCGCCGTCGAACCAGTAGATGCGCAGCAGCGGCCGTTCGGTGTCGGCTTCGGCGCGTTGCCGCAGGCCCTGGATGAGGGCGGCGTGGTCGACGGTGATCCGGGAACGTGCGGGTTCTCCCGCGAGGAGACTCGCGGCGGCGCCGAGCAAATATCCGGCGTCCACCAGGACGACGCAGCGATCCACGTTCCACCCTCTTCCCTGAGGTGCTGAAAGTCCGGTCGCCCCCCGGCTCGGCCCGTGGCACGAGTTCTCTTCGGCTTTCCCTCGAGTCTGCCCGACCGTACGGGGGTTATCTGCCCCGTCTGGATCATCGGCGTGGCGGATTCGGCGGGGATCTTGGGCATGTGGCGTGAGCCCGTGCACCACACGCACGGTGCGCACCGTATGGGGCGCCGCGTGATGCGTCACTTCATGGCCCGTATCACGCACGGTAATTGTCCGAAATGCGCGATTTGATCCGACGTGTAAGTCTGGTCCCGGCCCCGATCCAGGATCCCCCTCAGGAGGCACGGCCATGGCGAAGAACAAGACCAAGAAGGACCGAAGTCAGCAGAAGGGCAGCCCGGCCGAGCGCGGCCAGCAGGCGGCCGAGAAGTCGGCCATCGAGGCCATCTCCCAGCCGCAGCAGCACGCCCAGGGCAGCCCGGCGGATGTCGCCCGCAAGCACCAGAGGCGCTTCGGCCACAACTGATATGAGCCGTGGATGAGTTGAGGGGCGCGCCCGAGTTCGGGCGCGCCCCTCGCGCGGTGCCGTGGGCCGTCAGCCCGCCAGGCAGGACGGGCCGAGCAGCACCTTGAGATCGCCGAACAGGGACGGATCGGCCGTGACCCGGTGGCGGTCCAGCCGCAGCACGGTGGTCTTCCGCGCGCCCTGGAGCTTGATGCGTACCTCCGTCGAGCCACGGTGGCTGCTGAGCACCTCGCCGAGCTTCTCGACCATCGGCGGAGTGACCTTGACCGTCGGGATGGTGATCGTCACCGGGGCGTTGGCGCCCGCCTCCGACAGGTCGGGGACCATCATCTCCATGGCGACCAGCCGCGGCACGTCCTCGCGCTTGTCGAGCCGGCCCTTGACGAACACCACGGTGTCCTCGACGAGTTGGGTCGACACCAGCTGGTAGGTGGCCGGGAAGAACATGCAGTCGATGGAGCCGGCCAGGTCCTCGACGGTGGCGATCGCCCAGGCGTTGCCCTGCTTGGTCATCTTGCGCTGCAGGCCGGAGATGATGCCGCCGATGGTGACGATCGAGCCGTCGGAGTAGTCGCCGCCGGTCAGCTGGGCGATGGCGGCGTCCGCCTTGTCGCTCAGGACGTGTTCCAGCCCGAAGAGCGGGTGGTCGGAGACGTAGAGCCCGAGCATTTCGCGTTCCTGGGCGAGCAGGTAGGTCTTGTCCCACTCGATGTCCGAGAACTCGACGTCCAGCCCGAAGCCGGGGCCCTCGTCGGCGGTGTCGTCCCCCATCCCGCCGAACAGGTCGAACTGTCCCTCGGCCTCCTTGCGCTTGACCTGCACGACGTTGTCGATCATCGGCTCGTACTGCGCGGTCAGGCCCTTGCGGGTGTGGCCCATCTCGTCGAAGGCGCCCGCTTTGATCAGCGATTCCGTGGTGCGCTTGTTGCAGACGACCGCCTCGACCTTGTCGAGGTAGTCCGGGAAGGAGGAGTACTTCCCCTTCGCCTTGCGGCTGCGGATGATCGAGTCGACGACGTTCTGGCCGACGTTACGGACCGCGGTGAGGCCGAAGAGGATCACGTCGTCGCCCTGGGCCGCGAAGTTCGCCTCGGACTCGTTGACGTTGGGGGGCAGCACCTTGATGCCCATGCGCCGGCACTCGTTCAGGTAGACCGCCGACTTGTCCTTGTCGTCGCGGACCGAGGTCAGCAGCGCGGACATGTACTCGGCCGGGTAGTTGGCCTTGAGGTAGGCGGTCCAGTAGGTGACCAGGCCGTACGCGGAGGAGTGCGCCTTGTTGAAGGCGTAGCCGGCGAAGGGGACCAGCACGTCCCACAGGGCCTGGATCGCCGCGTCGGAGAATCCGTTCTTCTTCGCACCCTCCTGGAACAGGACGAAGTTCTTCGCCAGTTCCTCGGGCTTCTTCTTGCCCATCACACGGCGCAGGATGTCGGCCTCGCCGAGCGAGTAGCCGGCGATGATCTGGGCGGCCTTCTGCACCTGCTCCTGGTAGACGATGAGGCCGTAGGTCAGGCCCAGCGTCTCCTTCAGGGGCTCTTCGAGCTCCGGGTGGATCGGGGTGATCTCCTGGCGGCCGTTCTTGCGCTCCGCGTAGTTGGTGTGCGAGTTCATGCCCATCGGGCCCGGCCGGTAGAGGGCCGAGACGGCGGAAATGTCCTCGAAGTTGTCGGGCTGCATCTGGCGCAGCAGTGAACGCATCGGGCCGCCGTCGAACTGGAAGACGCCGAGCGTGTCACCGCGGCAGAGCAGTTCGAAGGTCTTCTGGTCGTCCAGCGGAAGCGCGAGCATCTCCAGGTCGATGCCCTTGTTGGCCTTCACCATCTTGACGGCGTCGTCCATGATGGTCAGGTTGCGCAGGCCCAGGAAGTCCATCTTCAGCAGGCCAAGCGACTCGCACTGGGGGTAGTCCCACTGTGTGATGGTCACGCCGTCGCTGTGCCGCACCCAGATCGGCGCGTGGTCGACGATGGGCTCGCTGGACATGATCACGCCGGCCGCGTGCACACCCATCTGCCGCACCAGGCCCTCGACGCCCTTGGCGGTGTCGATGACCTTCTTGACGTCCGGCTCGCTCTCGTACATCCCCCGGATCTCGCCCGCCTCGCTGTAGCGCGGGTGCTTGGGGTCGGTGATGCCGGACAGGTCGATGCCCTTGCCGAGGACGTCGGCGGGCATGGCCTTGGTGAGGCGGTCGCCCATCGCGTACGGGTAGCCCAGGACGCGCGCGGAGTCCTTGATGGCGTTCTTGGCCTTGATCTTGCCGTAGGTGCCGATCATGGCGACCTTGTCGGCGCCGTACTTTTCCGTGACATACCGGATGACCTCGACGCGCCTGCGCTCGTCGAAGTCGATGTCGACGTCGGGCATGGACACGCGCTCGGGGTTGAGGAACCGCTCGAAGATCAGCCCGTGCGTGATCGGGTCGAGGTCGGTGATGCCCATGGCGTACGCGACGATCGAGCCGGCCGCGGAGCCTCGGCCGGGGCCGACCGCGATGCCGTTGTTCTTGGCCCACATGATGAAGTCGGCGACCACGAGGAAGTAGCCGGGGAACCCCATCTGGATGATGATGTCCATCTCGTACGCGGCCTGCTTCTGCCGGTCCTCGGGGACGCCGCCCGGGTAGCGGCGCTCCATGCCGACCCGGACCTCCTCCTGGAACCAGGTGACCTCGGTGTAGCCCTCCGGGATGTCGAACTTCGGCATCAGGTCGCGCTTCTCGAACATGCCGGTGGTGTCGATCTGCTCGGCGACCAGGAGGGTGTTGCGGCAGCCCTCCTGCCAGGCGTCCGAGGAGTCGATGGCGTACATCTCGTCCGTGGACTTCAGGTAGTAACCGGTGCCGTCGAAGCGGAAGCGGTCCGGGTCGGAGAGGTTCTTGCCGGTCTGGATGCACAGCAGCGCGTCGTGCGCCGTCGACTCGTGCGCGTAGGTGTAGTGGGAGTCGTTGGTGACCAGCGGCGGGATGCCGAGTTCCTTGCCGATCTTGAGGAGGTCGTCGCGGACCCGGCGCTCGATCTCGATGCCGTGGTCCATCAGCTCCAGGAAATACCGGTCCTTGCCGAAGATCTCCTGATACTCCCCCGCGGCCTTGCGGGCCTCGTCGTACTGCCCCAGCCGCAGCCGGGTCTGCAGCTCACCCGAGGGGCAGCCGGTGGAGGCGATCAGGCCCTGGGACCACTGGGCGATGGTCTCCTTGTCCATCCGCGGCCACTTCTGCAGCCAGCCCTCCGCATACGCGTCCGAGGACAGCCGGAAGAGGTTGTGCAGCCCGGTCCTGTCCGCCGCCCAGATGGTCTTGTGCGTATAACCACCCGAACCGGAGACGTCATCGCGCTTCTGGTGCGGCTGGCCCCACTGGATCTTGCGCTTGTTGCGGCGCGACTCCGGTGCCACATACGCCTCGATGCCGATGATCGGCGTCACGCCCGCCTTCTGCGCCGAATGGAAGAAGTCGTACGCCCCGTGCAGGTTGCCGTGGTCGGACATGGCGATATGCGTCATGCCCATCTCATTGCACGCGTTGAACATGTCCTTCAGCCGCGCCGCACCGTCCAGCAGCGAGTACTGGGTGTGGACATGCAGATGCGTGAAGGGCGGCTTTGCCACGGCGGGGGACCTCCGGAAAACGGGTCGGCGACGGATCGGTGAGACGGTGTCGAAGTCTACGACTCACGACCGACAATCATCGGGCGCTGCGGCGCGATGGGGGGCGACGGGCGAGCGGCGCCCGGCCGACCGCCCCGGGGCACTCACGAGTAGCCTCACTCGTTGTCACCGACAGATCCATAGCGAACAATCCACGGCAAGATTCGAACAAGCGACGTACGGATTCCGTCGTGGAGCTCCCTACCTCTCTCCCGCACCCCAGGAGGCACCCAGCGATGTCGTCCCAGCACGCCCCGGCGCAGGACGCCGCGCAGCGCGGCGAGGAAATCCTCGCCGTCTTCGACACCGCCTTCGGAGAACTGCTCGCCGCCGACCCCGCCGCCTTCCGCGTCAAGTTCCGCAAGATGGCCGCCTCGGCCTTCGCCTTCTACCGGGGCACAGCATGCCTGTTCTACCGCGACCTGGAGGACGGCAAGAACCAGGGCCCCTACCTGGACGAGCGGACCGGCCGGGTGTGGATCCACGGTGATCTGCACGCCGAGAACTTCGGCACCTACATGGACTCCACGGGCCGGCTGATCTTCAACGTCAATGACTTCGACGAGGCGTACGTGGGGCCCTTCACCTGGGACCTCAAGCGGTTCGCCGCCTCGGTCGCACTGATCGGCTACGCCAAGGCGCTCAGCGACGAGCAGATCACCGGCCTGGTGCGCACCTACGCCGCCGCCTACCGCGAGCGCATCCACGCGCTGGCCTCCGGGGCGAAGACGGCGGAGGTGCCGCCGTTCACGCTGGACACCGCCGAGGGCCCGCTGCTGGACGCGCTGCGCGACGCCCGCTCGCTGACCCGGTTCTCGCTGCTGGAGTCGATGACGGAGATCCGCGACTTCGAGCGGCGCTTCGCCGACGGCAGCGGCAGCGTCGAGCTGGACGCGGCGACCCGGTACAAGGTCCTGGCGGCCTTCGACGGCTATCTGGAGACGCTCCCCGACTCGAGCCTGGACCGCCCCGACTCCTACCGCGTCAAGGACGTGGTGGGCCGCCGCGGCATTGGCATCGGCTCGGCCGGGCTGCCCTCGTACAACATCCTTCTCGAGGGCAACAGCGACGCCCTGGAGAACGATGTGGTGATCTACATGAAGCAGGCGCAGACCCCGGCCGTCTCCCGGCACATCACCGACCCGGCGGTCCGCGGCTACTTCCAGCACGAGGGCCACCGCACGGTGATCTCCCAGCGCGCCCTCCAGGACCACGCCGACCCGTGGCTGGGCTGGACCGAACTGGACGGCGCGGGCCAGCTGGTCGCCGAGATCTCGCCGTACGCGGTCGACCTGGACTGGTCGGACATCGACGACCCGGAGGAGATCGCCGCCGTGGTGGCCGACCTCGGCCGGGCGACGGCCACCATGCACGCCGCCGCGGACGACGAGAGCGGCCACTCCCTGGTGCCGTTCTCCACCGAGCGCGCCATCGACGCGGCCATCGCCGCCGACGAGGACGGCTTCGCGCAGGTCCTGGTCGACTTCGCGCACTCCTACGGTGCCCGCGCCCGCACCGACCACCAGATCTTCGTGGATCTGTTCCGCAACGGGCAGATCCCTGGACTGTGAGAAGCGGTCCGGCTCCTCTTAGACACCGTTTACCCGGGCCCGTGGCACACTCCCTCCAATGGACATCTCTGCGGCACACCTGCGGGCACTGCGCGCGGCGCTCTTCACGGCGCTGTGCGTGACGCTGTCCGCGGCGTCACATGTGCTGCTGTCCCATATGCCGCTGCCGCTGACCACCGTCGCCGCCCTCTCGGCCGCCGTCTTCGCGCTCGCCTACGCGCTGGCCGGCCGGGAGCGCGGCTACTGGCGGATCGCCGGGCTGCTGCTCCCGCTGGAGCTGGCGGCCGACGCGGTCTTCAGCATCGGCCAGCACACCTGTTACGGCGAGGGCGGCGGTCCGGTCACCGGGCCGCTGCGCTCGCTGGGGGTGGATCTGCTCTGCGGCGGCGGCACGGTCGGCGCGCCCCTCGCGCGGCTGTCCCCGGACGCTGCCGTGCCCGCCACGCCGTGGCTGATGCTGCTCGCGGCGCATGTGCTGACCGGGCTGCTGGCAGCGGCCTGGCTGCGCCGCGGCGAGGCCGCGCTGGTGCAGCTGTTCGGCGCGGTGGCCGGTTTCGCCTTCCGCCCGCTGCTGATCGCCGTCGCGGTGACCGGCGTGCCGCACGCCCCGGTCCGCCCGGCGCCCGCCCCCGTACGGCCCGGCGAGCCCGCCCGTGCCGCCCCTGTGCTCGTGCACAGCGTGATACGCCGTGGACCGCCCTGCGCGCTCGCTGCCTGAGGCCCCACCCGCGCAGCTTTCCTGCGCCCTCGGACAGCGCCCACCGCACGCACCCGACATCCACGGATCTCCACGGAGCACACAGTCATGAGCAATCGCAACAGTCAGGCCAGCAAGCAGGCAGCCCGCGAGCGGCTGCGCGCCGAGCGCGAGCGGCAGGCGAAGAAGGACCGGGTCCGCCGGCAGCTGATCGTCGGCGGCACGGTCGTCGGCGTGCTGGCGGTGGCCGGCGGGATCGGGCTGGCGGTCGCCAAAACGAGCGGCGGGGACGGTGGCGGTGGCGCCGCCGCTGCCGCGGGCGGCAACAAGGTGTGGACGAAGGCCGCGAAGGCCAAGCTCGTCACGCCCGCCAACACCTCCGGCAAGGGCGGCACCACCGTCGTCATCGGCAAGCCGGGCGCCAAGAACACCCTGCACCTCTTCGAGGACCCGCGCTGCCCCGGCTGCGCCTCGTTCGAGCAGACCATCGGCGCGACCGTCGAGAAGGACATCAAGGACGGCAAGTACAAGGCGTCCTACCACCTCGGTACGTTCCTCGACGCCAATCTCCAGGGCACCGGCTCCAAGAACGCGCTGAGCGCGCTGGGCGCCGCCCTCAACGTCAGCCCGGACGCGTTCTTGAAGTACAAGTACGCGCTGTACTCGAAGCAGTACCACCCCGAGGAGACCGGTCCGGACAAGTTCGCCGACGACAGCTACCTGATCAAGGTCGCGGACACCATCCCGGCGCTCAAGGGCAATGCGGCCTTCCAGAAGGCCGTCAAGGGCGGTACGTACGACCGGTGGGCGCTGGAGATGTCCGACACGTTCAACTCGTACAAGGACGTCACCAGCACCCCGACCGTCAAGCTCAACGGCACGGTGCTGGGCACGGACACCCCGCAGGGCAAGGCGGCGCCCTCCACCGTGGCGGAGTTCAACTCCCAGGTGGACAAGGGGCTCAAGCACTGAGGCCCGGAGCCCTCCCCCGGCGCTGACCGGGTCCGGGGCCCGGCCGCATCGGCCGGCGTGCGGTGCGCACGTCGGCCGATGCCAAATCTTGACCCGGTCTTTCGCCGTGCGCATGGCAGACTCCCGGCATGCAGGGGAGGGGATTCCGGGTGGTTCGGGCGGCGCTGTTCACCGCGCTGTGCGTGCCGCTGGAGCCGGCCGCCGACATCGTCCTGGCCACCGGGCGGCACATCCGATACAGCCCGGCCGGCGGACCGCCGGGTCCGGTGGGCGCCCATCTGCCGTTCCGGGGCGGCGAGTTGGGCACCCCGTCGGACCGGAAGGGCAACCCCGTGCCGGCGGCCGCGCCCTGGCTGCGGCTCGCCGCCCACCAGCATCCCCTGCCGCCGGCCCGCCCGCTCCCCCTCCTGGTGCACTGCGTACTGCGCCGCGGTCCCCCTCGCAGGGCCGCCGCCCGACCAGTTCGCACGAGCCATCAACCCTGAGGAACGGGACCCCCCATGAGCAACCGCAACAGCCAGGCCGGCAAGTCGGCAGCCCGCGAGCGGATCCGCGCCGAGCGCGAGCGGCAGAAGAAGCAGGAGAAGACGCGGCGTCAGCTCGTCGTGGGCGCCTCGGTGGTCGGCGTCCTGGCGGTCGCCGCCGGTATCGGCTTCGGCATCATGAAGCTGACCGCGCCCACCGGCTGGGAGGCCGCCGCGGAGGCCAAGTCCGTGACGCCGGCCCACACTCAGGGCAAGAACGGCACCGAGATCCTGATAGGTGACCCGAAGGCGAAGCAGACCCTGGAGGTCTTCGAGGACGTCCGCTGCCCGGCGTGCGCGGCGTTCGAGCAGAGCACCGGACCGGAGCTGCTGAAGGACATCAAGGAAGGCCGGTTCAAGGTCCGTTTCACGATGTACTCGTTCATCGACGGGATGCAGGGCGGCGAGGGGTCGAAGAACGCGCTGAGCGCCCTGGGTGCCGCGCTCGACGTCAGCCCGGACGCCTTCTTGAAGTACAAGACGGCGCTGTACTCGGTGAAGAACCACCCCGATGAGCGCGAGGACGTCTACGCCAAGGACTCCGCGCTGCTCAAGGTCGCCGCCGAGGTGCCGCAGCTGAAGGGGAACAAGGCGTTCGAGACGGCGGTCAAGAAGGGCACCTACGACCGCTGGGCGATGGATATGACCGCGCTGTTCGGCCGCAAGGGCGTCAAGGGCACGCCGACCTTCGTGCACGGCGACAAGAAGCTGGTGATGGGCAAGATCCCGCAGCGGCAGATGACGCAGGCGGAGTACAACCAGATCTCACTGGCCAACTTCAAGAAGATGATTGACAGCGAGTTCGGCCCGGCGAAGGGGACGGACCCCGGCAAGGGCAAGGGGACGGACCCGGGCAAGGGCACCGGCAAGAACGGCGGCCAGGGGATCCGCACGGGCGAGAAGGACCCCACCGCCGGGAACTGAGCACCGCGGAGGGGCCGTAAGGAGGGGGGCACCTCCCCCGCCCTTAAGGCATGGGGGAGGGCAGGTGAATTCTCGGGTACCACCCTCCCTCACCGGCCTACTGGTCAGTAAGGTTCGGCCGTGACCGATCATGACCACATCTCACGCCGCTCCGCCGTCACGGCCGTAGCCGCCACCGCCGCCCTGCTGCCGCTGGCCGGCGCCGCCTCCGCGCAGGCCCAAGAGGCCCCCGGCCGGGCCCGCGTCTTCCAGCACGGCATCGCCTCCGGCGACCCGCTGCCCGACGGGATCCTGCTGTGGACCCGGGTGACCCCGGCCCCCGAGGCCACCCCCGGCTCCGGCCGCGGACCGGCCGCGGAGGTGGCCTGGCAGGTGGCCACGGACCAGGACTTCGCCACCGTCGTCGCGCACGGCAGCGTGACCGCCACCGCCGCCGCCGACCACACCGTCAAGGCGGATGTGCGCGGCCTGCGCCCGGCCACCCGCTACTACTACCGCTTCACCGCCGGCGGGCAGCACTCCCCCGTCGGCCGCACCCGCACCGCGCCCGCGCACGACGCGGCCCCCGGCAACGTCCGCTTCGGCGCGGTCTCCTGCGCCAACTGGGAGTCCGGCTACTTCTCCGCGTACCGTCACCTGGCCGCCCGCGGCGACCTGGACGCGGTGCTGCATCTCGGCGACTACCTCTACGAGTACAAGTCCGGCGAATACCCCGACTTCAAGTACGTCGTCCGCCCGCACTCCCCCGCCCACGAGCTGCTCACGCTCGCCGACTACCGCATCCGGCACGGCGTCCACAAAGCCGACCCGGACGCGCTGGCCATGCACGCCACCCATCCGGTCATCGCCATCTGGGACGACCACGAGTTCGCCGACAACGCCTGGAAGGGCGGCGCGGTCAACCACACCCCGGACACCGAGGGCCCCTGGTCCGCGCGGATGGCCGCGGCGAAGCAGGCGTATTTCGAGTGGATGCCCGTACGGCCCTCCATCGCCGGGACGACGTACCGCAGGCTGCGCTTCGGCAATCTCGCCGATCTGCATCTGCTGGATCTGCGGTCCTTCCGCGACGAGCAGGCCAAGCCCGGCAGCGGCGCGGTCGACGACCCCAGCCGTACGATCACCGGCCGGGCCCAACTGGACTGGCTCAAGAAGGGACTTGCGGGGTCGGACACCGCCTGGCGGCTGGTGGGCACCTCGGTGATGATCTCGCAGGTGGCCTTCGGCTCGATACCCGCGCATCTGCTCGGCCCGCTCGCCGACATCCTCGGCATCCCCAAGGAGGGCCTGGCGGTCAACACCGACCAGTGGGACGGCTACACCGACGACCGGCGCGAGCTGCTGACCCACCTCAGCGACCGCGGCATCGGCAACACGGTGTTCCTGACCGGCGACATCCACATGGCCTGGGCCAACGATGTGCCCCTTCAGGCGGCGACCTACCCCCACACCGGGCCGGTGGCGACGGAGTTCGTGGTCACCTCCGTCACCTCCGACAACGTGGACGACATCCTGCACGTCGCCCCGCACACGATCTCGCTGGCCGGCGTCGCCGCCATCCGCGCCGCCAACCGCCATGTGAAGTGGCTGGACATGGACTCGCACGGCTACGGCGTCCTCGACGTCAGCTCCGAGCGCACCCAGATGGACTACTTCGGCATCTCCGACAAGAGCGACCCGAACGCCACCAGCACCCTGCTCCGCTCGTACCGCACCCGCAGCGGCACCCAGCAGGTCGAGAAGGCCGACCGGCCGGTGGCCTGACCGGCCCCCCGCCGGCTCACAGCCCGGCCAGGAACCCCAGCGCCACCCTCCAGGTGCTCTCCGCCGCCTCCTCGTCGTAATCCGGCAGGCCGGCGTCGGTGTAGAGGTGGCCGGCGCCGGCGTAGCGGAAGACCTCGACGTCCGCGCCGGCCCGGCGCATCTGGAGGTACCAGGCGTTCAGCCAGTCGTGCGGCTCGTACGGGTCCGGGTCGGCGACATGCAGCTGCACCGGCAGATCGTCGGCGGCGGCGCCCTCGGCGATGTCGGAGGTGCCGTGCAGCAGAAGCAGCCCGCGGGTCTTCTCGTCGGCCAGCGCGAGATTCTGCGCGACCGAGCCGCCGAAGGAGAAGCCGGCGTAGACCAGGCCGCGGTCGGAGTACGGCGCCGCGGCCGTGACGGCCCGCTTGAGCAGCTCCTCCTTGCCGATCTCGTCCTTGATGACGATGCCGTCCGCCACCGAGTCCGCGGTCCGGCCCTCGAACAGATCGGGGACGATCACCTCATGGCCCGCGGCCCGCAGCCGGTCCGCCGCGGACTGCACCGCGGGGCGCAGCCCGCACACCGAATGAAACAGGACAATCGTCGAAGACCCGCTGGTCGCGGACTCGGTGGGACCGGGCACTGAACATCACTTCCCTGGGTTGGATCGCTCTGATCCCATGGTGCCAGCTACGGTCGAGGAGACCGGCACTCGCACACCGCGCCCACGACAGCAAGGAGGAAGCCGTGTCGCTGGAGGACGTGCTACGCCCGGTCGCCGTCATCGGCGGCTCGGTCGTCCTCACGCTCATCCTGGTCTGGCTCGCCGACCGGACGCTGCGCCGGATGGACGCCGCACACCCCGAGACGCCCCTGTGGGGCCTGCTGCGCCGCTGCCGGATCCCGGCCCAAGTGGCGCTGTGCGCGGCGCTGTTGCGGGGTGCGTATGACGAGACCGGGCTCAAGACCGTCGAGGACCACGGCACGGGGACCGGGCAGGCCCTGACCCTGGTGCTGATCGCGGCCACCGCCTGGCTGCTGGTGCGGGCCGCGGCCGCCATCGTCGAGTCGTCGTACACCCGTTACGCGGCGAGCGGACGGGACGCGGCGCGGGTGCGGCGGGTGCGGACCCAGGTGACGCTGATCCAGCGGGTGGTGACGGCCACGGTGATCATCGTCGCCGCGGCCGCGATGCTGCTGACCTTCCCGGAGATGCGGGCGGTGGGCGCGTCCATGCTGGCGTCGGCCGGGCTGCTGGGCATCGTCGCCGGCATCGCCGCCCAGTCCACGCTGGGCAACCTCTTCGCGGGGCTGCAGATCGCGTTCGGCGACATGGTGCGGATCGGCGACACGGTGGTGGTGGACGGCGAGTGGGGCACCGTCGAGGAGATCACCCTGACGTTCCTGACCGTACGGACCTGGGACGAGCGGCGGATCACCATGCCGGTCTCGTACTTCACCGGCAAGCCGTTCGAGAACTGGTCGCGCGGCGGGGCCCAGATGACCGGCACCGTCCTCTTCCATCTCGACCACTGTGCGCCGGTGGAGAAGATGCGGCAGCGGCTGCACGAGGTCCTGCAGGAGTGCGAGGAGTGGGACGGCCGGTCCTGGAGCCTGGTGGTCACCGACACCACGCCGTCCACGATGGTCGTCCGGGCGCTGATGACCGCCCGCGACGCGGACGCCCTCTGGGCGGTGCGCTGCCAGGTGCGGGAGCGGATGATCGAGTGGCTGCGGTCCGAACACGCCTACGCGCTCCCGCGGATCGCCACCGCGCCCGCGCCGCTGGGCCACCACGGGCTGCGCCGGGACGGGAAGCCGGCGGGCTGAGGCCGCGCGGGGCCGTTACGGCATGCTGCTGCGGCGTGCCGTTACGGCGTGCCCCGCAGGCTGCGCATGTCGAGGTGGCGCAGCACCCGGTCCACGATCTCCGGGTCCGCACCCGGCTCGCTGCGGGCCGCCAGCACCTCGTGCCGGGCGGCCGAGAGCATCTCGCCCTGGATGCGCTGGACCTTCTTCATCCGGGTGATCCGCTGGTCGAACAGCTCGCGGCGCTCGTCGTCGACGATGTCCGGCGCGATCCGGGCGCCGATGTCGTAGGCGCGGCGCGAGAGCTGGTCGCTGACCTCCTCGGTCAGCTCCTCGACCTCCAGGATCTCCTTCAGCCGCCGCTTGGACGCCTTGATCACCCGGATCGCCAGCTCCCGCTCCAGCGCGTCCTGGGCATCGGCGTCGGACCGTACCCGCAGCTTGCGCACCAGCCAGGGCAGGGTGAAGCCCTGCAGGAGCAGGGTGGTGAGCACCACCGCGAAGGCGATGAAGAGGATCTCGTCGCGGGCGGGGAAGGCGCCGCCGCCGTCGATGGTGTACGGAATGGCCAGTGCCAGCGCCACCGAGGCCACCCCGCGCATCCCCGACCACCACATGATGAGGGTCTCCCGCCAGCTCATCGGGATCTGCTCGTCGTAGTCGCGGAGCTTGTGCATCCGCTTGGCGAGCCAGGCGGCGGGCAGCAGCCACAGCAGCCGGACGGCGACGACCACCGCGACGACCGCGGCGCCGGCGCCGAGCATCTCGCCCCACCGCCCGGACGCGGCCCCGAAGATGTTGTGCAGCTCCAGGCCGATCAGCCCGAACGCGACACCGGTGACGAGGGTGTCGACGACCTCCCAGAAGGTGTAGCCGGCGAGCCGGCCCAGCACATCGTCGGCATCGACCGCGTACTCGGCGAGGAACAGCGCGGTGGTCAGCACGGCGAGCACCCCGGAGCCGTGGAAGTTCTCGGCCAGGACGTACGCCACGAACGGCACCAGCAGCGTCAGCCCGATCTGCAGCGTGGGGTCGCCGAGCAGCCCCATCAGCTTGTTGGTGATCCAGCCGAGCACCAGCCCGACCGCTATGGCGACCACCGCGGAGAGCACCAGCGAGCCGACCGCGGCCGGCATCGAGAAGGTGCCGCTGACCGCCGCGGCGAGCGCGACGTGGTAGAGCACGATCGCGGTGACGTCGTTGAACAGCCCCTCGCCCTCCAGGATGGAGACCATCCGGCGGGGCAGCCCGAGCTTTCCGGCGACGGCGGTCGCGGCCACCGGGTCGGGCGGGGCGACCAGCGCGCCCAGCACCACCGCGGCGGCGATCGGCATACCGGGCACCACGGCCTGGGCGACCGCGGCGACGGCGGCCGTGGTGGCGAAGACCAGCGCGACGGCCAGCAGGAAGATCGGCCGGACGTTGGCGGTGAACTGCCGCCAGGACGTGCGCTGTACGGCGGCGTAGAGCAGTGGCGGCAGCACCAGCGGCAGGATGAACTCGGGCGGTACCTCGACGTTGGGCACGAACGGCAGCAGCGCCAGCACGGCCCCGGCGAGGGTCATCAGCACCGGCGAGGGCACCCCCAGCCGGTCGCCGACCGGCACCATGACCACGGCTCCGAGCAGCAGGACGAACAGCAGAGCCAGCTGGTCCACGGTGGCTACGCTCCGGGGTCGGGAGGGATCACTTCCGCCCCAAGCGTGCCATGCCGCCGGCCCTGACCCGCTGTGTCAGGCGCTCTCGTCCCGCACGGTGTCCAGCGCCTGCTGCAGATCGTCGGGGTAGACGCTCTCGAACTCGACCCACTGCCCGTCGGAGGGGTGCTCGAAGCCGAGGCGGACCGCGTGCAGCCACTGCCTGCCGACGCCCAGGCGCTTGGCGAGGGTGGGGTCGGCGCCGTAGGTCAGGTCGCCGACGCAGGGGTGGCGGTGCGCGGCCATGTGCACCCGGATCTGGTGGGTGCGGCCGGTCTCCAGCTTGATGTCCAGCAGGCTGGCCGCCCGGAACGCCTCGATCAGGTCGTAGTGCGTGACCGAGGGCTTGCCCTCGGCGGTGACCGCCCACTTGTAGTCGTGCTGCGGGTGCCGGCCGATGGGGGCGTCGATGGTGCCGCTCATCGGGTCCGGGTGGCCCTGGACCAGGGCGTGGTAGCGCTTGTCGACCGTACGCTCGCGGAACTGCTGCTTGAGCAGGGTGTATGCGCGCTCGGACTTGGCGACCACCATCAGGCCCGAGGTGCCGACGTCGAGGCGGTGCACGATGCCCTGGCGCTCGGCGGCGCCGGAGGTGGAGATGCGGTAGCCGGCCGCGGCCAGGCCGCCGATCACGGTCGTACCCGTCCAGCCGGGGCTGGGGTGCGCGGCGACGCCGACCGGCTTGACGATCACCACGATGTCGTCGTCGTCGTGCACGATCTCCATGCCCTCGACGGGCTCGGCGACGATCTCCACAGGCGGCGCGGCCTGCGGCATCTCGACCTCCAGCCAGGCACCGCCGGAGACCCGCTCGGACTTCATCACCTCGGAGCCGTCGACCCGGACCTTTCCGGCGGCGGCAAGCTCGGCCGCCTTCGTCCGGGAAAAGCCGAACATACGGGCCAGCGCGGCGTCGACGCGCTCGCCCTCCAGGCCGTCCGGTACGGGCAGGGTGCGGATCTCGGGAACGGTGCTCACCCCACGAGTATGGCAGTCCCGCCGCGGTGCCCTGCCCGGGGCGGCGGCGCCCCGGCCCCGGGCCCTGACAACGGGGTCCGGTCAGTCCTTGTGGACCGTGCCGTCCGGGTCCACGCCCCGGAAGGACAGGAACACGATCAGGATGCCGCCGCAGACGATCCCGGAGTCCGCGAGGTTGAAGACCGCGAAATGCACCGGGGCGATGAAGTCGACCACCGCGCCCTCGAAGACGCCCGGCGAACGGAAGACCCGGTCGGTGAGGTTGCCGAACGCGCCGCCGAGCAGCAGCCCGAGCGAGATCGCCCAGGGCAGGCTGTAGAGCTTGCGGGCGATCCGGGCGATCACCACGATCACGGACGCCGCGATGATCGTGAGGAAGATCGTCAGCGCCTCGCCCATGCTGAACGCGGCGCCGCGGTTACGGATCACGTTGAACTGCAGCAGCGTCCCGATGACCTGGATCGGCGCGTGGTGCTCCAGCTTGGCGACGACCAGCAGCTTGCTGCTCAGGTCCAGTGCGTAGACGAAGGCGGCGACCACCAGCAGGGCGAGGATCTTCCGCTTGCCCCGGTCCGCCTTCTCCTCCGGCTCCACCGGCCGTCCCCCTTCGGAACCCTGCTCGGAGCCCTGCTCGGGATCCGTCCCGGATTCCGGCCCGGATTCCGGCGTGCTGGTGATGCGTTCCGCCTCTGCCACGTGTGAGTCCTCAGCCCGTTCGAGTCAGCTGTCAGGCCACGCCTGACCCGTCACGAGCGTACGGCACACACGTACGGCCGCGGGCGGTACGGGGGCCGCCCGCGACGAATTCCGGCGCGGTGTCAGACGCGCCGCTCCTGCTTCTGCTTGCACTCCACGCACAGCGTCGCACGCGGAAAGGCCTGCATCCGCGCCTTGCCGATCGGGTTGCCGCAGTTCTCGCACAGGCCGTAGGTGCCCGCGTCCAGCCTGCCGAGCGCCCGTTCGGTCTGCTGGAGCATCTCGCGGGCGTTGGAGGCCAGCGCCATCTCGTGCTCGCGGGTGATGTTCTTGCTGCCGGTGTCGGCCTCGTCGTCGCCCGCGCCGTCCCCGGAGTCGCGCATCAGCCCGGCGACGGCGTCCTCCGACGCGACGATCTCGGCGCGCAGCCGCCCCACCTCGTCCAGCAGCCCGGCCCGCGCCTCGGCGACCTCCCCGGACGTCCAGGGATCCTCGCCGGGCCGCACGGCGAGCTCGCCGGGCGCCGCGGCCACCCGGGCGGGGGGCACCGCGGTATCCATGGCGTGCGCCGCAGCGGCCGCCGTCTTCTTCGCCGCCACTGTGGGGGCTCCCGTCTTCTTCGCGGGCACCGCGGCGTTCTTGGCCGCGGTCTTCTTCGCCGGCTTCTTCGGCGTCTTCTTGGGCGTCTTCTTGAGCGCCGCCGTGGTGACCGTCGTCTTCGCCGCCGCCTTCCCGGCCGGCGTCTTCGTGGCGGCCGTCTTCTTCGCCGCGGCCTTCCGCGGCGTCGCGTCCTTCGCCTTCTTCGCCGCTGCGTTCTTCGCCGCTGGGTTCTTCGGAGCCGCCTTCTTCGGGACTGTTTTCCCGGGAGCTGTCTTCGTCGGTGCGGGCTGCTTCGCGACAGCCTCATCGGCCTCATCGGCAGGCGTCGAGCTCGTCTGCGCGGCGGTCTTTTTCGCCACCATGGCCGCGCCCCCTTCACATAGGTGAGCTTGTACGCGAATTGTGACGGGAACGATAAATCGCCACACGGCACGCGGCAACGGGACGCACCGCCCGGCAGGCCCGGTCTCCCCGCCGGGAAGCCCGGCCTGCCTCGGTTGTGCCCCGCTGCCCGCGCCGCACACTCCGGGGCCGGTCATCGCGCCATTCGGGTCACACCGGCGGGCAGCCGCGCCCGGAAAAACGGTCGGCCGCCGACGGCCCGGCCCCGTACACTGGGCCCAGCGAGAGGCATTGATGGGACGAGTAGCGTCGTACGCAGCCAGGAGCGACCCGGGGACGGTGGAAGCCCGGGGGCGTGCGCGACGCGAAGATCACCCCGGAGTCGCCGGAAGAAAGTCTTGGACAGTGGGCTCCGCCCGCGGGCCGCGGGCCACCCAAGGCGAGTAGAACCGGCAGCGCGACCCCAATGAGGGGGCGGTGCCAGCGGCGCCGCCAAGGAGGGTGGTACCGCGGGAGCGCGAGCTCTCGTCCCTCCGGACGGAAAACGCAGCTGGTGTCCGCCGGAGGAAACCCCCGATGAGTGAGCAGCCCCAGTACCGCCAGGTACCCGCCCAGGTAGACCTCCCCGCCCTCGAGCACGCCGTGCTCGAGTTCTGGCAGGAGCAGAAGGTCTTCTCCCGTACCCTCCAGCAGTCCGAGGGACGGCCGGAGTGGGTCTTCTACGAGGGCCCGCCGACCGCCAACGGCATGCCCGGCGCCCATCACATCGAGGCCCGCGTCTTCAAGGACGTCTTCCCCCGGTTCCGCACCATGCAGGGCTACCACGTCGACCGCAAGGCCGGCTGGGACTGCCACGGCCTCCCGGTCGAGCTGGCCGTGGAGAAGGAGCTGGGCTTCAACGGCAAGAAGGACATCGAGGCGTACGGCATCGCCGAGTTCAACGCCAAGTGCCGCGAGTCGGTGACCCGGCACACCGACGCCTTCGCCGAGCTCACGACCCGGATGGGCTACTGGACCGACCTGGAGTCCCCGTACCGCACGATGGACCCCGACTACATCGAGTCGGTGTGGTGGTCGCTCAAGGAGATCTTCAACAAGGGCCTGCTGGTCCAGGACCACCGCGTCGCCCCCTGGTGCCCGCGCTGCGGCACGGGCCTGTCCGACCACGAGCTGGCCCAGGGCTACGAGACCGTCGTCGACCCCTCGGTCTTCGTCCGCCTCCCGCTGACCTCCGGCCCGCTCGCGGGCGAGGCGGCGCTGCTGGTGTGGACGACCACCCCCTGGACCCTGGTCTCCAACACCGCCGTCGCCGCCCACCCCGACGTCACCTATGTCGTCGCGACGGACGGCAGCGAGAAGCTGGTCGTCGCCGAGCCGCTGCTGGAGAAGGCTCTCGGCGAGGGCTGGAGTGCCACCGGCGAGTCCTTCACCGGCCGCGAGATGGAGCGCTGGGCGTATGAGCGCCCCTTCCAGCTGGTGGACCTCGAGGGCGCCAACTTCGTCGTCAACGCCGAGTACGTCACCACCGAGGACGGCACCGGCCTCGTCCACCAGGCCCCGGCCTTCGGTGAGGACGACCTCAAGACCTGCAAGGCGTACGGCCTGCCGGTGGTCAACCCGGTCCGCCCGGACGGCACCTTCGAAGAGGAGCTGGCGCTGGTCGGCGGCCAGTTCTTCAAGAAGGCCGACGGAGTCCTGGTCGAGGATCTCTCCGCCCGCGGCCTGCTCTTCCGGCACGTCGCCTACGAGCACAGCTACCCGCACTGCTGGCGCTGCCACACCGCGCTGCTCTACTACGCCCAGCCGTCCTGGTACATCCGCACCACCGCGGTCAAGGACGCCCTGCTGCGGGAGAACGAGAACACCAACTGGTACCCGGAGTCGGTCAAGCACGGCCGGTTCGGCGACTGGCTGAACAACAACATCGACTGGGCGCTGTCCCGTAACCGCTACTGGGGCACCCCGCTGCCCATCTGGCGCTGCGAGGAGAACCACCTCACCTGCGTCGGCTCGCTCGCCGAGCTGACGGAGCTGACCGGCACCGACCAGTCGGGCCTGGACCCGCACCGCCCCTTCATCGACGAGATCACCTTCGCCTGCCCGACGTGCCGGGCGACGGCGACCCGCGTCCCGGAGGTCATCGACGCCTGGTACGACTCGGGCTCGATGCCGTTCGCGCAGTGGGGCTACCCGTACCGCAACAAGGAGATCTTCGAGAAGCGCTATCCGGCGCAGTTCATCTCGGAGGCCATCGACCAGACCCGCGGCTGGTTCTACACCCTGATGGCCGTCGGCACCCTCGTCTTCGACAAGTCGAGTTACGAGAACGTCGTCTGCCTGGGCCACATCCTCGCCGAGGACGGCCGCAAGATGTCCAAGCACCTGGGCAACATCCTCCAGCCGATCCCGCTGATGGACCAGCACGGCGCGGACGCGGTCCGATGGTTCATGGCGGCCGGCGGCTCCCCGTGGTCCGCCCGCCGGGTGGGCCACGCCACCATCCAGGAAGTGGTCCGCAAGACGCTCCTGACCTACTGGAACACCGTCGCCTTCCAGGCGCTGTACGCCCGCACGTCCAACTGGGCGCCGTCCGCCGCCGACCCGGCCCCGGCCGACCGCCCCCTGCTGGACCGCTGGCTGCTGGGCGAGCTGAACACCCTGGCCGAGGGGGTCACCCAGGCCCTGGAGGCCTACGACACCCAGCGCGCCGGCAAGCTCCTGTCCGCCTTCGTCGACGACCTCTCCAACTGGTACGTCCGCCGCTCCCGCCGCCGCTTCTGGCAGGGCGACGCGGCCGCGCTGCGCACCCTCCACGAGGTCATCGAGACGGTCACCCGCCTCATGGCGCCGCTCACCCCGTTCATCACCGAACGGGTCTGGCAGGACCTGGTCGCCCCGGTCACCCCGGACGCCCCGGACTCCGTGCACCTCTCCTCCTGGCCGGTCGCGGACGCCTCCCTCATCGACCCGGCCCTCTCCGAGCGGATGCTGCTGGTGCGCCGGCTGGTCGAGCTGGGCCGCGCGACGCGCGCCGAGTCCGGCGTCAAGACCCGCCAGCCGCTGTCCCGCGCGCTGGTCGGTGCGGCCGGCTTCGGTGACCTCTCCGACGACCTGCGCGCCCAGATCGCCGAGGAGCTCAACGTCTCCTCGCTCGCCTCCCTCTCGGAGGTGGGCGGCTCTCTGGTCGACACCACCGCGAAGGCGAACTTCCGGGCGCTGGGCAAGCGGTTCGGCAAGGGCGTCCAGGCGGTCGCCAAGGCCGTCGCCGCGGCCGACGCCGCGGCCCTCTCGCTCGCGCTGCGCGAGGGGACGGCGTCGGTCGACGTCGACGGGGAGACCGTCACCCTCTCCCCCGACGAGGTCATCATCACCGAGACCCCGCGCGAGGGCTGGTCGGTGGCCTCCGACTCGGGCGCGACCGTCGCCCTCGACCTGGAGATCACCCCGGAGCTGCGCCGGGCGGGCCTGGCCCGCGACGCCATCCGGCTGATCCAGGAGGCCCGTAAGAACAGCGGGTTGGACGTCGCCGACCGGATCGCCCTGCGCTGGGCATCCACCGACGAGGACGTCCGCACGGCCCTCACCGACCACGCCGCCCTGATCTCCGACGAGGTCCTCGCCACGGACTACGTCCAGGGCGCCCCGGACGGCGACTACGGCCCCGCCTTCACGGACGAGAGCCTGGGCCTGACCTTCCACCTCCGTAAGGCGTAACGACTACGGCGCCGGCGCTACGACGTCAGCGCCACGGCGAAGCCCCCGGCACTCGGTTGTGCCGGGGGCTTCGCCGTATCCGCGGTCAGCGCGCGGAAAGGGCCGGGCCCCTGGGGAAACTCCCCAGGGGCCCGGCCCTGATTGCCGACTCCGCGCGCTAGGCGGGGGTCAGTTGTCGTCCTCGTCGATGAGGAAGCCACGCATCGGCGACGGCGCCTGCTGCATCGGCTGCGGGCTCTGCGGCCGCACCGGTGCCATCGGCTGGGTCATCGCAGGCGACATCTGCTGCTGACCGCCGTAGGACGGACCGCCGCTCGCGCCGTTGCCCATCGAGTGGCCGCCGCCCATCGACTGGCCGCCACCCATGGTGTGGTTGCCACCCATGGTGCCCGCACCGGCCGACGCCATCGACGGCGACGGCGGCAGCGAGGCAGCGGCGGTCGCCGGGGTCCGCGGCGGGGCCAGCGAGTCGTCGGCCTGGGTCTCCAGCTGGCGCAGCTGGCTCTCCAGGTAGGACTTCAGGCGGGTGCGGTACTCGCGCTCGAAGCCGCGCAGGTCCTCGACCTTGCGCTCCAGCGTCGCGCGGGCCGACTCCAGCGAGCCCATCGCCACGCGGTGCTTCTCCTGCGCGTCCCGCTCCAGCGCATCGGCCTTGGCGCGGGCGTCCCGCTCCAGGCCCTCGGCACGGCTGCGCGCCTCGCCGACGATCTTGTTGGCCTCGGAACGGGCCTCCGCGATCGCCTGGTCGGCGGTCTGCTGTGCCAGCGACAGCACGCGCGCCGCGCTGTCACCGCCGGGGCCGCCCTGCTGGGGCGCCTGCGGCAGCTGCTGCTGCGGTCCGCCGGGGCCGCCGAGGGGGCCGCCGCCCATCGGACCGCCGGGGCCCATCGGGCCAGGACCGTGCGGGCCCTGCGGGCCGTGGCCACCGGGACCTGGGGGCAGCTGCGGTGCACCACCGGGCAGTTGGGGCGGGCCACCCATCCCCTGCTGCTGCGGCGGGACCGGCTGCGGACCGGATATGGCGGCGGGCACGGGGGCCCCGCCTCGCTGCTGCTGCTGGTCCTGCTGCTGGTCGGGTCCCTTGCGCAGGCCCTGCTGCTGCTGGTTCTGCGCGGCTGCGCGCGTAGCAGCGGCCAGCTTGGCGCGCAGGTCCTCGTTCTCCCGCAGGAGCCGGGTCAGTTCGGCTTCGACCTCATCGAGGAAGGCATCGACCTCGTCCTCGTCATAGCCTTCTCGGAGGCGGACGGTCGTGAACTGCTTGTTCCGCACGTCCTCGGGGGTCAACGGCATCTCTACTTCACCTCAACGTAGTCGTCGGCAATCGGCAAGACCGTATCGTTCACACCAACAACACCGACCTCACGACGGTGATCAGGATGTACACGATGATCATCAATACGAAGAAGGACAGGTCGAGCGCCACGCCCCCGAGACGCAGCGGCGGAATGACCCGCCGCAGAAGCTTGAGTGGCGGATCGGTGACAGTGTAGGTGGCCTCCAGAACGACCACCATCGCCTTGCCGGGTTGCCATGAACGGGCGAACTGGAACACGTAGTCCATCACCAGCCGGAAGATCAACACGATCAGGAAGCAGTACAGCGCGATATAGATCACCTGACCAGCGACACTCATCTCGCGCGCCCCTCTCCCCTTTGATCCCGTTTCGGCCTTATCGGCCTGGTGTGCCCGGTGTTGCGTCTCAGCTCTGGTTGAAGAACCCGCCCTCTGCGATACGGGCCTTGTCCTCCGCCGTGACATCGACGTTAGCAGGAGACAGCAGGAACACCTTCTGCGTCACCCGCTCAATGCTGCCGTGCAGGCCGAAGACGAGACCGGCCGCAAAGTCGACAAGTCGCTTCGCATCGGTGTCGTCCATCTCCGTGAGATTCATGATCACCGGAGTGCCCTCACGGAAGTGTTCCCCGATGGTACGGGCTTCGTTGTAGGTCCGGGGGTGGAGCGTCGTGATGCGGTACGGCTCCCGCTCGGACACAACCTTGGGCATGATCACCGGTGCGTTCTTCTCCAGATTCGGACGGTCGGGTGTGATGGATGCCACGGGGGCGATTCGGGCGGGTCGTCCGCTTTCCGTGGCGAGCGGGGCGGGTTCGCGCTGCGCCGGAGGTGTCACGACCCGTACCGGTTCCTCCCGCTCCGGGCGTGTTTCCGCCTGAACTTGGTGCTGCTGGCGCCGCCCCCGTTCCGGCTCCGGGTCAAGCTCGGGCTCGAACTCGTCGTCGGGGTCGAAGCCCCGGCCGTCGTACCCATCGTCCTCCACGAGGCCGAGGTAGACCGCCATCTTGCGCATCGCGCCGGCCATTCTCTGCGTCCTCCGCTCTGTGGTGGATCGGCTCCGTCACCGGGGGCCTTGGATCCACGCAGCCTCCCGCTTTCTGCGGGAATGACCATATTTTGTGCTGTGGTCCGACTTGCTTGGCGACGTTACCCGAGCCGTGGTCGGACTCCGAGTACCGCAGTGCCGACGCGCACATGTGTCGCCCCGGCCATCACGGCGTCTTCGAGGTCCGCGCTCATACCCGCTGACACCATGTTGGCAGCAGGATGGTTGGCGCGCAGGTCGGTTGAGATTTCCATGAGTCGTTCGAATGCGGCGAGTTGGCGTCCGGCATACGGCCCGGTCAGCGGCGCGACGGTCATCACACCGTCCAGGCGCAGGCCTTGGGCCCCGGCGATCGCGTCGGCGAGCGCCTCGATGCCGTCCGGCGCCACCCCTCCCCGGTCGGCGGTCGCCCCCTCGCCCGCCCGCGCGGTGTCGCCCCCGCCCACCCGCCCGGTGTTTTCCGGCTCCGCGTCGAGCGCCACCTGGATCAGGCAGCCCAGTTCACGCTCCGCGCGGACGGCTTCCCTGGAGAGCGCGGTGACAAGCCTGACCCGGTCGACCGACTGGATAATTCCGGCATAACGGGCGACAGATCGCACCTTGTTCGTCTGCAATTGACCGACGAAGTGCCAAGTAAGGGACAGATCGGCACATTCGGCGGCCTTCGGTGCCGCATCCTGATCGCGGTTTTCCGCGACATGCCGCACCCCCAGCTCCGCGAGCAGCCGGACATCGCTCGCGGGAT
The DNA here is from genome assembly GCF_055565615.1 of Streptomyces sp. NPDC028368. Taxonomy (NCBI): domain Bacteria; kingdom Bacillati; phylum Actinomycetota; class Actinomycetes; order Kitasatosporales; family Streptomycetaceae; genus Streptomyces; species Streptomyces sp. NPDC028368. The sequence continues at coordinate 486,118 of NZ_JBVHTY010000002.1, read as the reverse complement.
AGGTCTTGGTGACCACGATCAGGGTCACCTCGTCACGCAGCCGGCCGGCCTTGGCGCACGCGGTGGCGATACGGTCCTCCACCCGCGCCAGGTTGTCGGCCAGTTGCGTTCTGCGATCGTCCGTCACGTGCTCAGCCCTCCAGCCATACGTAGCTCGCGAGCCGCCCCGTTGTGCGGTTGCGCCGATAGGAGAAATGATCCGCGGATTCGAGGGTGCAGATGTGGTCATCCTCACGGACCGGTACGCCCGCGGCGCCGAGTTGGGCCCGTACACCTGCGGTGACGTCCAGCGCGGGGGTGTCCCAGCCGGTCGTCGACCAGGCCTCGGGCACCGTCGCGGTGACCTCGGCGCGCATCACCTCGGGCACCTCGTAACAACGGCCGCAGACCGCGGGCCCGGTGTGCGCGATGATCCGCGCCGGCTCGGCGCCCAGCTTCGTCATCGCCTCGACGGCCGCCGGTACGACCCCGGCGACCAGACCGGGCCGGCCCGCGTGTGCGGCCCCGGCCACCCCGGCGACCGGGTCGGCGAGCAGCACCGGAGTGCAGTCGGCGGTCAGTACGGCGAGCGCGAGGCCCCGGCGGGCGGTCACCACCGCATCCACACAGGGGATGCCGTCGGTCCGCCAGGGTCCGTCGACCACCGCCACGTCCCGGCCGTGGACCTGGTTCATCCAGACCACCGCGGCCGGGTCGAGGCCGAGTTCCTTGGCGGCCAGCTCCCGGTTGGTGCGAACCACCAACGGATCGTCGCCGACCGCGCCGCCCAGATTGAGCTGATCATACGGAGCGGCGCTCACCCCGCCCCACCTGTCGGTGAAGGCGAAGTGCGCGCCGCTGTCGTGGTGCTGTTGCCCTATCACTTCGGTGCTTTGATCACTTCAGGAAATCGGGGACGTCCAGCTCCTCGGCCGCGCTGTCCGTGTAGGACGGGCGGGCCGGGGGAACCTGCGGCGAACCGGCCGGGGGCGTCGAGGCCTCGCCCAGCGCGGAGGACTCGGCCGGGACCGGCTCCTCGTCCCGTACGGGCACCGAACCCAGGCCGCCGAAGGACGACGCCCGCGGCTCCGGCGGGGTGACCGGACGGCTCGGGGCCGGCGCGGTTTCCTCGCGCTTGGGGGACGTCAGCGCCGACTGGGCATCGCGGCGGGCCGGCGGCTGGCCCCCGTCAAAACCCGCGGCGATGACCGTCACCCGGACCTCGTCGCCGAGCGCGTCGTCGATGACCGCGCCGAAGATGATGTTGGCCTCCGGGTGCGCCGCCTCGCTGACCAGCTGCGCGGCCTCGTTGATCTCGAAGAGACCGAGGTCGGAGCCGCCGGAGATGGAGAGCAGTACGCCGCGGGCGCCGTCGATGGACGCCTCCAGGAGCGGCGAGGAGATCGCCATCTCCGCGGCGGCCACCGCGCGGTCGTCGCCGCGCGCCGAGCCGATGCCCATCAGGGCCGAGCCGGCCTCGGACATCACGGACTTGACGTCCGCGAAGTCGAGGTTGATCAGGCCGGGGGTGGTGATCAGATCGGTGATGCCCTGGACACCCGACAGCAGCACCTGGTCCGCCGACTTGAACGCGTCGAGCACGCTCACCTGGCGGTCCGAGATGGACAGCAGCCGGTCGTTGGGGATCACGATGAGGGTGTCAACCTCTTCGCGCAGCTGGGCGATGCCGTCCTCGGCCTGGTTGGCGCGGCGGCGGCCCTCGAAGGTGAACGGCCGGGTGACCACACCGATCGTCAGGGCGCCCAGCGAGCGGGCGATGTTGGCGACGACGGGTGCACCGCCGGTGCCGGTGCCGCCGCCCTCACCCGCGGTCACGAAGACCATGTCGGCCCCCTTGAGGACCTCCTCGATCTCCTCGCGGTGGTCCTCGGCCGCCTTGCGGCCCACATCCGGGTTGGCGCCGGCGCCGAGGCCGCGGGTCATTTCGCGGCCGACGTCGAGTTTGACGTCGGCGTCGCTCATCAGCAGCGCCTGTGCATCGGTATTGATCGCGATGAACTCGACGCCCTTGAGCCCGACCTCGATCATCCGGTTGATGGCGTTCACGCCACCGCCGCCGATGCCGACGACCTTGATGACTGCGAGGTAGTTCTGCGGTGCTGCCACGTCGAAGGCCTCTCGCCTCGAGTTACGTGTCGCCGCCTCACATGTCGTGTGGACGCCGACTGATGCCGATGGGGCGGTCCGTATCGCCGACCCGAACCCTAAGCCTGAAGTTTAGGGTTACCTGTGCCTGTGTTCCTTGGTTCCATAGTCCCTTTGGAACGAGACACTAAGTCGACAAGGCGCGCGCGTTCAACGAACACGCCGAACCTCCCGTTTTTCTTTTCACCCTATGTGATCACCCATAGTCGTAGCCATCCAGGGTGCTGGCCTGCGGCTACGGACGTCAACTCCCCGATACGGCAGGGGCGCTGGGCACCGAGATGTCGAAGTGGTGCGCCGCATGCGCGGCTTTCAGCAGGGCGGTGAGCACCTTGGCCTTCTCCACGCCCTGTTCGCGGCTGCCCCACACGACCGTACGATCCCCCTTCAGTTTCAGGGTGAGCGCGTCGTAGGACACCACGCGGACCGTGCGTACGTCGTCGCGGACCGCTTCGGGGAGCTGTCCTACGACGTCAACCGCGGCGCGACGCAAGCGGTCGATTCCGAACCGGTGCAGGCTCGGGGAGTCGGAAACGGCCATTTCCAGAAGCGGTACGCCCTTGGGAACGGTACGGACGGTGGCGAAACGGACGCCCTCGCCGTCCACTTCGCTGTACTTTCCGCCCGAACGCATCACCACTACTGGCGTCCTTTCCGACACTTTCAGACCGATGGTGTCCGGCCAGGATCGCACCACATCAACGGTTTTGAGGCGGGGCAGCCGCGCGCGGAGCCGGCGGGCCAGCGCGTCGGTGTCCACCGAGGCCAGCGGTGCGTCCATCGGGACGCGGGCCGCGGCCACCACCTCATCCGGCGTCAGAACTCTGGTGCCGACGGCCTTTACCTGCCGGATCCGGAGCCAGTCCGAGCCGTACAGGGTCCAGGCGCCGAAGCCGCCGAGCAGTACCGCGAGGGCCAGCGCGAGGGCGAGCCGGCGGCGGCGCGGGGTGCGAAGGCAGCGGCGCGGCCACGCCCATCGCCGCACCCGGGGCCGTGGGGCGGAGGGCGGGCCGGACGGCCGCTTCCTGGCGCCGCGCTGGGCGGTTCGGATTCCGGCCACGCTCCCCTGCCTTTGCTCGTCGACTATTTCTGCTGCTGGGCGATCGCCTCGTACACCATGCCGACCAGCAGCTCGTCGGCGTCCCGGCGGCCGAACTCGGAGGCCGCGCGGGACATCTCGTACAGCCGGTGCGGATCGGACAGGACCGGGAGCACGGAGTTCTGCACCCACTCCGGGGTCAGCTGGGCGTCGTCGACCAGCAGGCCCCCGCCGGCGTTGACCAGCGGCTGGGCGTTCAGCCGCTGTTCGCCGTTGCCGATGGGCAGCGGGACGAAGGCGGCCGGGAGCCCGACGGCGGACAGTTCGGCGACGGTCATCGCGCCCGCGCGGCAGAGCATCATGTCGGCCGCGGCGTACGCAAGATCCATCCGGTCCACGTACGGTACCGGGACATACGGCGGCATCCCCGGCATGTTGTCCACGTGCGGCAGTTCGTTCTTCGGGCCGACCGCGTGCAGGACCTGGATGCCGGAGCGCTGCAGCGCCGGCACGGCGGCCTGGATGACCTCGTTCAGTCGGCGGGCGCCCTGCGAGCCGCCGGACACCAGGAGGGTGGGGAGGTTCGGGTCGAGCCCGAAGGCGGCCCGCGCCTCGGGGCGGACCGCGGCGCGGTCCAGGGTGGCGATGGTGCGGCGCAGCGGGATTCCGACATAGCGGGCCCCGCGCAGCTTGCTGTCCGGGGTGCTGACGGCGACGAACTTGGCGTACCGCGAGCCGATCTTGTTGGCGAGACCGGGGCGGGCGTTGGCCTCATGAACGATGATCGGCACGCCCAGCCGCTTGGCCGCCAGGTAGCCGGGCAGGGCGACATAGCCGCCGAAGCCGACCACGCAGTCCGCCTTGGTGCGCTCCAGGATCTGCTCGGCGGCCTTGATCGTGCCGCGCAGCCGCCCGGGGACGGTGATCAGTTCGGGGGTGGGCTTACGCGGCAGCGGTACGGCCGGGATGAGGCCGAGCTCGTAGCCGCGCTCCGGGACGAGCCTGGTCTCCAGGCCCTTCTCCGTGCCGAGTGCCGTGATCCCCACGGTCGGGTCCTGCCTGCGCAGGGCGTCCGCGAGGGCGAGCGCGGGCTCGATGTGGCCGGCGGTCCCCCCACCGGCGAGTACGACATGCACCGAAATTCACCGCTCTCCGGACGGACGCTTTGTGACGCGCCGTCTCATCGTCTTCCATCTCACCCCAGCCGGTTTTCTGCCGAAAACCGGCTTCCGCGAAGCCAAAGCGGCCAGCGCCGCCCGCGCAGCGGGCTCATCACGCGCGAAGGCGATCAGCAGCCCGATGGCGAACATCGTCGGCAGCAGGGCGGAGCCCCCGTAGGAGAACAGCGGGAGCGGAACACCGGCGATCGGCAACAGGCCGAGCACCGCACCAATGTTGATCATGGCCTGGGCCATGATCCAGGTGGTCACGCCTCCCGCGGCGTACCTCACGAAGGGGTCCTCCGTGCGTCCGGCCACGCGGATACCCGCATAGCCTAGAGCCGCGAAGAGGGCGAGCACCGACAGCGTCCCCGCCAGACCCAGTTCCTCCCCGGTGATGGCGAAGATGAAGTCGGTGTGCGGTTCAGGGAGTTCACCCCATTTTTCCATACTCGCACCGAGGCCGGAACCGAAGAATCCGCCGGATGCGAGGGCATAAATACCGTGTACGGCCTGCCAGCACTTGTCGCCGGGGCCGGGATCGGTGGCGAGGGTGCAGCCCAGCCGGGACATCCGGTTGGCGCTGGTCATGATCAGCAGCGCCCCGATCGCCGCGGCGCCGCCGAGGACGCCCGCGAACAGCCGGGTGGGGGCGCCGGCCAGCCACAGCAGCCCGAAGAGGATCGCCGTGAGAATGATCGCGGTGCCCATGTCGCCGCCGAGCATGATCAGCCCGAGCAGCAGAAAAGCGACCGGGGTCAGCGGCACCAGCAGGTGCTTCCACTGCACCAGCAGCTTCTTCTCCTGCTTACGGGCCAGCAGGTCGGCGCCCCACAGGACCAGGGCGAGCTTGCCGAACTCGCTCGGCTGCATCTGGAAGGGCCCGCCGAGGCTGAGCCAGTTCTGGTTGCCGTTGACCGAGACCCCTATGCCCGGAATCTGCACCAGGCACATCAGGAACACCGAGGCCGCGAGCAGCGGATAGGCGAGCGTGCGGTGCAGTTTCACCGTCATTCTGGCCGCCGCGAGCAGCAGCACACCGCCGATGGCGGCCGCGAGCAGCTGTTTGCGGAAGAAGAAGGACGGGGCGAGGCCGGACTGCAGGGCCTTGATCTGGGAGGCCGAGTAGACCATCACCAGACCGAGGACCAGGATCAGCAGGCTGCCTCCGAGGATGAGGTAGTAGGCGGTCAGCGGCCGGTCCCAGGCCCTTCTGAGCCGGCTGTACAGGCGCCGGGGGCCGCCGGGGCCGCGGCCGCCCCGCGGCGGCCGCACCGTGGAGGTACGGCGGGCGGGGCGCGCAGGCAGAGCCTTGGCCGATCGGGCCGTCATCCTCGTCCCCTCCACTGGTGCGCTCGCCGCGGTTCGCCGACGGCAGCGGGGACCGGCTAGTTTTCCGGTGCGGTCAGCTCATGGACCGCGTCGGCGAAGGCCTCGCCCCGCTTGGTGTAATTGACGAACATATCCATCGAGGCACAGGCCGGGGCCAGGAGAACGGTGTCGCCGGGCCTGCCCAGCCGGGTCGCTTCCCCTACGGCCTCGGACATCGCCCCAGTGTCGGTCCGGCCGAGGTCGACGACCGGGACATCCGGGGCGTGTCGCGCCAGGGCCTCGCGAATCAGCGCCCGGTCGGCGCCGATCAGGACCACACCGCGCAGCCGCCCGGCGGACCGCTGCACCAGCTCGTCGAAGGTCGCGCCCTTGGCGAGTCCGCCGGCGATCCACACGATGTGCTCGTACGCCGCCAACGACGCCTCGGCGGCATGGGTGTTGGTGGCCTTGGAGTCGTCGATGTACGCGAGGCCGTCGACGTCCGCGATGTGCTGGATGCGGTGCGGCTCCGGGTGGAAGGCCCGCAGTCCGTCGCGTACGGCGGCGGGCCGCACCCCGAAGGCGCGGGCCAGGGCCGCCGCGGCCAGCGCGTTGGCGATGTTGTGCGGTGCGGGGGACGCGAGGTCGGCGACCTCGGCGAGCTCCTGCGCCTGCTGCTGGCGGTTCTCGACGAAGGCGCGGTCGACGAGGATGCCCTCGACCACGCCCACCTGGGAGGGGCCGGGGGTGCCGAGGGTGAAGCCGATGGCGCGGCAGCCCTCCTCGACATCGGCGGCGCGCACCAGTTCCTCGGTCGCGGGGTCGGCCGCGTTGTAGACGCAGGCGACGGTGTTGCCCTCGTAGATGCGGCCCTTGTCGGCCGCGTACGCCGCCATGGAACCGTGCCAGTCGAGGTGGTCCGGGGCGAGGTTGAGGACGGCCGCGGAGTGGGCGCGTACCGAGGGCGCCCAGTGCAGCTGGTAGCTGGAGAGCTCGACGGCGAGCACGTCGTACGGCTTGCCGTCCTGCTGCCCCTCGCCGAGCACGACGTCGACGAGCGGGACACCGATGTTGCCGACGGCGGCGGTCCGCAGCCCCTCCGCCTCCAGGATCGAGGCCAGCATCCGGACGGTGGTGGTCTTGCCGTTGGTGCCGGTGACCGCCAGCCAGGGCGCGGAACCGGGACCCCGCAGCCGCCAGGCCAGCTCCACATCGCCCCACACCTCGATGCCCGCCTTCGCGGCGGCGAGGAAGAGGGGGCTGGTGGGCTTCCAGCCCGGGGTGGTGACGACCAGCTCGGTGCCCTCGGGGAGGGTGTCGCCGTCGCCGAGGCGGACGGTGACTCCCAGGGGCTCCAGCTCGGCCGCCTGCGTGCGCTCGCGCTCACCGTCGCTGCTGTTGACGACGGTGACGTGGGCGCCGAGGCCGGCCAGGGCGCGGGCGGCGGGAACGCCGCTCACACCGAGGCCGGCCACGGTGATGTGCATACCGGCGAAGTCCTGCGGCCCGTACGCGGTCACTTCGCCGCCTGCCAGCCACCGTAGAAGATGCCGAGTCCGACGATCACGCACATGCCCTGGATGATCCAGAATCTGACCACCACAAGGACTTCCGACCACCCCTTCAGTTCGAAGTGGTGTTGTAGTGGCGCCATCCGGAAGACCCGCTTGCCGGTCAGCTTGAAGGAGCCGACCTGGATGACCACCGACATGGTGATCAGGACGAAGAGGCCGCCGAGGAGGGCGAGCAGCAGTTCCGTACGGGAGCAGATCGCAAGGCCCGCGAGCGCGCCGCCCAGGGCGAGCGAGCCGGTGTCGCCCATGAAGATCTTGGCGGGCGAGGTGTTCCACCACAGGAAGCCGAAGCAGGCGCCCATCAGCGCGGAGGCGACGACCGCCAGGTCGAGGGGATCGCGTACCTCGTAACAGCCGGGTCCGGCGGTGATCTGGTTGGCGCAGGACTCCTGGTGCTGCCAGATGCCGATGAAGGTGTACGCGCCGAAGACCATCACCGAGGCGCCGGTGGCCAGGCCGTCGAGGCCGTCGGTGAGGTTCACGCCGTTGGACATCGCCAGGATCATGAACAGTGCCCAGATCACGAAGATCACCGGGCCGACCTGCCAGCCGAAGTCCTGAGTGAAGGACAGCCGGTCGGATGCCGGGGTCTGTCCACGCAGGTCGGCGAACTGCAGCGAGAGCACCGCGAAGGCGATACCGACGATCAGCTGGCCGGCCATCTTCGCCTTGGCCCGCAGGCCCAGCGAACGCTGCTTGACGATCTTGATGTAGTCGTCCAGGAAGCCGACCAGGCCCATGCCCGCCATCAGGAACAGCACCAGCACACCGGAGAAGGTGGGGTCGCTGCTCGTGATGACCTTGGTCAGCGCGTAGGCGATGATCGTGGCCAGGATGAAGGAGATACCGCCCATGGTGGGCGTCCCCTTCTTGCTGCCGTGGGTGCGGGGGCCGTCATCGCGGATGAACTGCCCGTACCCCTTTTTCGCCAGCAGCTTGATCAGCAGCGGGGTGCCGATCAGGGTCAGGAAGAGTCCGATCATTCCGGAGAAGAGGATCTGCTTCATCGAGTTCATCGGGACGCGGCTCCGCCCTCAGCGCCGATGACGCTCTCGCCATCCAGCAATGCCGCGGCGACCCGCTCCAGTCCCACCGACCTGGAAGCCTTCACCAGCACCACGTCTCCCGGTTGCAGCTCGCTGCGCAACAGGTCGATCGCCGCCCGCGCGTCGGACACGTGCACCGACTCCTCACCCCACGAACCCTCGTTCTTGGCGCCCATGTCGAGCCAGGCCGCTTCCCTGCCGCCGACCGTCACGAGCTTGCTGACGTTGAGCCGGACGACCAGGCGTCCGACCGCGTCGTGTTCGGCGAGCGAGTCCTCGCCGAGCTCGGCCATCTCACCGAGCACCGCCCACGTACGACCGCCCTTCGCCTTGGCGGCGGTGCCCATCGCGACCAGCGCTCGCAGCGCCGCTCGCATGGACTCGGGGTTCGCGTTGTAGGCGTCGTTGACGACCGTCACGCCATCCGCGCGCTCGGTGACCTCCATCCGCCAGCGGGAGAGCGTGCCGGCTTCGGAGAGCGCGGTGGCGATCTCGTCTACGGGCATGCCCAACTCATGGGCGACGGCGGCCGCGGCGAGCGCGTTCGACACGTGGTGCTCACCGTACAGCCGCATGGTCACATCACTGCACCCGGAGGGTGTGTGAAGCGTGAAGGCGGGCTGACCGAGAGCGGTGAGGCGGACATTCTCGGCGCGGATGGCGGCGTCCTCGGCCTCACCGAAGAAGACCGTGCGGGCCTTCGTACGGGATGCCATGGCACGGACGTACGGATCGTCGGCGTTGAGCACGGCGAGGCCGTGCTCGGGGAGCGCCTCGATCAGTTCGCCCTTTGCCAGGGCGATCTGCTCTCGGCCGCCGAACTCCCCGATGTGGGCGGTGCCGACGTTGAGCACCACACCGATCTCCGGCGGGGTCAGCCCGGTGAGATACCGGATGTGGCCGACGCCGCGGGCCCCCATCTCCAGGACGAGATGGCGGGTTGTGGCATCGGCGCGCAGCGCGGTCAGCGGCAGCCCGATCTCGTTGTTGAGGTTGCCTTCCGGCCAGACGGTGGGCCCGTGCCGCTGCAGCAGCTGGGCGATCAGGTCCTTGGTGCTGGTCTTGCCGGCCGAGCCCGTGAGGGCGACGACCTTGGTGCCCAGCCGCTCGACGACGGCGCGGGCGAGCGCGCCGAGGGCGTTGACCACGTTGTCGACGACGATGGCGGGGACTCCGACGGGGTGGGCGGCCAGTACGGCCACCGCGCCCGCCTCGACGGCGCCCACGGCGAAGTCGTGGCCGTCGACGCGTTCACCGGCGAACGCGACGAACAGGCCGCCGGGGCGTACCTGGCGGGAATCCGTCACGACCGGCCCGGTGACCGTACGGTCGGCGTCCGGTATGTCGTGCAGCTGTCCGCCGACGATGCTCGCGATCTCGGCGAGGGACAGGGAGATCACAGGTCACCTCCGGCCGGAGGCAGATCGTGCCAGTAAACGGGTTGTGCGCGCATGGCGGTGTGTCATCCCTGGTGGTTCGGCTGCTGTGACTGCTGTGTCTTCAGCGATTCCTCGATGGCATCGCGGAGCACCTGACGGTCGTCGAAGGGGCGTACCACTCCGGCGATGTCCTGGCCCTGCTCATGGCCCTTGCCCGCGACGATGACGGTGTCGCCGGGCTCGGCGCGGGCGACGGCCGCGGCGATGGCGGCGGCCCGCTCCTCCTCGACCAGGACCGTGCCGCGCTCGTGGATCGGTACCTCCGCGGCGCCCTGGAGCATGGTGGCGAGGATCGCGAGCGGGTCCTCGGTGCGGGGGTTGTCGGAGGTCAGGATGGCCGTGTCGGCGAGGCGGGCGACCGCGGAGCCCATGGGCACGCGCTTGTGCGGGTCGCGGTCGCCGCCGCAGCCGAGGACGGCGTGCAGCTTGCCCTCGGTGACCTTGCGCAGCGCGCGGAGAACCGATTCGACCGCGTCCGTCTTGTGGGCGTAGTCGACGACCGCCAGATAGGGCTGCCCGGCGTCGACGCGCTCCAGGCGGCCGGGGACGCCGGGGACCGCGGCGACGCCGTCGGCGGCGGTCTGCGGGTCGATCCCGGCGACGATGAGTGAGGTGATGGCGGCGAGCGCGTTGGCGACGTTGAACGGGCCGGCGATCGGGGAGGCGGCGCGCAGCGTCCGGCCCTGGGGGCCGTGCACGGTGAAGGTCGAGCCGAGGGTGCCGACCTCGACGTCGGCGGCGCGCCAGTCGGCGTCCGGGTGGCCCTCCGCGGAGAAGGTGGTGACCGGGACCTCGGACTCGCCCTCGGCCAGCCGCTTGCCGTACTCGTCGTCAAGGTTGACGACGCCGGCCCGGCTGCGGGCCTTGGTGAAGAGCTGGGCCTTGGCCTGGAAGTAGTCCTCCATGCCGGAGTGGAACTCCATGTGCTCCGGGCTGAGGTTGTTGAAGATCGCGACGTCGAAGACACAGCCGTCGACCCGGCCCAGGACCAGCGCGTGGCTGGAGACCTCCATGGCGACCGCCTGCACGCCGCGTTCGCGCATCACCGCGAACAGCGCCTGCAGGTCGGTGGCCTCGGGGGTGGTGCGCTCGGACTTCAGGCGCTCGTCGCCGATCCGGGTCTCGACGGTGCCGATCAGGCCCGTCAGCCCTCCGTCGGCCTTCTTGGCCGCCGCGGCCCGCAGCCCGCCCTCGATGAGGTAGGCGGTGGTGGTCTTGCCGGAGGTGCCGGTGATGCCGATCTGGAGGAGGTCCTTGCCCGGGGCTCCATAGATCGAGACGGCCAGGGCGCCCATCCGCGAGCGCGGGTTCTCCACGGCCAGGACCGGCAGGCCGGTCGCAGCGGCGCGGGCGGCGCCCGCCGGGTCGGTCAGGATCGCGGCGGCGCCGAGGTCGGCGGCCTGGGCGACGAAGTCGGCGCCGTGCAGACGGGCGCCGGGCAGCGCGGCGTAGACATCACCGGGGCGCACCGCGCGGGAGTCATGCGTGATGCCGGTGACCTGGACATCCGATGCGCCGGCCGGCGCCGGTACGCCCAGCTGTCCGGCGAGCTCCGCCAAGGGGGTGGGGCGGACCTGCTCGGGGCGGGGCGCGCCCGGATATCTGCCGGGGCCGCCCTCCTCCGCGTTCGGGGGTTTGGGGGACTGATCAGCTTGTGACACGGCGGTGAGCGTACCGGGCCGGTCGGGCCCGGGGCGAAGTGAGGGCCGCGCGCGAGAGTCGTTTGCGGGGTCGGGGGTGCCGTCGGTGGTGATGGTCGTCACGGCCGTGTTGCCTCGATTCATTCGCCTGGCTTGAAGGTGACCGGCAGGTGCGGGGGTGTGGTGCCGGTCGGCGGAACCTGGAGGGTTTTCAGCGCGAACTCCATGACCTGGCGGTAGATCGGGCCGCAGATCTGGCCACCGAAGTAGCTGCCCTTGGTGGGGTTCTGGATGGCGCAGTAGACCGTGATGCGGGGCTTGTCGGCGGGCGCGAAGCCGGCGAAGGAGGCGGTGTAGCCGCGGTAGCGGCCGGTTTTGGGGTCCACCCGGTTGGACGTGCCGGTCTTGCCGCCGACGCGGTATCCGTCGATCTTCGCCTTGTTGCCGGTGCCCTCCTGGTCGTCGACCACGGATTCGAGCATGGTGGCCAGGGTCGCGGCGGTCTTCTTGCTGACGACGCGGTTCCTGGCGGGCTTGGGGGCGGGTGTGTACCGGCCGTCGGGGCCGGTGGTGCCGCGGACCAGTGAGGGGGCGATGCGCTCGCCGCCGTTGGCGATGGTGGAGTAGACGGAGGCGGCCTGGACGGCGTTGAGGGAGAGCCCCTGGCCGAACGGGATCGTGTACTGCTGCGAGGTGTTCCAGTCCTGGGGTTGTGCCAGGATGCCGTCCGTCTCCCCGGGGAAGCCGAGTCCGGTCGGCTTGCCGATGCCGAATTTCCGCAGGTAGGAGTAGAGCACCCGGTTGGCCTGCGGCTGGGTCCTGCCGAGCTGGCCGGCCGCCAGGATCGTCCCGATATTGCTGGATTTGGCGAGGACGCCGTTGAGGGTGAGATGCCAGGTTTCGTGGTCGACGTCGTCCGCGAACAGCCGGTCGCCGCGGTGCAGCCGGTTGGGCACGGTGACCCTGGTGGACGGGGTGGCGACGCCCTCCTCGAGGATGGCGGCCATCGACATCAGCTTGCTGGTGGAACCCGGCTCGTACGCATCGGTGAGCGCGGCATTGCCCAGCGCCTCGGGGTCGGCCCCGGAGATGTCGTTGGGGTCGAAGCCGGGCGCGTTGGCCAGCGCCAGGATCTGGCCGGTCCGGGTGTCCTGGACGACGACATAGCCGCGGTCTGCCCCGGACTTGGCGACCTGCCGGGTGATGGCCTGCTGGGCCGCCCACTGGATGTCCCGGTCGAGGGTCAGCTGGACGTCGCTGCCGGGGACGGCGGAGTGTTCCTGGGTGTCGCCGGTGGGCACCCGGCGGCCGCCGGACTGGGCGTAGACGAGCTTGCCCTCCTTGCCGGCGAGGTCCTTGTCGAGCTGCGCCTCTATGCCGCCGCGGCCCTTGCCCTCGCTGTTGACGAAGCCGAGGACCCCGGAGGCCAGGTTCTTGTTCGGGTAGATCCGCTTGCTGTGCTTGTCGGCGAAGATCCCGACCAGGACGTTGGGGCGGGGCGCGTTCCTGGGGGCGGCGGCCGCTTCGGCGTCGAGGGTCTTGCGCAGGTCCTTGATCCGCTTCCAGGCCTGCGGGGTCTGCTGCCGGGACAGCAGGACGTAGCGGGTCCGGCGCTTGGCGAGCTTCGCGGCGAGGGTGCCGCGGTCCTCGTGCAGGACCGGCGCGAGCAGCCTGGCGGCCCGTTGCGGAGCGTCGTCGATCCCGGTCTTGCCGGGCGCCAGCAGGCTCGGGTCGGCGGTGATGTCGTACGCGTCCACGGTGCTCGCCAGCGCCACGCCGTCCCGGTCGGTGATCGCGCCGCGCTCGGCGGCCAGCTTGACCGGGACATAGCGGTTCTCGTTGGCCTTGGCGGCGAACGCCGCGGCGTCCACGGCCTGTACCTGGAAGAGCCGTACGACGAAGACCAGGAGCACCAGGGTCAGCGCGAGCGAGACCAGGCGCAGCCGGGGGCGCGGGCTGCCCAGGCGCAGCGGGGCGGGACCCGGGCGGTCGGGGCGGCGGGCGGCGGACCCGGATGCCGGCTGCCTGGCGGCGGGCCCGGCGGTGGTCCGCTTGGCGGCCGGGGGCTTACGGGCGGCGGGGCGCTGCGCGGCGCCGCCGGCCGGGCGGCCGGGCCGGCGTGCCGGTGCCGACGGGCGGGGCCGGGCCGGGCGCGGCACGCGGCGGCGGGGGTCCCTGGGCTCGGTCATGCCGCCGTCACCTGCCGGGGGTCGTCGGGGCGGGGGTGACCACGGCGGCGCGAGGGGCGGGCGCCGCGGGCGAGGACCGGGGGCCGGCGGCTTCCCGTGCGCCTCGAGCGCCGGCCGTGGCCGGTGCGGCGCGGGTGGCCGCCGCGGCCGCCCTGCCCGGCGCTGCGGACGGGGACGGGAGCGACGGCCCGGCGGAGGGGGCGGGAGAGGCGGACGGGCCCGCGGCGGCCGACGGGCCCGCCGGGGGCGGCTCGGCGGGCGCGCTCAGCGCCGTCTGCTCCTCCTCCCCCGTCACCGCGCTCGGCTTGCCGCGGACCGTGCCGTCCGGCATCAGGAAGGCCGGGTTGCCGCCGGGCACCATCCCCAGCCGCCGGGCCCGCTTCTCCAGCGCGCCCGGCGCGGAATAGGTGTCCACCTCCTGCTGCAGCGCCTGCTGTTCGTCCGTCAGGTCGTCGGTCTTCTTCTCCAGCTTGCTCAGCTCGAACGACCCTTGGTTGAGGGCGGAGTTGAGCAGCAGCAGGCTGATCAGCCCGGAGCCGAGCAGCACGACGATCAGCAGGACGAAGGGGGCGCGCGCCGCGGTGCCGGCGCCGGCGGGGAAGAGCGCGCCGAGGCGCCCCGGTCTCCCGCGCGGCCGCCCCCGGCCTCTCACGGGGCGCCCTCGACGTTCTCGCGGATGCGCTCGGCGCCGCGCAGCCGGGCGGGGGCCGCGCGCCGGTTCTCGGCGACTTCCTCCTCCGTGGGGAGTTCGGCGCCGCGGGTCAGCAGCTTCAGGCGGGGCTGGTAGCGCTCGGGGACGACCGGCAGGCCGGGCGGCGCGGTGTTGGCCGCGCCGGCCGCGAAGACCTGCTTGACCAGGCGGTCCTCCAGCGAGTGGTAGGCGAGCACGGCGATCCGGCCGCCGACCGCCAGCGCCTTGACGGCCGCCGGAATGGCGCGCTCCACGCTGGCCAGCTCACCGTTGACCTCGATGCGCAGCGCCTGGAACGTGCGCTTGGCGGGGTTGCCGCCGGTGCGCTTGGCGGCCTGCGGCAGCGCGTCACGGATCAATTCGACCAGCCGCGCGCTGTTCGTGAACGGCTCCTTGGCGCGCTCGCGCACGATCGCCCCGACGATCCGCTTGGCCTGCTTCTCCTCCCCGTAGGCGCGCAGGATCCGCACGAGTTCACCGGGCGCGTAGGTGTTGAGGACGTCCGCGGCGCTGATGCCGGCCGTCTGGTCCATCCGCATGTCCAGCGGGGCGTCCTGGGCGTAGGCGAAGCCGCGGTCGGCCTCGTCCAGTTGCATGGAGGAGACGCCGAGGTCGAACAGCACGCCCTGGACGCGCGGGGTCCCGAGCCGGTCGAGGACCTCGGGGAGCTCGTCGTAGACGGCGTGCACCAAGGTGGCGCGCTCGCCATAGGGAGCCAGCCGCTCCCCCGCGAGCTCGAGCGCCGCCGGGTCGCGGTCGAGGGCGATGAGCCGGGCCTGGGGGAAGCCGGAGAGCAGTGCCTCGCTGTGCCCGCCGAGGCCGAGGGTGCAGTCGACGACGACCGCTCCGGGCTCGGCGAGGGCAGGGGCGAGCATGTCCAGACACCTCTGGAGCATGACGGGTACGTGCCGAGTATTACCGCTCATGCGTCAGCCTCACTGCGCTCGGCTCGCCTGCCTTCGCAGAGCGCGCACCTCTTCCTGATTCGCTCGCTGCGCTCGCTCATGTGCCTTCCGATGGGGTGGGCGGCAGGTAGGGCCCCGGCCGTTGGCTGGGGGATGCCGTACGTACCGCTTGGTCCCCGCCCGCTCTGAAGGGGAAGTGGCCCTCCGGCGACGGGGAAGTGGCGTCGGAAGACCGGTGGAGCGGGAGGAGGCCGAGCCGTACGTGCGACGTCGCGCACGCGAGGGATTCGGGATCCAAGGAGAGCGTCACGCCTCCCACTTCGCGCCACTTTAGTCCACCGGCTGCCCCGGTCAATCAACCGGTTCCGCGCGTCCCGCGACGGCTTTCGCAGCGGCCTCTCACCCGAATGGCGGCGGGGTGACACGCACTGTGGGTTACCTCACAAAGGGTGATGTCGCCCCCTATGCCCGGCCTCACATGGGGCCGGATCGGTCGATGACTATTACCGTGAAGGCATGGCCATACCCGCGTCGCAGCCGCTGCCCCCGACCGCCAACAGCGCCGCCGCCCGTAACGGTGGCACCGTCACCGACCGCCTCGTCGAGGCGAACCGGCGCTATGCCGGTGAGTTCACCGACCCCGGCATGGACGCCCGGCCGGTGCTCAAGGTCGCCGTCGTCTCCTGTATGGACGCCCGGATCGATCTGCACGCCGCGCTGGGCCTGGAGCTCGGCGACTGCCACACCATCCGCAATGCCGGCGGTGTGGTGACCGACGACATCATCCGTTCCCTGACGATCAGCCAGCGTGCGCTCGGCACCCGCTCGGTCGTCCTCATCCACCACACCGGCTGCGGCCTGCTGAGCCTGACCGAGGACTTCCGCCATGAGCTGGAGGCCGAGGTCGGACAGCGGCCCACGTGGGCGGTCGAGGCGTTCAAGGACCTCGACGACGACGTACGGCAGTCCATGCAGCGGGTGCGCACCTCGCCCTTCCTGCCGCACACCGACGACGTCCGCGGATTTGTCTTCGACGTGACAACCGGCCTGCTGCGGGAGATCGATCCGCAGTCCTGAGCCCGGACGGTCCGGACATATCGGCCCCAGTTATCCACAGGTCATGACGCGAAGCTGCGCGAACAGCGAGAATGCGGAGGTGACCAGTGCTTGGGGAAGGGCCGGCGAGGGCCGAGTGACGACGTACGACGAACGAGCGGGCCTCGGGGGTCCCCCCGCGCGAGCGCAGTCGAGCGTGGGGGAGAAACCGAGCGTGGGGGGAGAGCCGGGCGCGGGCGGAGATCTGACCACCACGGTGGAGCGTGTGCACCGGTCGGTGGAGGGCGTGATCGAGGGCAAGCCGGAAGTCGTACGGCTCGCGCTGACGGTGCTGCTGGCCGAGGGACATCTGCTCATCGAGGATGTGCCGGGCGTGGGCAAGACCATGCTCGCCAAGGCGCTGGCCCGCTCCATCGACTGCTCGGTACAGCGCATCCAGTTCACGCCCGATCTGCTGCCCTCCGACATCACCGGCGTCAGCATCTTCGACCAGCAGCGCCGGGACTTCGAGTTCAAGCCCGGCGCGATCTTCGCCCAGATCGTGATCGGCGACGAGATCAACCGCGCCTCGCCCAAGACCCAGTCGGCGCTGCTGGAGTCCATGGAGGAGCGCCAGGTCACGATGGACGGGCAGACCCATGAGCTGCCCAGCCCGTTCATGGTGGTCGCCACCCAGAATCCGGTGGAGATGGAGGGCACGTACCCGCTCCCCGAGGCGCAGCGGGACCGTTTCATGGCGCGGGTGTCGATCGGCTATCCCAGCCCGGCGGCCGAGCTGCAGATGCTGGATGTGCACGGCGGCGCCTCCCCGCTGGACGATCTCCAGCCGGCCGCGCACGCCCACGAGATCGTGAAGCTGATCGACACGGTGCGCACCGTCCATGTCGCCGAAGCGGTCCGCAGATACGCGGTGGACCTGGTGGCGGCCACCCGCAGCCACGCGGAACTGCGGCTGGGTGCCTCGCCGCGGGCCACGCTCCATCTGGTGCGGGCCGCGAAGGCCGCGGCGGCGCTGGCCGGGCGGGAGTACGCGCTGCCGGACGATGTGCAGTCACTGGCGGTGGCGGTGCTCGCGCACCGGCTGCTGCCCACCGCACAGGCCCAGTTGAACCGCCGCAGCGCCGAGCAGATCGTGCTGGAGATCCTGCACCGCACGCCGGTTCCCGACCCGTCCGCGCCCCAGTGGCGCCAGGGCCGCGGCCAGCAGCCGCCCGGGGCACGGGGGTTGTGATGTCCGACGGGGGGAGCTTCGCCGCGGGGCACGAGGGGACGCCGGAGCGGGCCGGGCTGCGGGCGGCGTTCGGGGGGCTGACGACGCGCGGCAGGTCCTTCCTGGCGGCGGGGATGGCCGCCGCGGTGTGCTCCTACCTCCTGGGACAGGCGGACCTGCTGCGGGTCGGGCTGCTGCTGGCGGCGCTGCCGCTGGTATGTGTGCTGGTTCTGCACCGCACCCGTTACCGCGTCGCGGGCAGCCGTACGCTCTCCCCCGCCCGGGTGCCCGCGGCCGCCGAGTCCCGGGTCCGGCTGCGGGTCGAGAACGTCTCCCGGCTGCCCACCGGCGTGCTGATGCTGCAGGACCGGGTGCCCTACGTCCTGGGGCCGCGGCCGCGCTTCGTGCTGGACCGGGTGGAGGCCGGCGGCCGCCGGGAGG
Source organism: Streptomyces sp. NPDC028368 (assembly GCF_055565615.1). Lineage (NCBI taxonomy): Bacteria > Bacillati > Actinomycetota > Actinomycetes > Kitasatosporales > Streptomycetaceae > Streptomyces > Streptomyces sp. NPDC028368. Next base: position 468,272 of record NZ_JBVHTY010000002.1, on the reverse strand, counting down.
TGTCCTACCGCGTCCGCTCCGACCTGCGCGGACGCTATCCGCTGGGGCCGCTGCAGCTGCGCCTGTCCGACCCGTTCGGGATGTGCGAGCTGACCCGCTCCTTCAGCGCCGCCGACACCCTGACGGTGGTGCCACGCACCGAGCCGCTGCCACCGGTCCGGCTGACGGGCGAGACACCCGGGTACGGCGAGGGGCGGCAGCGCGCGGTGACGTCGGCCGGAGAGGACGATGTCATCCCGCGCGGTTACCGCCACGGCGACGATCTGCGCCGGGTCCACTGGCGGTCCACCGCGCGCTACGGCGAACTGATGGTCCGCCGGGAAGAGCAGCCGCAGAAAGCCCGCTGCACGGTGCTGCTCGACACCCGTGCGGTGGCCCACCAGGGTGCCGGGCCCGACTCGGCCTTCGAGTGGGCCGTCACGGCCGCCGCCTCGGTGTCCGTACATCTGCTGGAGCGGGGGTTCTCGGTGCGGCTGCTGACCGACACCGGCACCTCGGTGCCCGGCCCGGACGGCGCCGCCGGCGGCGAGTCCGCCGACGCCGCGGGGCTGCTGCTGGACACCCTCGCCGTGCTGGAGCACTCCGAGGAGGCCGGGCTGTCGGCCGCGTACGACGCGCTGCGCGGCGGCGGCGAAGGGCTGCTGGTCGCCTTCTTCGGCGATCTGGACGAGGCGCAGGCGGCGGTCGCCGGGCGGATACGGCAGCGCTGTGGCGCGGCGGTCGCCTTCGTGCTGGACGGCGACGCCTGGCTGCCGGGGCCGGGCGGAATCAGGTTCGCGTCGGGTCAGATGCCGGTGGACGAACGGGTGCTGATGCTGCACAAGGCGGGCTGGACGGCGCTGCCGGTAACCCCGGGCAGAGGGCTCGCCGAACTGTGGCGGTGCGCCGCCGACCACGCCGGAGGGCGCCCGGAGCGGCCTGCGCGGAGCGGTGCCGCGCCGATGGGAGGCGGGGCATGAGCGCGCAGCTGACGGGACCCGAGGAAAGCGAGGCACGGGCATGAGCGGCCGGGCGCGGCTGGCGCTGTGTGCGGCGGTGGCGACCCTGTGCGCGGCCTGCGCACTGCTGCCGCTGGTGGAACCGATCGGCTGGCTGGTACAGGCCGTGATCCTGCTGGCGACGGTGACCGGCGTGGGCGCGCTGGCCCGGCGGGTGCCGCTGGCCGGACCGCTGACCATCGGGGCGCAGGCGCTGGTCGCGGTGCTGGCGCTGGCCCTGCTCTTCGTCCCCGGCCAGGCGGTTTTGGGACTGCTGCCCGGCCCGGACGCCATCGCGGAGTTCGGCCGGCTGGTGCACGCCGGCGTCAGGGATGTCGGCCGGTATGCCATCCCAGCCCCGGTCACCCCCGGCATCCGGCTGCTGCTGGTCGCCGGTGTGCTGGTGATCGGCCTGATCGTGGACGCGCTGGCGGTCACCTACCGCAGCGCCGCGCCCGCCGGGCTGCCGCTGCTCGCGCTGTATTCGGTGGCCGCCGGGCTGTCCCAGGGCGGCGCGGGCTGGCTGTGGTTCCTGGTGGCGGCGGCCGGCTATCTGCTGCTCCTCCTGGCCGAGGGGCGCGACCGGCTCTCCCAGTGGGGCCAGGTGTTCGGCGGGACGGGTACGGCCCGGCCGGGCGGCGGCGCCTCCGGGGCGGGCCGCGCCGCGCTGGCCCCGGTCCGTACGGGCCGCCGGATCGGCGCGCTGGCGCTGGGGATCGCGCTGGCGGTGCCCGCCGTGCTGCCCTCGCTGGGCGGTGGGCTGATCGGCCCGCCCGGCGGCGGCAGCGGCCCCGGGGGCGGTGGCGGCACGATCTCCGCGGTGAACCCGCTGGTCTCGCTGCAGAACAGCCTCAACCAGCCGGAGGACAAGGAAGTCCTCAACTACCGCACGACCGCGCCCGACGCACGGGAGATGTATCTGCGGATCGTGGCCCTGGACCAGTTCGACGGCACGGCCTGGAAGCCGTCCGAACGCACCGTCATGGATGTCCCCGACCGGCTGCCGGGCCCGCCCGGACTCTCCGCGAAGGTGGCCACCACCAGGATCAACACCTCCGTCTCGACCGCCGAGTGGTACGCCCAGAACTGGCTGCCGCTCCCCTACCCGGCGTCCAGGGTGGACATCGCCGGGCGCTGGCGCTTCGAGCCCAGGGGGCGCACCCTCGTCGGCGACCGCGGGCAGACCACCCGCGGTGTGCAGTACCAGGTCGAGAGCCTGCAGGTGCGGCCGACCTCGAAGCAGCTGGCCGCCGCACCGCCGCCGCCCGCCCGGCTGGTGCGCGAGTACACCAAGGTGCCCGGGTCGCTGCCGCCGGTGGTGCGCAAGACCGCGCTCCGGGTCACGCACGGCGCCCGCACCGCGTACGACAAGGCCGTGCGGCTGCAGGACTGGTTCTCGGTCGACGGCGGCTTCGCGTACAACACGCAGGTCAGCGCGGGCAGCGGCAGCGAGGCCATCGCGCGGTTCCTGGAGCAGAAGGAGGGCTTTTGCGTCCACTTCTCCTTCTCGATGGCGGCGATGGCGCGCACCCTGGGCATCCCGGCCCGGGTCGCGGTCGGCTTCACCCCGGGCACCCCGCAGTCCGACGGCACGACCTCCGTCAGTCTCAAGGACGCGCACGCCTGGCCCGAGCTGTACTTCCAGGGCATCGGCTGGACCCGCTTCGAGCCGACCCCGAGCCGCGGCAACGTCCCGGACTACACCGTCCCCGACGGCGGGAGTCTGTCCACCACCGATCCCGGTGACCCCGCGCCGGGGCCCTCGCAGTCCGCCGTCGCCCCGCACGGCCCGTCCGCGGCGCCGTCCTGCGGCCCCGGTGAGCGGCGGCAGGGCTCCGGATCGGTGTGTGCGGCGATGCCCGCGCAGTCCGGCGACCGCCCCTCGGACGGCGACGGCCCGGCCCTGTGGTCCGTCCTCGCCGTCGGCGTCGGCGCGCTGCTCGTCCTGCTGCTGCCCGCGCTTCCGCTGCTGTGGCGGGTACGGATCCGGTCGCGGCGGCTGGCGGCCGGCGACGGCTCGGCGGGCACCCTGGCGGCCTGGCGGGAGCTGCTGGACACCGGCTGGGACTTCGGCATCGTGCCGGACGAGTCGCTGACTCCGCGCAAGGCGGCCGCCCGGATCGTTCGCATCGGTGAACTGCCGGCGGATGCCGCCGACGCCGCCCACCGGGTGGCGGCGGCGGTCGAACAGACGCTGTACGCCCCGCAGCCGCGCCCGGTGGCCGGGCTCACCGCGGACGTCCAGCGGGTCCGCGACGGGCTGGGCACCGCGGCGACCCGTGGTCTGCGGCTGCGCGCCCGGCTCGCCCCGCGCTCGGCGGTCCGCCTCGGCTGGGCCTGCTCGGACCGTTGGACGGCATTTGCCGTCCGCTGCGCCACCAGCGGCCCGGTCACCGCGGCCCGGCGTGCGGCGGCGGCCCTGCGGCCGGGAAGGCAGCGGGCGTAGCCACCGCCCCGGCTTCCCGGCCACCGGCCGCACGGCCGCGGTGGCCGGGAGGCCGCGGTGGCCGGGAGGCCGCGGTGGCCAGGCTGCCGGCAGGCCGGGCGGACACAGCAATGCGGCCGCCCGATCCTGTCGGGCGGCCGCGCTGAGTTCGGGGAGAAGAGGCCGGTGGGGCCTCGGTGACCAGGTGCCTGGTACCAGATGCCTGGTGACCGGTTGTCTCAGTGACCCTGTTCGTCCCGGCGGCGCTGCCAGCGGTCCTCGATGCGGTTCATCATGGAGCGCCGCTGCCGGGGCTGACGCCGCGCCGGTGCGCCGGCCGGGCCTGCGGAGGCCTGCGGTTCGCCCGGTTTGGGGGCCTTACGCCATCCGGTGACCGCAAGCACCGCGCAGCCGAGCATCACCAGGAAGCCCACCACGCTGATCCAGATCTGCTGCGCGACCATTCCGGTCATGAGCAGGCCGATACCCACCAGGAAGCCCGCGACCGCTTGGTAGACCCGTCGCCGGGTGTACGTACGCAGCCCGCTTCCCTCAAGCGCTGTCGCGAACTTGGGATCTTCGGCGTACAGCGCTCGCTCCATTTGCTCGAGCATGCGCTGCTCGTGCTCCGAGAGCGGCACGGAGTCCTCCTACTCGTCGGTCGCGGGGGGCGACCGGGGTGCGACCCTTTCAGGATAGGCAGGGATTCGCCCCCGTGAAACCCGCCCCTCAACGCCAGTTCACTGCTCCGGGCCGCCAGGCGGCCGGTGTGATGCTGGCTGCATTCCCCACCCGCCCTTCCGTCATGCCGGAATGTCGTACCCCGATCATACGGGGAGAAGGGGCCGATCGGGTGGTCTGTGGCCGACTGCACGCGGTAAGCGTGCAGCTCGGCAGGGTCAGTCGCGCTCGGCGAGGACATGCAGCTGGGTGGCCACCGAGTGGAAGGCGGGCTGCTCGGCGGCGGCCGCTTCCAACTTGAGGAGCGCGTCCATGGCGCCCGGCTCGGTGTCGACCAGCACGCCGGGGACCAGGTCGGCGAAGACCCGTACGCCGTGCACCGAGCCGACGTCCAGGCCGGTGGCGGCGACCAGCTCCGTGAGCTGGTCGGCGGTGAACCGGCGGGGCACCGGATCGCCCTCGCCCCAGCTCCCGGCGGGGTCGGCCAGGGCGCGGCGGGCCTCGGTGAAGTGGCCCGCCAGGGCGCGGGCGAGGACGGCGCCGCCCAGGCCCGCGGCGAGCAGGCTGAGGGTGCCGGCCGGGCGCAGCGCGTCGACGGCGTTGCGGACGCCCTCGGCCGGGTCGTCGACGTACTCCAGGACGCCGTGGCACAGCACGGTGTCGTAGCCGCCGCGCTCGACGACGTCGAACAGTCCGTGGGCGTCGCCCTGGACGGCGCGCACCCGGTCGGCGACCCCCGCCTCGGCGGCCCGGCGCTCCAGGGCGAAGAGGGCGTTGGGGCTGGGGTCGACGACCGTGACGCGGTGGCCGAGGCGGGCCACCGGTACGGCGAAGTTGCCGGTGCCGCCACCGGTGTCCAGGACGTCCAGGGCATCGCGCCCGGCGGCCTTGACCCGGCGCTCCAGGGCGTCCCTCAGGACCTCCCAGACCACGGCGGTACGAAGGGAGGCGCGGGGGCGCAGCGGGTCAGACACGGCGGGTGGCTCCTCGGCGGGGGCATGAACATCCAGTCGCCCACCACCCTATTGCGTCCCGCGCACCTCTTGCGTCCCGCACCGTGCGCGGCCTGCGGGGTCGCCCCCGGCGTGCATGGCGCACCCGCCGGAGCTCTCCTCGCGCGCCGCCGTCCCCCTTCCCCGCCGCGCCGCCGCCCCCTGGCTTCCCGCCCCGTATCAGCCCGCCCGCTGCGGTGGCAGGGACGGCTGGAGCAGCAGCATCCGCTCCACCAGGCGCAGGAACATCCCCACGTCCCGCAGCAGATCGTCGGCATCGCGGCGGTTGGCCGCGCCGGATATGCCCGCCTCGGCCTTGGCCCGGCGGGCGGCGCCGGAGGCGAACAGGGCGCTCCATTCGGCGAGTTCGGGCGCGACCTCGGGGAGCACCTCCCAGGCGCTGCGGATCCGCTGCCTGCGGCGCGGGGTGGTCTCCGGCCGGCCGCGCACGGCGAGCACGGCGGCGGCGGTGCGCAGCGCGGCCAGATGGGCCGTGGCGAACCGCTCGTTGGGGGTTTCGAGGGCTGCCGCTTCGTCGAGGCCGAGGCGGGCCTGGGCGAGCAGGTCGAGGGCGGCGGGTGGCGCTGCCGTCCGCCGCAGGACGGGGTGGACATCGCTCGGGGGACGGTACGCAGCGGAGCTGCCCGCTGTGGGACGAGCTGCCATGACGAACCTCCTGTCGTCGCATGCCGGTTCGGGACCGAATGCCGGTTCGAGACCGTATGACCCCATCGTGAGGTACACCACTGACAATCGGCGCTGACCTGCGATTTCGCCGGGAATTCGCCGGAAACGGCACGGATGCGCGGCGGGGCCGCGGGGCCCTGCCGCCGGATCCTTCGCTGATTTCGCCCGGCCTCTTGCGTGAAGGCGGGTGCGGCATCGATACTTTTTGAACTGACCAGTCAGTTCAAGGAGGGGGAGGGGATCGTGAACGGCACCCCGCACGGGGCGGCGGTCACGGCCGCGGGATTCGGGGTCAAGGGCCCCCGCGGCTGGGCGTTCCGGAACATCGACATCACGGCGGGGCCCGGCTCGCTGATCGCCGTACACGGCCCTTCGGGTTCGGGCCGTACGTGCCTGCTGCTCGCGCTCACCGGCCGGATGAAGTCCGCCGAGGGCACCGCAGAGGTCGGCGGTCTGCCACTACCCAAGAAGATAGCCGCCGTCCGGTCCGTCACCGCACTCGCCCATGTGCCGGGGGTCGCCGAGCTCGACCCGGCGCTGACGGTGGGCGAGCATCTGCGCGAACGCGCCCTGCTGCAGGGCCGGTTCACAGGATCGCTGCGGGACCTGCTGCGGCCGCGGCAGGAGCGCCGGACCGAGGCCCGAGCCCTGGTGGACACCGCGCTCGGGGCGGCCGGGCTGGACCCGGAGTCGCTGCCCAAGGGGATCCGCACCTCGGTCCGCGACCTGGAACGCCTGGAGGCGCTGCGGCTGTCCGTGGCGCTGGCGCTGATCGGCGGCCCGCGGCTGCTGGCCGTGGACGACACCGATCTGAAGCTGTCCGACGACGAGCGGCGCCAGGCCTGGGCGATGCTGCACGGTCTGGCGGCGGCCGGCACGACAGTGCTCGCGGTGTGCAGCGAACCGCCGGAGGGCGGCGCGGAGGCCGAGGGCCTGGTGCTGGTGCGTACCGGCCGCCCCGGCTCCGTACAGGACAAGGCTGACAACGAGAAGGAGGGGGCGGCCGATGCGCTCGCCGAAGCTGGCCGCGCTTGAGCTGAAGCGGTTCGGGAGGGGGAAGCTGCCGCGCGCCGCGCTGGCCGCGCTTCTGCTGCTGCCGCTGCTGTACGGCGCGCTGTATCTGTGGTCCTTCTGGGACCCGTACGGGCGGCTCGACAAAATTCCGGTCGCGCTGGTCAACGAGGACACGGGCGCCGACGTCGGAGGAAAGCACCTCTCGGCGGGCGAGGCCATCGTCGACGGGCTGGGCGACAGCCACACCTTCGACTGGCACCCCGTCGGCTCCAAGGAGGCCGCCAGGGGCGTCGAGGACGGCTCGTACTACCTGTCGCTGTCCATCCCCGCGGACTTCAGCAAGCGGATCGCCTCCAGCTCCGGTGACCACCCGGAGACCGGCGCCCTCAAGGTGCGGACGAACGACGCGAACAACTACATCGTCGGGCAGATCTCCCGGACAGTGTTCTCCGAGGTGCGCTCGGCGGCCTCCGCGAAGTCCTCGCGCACCTTCCTCGACAAGATCTTCGTCTCGTTCTCGACGCTGCACGGCAAGACCGAGGAAGCCGCCGACGGCGCCGACAAGTTGAACAACGGCATCGGGAAGGCCAAGGACGGCAGCGGCAAACTGGCCGACGGTCTGGGCACCGCGAAGAACGGCAGCGGCCGGCTGGTCAAGGGCCTGGGCGACCTGGACGCGGGCGCCGGGCAGCTCAGCCGGGGCAGTTCCGACCTCGCCCGGGGCGCCGGTACGGCCGCCGACGGATCGCGCCAACTGGCCGACGGCTCCGGGCAGGTGGCCCAGGGGACGCAGCAGCTGGCCGACACCGTCAACGGGATCGTCGGCAAGGTGGGGCCCTTCGTCCGGGCGCACGGCAAGGAGATCGGCGAGGCGGCGCAGCTGGTCGCCGACGGTTCGCAGGCGGTCCGCGACCACCTGGACAAGCTCCCCGCCGCGGCCTCCACCGGGGCGCGCCTCTCCCGGGGCATCTCCGACCACCTGGCCACGTACTACCGGCAGCGCTGCGAGAGCGGGCTCACCCTCGACACCTCCTGCGCCGAGCTGAAGAAGATCACGGAGCAGGCGGCCACCGCGGCGGACAAGGCCGAGGAGATCAGCGGCTACGTCCACGACCAGAAGAACCTCGACCAGCTGGACCGGGACCTGGACACGCTGCACTCCCTGGCGAGCGAGCTGGCCGAGCACGGGCCGACCCTGGGCCGGGACATGGACGCCGCGGTCAAGAAGATCAACGACCTCAATGACGGTGCGCACAAGGTCTCCGCGGGCGCCCGCAAGCTGGCCGCGGGCAACGCCCGGCTGGCCTCCGGAGCGGGCCGGCTCGACGACGGTACGCACCAGCTGCACGACGGCACCGGCCGCGCCGCAACCGGGATGGGCGACCTCGACTCCGGTGTGGGCAAGCTCAAGGACGGTGCGCAGACGCTGAACGGCGGCCTCTTCAAGCTCTCCGACGGCTCGCAGAAGCTGGCCGGCGGGCTGCACGACGGGGCGAAGCAGATCCCCGACTACGGCAAGAAGGACCGCGACGCGCGCACCCGGGTGATGTCCGACCCGGTGCAACTGGCCTCGGACTCCGCCCACAAGGCACCGAACTACGGCACCGGCTTCGCCCCGTACTTCATCCCGCTGTCCCTGTGGGTCGGCGCCATGGTGGCGTACATGCTGATCCAGCCGCTCAACCGGCGCGCCCTGGCCATGGGCGCCTCCTCCTGGCGGGTGGCGGTCTCCGGGTGGCTGCCGGTGGTCGGTATCGGGGTGCTGCAGACCGCCGCCCTGATGTCCGTACTGCACTTCGCGCTCGGCCTCCAGATGGCGCGGGCGGCCGGCACGGTCGGCTTCCTCGTCCTGGTCACGGCCTGTTTCTCGGCGATCGTGCAGTGGCTGAACGCCCAGTTCGGACCGGCCGGGCGGATCCTGGTGCTGGCGCTGCTGATGCTCCAGCTGACGTCGGCGGGCGGCACCTACCCCGTGCAGACCAGCCCCGGCTTCTTCAACGCCATCCACCCTTACCTGCCCATGAGTTACATCGTCGAGGGACTGCGCCGGCTCATCACCGGAGGCGGCCTCGCGCCGGTGTGGCAGGGCAGTCTCGTACTCGTCGCCTTCACCGTCGGAGCGCTCGCGCTGACCTCTCTGGCGGCCCGCGGCCGCCAGGTGGTGCGGATGAAGGACCTTCACCCGGAGCTGAGCCTGTGAGCACACGCACGTCGGAGACCGGCACAATCGCCCCCATGGACAGCTCCAATACACGCCGCGACGCCACCCGGCGCAAACTCTTCGAGGCCGCGGTCACGCTCATCGCCGAACAGGGCTTCTCCTCCACCACGGTGGACGAGATCGCCGAACGGGCGGGCGTCGCGAAGGGCACCGTCTACTACAACTTCGCGAGCAAGAACGTTCTCTTCGAAGAGCTGCTGCGGCACGGCATCGAGCTGCTGGCGACCTCCTTGCAGACGGCCGCCGACGAGGTGACCGACCGGGGCGGCAGCCAGGTCGACGCGCTGGACGCGATGATCCGGGCCGGGCTGGACTTCATCTCCCGCTACCCGGCGCTCACCCAGCTCTACGTCGCCGAGCTGTGGCGCACCAACCGCGCCTGGCAGTCCACCTTGATGGTGGTGCGGGAGCGGGCCATCACGGTGGTGGAGAGTGTTCTGCGGGCGGCGGTGGCCGCCGGGGAGCTGAGCGAGGAGATCGACATTCCGCTGACCGCCTCGGCGCTGTTCGGAATGGTCCTGGTGGCCGCCCTCGACTGGCAGTCCTACCAGCCGGACCGGTCGATCGACGATGTCCATGCGGCGCTGTCGCGGCTCCTCCAGGGGAGGGTCAGCGGCCGCCAGGAGTAACGGGAGGGGGTGCGCGCCGTGCGGTCGGGTCCGGCACGCACCGTACGGGCCGGTCGCGGCACCGCACAAAAGAGGGCGCTGCCCTGGCTCGGATCGTTCCCCCGCCGATCCGACCAGGACAGCGCTTCCCCCGTGCTCCCCCGTGCTCCCCCGTGGAGCCCCCGTACTTCCCCCGTGTTTCCCCGTTACGGCCGGGAGCCACGCCGTTCCGCCGCCCCGTGTCGGCGGTGCGGCGCCGCGTCCCTTCCGTGGTCCCCACTCTTCCTTCCGGACCGCCGCCGGCCCATCCGTGTACCTACTCATCTCGGCGACTGAGTACGGATACTCAAACCTGAGCACCTGGCGCCGGTACCGGCCGATGACGCCTCGCACTGGCTTACGATCTCTGGCGTGTCCGTACTCCCGTTGGTCTTCACCAGTGGCTGGGCGAGCGGGATCAACGCCTATGCCGTCGTCCTGCTCCTCGGCCTGCTCGGCGCCACCGGCGTCACCGACGAGGTGCCCGCCGCGCTGCAGCGCCCCGATGTGCTGATCGTGGCCGCGGTGCTCTTCGTGTGCGAGGCCGTCGCCGACAAGGTCCCCTACGTCGACTCCGTGTGGGACGTCGCCCATACGGTGATCCGGCCCCTCGCGGGCGGCGTCGTGGCGGCGCTGCTGGCCGGGCACGACGGCTCACTGCCCCAGCTGGCGGCGGGCGCGGTGGGCGGTTCCACGGCGCTGCTGAGCCATCTGGTCAAGGCGGGCACCCGGATCGCGGTCAACACCTCACCGGAGCCCGCGAGCAACATCGTGCTGAGCCTGGCCGAGGATCTGGGCGTGGCCGGGATCATCGCCTTCGCCGTGTTCCACCCGGTGATCGCGGCGGGCATCGCGGCGGTGCTGCTGATCGGCGGCATCGTGCTGGTGATCTTCATGTGGTCGCGGATCCGCCGGTTCCTGCGCCGCAGGCGAGCCCGCCGTGAGGAAAAGCGCCTGGCCACGGCGGGCAGCCCGGTACCGCCGGGAGGCTGAGGAAGCGGTGCCGCGACCCAGCGCACCGGCCCCGCGGGCATTGTCAGTGGGGCCGGATAAAGTCGCAGGCATGGCACGGATTGCGGTGATCGGCGCCGGGATGGGCGCGATGGCGGCCGCTGCCCGGCTGGCCGTCGCGGGCCACCGGGTGGCGGTGTACGAAAAGGGCGCGACGCACGGCGGCGCGCTGCGGCGGTACGAGCGGGACGGTTTCGCCTTCGACACGGGGCCCGGCCTGCTGCATCTGCCCGCCGTCTACCGCGATCTGTTCATCAAGACCGGCCGGGAGCCGCTGGAGAGCTGCGTCGAGCTGACGCAGGTCGACCCCGCGAGCCGCCATGTCTTCGCCGACGGCACCGCCGTCTCGCTGCCGAACGCCTCCCGGGCCGGCGTGGTCGCCGCCCTGGACGAGGCGCTGGGCCACGGCGCCGGCGAGCGCTGGAGCGCCTTGATCAACCGCGCCCGCGAGGCCTGGGACGCCACCCGCCGCCCGCTCCTGGAGGAGCCGCTGCGGCCGGACTGGCGGGTGCTGGGCCGCGACCCGTATCCGGCGGTCCGCAAACGCGGGCTGTTCGGGCGCGGCAAGGGCCCCACGACCGCCACCCTCGCCGAGGTCGCCCGCCGCGAGCTGACCGACCCGCGGCTGATCGCCCTGCTGGAGAGCCATGCGCTGGCGTACGGCTTCGACCCGCGCAGCGCCCCGGCCGGCGCGGCCGTGCTGGCGTACATGGAGCAGACCTTCGGGAGCTGGTACCCGCGCGGCGGTATGCGGGCGCTGGCCGATGCGGTCCACGCCCGCTGCCTCGCCCGCAAGGTGGAGTTCACCTTCGGCGCGGAGGTGACGCGGATCGTGGAGAAAAACGGCAGGGCGGCGGGCGTCGAGCTGGCCGACGGCCGGGTGGCGGAGGCGGAATTCGTGGTCGCGGGCATCGATCCGGTGCGGCTTGCCGGACTCTGCAAGGGAAGGGAGCCGTGGGGCGAGGACGACGTACGCCCCGGCGCGGGGCCGGGTGACCGGGCCACGGGGCGGCTGACGGTCTGCCTGGCGCTGCGCGGACCGCGCCCGGAGGGTGCCGTGCACCGGACGGTGGTCCATGCCGCGGACCGCGGGGCGGAGCTGGAGGGCGTATTCGGCGACGGTTCGGGGCTGCGGGACCCCTGTGCCCGGCCCACGGTGACGGTGCTGCGCCCCGACGACCCCGCCACCCGGCCCGACGACGGCCATGAGGCGGTGACGCTGACCGCGACGGTGGCCCCGCCCGGCCCGGCCGACCGGCACGACGCCGAGGCCCTGGCGCGAGACGCGGACCGGATGACCGAGATCGCCGAGGCCGCGATCGCGGGGCTGCGCGAGCGCGTGCTGTGGCGGGAGGTACTGCCGCCGGCGGACGGGGAGTTGGTGCCGGGTCCGGCACTGGCGGGGCAGGACGGCCGCTTTCTGCGGCCCGGCAACCGCACCCGGATACCGGGGCTCTACGCCGTCGGCGGCCGGTCACACCCGGGCGGCGGGCCGGCACACGCCGGGATGTCCGGCGCGATCGTGGCGGGCCTGATCGTGAACGGCGACGAGTGGCACGGCTCGGTGTGAGCGGCCGGCGCGCCGGCCGGGCCCCCGGCCTTCCGGCGCCTCAGTAGCGGTACTGCTGCTCGTCGTAACCCTGCTGCTGGTAGGGCGGGTACGGCGGCTGCTCCGGCGGGAGTTCGCCGTCGCGCTGCTGCGGCACCCACACCCCGCCCGGCGGTGTCTCGCTGTAGCCCTGCCCCGGGTTCTGGCCGTCGTACTGCCCGGTGGCGTAGGGCGACTGGCCGTAGGGGTCCGGCTGCCCGTAGGGGTCGTAGTCCGTGGCGTACTGCTGGGTGCCGATGTACGGGTCGGAGTAGGGCGGCTGCCCGCCCTGGCCGAGGCCGTCCCCGTAGGCCGCGTACGGGTCGGCGTAGGCGTTCGCATAGGCGTCCTGGCCCGCCGCGCTCTGGCCGTAACCGCCGTCGTACGCATAGCCGTTGCCGTCGCTGCCGGTGTTTCCGGCGGCGGTGTCGTACGAGGCGTAGCCGGGATCCTGCGGGGCACGGGCGTCGGGGCTGTATATGCCGTACTGGCCGGTCTCGTCGGGCATCGGCTGGGGGGCGTAGACGGCGGCGGTGTCGTACGAGCTCTGCCCGGAGTAGGAAGCCTGCTCCGCGTAGGGCCCTTGTTCGGCGTAGGGCCCTTGTTCGGCGTAGGGCCCTTGCTCGGCGTAGGGCCCTTGCTCGGCGTAGGGGCCTTGGCCGGCGTAAGGGCTTTGCTCGGCGTAGGGGCTCTGCCCGGCGTAGGGGCTCTGCCCGGCGTACGCGCTCTGACCCGGATACGCGCTCTGGCCGTCATAGGAGTTCTGGTCGCCGTACGCGTCCTGTGGGGCGTAGGCGCTCTGTGCCGCGTAGGCGTCCTGGTTCTGGAAGCCGCCGGTGCCCGCGAAGACGTTGTCGCTCTCGTCCTCGCCCACGCCCTGGCCGGTGTCCTCGGTGACCGGCACCGCTTCCAGATCGGAGACCTGGAGGGTCGGCTCGGCGGCGGGTGCGGCGTCCGGGCGGGTCCGGCGGCGCCGGCTCTCCCGCGGCTTACCGCCCAGCGCCCAGCCGGTGGAGAAGCCGCGCCGGAAGGAGAGCGTGACGTTCGTCTGGCCCACGGCGAAGGCGATCAGGCCCACGCCGATCACGATCACCTGAGGGAGGGCAACGCCGACGACCACCCCGAGGAAACCCACGAAGGCCAGCAGCCGCCAGCGCAGCCGGGCCTTGTACTGGAGCAGCACTTCGGCCGCGAGCCAGACCGCAACGAGACCGAACGCGATGTAGAGGACCGTCCATCCCATATACGCCCCTCTTCCGCCGCTGTCCGGCCACCGTAGATCAGGACCGCTGATGCAGCCCCAGATTCTCGTAGATCTCCAGGGTCGCCGTGGAGTGGTTCAGGGTAATGAAGTGCAACCCGGGAACGTCCTCGGCCATCAAGCGCGCACACAATTCCGTGGCGTACTCGATGCCAATGGAGCGTACCGCCGCCGGGTCGTCCTTGACGGCCAGAATGCGGTCGGCCAGTTCGGGCGGGAAGGCGGCGTTGCTGAGCTGCGCGAAGCGCTCGATCTGACGCACGTTCGTGACCGGCATGATCTCCGGAATGATCGGCGTAGAGCAACCCGCCGCGGCTACCCGGTCGCGGAGGCGGAAGTAGTCCTCGGGGTAGAAGAACATCTGGGTGATGGCGAAGTCGGCGCCCGCGCGGCATTTGTCGACGAAGTGCGTGACGTCGGTGTCCCAGTCCGCGGAGCGCGGGTGCATCTCGGGGAAGGCGGCGACGCCCACGCAGAAGTCGCCGGACTCCTTGATCAGCTGGACCAGGTCGGCGGCGTAGTCCAGGCCGTGGGGGTGGCGGACCCATTCGCCCATCGGGTCGCCGGGCGGGTCGCCGCGCAGCGCGAGCATGTTGCGGATACCGGCATCGGCGTACTGGCCGATGATGTTGCGCAGGTCGGCCAGGGAGTGGTTGACGGCGGTCAGGTGGGCGACCGGCGTGAGGGTGGTGTCGGTGGCGATGCGTTCGGTGGCGCGCACCGTGCCCTCACGGGAGGTGCCGCCGGCGCCGTACGTCACGGAGACGAAGGTCGGGGAGACGGCCTCGATCCGGCGAATGGCGTTCCACAGGGTCCGCTCGCCCTTCTCCGTCTTGGGGGCGGCGAACTCGAACGAATATGACTGCTTGCCGGAAGCCAGCAGCTCGCGCACGGTGCGTGCGCGATCAGTCCTGGTGGAAGCTGTACCTAGGGCCATACGGGCAGGTTAACCAGAGGCCCGGCACACACCAACCGTCGGCGGCGTTTGTCCACTGGCTGGACACCTTCCCGGCCATCGCCCGTCCGGAAATCGCCTCCCGGCCGCCGGATGGGACCCGCTAGGCCGCCCAGGTGCGTATCCGCTTCGCCAGGCCCCCGGCCGCGGCGCCCGGGTCGTCGGCCTCGGTGATCGCCCGTACGACCACGACCCGGCGGGCGCCCGCCTGGAGCACCTCGTCCAGATTGCCCGCGTCGATCCCACCGATCGCGAACCAGGGGCGCTCGGGGGCGCGGGCGGCGGCGTAGCGGACCAGGTCGAGACCGGGGGCGTGGCGGCCGGGCTTGGTGGGCGTGGGCCAGCACGGGCCCGTGCAGAAGTAGTCCACCCCGGGCTCGGTGAGCGCGGCGTCCACCTCGGCCTCGGCATGGGTGGAGCGCCCTATGAGGACGTCCTGGCCGAGGAGGGCGCGGGCGGCCGGTACCGGGAGGTCGCCCTGCCCCAGGTGCAGCACATCGCTGCCGATGGCATGGGCGACGTCCGCGCGGTCGTTGACCGCCAGCAGCTTGCCGTGCCGCCGGCAGGCGTCCGCGAAGACCTCGAGATGGCGCAGCTCCTCGCCGGCCTCCATGCCCTTGTCGCGCAGCTGGACGATGTCCACGCCCGAGGCGAGCACCGCGTCCAGGAACTGTGCCAGGTCGCCCTGCCGCTTGCGGGCGTCCGTGCACAGGTAGAGCCGGGCGTCGGACAGGGCCTGTCGTGCGGTGGTCATCGGGCGGCTTTCCCCCAGGTCGGGGGCGTAAGGACCGGGGGCTCCGGTCCTTACGCCCCAAGGATGCGGTTACGGATACGGGTGCGGTGGCGTCAGACGGCGAGCGCCTGCGCCCGGCGCTTCACCTCCGTGCCACGATTCTCGCGCAGCGCCTGCGCCGGGGTGCCGGGCAGGGTCTCATCAGGCGTGAAGAGCCATTCCAGCATCTCGTCGTCGGCGAAGCCGTCGTCCCGCAGCAGGGTCAGGGTGCCGACGAGGCCCTTGACGACCTTGTCGTCCTGGATGAAATCGGCGGGCACGTGCAGTGCCCTGTTCTCGCCGCGGCGCACCGCGATCAGCTGGCCCTCCTTGACCAGCTGCCGGACGCGTGTCACCTCGACGCCGAGCTTTTCGGCGATGTCGGGGAGGGTGAGCCAGGCGGGGACGAGTCCATCGATGTTTGCGTCAATCTCGGTCACAGGACAAGCGTGCCACCTCGCACTGACAGCCGGTAGCCGGGCATCGCCATCGGAGGTGTCCGGCACACCGGAGGGTGACGCCGGGCGCCCTTCAAAGGGCCGCCGACTTCAGCGGCAGCGCGGCGTCGGCGGCCCGGTCCCGGTCGAGGGCGGCGCCCTTCTCGATGAGCTTGCGCCCCTGGGCCAGGTCCCGGGGCCGTCCGACCGCCAGCAGCGCGACCAGGCTGTTCTCCCGCAGCCACAGCACGGACCAGGAGGCGCCGGCCGGGTCGCCGCGCCAGATCATCTCGTCGGCGCCGTCGTGGTGACCGGCGTACTGCACGAACCGCCCGAACTGCTCGGACCAGAAGTAGGGCACCGGGTCGTAGACCACGCCTTCGGCCGACCCGCGCGCGATGTTCTCGGCGACCGTACGAGGTCCCTGGAGGGCGTTGTCCCAGTGGTGGATCAGCAGCCGGCGGCCGTAGCGGGCCGAGGGGAAGGACGCGCAGTCGCCGACCGCGTACACATCGGGGACGGAGGTGTGCAGCCGTTCGTCGGCCAGGACGGAGCCGTCCTGCGGCGACAGGGCGACGCCGGAGCCGGCCAGCCAGCCGGTGGCGGGCCGGGCGCCGATGCCGACGACCACGGCGTCGGCGGGCAGGGTGGTGCCGTCCGCGAGGGTGACCGCACCGGTCTCGACGGCGGCGACCCGGGCGCCGGTGCGCAGCTCGGCTCCGGCGTCCGCGTACCAGGCGGTCATGTGGGCGGCGACCTCGGCGGGCAGGGCGCCGGCCAGCGGACGGTCGGCGGCCTCGACGACGGTGACCGAGCAGCCCGCCTCGCGTGCCGCGGTCGCGAACTCCGCGCCGATCCAGCCCGCTCCGACGACCACGATCCGGCGCCGGGCGGCGAGCACCGGCCGCAGCCGCTCGGCGTCGTCGAGGGTGCGCAGCAGATGGACGCCCGGCAGGCCCTCGCTGCCGGGCAGCAGAACGGGGTCGGCGCCGGTCGCGAGCACCGCGTAGTCGTAGGCGATGGCGCCCTCGGCCGTGTCGGCCTCGTGGGCGTCGGGGCGCAGGGCGGTGACCGGGCGGCTGAGGTGCAGATCGATGCCGAGGGCGGCGAAGTCGACGTCGAAGGCGGCGCCGTCGGCATTGCCGAGCAGCACGGCCTTGGACAGCGGGGGGCGGTCGTAGGGCTGGTGGGGCTCGTCGCCGAGCAGCGTGATCGCGCCGCGCCAGCCCGCCTCGCGCAGGGCGACCGCGGTCTGTACCCCCGCGATGCCCGCGCCGGCGATCACTACCCGCGGCGTGTGGTCAGGGGCCTGGTGGGACGTGCTCTGCTCGCTCACCCGATCACTGTAGGACGGCGGAGGATGCCGCTCGCAGCACCGCGCAAGGAGATCTCTGACACAGCGTCACGGACGGTCACCGCGGGGCGCCGCCCCGGGGCGCTCCCTTACGGCGCGTCGCGGGCCCGTATTAGGGTGACGGATACACGCACTCGCGGGAGCCCGGACGCACCGGGCTGAGAGGGAGGCTGGCCGGCCTCCGACCGTACGAACCTGATCCGGGTCATGCCGGCGAAGGGAGGGGCTGGACGCCCATGCCTCCACCTGCCACACCATCCATCGAACGGCCCGACGTCCTGGTCATCGGCGGCGGCATCATCGGGCTGGTCACCGCCTGGCGGGCGGCCGGCCGCGGGCTGAGCACCGCGGTGGCCGACCCCGCGCCCGGTGGCGGTGCCGCCCATGTCGCGGCCGGCATGCTGGCCGCGGTCACCGAGCTCCATTACGGCGAGCAGACGCTGCTCGGCCTCAACCTCGCCTCCGCGCGGCGCTATCCGGACTTCACCGCCGAGCTGGAGGAGGCGAGCGGGCAGCGGATCGGCTACCGGCGGTGCGGCACGCTGGCGGTGGCACTGGACGCCGACGACCGCGCCCATCTGCGCGACCTGCACGCCCTGCAGACCCGGTCCGGGCTGGATTCCCAGTGGCTGACCGGGCGCGAGTGCCGCCGTCTGGAGCCGATGCTGGCCCCCGGGGTCCGCGGCGGCCTGCGGGTCGACGGCGACCACCAGGTCGATCCGCGCCGTCTGGCGAGCGCCCTGCTGATCGCCTGTGAGCGGGCCGGAGTGACCTTCCACCGGGCCTGGGCCGAGCGGCTGACGGTCGAGGGCGGGCGTGCCACGGGTGTCGAGCTCTCCGACGGCGGGCGGCTGTCGGCCGGCCAGGTCGTCCTGGCCGCGGGCAGCCACAGCGGACGGCTGGCCGGGGTCCCCGAGGCGGTGCTGCCCCCGGTGCGGCCGGTCAAGGGGCAGGTACTGCGGCTGCGGCTGCCGGACGTACCGGCCGGCAGCCCCGCCTTCCTGTCGCGCACCGTACGGGCCGTCGTACGGGGAAACCCCCTCTACCTGGTGCCCCGCGAGAACGGCGAGCTGGTCCTGGGCGCCACCAGCGAGGAGATGGGCTGGGACACCACCGTCACCGCGGGCGGCGTCTACGAGCTGCTGCGGGACGCGCATGAGCTGGTCCCGGGTATCACCGAGCTGCCGCTGGTGGAGACCTGCGCCGGGCTGCGGCCCACCTCCCCCGACAATGCGCCGATGCTGGGGCCGACCGAGCTGCCCGGCCTCCATCTGGCCACCGGGCACTTCCGCAACGGCGTTCTGCTGACGCCGGTCACCGGCGATGCGATGGGCCAGGCGCTGGCCACCGGGCGTCTCCCGGACGAGGCCCGGCCGTTCTCCCCCACGCGTTTCACCGCCCGAGCGGCCGAGCGCGCCCGCGTCCGAGAGGAGCAGCCCGTATGAGTGCCCCCGTGCCCACCGTGTCGGTGTCCGTCAACGGCGAGGCCCGCCAGGTCCCCGGGGACCTGACCCTCGACCGGCTCGTCGCGACCCTGTCGACGGCGCCCTCCGGGGTGGCCGCGGCGCTCAACGAAGTCGTGGTGCCGCGCACCCAGTGGCCCACCACCCCGCTCGACGACGGCGACCGCGTCGAGGTACTCACCGCGGTCCAGGGAGGCTGATCCGCAGACATGACGCATACCGCAGCCTTCCGGGGGACGGCGCCCGCCGCGCCCGACAGCGGCTCCGCCGCGGACCCCGACACCCTCACCATCGCCGACGCCACCTTCGAGTCCCGGCTGATCATGGGGACCGGTGGCGCGCCCAGCCTCGACGTCCTCGAGCGGGCGCTGCTCGCCTCCGGTACGCAGCTGACGACGGTCGCCATGCGGCGGCTGGACCCGACCGTGCACGGCTCGGTCCTGTCCGTACTGGAGCGGCACAAGATCCGGGTGCTGCCCAACACCGCGGGCTGCTTCACCGCGGGCGAGGCCGTGCTCACCGCCCGGCTGGCCCGGGAGGCGCTCGGCACCGACTGGGTCAAGCTGGAGGTCGTCGCCGACGAGCGCACCCTGCTGCCCGACCCGATCGAGCTGCTGGATGCCGCCGAGACCCTGGTGGACGACGGATTCACGGTGCTGCCCTATACGAACGACGATCCGGTGCTGGCCCGCAAGCTGGAGGACGTGGGCTGCGCCGCGATCATGCCGCTGGGCTCGCCGATCGGGTCGGGTCTGGGCATCCGTAATCCGCACAACTTCCAGCTGATCACCGAGCGGGCGGGCGTCCCGGTCATCCTGGACGCCGGCGCGGGCACCGCCTCGGACGCCGCACTCGCCATGGAGCTGGGCTGTGCGGCGGTGATGCTGGCCTCCGCGGTGACCCGGGCCCAGGAACCGGAGCTGATGGCCGAGGCGATGCGGTACGCCGTCGCCTCGGGCCGGCTGGCGCGGCGCGCGGGGCGGATCCCGCGACGGCATTTCGCCCTCGCCTCGTCGCCGACGGAGGGCGTGGCGGCGTTCGACCCGGAACGGCCTGCCTTCTAGGAGGCTTCCCACGTTTTTGTCTTTCCCGCCGTGGTGGTTTCGCGTCGTGGCGCCTGCGGCGGGCGTGGTTTTGTCGGGTGCGGTGCCACACCTCCGGACTCCGTCCTGCGGCGCGGCCCCTCCCACGGGTGGGTGGACAAAACGGGCTGGTGGGGGCGTGCGTTTCGGGTCAGCTGCGCCCTGTGATGCGTCCACAGGGCGCACCCGACCACTGACGTGCACTCCCACCGGCCTTCTTTTTCCCACCCTCTACGGGGAGGGGGCGGGCCGTAGCGGCGGAGCCGTGTAGGTCCGGTCCCGCAGCCGAACAGCCCCGCGCAGCGGCACCGCCCGCCGCAGGCGCCACGGAGAGAAACCACCACGGCGGGAAAGACAAAAACGTGGGGCGCCGACAACGTAGGAGGCTCGCCAAGCGCAGCGGAGGGGCACGTAAACTCTCCCCCCGTGGATACGACCCTTCAGGACCCGCTCGAGGGCCAACTGCTCGACGGCCGCTACCGCGTCCAGGCGCGCATCGCCGCAGGCGGTATGGCCACGGTCTATCGGGCCTTGGACACCCGGCTCGACCGTGTGCTCGCGCTGAAGGTGATGCACCCGAGCCTCGCCACGGACGCGGCGTTCGTCGACCGCTTCATCCGGGAGGCCAAGTCGGTCGCGCGCCTTTCGCACCCGAATGTGGTGGGCGTCTTCGACCAGGGCACGGACGGTACGTACGTCTATCTGGCGATGGAGTACGTGGCCGGGTGCACCCTGCGTGACGTGCTGCGCGAGCGGGGCGCCCTGCAGCCGCGGGCCGCGCTGGACATTCTCGAGCCGATCCTCGCGGCCCTGGGCGCCGCCCACCGCGCGGGGCTCGTCCACCGGGACATGAAGCCGGAGAACGTCCTGATCGGCGACGACGGCCGGGTCAAGGTCGCCGACTTCGGCCTGGTGCGGGCGGTGGACACCAACACCACCGCCTCCACCGGCTCCATTCTGGGCACCGTCTCCTATCTCGCGCCCGAGCAGATGGAGCACGGCACCGCGGACGCCCGCGTCGATGTGTATGCCTGCGGTGTGGTGCTCTACGAGATGCTGACCGGCGGCAAGCCGCACACCGGCGGTTCCGCGGCACAGATCCTTTACCAGCATCTGCACGAGGACGTGCGGCCGCCGTCCCAGCTCGTGCCCGGTCTGGCGCCGCAGCTGGACGGTCTGGTCGCGCTGGCCGCCGCCCGCGACCCGCAGCGGCGCCCGCAGGACGCGGTGGCCCTGCTGTCGCAGACGCGCTCGGCGCGCGCCGGGCTGACCGACGAGCAGCTGGATCTGGTGCCGCCGCAGGCCAACGAAGTGCCCGGGAGCGACGTCGAGCGTACGGACGTGCTCCCGCGGCCGGGTGCCGTGCCGCTGCCCGGCGAGGCGGAGCTGAACCGCACCAGCCGGCTGGAAGTACCGCCGGCGGATGCGGCGGCGCCCGCCGACCGGACCACCCGGCTGCGCCCGGTGCCCGCCGCGGCGCCGCGTACGGGCCTGATGCAGCGCCACAAGATCCTCGCGATCGTCGCGGCGGTGCTGCTGGTCCTCGGAATGGGCACCGGCGTCTGGTACATCACTTCCGGCCAGTTCACGACCGTCCCCGCCGTGCTGGACATGCCGCAGGCCAAGGCCGCGAAGACGCTGCGCGACGAGGGGCTGGGCGTGAAGGTGGTGCGCGACTTCAGCTCCAATGTGCGGCGCGGCCATGTCATGAAGACCGACCCGGCGACCGGTGGGCGGATCCGCGGTACGGGCACGGTCACCCTCACCATCTCCCGGGGCCCGGAGATCGTCGTCGTACCGGAGCTGTCCGGCACCCCGGTGGCCGACGCCAAGCGCAAGCTGCGGGATCTCGGGCTGGCTCCGGGCACCGAGAAGCGGGATTTCAGCGATGAGGTCGCCAAGGGCTCGGTGATCCGTACGTACCCGGTCGCGGGCACCAAGCGGCGGCCGGATACGGCGGTGGCGCTGACGATCAGCCGGGGCGCCCCGGTCCAGGTGCCGGATGTGGTCGGGGACGACCGCGCCGATGCCGTGACCTCGCTGGGTGACGAGGGTTTCCAGGTGAAGTTCGCGGACCAGCCGGTCTTCTCGCAGGAGGACAAGGGCACCATCGCCCAGCAGTCGGCGGAAGCGGGCTCCCATCTCGGCAAGGGCGATACGGTCACCCTCACGGTCTCCAAGGGGCCGGAGATGGTCACGGTCCCGGATGTCACCGGCCAGAGCGCCAAGGACGCCAAAAAGACGCTGACGGACCTCGGTTTCCAGGTCGAGGTGGACAAGCCGTTCCTCTTCCCGCAGGACGAGGTCGAGAGCCAGTCCGTCGAAGGCGATGAGCAGGCCCCGAAGGGCAGCACCATCACCATCAAGCTCAAGGGAGCCCTGTAGGTCCCCGCTGGTCGGCGGCCGTCCGGCGGACGGCCGCCGAAGGGCACCTGGCACCCTGGGAGGGTGAGTACTTCCCCCTCCCCCGAGCGCGCCCGCGCACGTAATCCGGTCGGTGGCCATGTGCCGGTGGCCGGCGGCCTGGCGAAGATCGGCCTTCCCTACGCCCGCGAGATGGGCGGCGAGACCGTGCAGGTCTTCGTGGCCAATCCGCGCGGCTGGGCGACGCCGACCGGCAGCCCCGAACAGGACGAGGCGTTCCGGGCGGCCTGTGCGCAGGAGGGAATTCCCGCCTATGTGCATGCCCCGTATCTGATCAACTTCGGGTCGCACAACGCGGTGACCGTCGACAAGTCGGTGGAGTCGCTGCGCCACTCGCTGCGCCGCGGCCGGGAAATCGGCGCGCTCGGCGTGGTCGTGCACACCGGTTCGGCGACCGGCGGGCGGGCGCGCACCGCGGCGCTGGCGCAGGTACGGGAGCGGATGCGGCCGCTGCTGGACGAGCTGACGCGGGACGACGACCCCTGGCTGCTGCTGGAGCCGACGGCCGGGCAGGGCGCTTCGCTGTGCGCGCTGGCCGAGGATCTCGGCCCGTATTTCGACGCGCTGGAGCGGCACCCGAAGCTCGGCGTCTGCCTGGATACCTGCCATGCCTTCGCGGCGGGGCACGACATGGCGGCGCCGGGCGGGATGAAGGCGCTGCTGGACGAGCTGGTGGAGGTCACGGGCGAGGGGCGGCTGAAGCTGATCCACGCCAATGACTCCAAGGACGTGGTCGGCGCCCACAAGGACCGGCACGCGAACATCGGCGCCGGGCATCTGGGCGCGGAGCCGTTCGGCGAGCTGTTCCGGCATCCGGCGACGGACGGGGTGCCGCTGGTGATCGAGACGCCGGGCGGCAAGGAAGGCCATGCGGCGGACGTGGCCCGGCTGAAGGAGCTGCGCGCGGCGATCACCCCTTGAGGTGATACCCCCCGGGGGTATACGGTTCCTGTTGTCGGGCAGGAACCGCTACCTCTCGTTGGGGGCTCCCATGCAGCACCACGCGCACCATGAGCACGAGGCCGTCGCGCACGAGGCGGCCGGGCACGAGGCGAGGGGACAGCACGCGCCGGCCGGGCACCGGCACGGTGGGCACCACGCCGCCCACCAGGACCACGGCCCGGTCAGCTGGTCGATGGCCGCCCAGGCCACCGCGCACTGCCTCACCGGCTGCGCCATCGGCGAGATCCTGGGCATGGTGATCGGCACCGCGCTGGCCTGGCACAACGTCCCGACGATGATCCTCGCGATCGCGCTGGCCTTCGTCTTCGGCTACTCGCTCACCCTGCGCGGCGTCCTGAAGGCGGGCGTCGGCTTCCGTACGGCGTTCCGGATCGCACTCGCCGCCGACACGCTCTCCATCGCCGTGATGGAGCTGATCGACAACGGCGTGATCGCGCTGTGGCCGAGCGCGATGGATGCCCACCTGTCGGACGCGCTGTTCTGGGGCGCCCTGGCGGTCTCACTGGCCCTCGCCTTCGCGGTGACCACGCCGGTCAACAAGTGGATGATCGGCCGCGGCAAGGGCCATGCGGTGGTGCACCGGTACCACCACTGAGGGCGGCACGAGTACGGGCGCGGGCGCGGGGCTAGAGTTCCGGGCCCTCGCCCGGCTCTTCCTGGTACGAGAAGCGCTGCTCGCGCCAGGGGTCGCCGAGGTTGTGGTAGCCGCGCTCCTCCCAGAAACCGCGGCGGTCCGCCGTCATGTATTCGATGCCGCGGACCCACTTGGGGCCCTTCCAGGCGTACAGATGCGGCACGATCAGCCGGACCGGAAATCCGTGTTCGGCGGTGATCAGTTCACCGGAGCGGTGGGTGGCGAAGATGCAGTTCTCGGCCGCGAAATCCGCCAGCCGCACATTCGAACTGAATCCGTACTCGGCCCACACCATCACATGGGTGACATCTGGCGCGGGCGGCGCGAGATCCAAGATCGTCTGGGCACGGACCCCGCCCCATTCGGCGCCCAGCATGCTGAATTTCGTCACGCAGTGCATATCCGAGACGACCGTCGAATAGGGCAAAGCAGTGAATTCCTCATGCGTCCAGCAGTACTTTCCGCCGTCCACGGTGGCGCCGAAGGCGCGGAACTCCCAGCGCTCGGGGCGGAACTTGGGAACCGGCCCGTAATGCGTCACCGGCCAGCCCCGCTGCAGTCGCTGACCCGGAGGCAGCTGAGACTCCTCCTCCTCGCGGCTGTGCGGCTGACCCATGCCTCCATGTTGTCAGACCGGGAGGGGTGCCGATGACCAGGGAGGGAGGGATTCGGGCAACTCATACTAAGCGTGCACTTACTGGACTCTCCGCTCCGGGCGGTGCGAGGATGCCCGGCACCTGCCCAGTTCTCGCGCGGAAGGAGCCCTCAACCATGCAGGGCGACCCCGAGGTCATTGAATTCCTCAACGAGCAGCTGACTGCCGAGCTGACCGCGATCAATCAGTACTTCCTGCACGCCAAGATGCAGGAGAACTTCGGCTGGACGAAGCTGGCGAAGTACACGCGCAGCGAGTCGTTCGACGAAATGAAGCATGCGGAGCTGCTGACCGACCGCATTCTCTTCCTCGAAGGCCTGCCGAACTACCAGCGGCTGTTCCATGTACGCGTCGGCCAGACGGTCACCGAGATGTTCCAGGCGGACCGGCAGGTCGAGGTCGAGGCGATCGACCGGCTCAAGCGCGGTATCGAGATCATGCGCGCCAAGGGCGACATCACCTCGGCGAATATCTTCGAGGACATCCTCGCGGACGAGGAACACCACATCGACTATCTCGACACCCAGCTGGAGCTGGTGGAGAAACTCGGTGAGGCGCTGTACATCGCCCAGGTGATCGAGCAGCCGAGCTGAGCGCGCTCACCGGGAGGGTCAGGCGGCCTCCTGGAGCGCCACGGGCACCCCTGCGGCCGCCTCCGCGACCGGCCGCTCGGGAGCGGAACTCAGCGACCCGGGGGCGGTGCCCAGCGGTTCGCGGGCACCGTTGTCGATGAGCTCACGGCGCGGGCACGCACCACGGCCGAGCAGCTCCTGGATGCGGCGCACACAGCCGCCGCAGTCGGTGCCGGCCTTGCAGGCGGAGGCAATCTGGCGGGGCGTACAGGCGCCCGTGTCCGCGTGCTCGCGGACCTGCTTCTCGGTGATGCCGAAGCATGAGCAGACGTACACGCGGTTTCACCTCCGTGGGGACACCTCGGTACTCATCGATCCCGCCGATCTTGAGTGAGGTTACCCTTACCTTACCTGGCGCCCCGGGCGGCGCACAACGCGATGGGGCGCGGATCACAGGATCCGCGCCCCATCGTCGTACTGTGCTCGCGCCTACTGGTCGCGGTACATCTCCGCCACCAGGAACGCCAGGTCGAGCGACTGGCTGCGGTTGAGCCGCGGGTCGCAGGCCGTCTCGTAGCGCTGGTGCAGATCGTCGACGAAGATCTCGTCGCCGCCGCCCACGCACTCCGTGACGTCGTCGCCGGTCAGCTCGACATGGATGCCGCCCGGGTGCGTGCCGAGGCCCTTGTGGACCTCGAAGAAGCCCTTGACCTCGTCCAGCACATCGTCGAAGCGACGGGTCTTGTGGCCCGAGGCCGCCTCGAAGGTGTTGCCGTGCATCGGGTCGCAGATCCACGCCACCTGGGCGCCGGAGGCCGTGACCTTCTCGACCAGCTCGGGGAGCTTGTCGCGGACCTTGTCCGCACCCATGCGGGTGATGAAGGTCAGCCGGCCCGGCTCACGCTCCGGGTCGAGGCGCTCGATGAGGGTGAGCGCGTCCTCCACCGTGCTGGTCGGGCCGAGCTTGACGCCGATGGGGTTGCGGATGCGCGAGGCGAACTCGATGTGCGCACCGTCCAGCTGACGGGTGCGCTCGCCGATCCAGACCATGTGGCCGGAGACGTCGTAGAGGTTGCCAGTGCGCGAGTCGACGCGGGTCAGCGCCGACTCGTAGTCGAGGACCAGCGCCTCGTGGGAGGCGTAGAACTCGACGGTACGGAACTCCTCCGGGTTCACCCCGCAGGCGTTCATGAAGTTCATCGCGCGGTCGATCTCGCGGGCCAGCGCCTCGTAGCGCTGCCCGGACGGCGAGGACTTCACGAAGTCCTGGTTCCAGGCATGCACATGGCGCAGGTCGGCGTAGCCGCCGGTGGTGAAGGCGCGCACCAGGTTGAGGGTCGCCGCGGAGGCGTGGTACATCCGCTGCAGCCGCTGCGGGTCCGGGATCCGGGCCGCCTCGGTGAACTCGAAGCCGTTGACGGAGTCGCCGCGGTAGGTCGGCAGCGTCACGCCGTCGCGGGTCTCGGTCGGCTTGGAGCGCGGCTTGCTGTACTGGCCGGCGATCCGGCCGACCTTGACCACCGGGACGGACCCGGCGTAGGTCAGTACGGCGCCCATCTGCAGGAGCGTCTTGAGCTTGTTGCGGATGTGCTCGGCGGATACGGCGTCGAAGGCCTCCGCGCAGTCGCCGCCCTGAAGCAGGAACGCCTCACCACGGGCGACCGCTCCCAGGCGCTCACGCAACTGGTCGCACTCGCCCGCGAAGACGAGCGGCGGATAGGACTCGAGCTCCGCGATCACATCGCGCAGAGCCTCTTGGTCCGGCCAGTCAGGCTGCTGCGCCGCGGGCAGGTCTCGCCAGGTGTTGCCACCGGCGTGGGTTTCAGCGTTCACGGTCACGAACTCCACATTACGGGGTCTTGATGGGCGTCCAGTACGCCGCCCGGAGTGTGAGACGGACTCCCTCTGGGTACCAGGATGCCCTTCCTTCGGTGAGACGTCCTCCGGGGCGCCGCGGGCGACGGCGGCGGGGCCCGGGGCCGTCGCCCTCCGGTGCGCGGCGAAGCCTCTCGACAACCGCTTCTCCTCCGGCGCTGCAAAACCAGTATGGGACGCGACGAGATGCCCGGAGCCGCAAAGCAGACCCGTAAAGCCGCAAAGTTCCCCCACCGCCCTGCGGCGTTTCCGCAGGTGCGGCGCGGCACGGCCCGGCCACGACGCCGCCGGCCACGGAGCTCGCGGGCGCTCACCGGCGTCGGCCACCCGGCACCGCGTCCCGTCGGGTAGGGTGCCCGGCATGCACGCGCAACCGGCCATGAACAGGAACTGGTGGTGGACCGCTCATCCGGCGGCCCACTGATTCGCGCGCACACCACAGACTCCGCGAAGGCCGCCCGAGGGCGGCCTTCGGTCTTTCCGGATCCGGGCCGGCCCTCTCCCCCACCACTTGAGTGAGAAGGACGAGGAACATGCATCTGCCCGAGCTGCTCGCCGACGACCGGCCCTTTGCCCTGCTGCGCCGCCGCACACCCGGCCGTGACCACGACACGGTGGAGGTCCTGATCGGCCCCGTCGCCGCCTACGACCGGCTCGCCGACCTTCCCGAGGGCCTGGCGCTGGTGCCGTTCCGGCAGATCAGGGAGCGCGGCTTCGATGTGCGTGACGACGGCACGCCGCTCCTGGCGCTGACCCCCGAGGAGACCTACGAGCTGCCGCTCGCCGAGGCGCTGGCACAGCTCCCCAGCCATGACGTGCGGGTGAGCGACGGGGCCTTCGACGTGACCGACGAGGCGTACGCGGACATCGTCGGCCGGGTGGTCCAGGAGGAGATCGGCAGCGGCGAGGGCGCGAACTTCGTGATCCGGCGGACGTACGAGGGCGAGATCCCGGGATTCGGCAGGGCCGATGCGCTCGCGCTGTTCCGGCGGCTGCTGACCTCGGAGCGGGGCGCGTACTGGACGTTCGTCGTGCACACCGGAGAGGCAACGGGGTCCGAAGGGCCGTCCTCGAGCGGGCGGGGGCGGGAGACGGGCGGGCGCACCCTGGTCGGCGCCAGCCCCGAGGTGCATGTACGGATGAGCGGCGGCACCGTCGTGATGAACCCGATCAGCGGGACGTACCGCTACCCGGCCGGCGGCCCGACCGCCGACGACCTGCTCGAGTTCCTCGCCGACGGCAAGGAGATCGAGGAACTCTCGATGGTCGTCGACGAAGAGCTCAAGATGATGTGCACCGTCGGCGACATGGGCGGCGTGGTGATCGGCCCGCGCCTGAAGGAAATGGCCCACCTCGCGCACACCGAGTACGAGCTGCGCGGCCGCTCGTCCCTGGATGTGCGGGAGGTGCTGAAGGAGACGATGTTCGCGGCGACCGTCACCGGGTCGCCCGTACAGAACGCGTGCCGGGTCATCGAACGGTACGAGCCCCTCGGACGGGACGGCATCGGCCGCGGCTACTACGCGGGCGCGCTCGCGCTGATCGGCCGCGATGCGGGCGGCGCGCAGACGCTGGACTCGCCGATCCTGATCCGTACCGCCTACATCGACGGCGGGGGCACCTCCCGCGCATGGGGGTCCCCCCGCTCGAGCGGAGCCGAGAGTGGGGGAAAAGCCGAAAGTGGGGGAGGGCGGCTGCGGGTGCCGGTCGGGGCGACCCTGGTGCGCGGCTCGGATCCGGCGAGCGAGGTGGCCGAGACGCACGCCAAGGCGGCCGGGGTGCTCACCGCGCTCGGCGTGCGCCCGGCGCCCGCCCGGCCGGCCCGGACCGCGCCGCCGCGGCTGGCCGACGACCCCCGGGTGCAGGCCGCGCTGGACGCCCGCCGCGCCGACCTCGCCCCCTTCTGGCTGCGGATGCGGACCACCGCGCCGACCGCCGCGCTGAGCGGCCATGCGCTGGTCGTCGACGGCGAGGACACCTTCACCGCGATGCTGGCGCATCTGCTGCGCACCTCGGGCCTGACGGTGGATGTCCGCCGGTACGACGAGCCGGGGCTGCGCGCGGCGGTGCTCGCGCACGAAGGGCCGGTGGTGCTCGGCCCCGGCCCCGGCAACCCTGCCGACGCGGCCGACCCCAAGATGCGGACGCTGCGCGCGCTCACCGCCGAGCTGGTCCGCGAGCACCGGCACGGGCTGCTCGGCGTGTGCCTCGGCCATGAACTGCTGGCGGCCGAGCTGGGGTTGGAGATCGTCCGCAAGGAGGTGCCCTTCCAGGGCGCGCAGGAACGGATCGACTTCTTCGGGCGCACGGAGACGGTCGGCTTCTACAACACCTTCACGGCCCGCTGCGACGACACCACGGCCGCCGAACTGGCCATGCACCGCATCGAGTTGAGCCGGGATGCGGCGACCGGCGATGTGCATGCGCTGCGCGGCCCCGGCTTCGCGGGCGTGCAGTTCCACCCCGAGTCCGTGCTCACCCTGGACGGCGCCGCGGTCACCGCCCAGCTGCTGGCAGCTGTCCTCGTGTGACCAGCATGTTCTCGTTGGTGCGGTGGGCCAGATAGTCCTCGACGTTGCGCACGGTGGCGTCGATGATCTGGCCCACCGCGTCCCTGGTGAAGTACGCCTGGTGCGAGGTGACCAGCACATTCGCGAAGGTCATCAGGCGGGCGAGGATGTCGTCGTTGATGACGTCCAGGGACTTGTCGAAGAAGAAGAGCCCGGCCTCCTCCTCGTAGACGTCGAGGCCGACGCCGGACAGCCGGCCGGCCTTGAGCGTCTCGACGAGGGCCGCGGTGTCGAGGAGCCCGCCGCGGCTGGTGTTGATCAGGATGGCATCGTCCTTCATCGCGGCCAGCGCGGCGGCGTCGATGAGGTGCCGGGTGGCCTCCAGCAGCGGCACGTGCAAGGTGATCAGGTCGGACCGGGCGAACAGCTGCTCCTGGCCGACGTACTTCATGCCGAGCGCGGCACAGTTGGGGTTCTCGGCGATGTCCCAGCCGAGCAGATTCATGCCGAAGCCATGGGCGATCCGGGTGAACGCCTCGCCGATCTTCCCGGTGCCGATCACGCCCGCCGTACGGCCGCGCAGATCCCGGCCCATCAGGCCGTCCAGCCGGAAGTCGAAGTTACGGGTGCGGTTGGCGGCCCGTACGATCCGCCGGTTGACCGCCAGCGCGAGGCCCCAGGCGAACTCCGCGACCGCGTACGGGGAGTAGGAGGAGACCCGGCCGACGGTCAGGGCGAGGTCGGCCGCGGCCTGAAGATCGATGTTGTTGAAGCCCGTGGAGCGCTGGGCGATCATCTTGGTGCCGCCGGCCGCGAGGGCCTGGAGCACATCGGCGCCGAGGTCACCGTTGACGCTGGAGCTGACGATCTCGTAGCCGTGCGCGATGGGGGCGGTGTCGCGGTTGATGAACACATCGAGACTGCGGACCTGATGCCGGCCCTCGAAGGCCTTCTCCAGCGGAGCGCGCTCGTCCGCCTGCACTCCGAAGGCGACGATCTCCACGTTCTCTCCCACCGGTACGGTTCGCCCCGCAAATATGCAATGGGCCGGATATGTCGCGTACGGCGAATATACGGCCCATTGCCCGGCTGTGCCGCCCGGAGTGCGGGGCGGGGACGCAGCACGGTTCAGCCGGAGAACGGGGCGCAGCCGAAGCGCGGACCCCTACCCGAAAGCGGAACTCACCCGAAGAAAACGCCCACCTCGGAATAGAGCGCCGGGTCGACGGTCTTCAGCTTTGCGGTGGCCTCCGCGATCGGGACCCGGACGATGTCGGTGCCGCGCAGCGCGACCATCTTGCCGAAGTCGCCGTCACGTACCGCGTCGATGGCGTGCAGCCCGAAGCGGGTGGCCAGCCAGCGGTCGAAGGCGCTGGGCGTGCCGCCGCGCTGGGTGTGCCCGAGCACCGTGGTGCGGGCCTCCTTGCCCGTACGCCGCTCGATCTCGTTGGCCAGCCACTCCCCCACGCCCGACAGCCGGACGTGGCCGAAGGAGTCGGTGGACCCGTCCTTGAGGACCATCTGGCCGTCCTTGGGCATCGCACCCTCGGCGACGACCACGATCGGGGCGTAGCGGACCTTGAAGCGGGACTCGATCCAGCCGCAGACCTCGTCGATGTCGAAGCGCTGCTCGGGGATGAGGATGACGTTGGCGCCGCCGGCGAGTCCGGAGTGCAGCGCGATCCAGCCGGCGTGCCGGCCCATCACCTCGACGACCAGGACCCGCATATGGGATTCGGCGGTGGTGTGCAGCCGGTCGATGGCCTCGGTGGCGACGCCGACGGCGGTGTCGAAGCCGAAGGTGTAGTCGGTGGCGGAGAGGTCGTTGTCGATGGTCTTGGGGACGCCGACGCAGGGTACGTCGTGCTCGTCGGAGAGCCGGGTGGCGACGCCGAGGGTGTCCTCGCCGCCGATCGCGATCAGCGCCCCGATCTCGTGCTTGGCGAGGTTCTCCTTGATCCGGCGGACGCCGTCGTCCTCCTTGAACGGGTTGGTCCGCGAGGAGCCGAGGATGGTGCCGCCGCGCGGCAGGATCCCGCGGACCGCCGCGATGTCCAGCGGCATGGTGATGCCCTCGAGGGGGCCGCGCCAGCCGTCCCGGAAGCCGACGAAGTCGTAACCGTATTCCTGGGTGCCCTTGCGGACGGCGCCCCTGATCACCGCGTTCAGACCAGGGCAGTCGCCGCCGCCGGTGAGTACTCCGACCCGCATCGCTTCACCTATCCCGTCGATGGCCGCGTACGGCCGTGAATGAGCAGACCCGCGTCACGCTAATGGTGACCTGGGTCACTCCGGGATGGGGCACACGCCGATTCCGTTGTTTTGCCGGGGAGTTGACGCCGGGCGTTCACCCGTACGAGGGGAACCCGGCGGGGCCGGTGTTACGCGTCGTCCAGGCCGCGCTCGATGGCGTACCGCACCAGCTCCACGCGGTTGTGCAGCTGGAGTTTGCCGAGGGTGTTCTGGACGTGGTTTTGCACCGTGCGGTGCGAGATGACCAGGCGCTCGGCGATCTGCTTGTACGAGAGTCCCTTGGCCACCAGGCGCAGTACCTCGGTCTCCCGCTCCGTCAGCTGCGGTGCGCCCGGCTCGTCCGGCGTCGCGGGGGCCGGTTCGGTGGCCAGCCGGCGGTATTCGCCGAGCACCAGACCGGCCAGTCCCGGCGTGAACACCGGGTCGCCGGCGGCCGTGCGGCGCACCGCGTCCAGCAGTTCCTGGGTGCTCGCCGACTTCAGCAGATAGCCGGTGGCTCCGGACTTGACCGCCTCCAGGACATCGGCGTGCTCGCCGCTCGCGGAGAGCACCAGCACCCGCAGCGCCGGGAGGGAGCCGACCAGTTCCTTGCACACCTGGACGCCGGGGAGCTCCGGCAGATTGAGGTCCAGCACCAGCACGTCCGGGGCGGCCGCCTGCGCCCGGCGCACCGCCTGGAGGCCGTCGCCGGCCGTCGCCACCACGTCGAACCCGGCCTCGGCCAGGTCCCGCGCGACCGCGTCCCGCCACATCGGGTGGTCGTCGACCACCATCACCTTCAGACCCGACCGGCCCGTCTGCTCGTTCACGCTCTCGCCTTCCCCCTGCCCTTGGGCGCCGCGCCCTTGGGTACCGTCAACTCCACTTCCGTGCCCTGGCCGGGGACCGAGATCCACTCGGCGCGCCCGCCCAGGTCCCGCAGCCGGCCCCGGATCGACAGGGCCACGCCCAGGCGGCCCTCGCGCTCGGCGTCCGCGAGCCGTCCCTCGGGAATGCCGGGGCCGTCGTCGCGCACCGTCACGATCACCGCCTGCGGTTCGTCCTCCACCAGGATCCACGCGTGGGCACCGGCCCCCGCGTGCACCCGCACATTGTCCAATGCGGCACCGACAGCGGCCGCCAGCTCCCCCGCGGCGGCGGCCGCCAGCTCGACCGGCGCGCCGGGCTCGGAGAAGGTGACGCCGGCGCCCGCGTACGGGGCGAGCAGCGCCCGGACGTCGCACGGGACGCCGGCCGGGGCGGACGGTGCGGCCTCCTTGCCGGCGTACGGTGCCGGCTCCGCGACGGCCTCCGTGCGCGGCGGCGGCATCAGCCCGCCGGCGACCAACGTCCGCAGCGCGACCTCCTGTTCGCCCGCCATCCGGCCCAGCTCGGCCGCCTCGCCGCCGATCGCGGCGCCGCGCCGCTGCACCATGGCCAGCACCTGCAGCACGCTGTCGTGGATGTCGCGGGCCAGCCGCTCCCGTTCGCGGGTGGCCGCCTCGATCTGCAGGGCGCGGGCGAGGGTGCGTTCACTGGCGCGGGCCACCTCGACGACGTAGCCGATGGCCACGCTGGCCACCCACACCAGGACGACGTTGTGGATGGTGTCGCGGGCCAGTTCCTGGCGTTCGACGAGGTTGGCGACGGCGACCGCCGCGGAGGCCACCGCGGCCCAGCGCCAGCCGCGCTTGATCGCGAACCCGAGGACGGCACCCGCCGTCCAGATGGAGGGCAGGGTGGGCCCGCCGTCCATGATGCGGGCGTGGGTGTCCACCAGGGGCGTCAGCAGAATGCCGCCGACGGCGAAGGCGAGGTCGGCGAGCAGGAAGTGCCGGGTGCAGCGCTCCGCGGAGGTCGTACGGCGCCAGGTGAACGCCATCCAGACGGTGAGCGCGGCCAGGTACGCGAAGGCGCCCAGCGGATGCGCGTACTGCTTGTACGTGAGCGCGAACAGGCCCAGCGTGTAGACGAGGGTGAGGATGCGGTAGCCGGTGAGCGCCCGCCACAGCGGCAGCTCCACGGACATCCGCAGCACCTTCGGGCGCTTGCCGTGGCGCCTGGCGGCGCCGCTCACCGTCGCTATGTCGGCATCCGTCATGCCGCCCCCCACCCCTCGCCGGGCGCGACTACGCCCCGGTCGTCTCGGCCGTCCCCTTGTCGGCGGCCTTCCCGGTGGCCTTTGTGGCCTCCGTCTCCGCCTTCTTCTTCGTCTCCGCCGCCTTCGCCGCATCGGCGATCTGCCGCTTTGCCGCCGTCGCGTAGATGTCGACGTACTCCTGGCCGGACAGCTTCATGATCTCGTACATGACCTCGTCGGTGACCGACCGCAGGATGAAGCGGTCGCCCTCCATGCCCTGATAGCGGGTGAAGTCGAGCGGCTTGCCGATGCGGATGCCCGGCCGGATCATCTTCGGCACGATCTTGCCCGGAGGCTGCACCTTCTCGGTGTCGATCATCGCTACGGGGATGACCGGCGCCCCGGTGGCCAGCGCCACCCGCGCCAGTCCGCCCGGCTTGCCGCGGTAGAGGCGGCCGTCCGGGGAGCGGGTGCCCTCGGGGTAGATGCCGAACAGCTCACCGCGCTCGAGCACCTCGATGCCGCTCTTGATCGCCGCCTCGCCCGCGCCGCGGCCGCCGGAGCGGTCGACCGGCAGCTGGCCCACGCCCTTGAAGAACGCCGCGGTCAGCTTGCCCTTCACGCCGGGCGAGGTGAAGTACTCGGCCTTCGCGATGAAGGTGACCTTGCGGTCGAGCACCGCGGGCAGGAAGAAGGAGTCCGAGAAGGACAGGTGGTTGCTCGCGAGGATCGCCGGACCCTCGGCGGGAATGTTCTCGATGCCTTCCACCCAGGGACGGAACGCAAGCTTGAGCGACCCGCCGATGGAAAACTTCATTGCGCCGTAGATCAACCGACTGCCTCCTGTGTGTGACGCAAAGACCTTAACCTGCCCCGGCGCCCCACTCGCCGCGGCGGGGCTGCGACGCGGCCCACCTACGGCCGAGCGCGCACCGGGTGAGCGGCCGCGCGGCCGCCGCCGGACCTATCCGCTCCGCGTCCCTCCGCGTACGCTGAGGTAACCCACCAGGCCCCCTTAATCGATCGGAGTTCCCCGGTGCCGCTCCTTCCCGGAGCCGAGCCGTTCCGCCGTGACGGCGGAGAGGTCGGCGTCCTTGTGTGCCACGGCTTCACCGGCTCCCCGCAGTCCGTACGCCCCTGGGCCGACCATCTGGCCGGCCAGGGACTGACCGTCTCCCTGCCGCTGCTGCCGGGACACGGCACCCGCTGGCAGGACCTGCAGGTCACCACCTGGCAGGACTGGTACGCCGAGCTGGACCGCGAGCTGCGCGCACTGACCGAGCGCTGCACCAAGGTCTTCGTCTGCGGCCTGTCCATGGGCGCCGCGCTGGCGCTCCGGCTGGCCGCCAAGCACGGCCCTGCGATCAGCGGCGTGGCCGTGGTCAACCCGGCCAACAAGGTCCATGATGCCGCGGCGCCGCTGCTCGGTGTACTGCGTCATGTCGTACGGACCACCAAGGGCATCGCCAGCGACATCGCCAAGCCGGGCGCCGAGGAGGTCGGCTACGACCGGGTGCCGCTGCACGCCGCGTACTCGCTGCGCCGCCTCTTCCAGCAGGTCGACTCCGAACTCCCGGGCGTCACCCAGCCGTTGCTGGTGATGACCAGTACGCAGGACCATGTCGTACCGCCCGCGGACTCCGAGCGGATCCTGGCCCGGGTGTCCTCCACGGACGTACGGCAGACGCTGCTGGAGCGCAGCTATCACGTCGCCACGCTCGACCATGACGCGGAGCGGATCTTCGAGGAGAGCTTCGCCTTCATCAGCCGGCTCGCCCCCGAGGCGCAGCCGGGCCCGGTCGAGGAGGGGACGGCGGCCAGTGGCGGAGCATAGCCCCCGCGACCCCCGGGATCCGCTGGACGAAGAGGCCGCCTGGGCGGAGATCGTCGCGGGGTACGGCGAGCAGCCGGAGTTTCCCACGGCGGCGGAGGACGGCGCCGAGGAGGCCGGCCGTAAGGACGGCCAGGACGGCGAGGCGCAGTCGGGGGCCGATGACACGGCGCCCGGGACCGCCCGCCCGGGCAGCTTCGTCGTCTTCGCGCCCGGGGTCGGGCCGCGCGACTGGAGCGCCTCCGAGCCGTCCGACGACGATTTCGACGAAACGGACGAGGGTCACTTCACCCCGCCCGAACCTCCCCCGCTGCCGACGGCCGATGTCACCACCAAGTTCGCCTGGCTCGCGGTGCTCGGCGGCCCGCTGCTGCTGGTGACGATGGTGATCATCCAGCAGCCCGTGACGTGGTGGATCGCCCTCCTGGGCATCGGCGGCTTCCTCGGCGGCTTCGCCACGCTGGTGGGGCGGATGAAGAACGACGACGGTGACGACGGTGATCGGCCGGGGGGCGGCGCGGTGGTGTGAGCCATCCGCCCGGCCCGTCCGGCGGCCGAGGACATGAGGCCGACGGCATGGGGCCGACGGCCGTATCCCGCTAGCCTCCGGCCGGCACCCGAAGAGCCGCCAGCACCGGCAGATGATCCGAGGCGGCCTTCAGATCCGCCTCCCGCACCCCCGGCAGCCCATACGGCACCCCGCACCCCAGGACCTCGACGCCGTCCGTGGCGAAGACGGCGTCGATCCGCTGATCCGGCTCATGGGGCGGGGAGGTCATCTCCCCGCCCCACGGCTTCGCCGCCCACGCATCCGTCAGCGCCCCGGCCACCCGCCGGAAACTCCGCCCGTCGGGCCGGTCGTTGAGGTCCCCGCCCGCAATGGCGTGGGGCACGTCCAGCAGCGCCAGGTGCTCCAGCAGCAGCCCGGCCTGTCCGTAGCGTTCCGCGTCGGCCAGGCTGAGGTGGCAGCTGAGCACCCCGAGCCGTGCGCCGGCGATCCGGACCACGGCGGTCGCGAAGCCCCGCTGGTGCAGGCCGGGGGTGCGCGGCAGCAGGATGTCCCGGGTACGTTCCACATGGGCGCGCAGCGAGGAGAGGATCATCGGGCCCGCGGTCGTGCCGCCGCCGGTGACGTACACCAGCCCCGACGCACGGGCCAGCCGCTCGGCGGCCTTGCGCCAGCGGAAGAACCGGGGCGCTTCCTGGACGAGCACGAGATCGGGGGCGCAGGCCCGGATGACTCCGGCCAGTGCCGCCCGGTCGTCGCGCAGCGAGCGGATGTTGTAGCTGAGCACTCGGATGACGGCCGAACCGTCGGGTTCCGTACGGGAGTCGGGGAGTGGGATCAAGGCGGGCAGGTCCTCTCGCCGGGGCCGCCATACGGGCCGGGGACGGGGTTGTCGCTCGGGCTCGGAGTAGGGCAGAGCCCGCCGCGCCCCGGGGGACGTGACGGGCTTTGCCGTAGTACGGAACAGCGGGCGGCTCAGCCCTGACGGGCCAGGTCCGCGGCTCCCACCAGCCCCGCCTTGCCCCCGAGCTGGGCGGCCAGGACCTGGGCGTGCGGGCGGTACTGGTTGCCGACCAGCCAGCGGCGGAAGGACTTGCGGATCGGGTCGAGGACCAGCTCGCCCTCGTCGGAGACGCCGCCGCCGACGATGAAGGCGGACGGGTCGAAGAGCGAGGCGAGATCGGCCAGGCCCGCGCCGGCCCAGCGGGCCAGCTCGCGGAACGAGTCGATGGCGACCGCGTCGCCCTGGCGGGCGGCCGTGCTGATGTGCTTGCCCTGGATGCCCTCCGGGGTGCCGTCGCCGAGCGAGAGCAGCACCGTGGCGTTCTCGGGGGTGGCGAAGGCGCGCTGGCGGGCGTACCGCAGCAGGGCGCGCCCGGAGGCGTACTGCTCCCAGCAGCCCTGGCTGCCGCAGCCGCACAGCAGGCCGTCGGGCACGACCCGGATATGGCCGAATTCGGCGGCGACGCCGAAGCGGCCGCGGCGCAGTTTGTTGCCGATGATGATGCCGCCGCCCAGGCCCGTGCCGAGGGTGATGCAGATGACGTCGCTGTGGCCCTGGCCCGCGCCGAAGCGGTACTCGCCCCAGGCGGCCGCGTTGGCGTCGTTCTCGACGACCACGGGAAGCCCGACGCGCTGCTCGACCTTGTCCTTGAGCGGCTCGTGGCGCCAGTCGATGTTGGGCGCGAAGAGGACCGTGGCCCGCTTCTCGTCGACATATCCGGCCGCGCCGATGCCGACGGCCTCGATCTGGTGATCGGCTCCGACGGTGCGTACCGCGTCCGCGATCGCCTCGGTCAGGGCGTCGGTCGCCTGCGGGGTCGGTACCTGGCACGTCTCAAGGATCGAGCCCTCTTCGTCGACCACGCCGGCCGCGATCTTCGTGCCGCCGATGTCGACGCCGATGGTGAGTCCCATGTGTCCCTCAGTTATTCGCTCGAACCCCGCCGGGATCAACCGTACCGGAGGAGGGACCGCCTTCCCCTGCCGTGCGGTGGTGCGGGGTCAGTCGAGATCGATCCGCTCGGTGCCGGTGGGGCCGTCGTCGTCGCGCGGATCGTCGGCGCGGTCCCCGGCGGCGCCGCCGGGGCGGTCCTCGAGGTCGTCGCGGGTCCAGCGGCGCTCGCTGCGCTCGACGGCCGAGCGATAGGCGGCGAGCAGTTCGCTGCCGGCCGCGGCGAGGTGGTCGAAAACATCGGGGTTGCGCTCGATGACCGGCTCGACGGCGGCCTTGGCCTGCCGGAACAGCTGGTTGACGGCGCCCTGCGCGGCGATCCCGCCCAGTGCGCCGGGCAGCTGGATCCCGGCGAGCTTGTCGGTGACGGCCTCGGCGAGCTTGCGCAGCTCTTCGGCGGCGCTGCCCGGCTGAGGGCCGAATTCGGTACGGCGGCGGGCCTTCTCCGCCGCGAGGTCCTCGGCGCAGGCCGTCTCCCAGGCGTCGGCGTCGAAGTCGGCCTGACGGTCGGCAGGACGCTCGGTGGCATCACTCATGATGATCTCCGTGGACTCCGGCGGCGGGGCTCACCCCCGACGTTACCCGAATGGTGGTACGGCGTTCAGGAACTCCGGTCAGTGCTCTTGGGCCACAGCCCGGGATCCGGGGTGAAGCGGATGTCGAGGACGCCGTCGTGCAGTCCGGCGCCGGAGACGGTGCAGCGGCGCAGCGGTGAGGGGAGCGTACGGATCCGCCGGAAGGTGCCGACGCTGACGACGATTTCGTCGCCGCGGCGCACCAGAGCGAGACCGTCGCGCCGGGCGCCGGGCAGCGGCACCCGCCACAGGAGGATGCCGTCGGCGGCGAGGCGGTCCACCACCGTCCAGGGGTCGCGGTGCGCGGTGCCGGGGTCGGGGCCGCCCGCCGGGCCGTCGTCCGGACCGGGCTGCTCGGTGGGCCCGGTCCGGACGGCCTGTCCGAGCAGCTCGTCCAGGTCCTCGACGCCCTGCGGATCGCGGCCCAGGTGCGGCACTTCGTGGACGGGTACGTCGGGGAATTCCTCGCGCAGCGCCTTGAGGGCGGACTGCTGGCTGCCGGAGAGGGCCGCGAGGAAGGGGTCCGCGGAGCCGGTGGGCAGCAGCCGGTTGACGAGGAGGGCGTCGGTGCGGCGCCCGTACAGCGCGAGCCCGGCGCGCAGGGCACGCAGGTTGGCGGCGGCGACCGGGCCGGCTTCGGTGACCAGGCGTACGGAGGTGCCGGGGGCGTCGATCACCCGCTGTACGGCGGCGAGTTCGCCTTCCCAGCGCTCGGCGGCCTCGTACAGCTTCTGGGCCGGCATCGGGACGCCGGCGAGCTGGGCGAGCACCGGGCGCAGTGCGCGGGCGGCCTGGCGTTCGGGCGGCAGCAGGCGGCGCAGATAGCGGCGGACCTGGGCGGGCAGGGCGAGCAGCCGGATCGTTTCGGCGGCGGGCGGCATGTCGACGACGAGCAGGTCCCAGGCGTCCGAGGCGTGTTCGGTGCGCAGGGCGTGCAGCAGCGCGAAGGCCTCGGAGCCGGGGAGTTCGGTGAGTTCGTCCTCGTCGAGGGGGGCGGCACCGAGCAGGTCGAGGGCGGTGCCGGCGCGTTCCTGGAAGGCCAGGAACTCCTGCCGGAACCGGTCGCCGGAGTCGATGCGCCGGACGTGCAGGCCGGGGGCTATCGCCGTCGCGGCATCCGCGCTCAGACGCGAGCGCAGCACCGTTTCCGGAGCACTGCTCTCGGTGGTGAGCAGCAGTACGCGCGCTCCTCGCCGGGCACCGGCCAGGGCGGTCGCGGCGGCCAGCGTGCTGCGGCCTGCGCCGCCGGGGCCGGTGACCAGGACGATTCGCACGCTCAGAGCTTCTTGCCCTCGTCGGCGGCGGTCCCCTCGGACCCCTCGGCGCCCGCGGAACCCTCGGGGTCGCTCTCCACGCGCTTCTTCAGCCCGGCCAGCGCCCGGTCGATGATGACCTTCTCCGCCTTGCGCTTGATCATCCCGAGCATCGGGATCTTCACGTCCACGGTCAGCTGATAGGTGACCTCGGTGCTCTTGCCGCCGCTCACCGCAGCCAGACGGTACGAGCCGTCCAGCGCACGCAGCATCTGCGACTTGACCAGGGACCAGCTGACTTCGTTCTCGCCGGTCCACTTGTAGGCGAGGGTGTGGTCGTCCTTGATCGCACCGGCGTCCAGCACCAGGCGCACCTGCTCGGCGCGGCCCCGGTCGTCCTTGGCGAGCACCTCCGCCTCCTTGACCTCTCCGGTCCACTCCGAATAGCGGTCAAAGTCGGCGATCACTGACATCACTTCGGCGGGTGCCGCCTTGATCGTGATGCTTGAGCTGGTGTGTTCGGCCATCGCCGTGACTCCTCCATGCCATTTTCATGCCGCTTCGGTCCGGTCCGCCGACTCGCGTCAAACTCGTCAAACTCCGTGTCTCTGCTGCTGAAGGCTACCGCGCGGACGGACGCCGACGGACGCGGCCGGGCGTTCGCCGCCGCCGGGCTCACCACTGAAGGACGTAGGGCGTCCCCGTGGCGTTGAAGTGCCCGACGTTGATGCACTCCGTGGCGCCGATCCGCACCCGGCGGGCGAGCGGCTGATGCACATGCCCGAAGAGGGAGTAGCGGGGGCGGGTCTTGCGGATGGCCTCCAGCAGTGCCGAACTCCCGCGCTCGAAGCGGCGGGCGACGGTGTCGTAGCAGAGCTCGGGAACGTCCGGCGGAATGTGCGTGCACAGCACGTCGACCTCGCCCACCGCCTCGACCTTGGCGGCGTACTCCTCGTCCCCGACCTCGTAGGGAGTGGACATCGGCGTCGTCAGCCCGCCGCCGACGAACCCGAACACCCGGCCCCCGATGTCCACCCGCTGGCCGTCGAGGACCGTGACGCCCTCCCTCGCGTATTCGGGCCACAGCCGCGGCATATCGACATTCCCGTAGGTGGCGTACGTAGGCGTGGGAAAGGCCGCGAACAGTTCGGCGTACTGCTTGCGGACCGCGCCCTCGATGACCGATTCCCGGCTGCGGCCCGCCCGGTCCAGCTCCCCCCAGAGCCTGCGGCCCAGGTCACGGGCCTCCTCGAAACGGCGCGCGGTGCGCAGCGCGACGAGAGCGTGGGCATTCTCGACGCCGAACAGTTCGGGGAAGATGCCGCGCGAGTGATCGGCGTAATCCAGGAAGAGCACGAGGTCGCCGAGGCAGACCACGGCGTCGGCGCCGTCGCCCGCGGCGGACAGGCCGCGGCTGTTGCCATGTACGTCACTGACCACATGCACACGCATGGCGCCACCCTAGATGCCCCGGGCAGTTGCCGGGAGGCCGCCTGCGACCTGGGGTTACTTTCGGGTCAGTACGGTGCTGGTCTAGTCTGCGCGAGAGCAGTCCCATGGCGTGTCGTAAGTGTGTGACGCATCAAACATCTGGGCGCGACCCCCTATCCCAAAAGCAATACCGGTGGGTAACGTCCGGGCAGTCCGACCCCCCCTGCATGATCATGGACCGCAACCGGTGTACACACAGCGTCGTGGCGCCGGCGCCAATGAGGAGCAGCAGTCTTGCGCGAGTTCAGCCTTCCGGCCCTGTACGAGGTCCCCGCGGACGGCAATCTGACGGATCTCATCCGCCGAAATGCCGCGCAGCACCCGGATGTTGCGGTCATCGGACGCAAGGTGAACGGCCAGTGGCAGGATGTCACCGCCACCACCTTCCTCGCCGAGGTCCGCGCCGCGGCAAAGGGCCTGATGGCCTCCGGCGTAGGGCCCGGCGACCGCGTCGGCCTGATGTCACGCACCCGCTACGAGTGGACACTGCTGGACTTCGCGATCTGGAGCGCCGGCGCGATCACCGTCCCGGTGTACGAGACCAGTTCCGCCGAGCAGATCCAGTGGATACTCGGCGACTCGGGCGCGGTCGCCTGCCTGGTGGAGAGCCCCGGCCATGAGGCCGCCGTCGAGTCGGTCCGCGACCGGCTGCCGGAACTGGCGAACATCTGGCAGATCGAACGGGACGCGGTGGCCCGGCTGCGGGCCGCGGGCGCCGGCATCACCGACGCGCAGGTCGACGAGCGCAGCGCGCTCGCCGACGCGGACTCGCCCGCCACCATCGTCTACACCTCCGGCACCACCGGCCGCCCCAAGGGCTGTGTGCTCAGCCACCGCAGCTTCTTCGCCGAGTGCGGCAACGTCGTCGAGCGCCTGCGCCCCCTCTTCCGTACCGGCGACTCCTCCGTCCTCCTCTTCCTCCCCATCGCGCACGTCTTCGGCCGCCTGGTGCAGGTGGCGGCGCTGATGGCGCCCATCAAGCTCGGCCACGCCCCGGACATCAAGCACCTCACCGACGACCTGGCCTCCTTCCGCCCGACGATGGTCCTGGGCGTCCCCCGCGTCTTCGAGAAGGTCTACAACTCGGCGCGCGCCAAGGCGCAGGCCGACGGCAAGGGCAAGATCTTCGACAAGGCCGCGGACACCGCGATCGCCTACAGCCGCGCGCTGGACAGCGCCGACGGCCCGTCCCTCGGCCTCAAGGTCAAGTACAAGGTCTTCGACCGCGTCGTCTACGGCAAGCTGCGCGCCGTCCTCGGCGGCCGCGCCACCCACGCCATCTCGGGCGGCGCCCCGCTCGGCGAGCGCCTGGGCCACTTCTACCGCGGCATCGGCTTCACCGTCCTGGAGGGCTACGGCCTGACGGAGTCCTGCGCCGCCACCGCCTTCAACCCCTGGGACCGCCAGAAGATCGGTACCGTCGGCCAGCCGCTGCCCGGCTCCGTCGTCCGCATCGCCGACGACGGCGAGGTCCTCCTCCACGGCGAGCACCTCTTCACCGAGTACTGGAACAACCCCTCGGCCACCGAAGAGGCCCTCTCCGACGGCTGGTTCCACACCGGCGACATCGGCACCCTCGACGAGGACGGCTACCTCGCCATCACCGGCCGCAAAAAGGAAATCCTGGTCACCGCGGGCGGCAAGAACGTCGCCCCGGCGGTGATCGAGGACCGCATCCGCGCCCACGCGCTGATCGCCGAATGCATGGTCGTCGGCGACGGCCGCCCCTTCATCGGCGCCCTGGTCACCCTCGACGAGGAGTTCCTCCCCCGCTGGGCCGAGGAACACGGCCACCCCGCCGACGTCTCCCCCGCCGTCATCGCCAAGGACCCCGAGCTCCTGGCCGCCGTCCAGCGCGCCGTCGACGACGGCAACGCGGCCGTCTCCAAGGCCGAGTCGGTACGCAAGTTCCGCATCCTGCCGAACCAGTTCACCGAGGAGTCGGGCCACGTCACGCCGTCCCTGAAGCTGAAGCGGAACGTTGTCGCCAAGGACTTCGCCGAGGAAATCGAGGCGATCTACCGGGGGTAGTTTCTCCCCACGTTGTCGGCTTTCCCGCCGTGGTGGTTGTTCGCCGTTGCGCCTGCGGCCCGTCCGCTGCGCTTGGCGGGCCTCCCACGTTGTCGGCCGTCCCGCTGTGGTGGTTTCTCTCCGTTGCGCCTGCGGCGGGCGGTGCCGCTGCGCGGGGCTGTTCGGCTGCGGGACCGGCCCTACACGGCTCCGCCGCTACGGCCCGCCCCCTCCCCGTAGAGGGTGGGAAAAAAGGCCGGTGGGAGTGCACGTCAGTGGTCAGCTGTGCCCTGTGGATCCGAGGTGCAGCTGACCTTCAACGCGCGCCCCCACCGGCCCGTCTTCCACCCACCCGTGGGAGGGGCCGCGCCGCAGGACGAAGTCCGGAGGCGTGGCACCGCACCCAACAAAACCACGCCCGCCGCAGGCGCAACGGCGACCAACCACCACGGCGGGAAAGCCAAAAACGTGGGGCCAAGGCCAAGCGGCAGCGCTAAAGCAACGCCCGCAGCCGTTCCGCCAGTAGGTCCCAGCGCCACTTCTGTTCCACCCAGGCGCGGCCGCGGGTGCCCATGGTGTGGCGTAGGGCCGGGTCCTTCAGGAGGGTGACGAGGCGTTCGGCGGTGGGGGTGGGGGCGCCGCCGGGGACGACCCAGCCCGTTTCGCCGTCCAGGACGGCGTCGGGGGCGCCGCCGGAGTCGCCGGCC
This sequence comes from Streptomyces sp. NPDC028368, assembly GCF_055565615.1. NCBI lineage: Bacteria > Bacillati > Actinomycetota > Actinomycetes > Kitasatosporales > Streptomycetaceae > Streptomyces > Streptomyces sp. NPDC028368. Next base: position 424,431 of record NZ_JBVHTY010000002.1, on the reverse strand, counting down.
ACCACGGGCAGGCCGGTGGCCGAGGCCTCCAGGTAGACGATGCCGAGGCCTTCCACGTCGAGGCCGCCGCGGCGGGTGCGGCAGGGCATGGCGAAGACGTCGCCCGCGCCGAAGTGGGCCGGGAGTTCCTCCCAGGGGACGGCGCCGGTGAAGCGTACGGAGTCCGCGACGCCCTTGCGCAGGGCCAGCGCGTGCAGCTCCTTCTCGTACGGGCCGCCGCCGACGATCAGCAGGACCGCGTCCGGAACCTCGGCCACGATGGCGGGCATCGCCTCGATGAGGGTGTCCTGGCCCTTGCGCGGGACCAGCCGCGAGACGCACACCACGACCGGCCGGTCGGCGAGGCCGAGCCGGGCCCGTACGGCGTCACCGCCCGAGGCCGGATGGAAGGTCTTCTCGTCGACGCCGGGCGGGAGTTGGACCATGCGGGCGGCGGCCTCGGGGGTGAGCGCCGCGGCGATCCGCGAGCGGGTGTACTCGCCGAGGTAGGTGAGGGTGTCGGTGCCTTCGCCGATGCGGCGCAGAAGCCGGCGGGCGGCGGGGAGCTGGGCCCAGCCCGCCTCATGGCCGTGGGTGGTCGCCACGATGCGCCGGGCCCCGGCCGAGCGGAGCGCGGGCGCCATCAGCCCAAGGGGTGCGGCCGCGCCGAACCACACGGACGAGCAGCCGTGTTCGCGCAGCAGAGCGGTGGCGCGCCGGGTCACGCGGGGCGTGGGCAGGAGCATCGTCGTACGGTCGCGGACCACGGTGAACGGCTGCTCGGCGTCGAAGGCGGCGGTGGCCGCGAGACCTTCCTTGGTGCGCTTCCAGGTCGAGGCGTAGACGACGACCTGGGAGGGGTCCAGGCGCAGTGCCATGCTGTGCAGGAAGGCCTGGATGCCGCCGGGCCGGGGCGGGAAGTCGTTCGTGACGATCAGGGTCTTGTGCACGGTGGTCTCTCGACAGGGGTTCCAAGGGGTCCGTCCGCCGACAGTACCGGGTCGCAGTGCGCGCGATGAGCTGTGGCCGGTTGCTTTGGCCGCGACCGGCAGGGACGGGCGCGGGGCTCCCACCCTCGCGCCGAGGCCACCCCGCGCCTCACCGCAACTGCCCCCGTACGTACTCCCGCCACTCCTGGGTGAACTCCGTCAGCCCGACGCCCAGTTGGTCCCGCATGGCCCGGTCCAGCTGCTCGGCGCGGTCCGGCCGGTGTCTGTCGTGAGCCGGTTGTGAGCCGGGCGGGCGGCTCGCCGACGGCCGGGGAGTGGCCTGCAGCGCCTCCATCGGCGCCCCCACCCGCACCGATGCGCTCTGTGCCCCGCTGTGGCCCGCCGCCCGGTAGAAGGCGAGCAGCCTGGCCTCGCCCCACTTGTCGGCGATCAACCGGCAGGCCAGCCAGCCGCCCTCGTACGCCTTCGCCAGACGGTCCGCGCCGGCCTGGAAACCGAAGTCCTCGTCGGTCGGGAGCCGGTCGGGGCCCTTGCCGGTCGCCACCGCACGGGAGAGTTCGGGGGCGGTGGTGGCGGCCTCGCGGCGTATGTCGCGGTAGGCGACCCAGTCGGCGAAGCCTTCGGAGAGCCAGAGCGGGGTGGCCACGGTGGTGACCGTACGGGTGGCGACGTGGGTGGTCTCGTGGGTGAGGACGACCGCGCGGCCGAGGTCGTTCAGTTCCTCGTACGCCTCCGGGTTGACGATCACCCGGTCCGCGGGTGCGGTGGTGGAGCCGCCCGCCTCGCCGGTGGTGACCGCCGCGATGCCCGCGTAGCCGGCGGAATCGTCGCTGCCCAGCAGCTGCGCCATCCGTTCGACCGTGTCGGGGGCCTCCACGATCACGCTCCCCGACCAGGTGCCCTTCCAGGCGTCGGACACCGCGGGCACCGCCTCGTCCGCCCGGTCCGCCAGATCACGCAGCCGCGCCGGGTCCGCGTCGCCGCCGAGCACCAGGCTGTGCCGGCCGCGGACCAGCCGTACCGGGCCCTGGTCCCACAGCTGGCGGGTGCCGGGCTTGCCGGCCGCGGCGCCGTCGGAGTCGGAGGAGATCCGCCAGTGGCCCGCACGTTCGGTGAGCGTGAGGTACTGGAAGGAGGTGACCGGGGCGGTGTCGTAGCCCTCGAGGCGGTAGCTCAGCCGTACCTTCGCGGCCATCCGCCCGCGGGGGCCGCCCGCCGGCAGCGCGAAGGCGTCGGTGGAGACGAGGTCGTAGTGCCAGTCGGCCAGCGGCAGGGCCCTGAGGTTGCCGATGACCCGGCTCTGGCGGGCGCGGAAGCCGACGGCCCGGGGGTCGACGGTGGCCAGGAAGGCGGCGGTGTCCCGGTGGCGGACGGCCAGCGAGCGGGCGTCGAGCATCCGCTGGACGTCCGGGAAGCGGTCGCGCGGCGGGGCCTGGGGCGCGCAGCCGGTGAGCGGGACGAGCAGCGCGAGGAGCGGGACGGCACCGGCCGCCGCCCCGGCTCGTGACGGCCATCGCCGCCGCGCCCGCTGACGTGACATGCCGCCGATCGTATGTGCGGCGGGTGCGGGACAAAAACGCTGGGCGCGGGATCTAGGGCCTGGTGACGGAGTAGACCGGCATCACGCCGACCGGGTCGTAGCGGACCCGGGCGCCGGGATAGGGCGCGTGGACGACCTGGCCGCCGCCCACGTACATCCCGACGTGGCTGGCATCGGAACGGTAGATGACCAGGTCACCGGGTTGCGCCTGCGACAGCGGCACCTGGCGTCCGGCGCCGCGCTGGGCCTGTGAGGTGCGCGGGATGGAGACTCCCGCGTGCCCGTAGGCCCATTGGGTGAGTCCGGAGCAGTCGAAGGCCGAGGGGCCGCTGCTGCCCCAGGCGTACGGGGAGCCGACCGCGGCACGGACCGCGGCGACGGCCGCGGCGGCCCGCCCGGAGGCCGGCAGGACGCCGGAGAGGTCGGGGAGCATCTCGTCGCGCCCGTCACTGCGCGAGGCCCGGTCGTAGGCCGCTCTGGCGGCCCGGGGGAGCCCGTTCAGCAGCCGCCGGGCGGCGGCCAGCTTGTGCTGTACGTGCTTCTTGTGGCGGGCGACGTCCCGGCGGCCGGCCTCCAGGTCCGCCAGCTTCGCGGCGGTCACCCGGCGCTGCTGCTCCAGGGCCCGCTGCGCGGCTCGCAGCTCGCGCAGCTCGCCGGCCTGGCTGTTGTTCAGCCGGTCGAGCGCGGAGGCCTTCTCCAGGTAGCTGTCCGGGCGTTCGGAGAGCAGCAGCCGGAGGGTGGGGTCGATGCCGCCGGCCCGGTACTGGGCGGCGGCCAGCGCGCCGAGCCGGGTGCGCATCCGGTTGACCCGTTCCTGGGCGCGGGCGGTGCGGTCCTGAAGGGCGGCCAGCTCGTCCCGCAGCAGCCGGGTCCGCTCGTCGGCGCCGTTGAACTTCTCGGTGGCCCGCTCGGCCTCCTCGTAGAGCTTGTCGACCCGGGAGGTGGCGGCTTCCCGGCCCGTGGCGGAGTGTCCGGCGGGGTCGGCCGAGGCCGGTGTGCCCGACAGTGCGGCGGCGGTGGTCGCCAGGGCCGCCGAGACGACGGTGACACCGGTGCGGGTGGCGGGACCTGGCTGCGAGCTACGGCGATGCGAGACCACGGGTGCCGCACTCCTTCCGATGGGGTCCCCCTGCTTGAGCGGAGCCGAGAGCTGGGGGAGAGCCGATGCCGCCCGGGAGGGCGGACGGTGACCGGCGGCTGCGAGGGAGGACAGTAACCGCGCGGGTCGGCCCGGACCAAAGACCCCTTTCCGTACGCAAAAAGCCGCCCCGCCGGTGACTGTGCAGGTCACCGGCGGGGCGGCAAGTCAGCGGCGGGGGCCGCAATTCGCCCGTTCGGGCGTCAGACGGAGGGTGTGGTGGGGCCTTTCGGCCCCGGGGGCGAGCCGGTCAGACGCGCACGCCGAACGCGAACGGCATGTTGTTGATCGACTCGTAGCGCACCGCGGCACCCGGCTTCGGGGCGTGCAGCACCGTGCCGTTGCCCGCGTAGAGGCCGATGTGGTGCAGGTCGCTGTAGAAGAGCACCAGGTCGCCGGGCTTGAGGGCGCTCTCCGAGCCGATCCGGGTTCCGGCGTTGGCCTGCTCCTGCGAGGTGCGCGGCAGCGACTGGCCGGCCTGCTGGTACGCCCAGGAGGTCAGGCCCGAGCAGTCGAAGGAGGACGGGCCGGTGGCGCCCCAGACATAGGGCGAGCCGATCTTGGACTGGGCGGCGGCCAGGGCGGCCGCACCGCGCTGCGAGGCGGGCACGTCGTCGCCGAGGTTGACCCGCTGGTTGTCGCGGTTGGCGCGGTCCTCCTTGGCCTGCATGGCCGCCTTTTCCTTGGCGGTCATGGTGTTGAGGAGTTCCTGCGCCTTGGCGAGCTTGGCCTTGATCTCGTCCTTCTTCTCGCCGAGCGCCTTACGGGTCTCGGAGAGGTCCTTGATCTTGCCCGCGGCCTCCGCGCGCTCCTGGGCGAGCCGGCGCTGCTTGTCCGCGATGGTCTTCAGCTGCTCGGCCTGGTGGCCGCTGAGCTGGTCGAGGGTGGAGGCCTTGTCCAGGTAGGTGTCCGGGTCGCCGGAGAGGAAGAGCTGGACGGAGGGGTCGATGCTGCCGCTGCGGTACTGGCCGGAGGCGACGGCGCCCAGGCCCTTGCGGAGCTGGTTGAGCTCTCCCTGGCCGCGGGCGACCTTGTCCTGGAGGCGGTCGACCTCTTTTTGGAGCTTGTCCTGGTCTTCCTTGACGCCGTTGTACTTCTCGGTGGCCTGCTCCGCCTGCGAGTAGAGCTTGTCGACCTCGGACTTGACGTCCTTCTTGGTCGGGTCGGCGGCCTGGGCGGCCTGGGACGAGAGAGCGACGGCCGCGGCGGCGGTCGCGGTGAGCACGGTCACGCGAGTACGGCTCGGCTGCTTGGGTCGACGGTGGGACGCCACGGGGGCGAGCTCCTTCTTCCTCCAGCCGCCTACCGGGAAGTGGGGGGGGTGAGACCCCGGCTCCGCGTGAACGCCGCGGACTCGGCGGTACCTTCACTGACCATCCCGGTTGGATAATCACCTGTATGAAGGTTCGAGGCCCGACCTTAGTAACCGAGCTGTGATCCCTTCAAATCCCCATGGGAAAAAACTGCGCCACCAGCCCCATCTTTTACCAACATCACACAGGCAGTAAGCGCTATTTGACGCTGCGATACGGAATCCATGGAACGCAAGTGATTTTCGCGGCGGGGCGGTCACTACGCCCCAAATCCGTCAGGTCCGGGCAAGTCGCTTGAGCAGCAAGGCCGATGCGACCGGGCGCGCTCCGGCCTTCGCGACGCCGTCGGCCACTTCCCGGTCCGTGGAGACCACGACGACCGGACGGCCGGGCGGTTCGGCCCGTACCAGCTGACGAATCAACTCATCGGCCGTTACGCCCGGTTTGCTGAACAGGACCCGCACTCCGCGCGGCGGCGCGAGCAGCACCGGCGCGGCCAGCTCGGCGCCGTCGAAGACACAGGTCATCTCCGCACCGGTCTGCGCGGCCAGCACCGCCAGCCCGCCCAGCAGCCGCAGCCGCTGTTTGTCCAGAGGCATGGTGGGATAGCCGGTTTTGGTGACGTTGTAGCCGTCCACCACCAAATGCGCCTGCGGCAGCGCCAGTAGCTGGTCCAGCAGCGCCGGGTCCGTCTCCGACAGCGCCCGGGTCGCGATGTCCTTCGGCGTCATCTTGCCCGGCGCGACCGCGTCGACGGTGTCCGCCGGGTGGATGCTGGCGGGCGGCAGGGCCAGTTCGCGGCGCAGGCCCTGGGCGGCGTCGAGCACCGTGTCCAGCAGCAGCCGCAGCCGCATGTCCTCGACGCTGCGGCCCTCGCGAGCGGCCCGCCGGCTGGTCTCCAGCGCCCCCTCGACCTCGGTCACCCGGGCCTTGAGCCGGCGCAGTTCGCTGTCCGCGAGGGTCTTCTCCGTCGCCGCCTGGGAGCGCGCGGCCTCCAGCGCGGCCTCGGCCTTGCGCACCGCCGCCTCGCGCCGCTTGACGTCGCTCAGCGCGCTGCGCAGCTTGCGGTGCAGCGAATCGCTCTCCTTGCGGGCCGCGTCCAGGTCCGCCCGGACCCGGTCGACGTCCGTACGGGCCTCGCTGCGCGCCTGCGCAAGCTCCTCACGCAGCCGGGCCAGCTCCCGCTCGGCCTCCTCGCCGGCCTGCTCGGCGCGCGCCCGCTGTGCCTCCTCGCCGGCCGCCGCGACGAGCTTGACCCAGCCTTCGGGGCGCAGCACATACGCCGCCGCCGCGACATCCAGCGGATCGGCGGCCGCGGGCGGGCTGCCGTTCTCCAGCGCCTGCGCCAGCTCCGGCTGGGCCGCGCGGAGCTTGCTCGCGATGCGTTGCCGGAAGACCGCGTCGCTCTCGAGTGCCGAGGCCATGGCGTTCCCCGCGAACTTGGCCCGGCGAGTCGGGGTGAAACGGGCGTACTGCCGCAAGGGGGGCGGGAGTTCGGAGACCGTCAGCGCGCCGAACGACTCCGCGGTGAGCGCCACGACGCGGCGCCGTACGCCCTCGGGCAGCGGGCGGTCGAGCACTTCGTCGACGGCATCCTCGGATGCGTCGGCCTGCGCCGCCCCCGGCTCCCTTTCTGGACGCTCCACCACGGCTTGATCGCTCCGATCTCAGGCGCTCGCGCCCGGCCGGTCCACCAGCTCGATCTGGTCGACCGCGTTGCACCAGCGGCAGCGCACGGACTCGATGCTCTCACTGAGCACCTCGCGCTCCTCCACCCGCGGCTCCCCGGCAAGGTCCAGGTGGACGTACTCCACGGCCTTCGACCGGCGGGTCACATCGAAACGGGTGAGGTTGCCGCAGAGCGTGCAACGCCACCGGGTTTCGGCCGTCGGCAGGGGAACACCCATCGATTCGTCCTCTTTCGTACTCGTCATGCTCGTCGGTCCCGTCCTGATGTACGGGGTCACGCGGTGCGCCATCGGACTGCGGAAGTGCGCAAAGTACTGCCTGTAACCCTACGGCCTGATGGGGGGCCGATGCGGGCCGTGCCCAGGAGGCGGGACGCGGCGAGGCACTCTGTCCCGAATGCCCGCATTACGCCATGATCACTTCATGACGGCGCCGTCCCTGTTCCCGGAAGTCCCCCGGCCACCGCACCCCGCCCGCTCCCTGGCGGCGGTCTTCTCCCGGATGACGAATGTGCTGATCGGGGTGTGCAGCGTGATCTTCGTGATCGGCCCCGCCTCCGGCCTGAACCACGTGTACGGCACCGGTGACGCGCTGCTCCAGGCCCAGACCGCCTATTTCGAGCGCTGGGGGGTGATCCCGCTCGATCTGTGGAGCGGCTCCCCGCGCGCGCTGATCACCCCGCTGACCGCACTGTTCGTCCACGGCAGCTGGCTGCATCTGCTCGGCAACATGCTGTTTCTGTACGTCTTCGGCGGTATGACGGAGACGCGGATGGGGCGGCTGGCGTTCACCGTCTTCTACATCGTCGTCGGCTATCTCGCCCTGCTCGGCTACGCGGCCGCGCACGCCGCCTCGGGCCAGACCCTGGTGGGCGCCTCCGGCTCGATCTCCGGCGTCCTGGGCGCCTTCCTCTACCTCTTCCCCAAGGCCCGTGTCACCAGCGTCTTCCCGTTCCTGTTCTTCCTGCCGCTGCGCTTCCCCGCCTGGATCGTGCTGCTGTTCTGGTTCGCGCTGCAATGGCAGGCCGCACAGGACGACCCCAACGGCCCCGGCGTCGCCTACCTCGCCCATGTGGTCGGCTTCGCCCTCGGCTTCCTGTACGCGTGGGTGCGCTACGGGAGGGATAGTGTGGGGGCCACCAGGGGGAACGAACCGGCGACCGAGGGAGAGAGCCAGCCGTGATCACTTCGATCGTGCTCATCAAGACCAGCGTGGACCAGATCCCGGAGATCGCCGAGAAGATCGCCGCCTTGGAGGGGGTCAGCGAGGTCTACTCCGTCACCGGTGCGCACGACCTGATCGCGATGGTGCGGGTCCCCGCCCACGACGACCTCGCCGATGTCATCCCCGGCCGGATCAGCAAGGTCCCCGGCGTCGCCTCCACCGAGACGCACATCGCCTTCCGCACGTACTCCCAGCACGACCTCGAGGCCGCCTTCTCGATTGGCCTTGACGCGTAGCCGCTGCGCTTGGCTTTGGCCCCACGTTGTCGGCCGTCCCGCCGTGGTGGCTTTGTCGCCGTTGCTCCCCCACTGCCTAAAGGGCGTGGGAGGTACCCCCACGCGGCGGGCGGTGTCCGCTGCGCGGGGCTGTTCGGCTGCGGGACCGGACCTACACGGCTCCGCCGCTACGGCCCGCCCCCTCCCCGTTGAGGGTGGGAAAAAGAAAGGCCGGTGGGCATGCACGTCAGTGGTCAGCCGCGCCCTGTGGATCACAGGCGCAACAAACCCTCAACGCACGCCCCCACCGACCCGCCTTTTTCCACCCACCCGTGGGAGGGGCCGCGCCGCAGGACGGAGTCCGGAGGCGTGGCACCGCACCCGACAAACCCACGCCCGCCGCGTGGGGGTACCTCCCACGCCCTTTAGGCAGTGGGGGAGCAACGACGCGAAACCACCACGGCGGGAAAGCCGACAACGTGGGGAGAACTACCCCGCGCTCCGCGCGGGAACGCAACGGCCGTCCTCCGTGCGGTAGTTCCACCGCGCGCCGTCTGCCACCAGTTCCTTGACCGCGCGGACGAAGCGGTCGACGTGCTCATCCGGCGTGCCAACGCCCAGGCTGACGCGGATGGCGTTCAGGGAGCGCTCGCCGGGGGCCGCCTCCGGGGCGCCGCACTCCCCCGGCTCCTGCGGCTCGCTGCCCAGCAGGGTCCGGACGAGCGGGTGCGCGCAGAACAGGCCGTCCCGGACGCCGATGCCGTACTCCGCCGACAGCGCGGCCGCGAAGTGCGAGCTGTTCCAGCCCTCGACGACGAAGGAGAGCACACCCACGCGCGGGGCGTCGTCGCCGAAGAGGGAGAGGACCTTGACCGCGGGCACCTCGGCGAGGCCCTCCCGGACGCGGGTGATCAGCGCCTGCTCGCGGGCGACCAGCTGGTCGAAACCGGCCTCGGTCAGGGCCTGGCAGGCGGAGGCGATGGAGTAGGCGCCGATGACGTTCGGCGAGCCGGCCTCGTGCCGGGCGGCGGTGGTGTGCCACTCGACGTCCACGCCGCCGTCCGTACGCCGCGAGACCTTACGGCTGGCGCCGCCGCCCGCCAGGTACGGCTCGGCGTCCTGCAGCCAGTCCGCGCGGCCGGCCAGCACGCCGGCGCCGAACGGCGCGTACAGCTTGTGGCCGGAGAAGGCGACCCAGTCGACGTCCAGTTCCGCGATGTCGACGGGGTGGTGCGGGGCGAGCTGCGCCGCGTCGAGGACGATCCGGGCGCCGTGGGCGTGTGCCGCGGCGGCCAGTTCCCGTACGGGCCACAGCTCGCCGGTGACGTTCGAGGCGCCGGTGACACACACCAGCGCGGGACCGTAGGGCTCCCGCGCCGCCAGCGCCTGCTCCAGGGTGTCCACCGCCTGCTGCGGGGTACGCGGCGCGTTCAGGTACGTCACGGCGGTGTCCGCGCGCTGTTCCCACGGCAGCAGCGAGGCATGGTGCTCGGTCTCGAAGACGAACACCCGGGTGTTCTGCGGGAGTACGGCGGCGAGCAGGTTGAGCGAGTCGGTGGTGGAGCGGGTGAAGACCACCTGGTCGTCGGCGCGGCAGCCGAGGAAGTCGGCGATGGTCGTGCGGCTGTTCTCGAAGAGGTCGGTGGACAGCTGCGAGAGGTATCCGGCGCCGCGGTGCACGCTGCCGTAATACGGGGCGTAGGCGGCCACGTCGTCCCAGACCCGCTGCAGGGCGGGGGCGCTGGCGGCGTAGTCCAGTGCGGCGTAGTCGACCTCGCCGCCGGTCACGAGCGGGACGAGGACATCCCGGCCCAGAACCGGCAGCGGGGCACAAACGGAACGGTCGGCGGCAACGGCGGAAACAGACATGGCGAACTCCCGTGAGAGGCAAGCGAATTACCGCGGCCGGGCAGGGGCGCGTGCGCGAAAGGGCACGGCGAAGCGGCCGCGGCGGAAAGAAAAAGGGGTGCGGAAAAGGGGCCGACGGCCCTATCGCATTCGCTGAATCACGGAAAATGCTCCCTCGAGGACCAGGATCCCTGGCGAGGGATCCGCGCTTGCCGTAGACCTCGCTGCCTACGGCCTGGTCATCACCCGGGGCACCCCGCCACGGACGGAGGGTTGCCGGACAGCGGGCCGGGGCCTATGTCGCTGTCACTCGTGACCTGCGCAGAATGATGCCACACGATCAAAGACGCGCAAGCCCCGGTCCGGATACCGGACCGGGGCTTGCGTCACACCCTGCGTAACGGCGCGCTCAGGCGTTGCTGGCGGCCACCCAGCGCTCCAGGGCCCGCTTGGCCGCACCGGAGTCGATGGCGGCGGCGGCCTTGTCGATACCGGCCCGGATCTGCTCCGTCAGGGGCGCCTGGGACGGCTCCAGGGCCACCAGCGCCGCCGCGGCGTTCAGCAGCACCGCGTCGCGCACCGGCCCCCGCTCGCCGTCCAGCAGCCGGCGGGCCACATCAGCGTTGTACGAGGCGTCCGCGCCGCGCAGCGCCTCGACCGGGACGAGGTCGATGCCGACGTCCCGGGGGTCGAAGGGCTCCTCGGTGACCGTGCCGTCGCGGACGATCCACACCCGGGAGGTGGCGGTGGTGGTCAGCTCGTCCAGGCCGTCGTCGCCGCGGAACACCAGCGCCGACGAGCCGCGCTCGGCCAGCACCCCGGCCAGGATCGGCGCCATCCGCGCATCGGCGACGCCGGTGGCCTGGGCGCGGACCTTGGCGGGGTTGGTCAGCGGGCCCAGCAGGTTGAAGGTCGTACGGATGCCGAGCTGGCCGCGGGCGTTGGCGACATGGCGCAGCGCCGGGTGGAACTTCACCGCGAAGCAGAAGGTGATGCCCGCTTCCTGGGCGACCTCGGTGACCCGCTGCGGGGTGAGGTCGAGATTGACGCCGAGCTTCTCCAGCACGTCGGAGGCGCCGCTGGCCGAGGACGCGGCGCGGTTGCCGTGCTTGACGACCTTGGCGCCGGTGCCGGCCACCACGATCGAGGACATCGTGGAGATGTTGACGGTCTTGGCGCCGTCGCCGCCGGTGCCGACGATGTCCACGCTCGGCCCGGGCACCTCGATCAGCCGGGCGTGCGCATACATCGTGCGCACCAGTCCGGAGATCTCCGCGACGGTCTCGCCCTTGGCCCGCAGCGCCACCGCGAAGCCGGCGATCTGGGCGTCGGTGGCCTCGCCCCGCATGATCTTGTCCATCGCCCATGCGGTGTCGTCCGCCGCGAGGTCATGGCCGTCGAGCAGGGCGTTGAGGACGCCCGGCCAGGTGTGGGCCGCCACGCTGTCGCCGCCGACCGGGGTCACAACGTTCATGGTCCACACTCCTGGTCTTCTCTACTGCCTGTGACCTCACCCTATCGAGCCCCCGGGCATGCCGGAGGGCCCCGTCCACTGGTCAGACGGGGCCCTCTGGGTGGCGTACTACCTGGTGCGCGCTAGCGCGCTGCGGTGATCAGTGGTGGCCGTGGCCGCTGGTGATCTCCTGGTACTCCTCGACCGTCGGCTTGGGGATGACGTTGTCCTCGCCGTAGTAGGTCTTGGAGAGCTTGGCACGCAGCTTCTGCGACCGGCTGAGCTTGCGGCGGACGCCGTTCTCGTCGACCTCCGGGCCCAGCTCGAGGGGTGCGGGCTGCTCGTGCTGGGTGAGCACGTGCAGCTGCTCCTGGCCGAGCGGCTCGTGGACCTCGACGAACTCACCGTGCGGCAGGCGCTTGATGATGCCCGACTCGCGGCCGTGCAGCACCTTGTCCTTGTCGCGCCGCTGCAGACCCAGACAGATCCGCTTGGTGGCGATGAAGCCCAGCACCGGAAGGACGAAGAAGCCGATCCGGACGAACCAGGTGAGCGAGTTGAGCGACAGGTGGAAGTGCGTCGCCCACAGGTCGTTGCCGCCACCGATCAGCATCACGAAGTACGCGATCAGCCAGGCGACGCCGAAGCCGGTGCGGGTCGGGACGTTGCGCGGGCGGTCCAGGATGTGGTGCTCGCGCTTGTCGCCGCGGACCCAGGACTCGACGAACGGGTAGACCGCGATGGCGACCAGGACCAGGGGGAAGACCAGAATCGGGATCAGCACACCGAAGTTGACGGTGTGGCCCCAGAAGTTCCACTCCCAGCCCGGCATGACACGGACGAGGCCCTCGGCGAAGCCCATGTACCAGTCCGGCTGCGCACCAGTGGAGACCTGGTCCGGCCGGTACGGCCCTATGGCCCACACGGGGTTGATGCTGGCGATCGCGGCGATCACCGAGATCACACCGAAGACCAGGAAGAAGAAGCCTCCGGCCTTGGCCATGTAGACCGGCAGCAGCGGCATGCCCACGACGTTGTTGTTGGTCTTGCCGGCACCCGGGAACTGCGTGTGCTTGTGGTAGAAGACCAGGATCAGGTGCGCCACCAGCAGGCCGAGCATGATGCCCGGCAGCAGCAGGACGTGCACCGTGAAGAACCTCGGGATGATGTCGTGCCCCGGGAACTCCCCGCCGAAGATGAACATCTGCAGGTACGAGCCGACCAGCGGCATCGCCAGGATGACGCCCTCGATGAACCGCACGCCGGTGCCGGAGAGCAGGTCGTCGGGGAGCGAGTAGCCGGTGAAGCCGGTGAACATGCCCAGCACGAACAGCAGGAAGCCGAACAGCCAGTTGACCTCGCGCGGCTTGCGGAAGGCGCCGGTGAAGAACACCCGCATCATGTGGACCATCATCGCGGCCAGGAAGACCAGCGCGGCCCAGTGGTGGATCTGGCGGATGAGCAGGCCACCGCGGACGTCGAAGCTGATGTTCAGCGTCGACTCGAAGGCCTGGGTCATCCGGATTCCCTGCATGGGCACGTAGGAACCGTGATAGGTCACCTCGGCCATGCTGGGGTGGAAGAACAGCGTCAGGTAGACACCGGTCAGGATGATGATGATGAAGCTGTAGAGCGCGACCTCACCCAGCATGAAGGACCAGTGGTCCGGGAAGATCTTGCGCATGTTGGACTTGGCGAGGCTGTAGATGCCCAGCCGGCCGTCCGCCCAGTCGGCGATCCGCTCACCCCGTGGCGCCTGGCCACGGCGCGTGGTGGTCGCGCTTGTCTCGTTACTCATCCGCGCTCCCAGAAGCTCGGGCCGACGGGCTCCGCGAAGCCGCTCGCGGCCTCCAGGAAGCCGTCCTTCTCCGTGATGTGCAGCTGCGGCAGGGCGTGTCCGGCCGGACCGAAGATCACCCGACCACCGTCAGAGAGGTCGAAGGTCGACTGATGGCACGGGCAGAGCACGTGGTGCGTCTGCTGCTCGTACAGGCTGATCGGGCAACCCACGTGGGTGCAGATCTTCGAGTACGCCACGATGCCCTCGTGCGACCAGGACAGTTCGTGCTTGTCCTTGATGTCCTGCGGCTGGATCCGCACGATCATCAGGGCGTCCTTGGCGATCTTCTCGTTGAAGTCCTCGCTGTCCTCCTCCAGGCCCTCGGGCTTGGCGAAGGTCAGGGAGCCGACCGCGATGTCCTCGGGGCGCAGCGGAAGGTTCGTCGACTGGTTGACCAGACGGACGCCCTTCTTCCAGTTCGTCGTCCGCAGCTTCTTCTCGGGCAGCGGCCCGAGGTCACGCAGCAGGACGACACCGGAGAGCGGCACCAGGGCCATCGCGCCGAACATCGTGTTGCGGATCAGCTTGCGCCGGCCGAACTGCGACTCCTTGGCACCCTGGGCGAAGTCCGCCAGAACCTTGGCCTTGACCTCCGGGGGCGCCTCGATCGGGTGGCGCTCGTCGGCGACCTCTTCGTCCGACATCAGCGTGCGGGCCCAGTGGACCGCGCCGGCGCCGATGCAGAAGAGCGCGACGCCGAGCGTGAGGCCCAGCGCGAAGTTCAGGGCGCTGATGTGACCGATCGGCCAGATGTAGACGATCTTGTCGATCGGCACGGCCACGTAGGAGGCGATGAAGCCGACCGTGGCCAGCATCGACACCAGGAACAGCAGCGCCACCATGTGCTCGGAGCGCCGGGCGGCCTTCTCGTCGATGTCCTGGATGCGGTGCTCGTGCGCCGGCAGCCCGGGGTCGGCGAACGGATCGCCGGCGGGCTGAACCGCGCCCTCGTGTGCCGTCTCCCGCTCGGGAAGGTTTTCTTCTGGCACGTCTTCGTGTCGTCCAGTCTCACTCATGACTTCTTGGCCTTCGTAGTCCGGGCTGCGACCCAGATGGCGACCGCGATCAGCGCGCCCAGGCCGAAGATGTAGCCGAAGAGACCCTCACTGACCGGACCGAGACCGCCGAGGTCCAGGCCGCCGGGGCTCTCGGACTCATCGCCGTTGACGGCGCCGAGGTACGCGATGATGTCCTTCTTGTTTTCCTTCGACAGCGAGCCGTCGCCGAAGGAGGGCATGTTCTGCGGGCCGGTTTCCATGGCCTCGTAGATGTGCTTCGGGTCCACGCCCTCGAGCGTCGGTGCGAACTTGCCGTTGGTGAGGGCGCCGCCCTTACCGGTGAAGTTGTGGCACTGCGCGCAGTTCGTACGGAACAGCTCGCCGCCCTTGCCGATGTCGGCACCCTCGGCGCTGTACTGCTGCTTGTCGGGCACGGCGGGACCGGCACCCAGCGACGCGACGTAGGCCGCGAGCTGGTCGATCTGGGCGTTGGTGTAGATGTTCCGCTTTTTCGGCACCTGGGCGCCGGGCTGCTGGGCGGGCATGCGGCCGGTGCCGACCTGGAAGTCGACGGCTGCGGCACCGACACCGACCAGGCTGGGGCCGTCGGTGGTGCCCTGACCGCCGGTGCCGTGGCAGCTGGCGCAGCCCACGGCGAAGAGCTTCTTGCCCTCCTTGATGGCAAGGGACTGGGCGGTGTCATCGGCCTGAGCCTTGTCCGCCGGCGCGAACGCGGCGTACAGCCCCCCAGTGACCGCCAGCGCGAAGAGTAGGACGACGAGCGCCGCCAGTGGATGGCGCCGTCGTGCGGAGAGCTTTTTCACGGATTACCCCGGTGTCAGGATCTTCTGCGTCGATGCTTTGGCTATGTCTGAAATGCGTAACCGGTTCCGACCGGATGCGTACCGGTTACCGGATCAGGTAGATCGTGGCGAAGAGGCCGATCCAGACGACATCGACGAAGTGCCAGTAGTAGGACACGACGATGGCCGCGGTGGCCTGCGTGTGGGTGAACCTCTTGGCCGCGTACGTCCTGCCCAGGACCAGCAGGAAGGCGATGAGTCCGCCCGTCACGTGCAGTCCGTGGAAGCCGGTGGTCAGGTAGAACACCGAGCCGTACGGGCCGGACGAGAGCGAGAGGCCCTCGTGCTTGACCAGTTCGGTGTATTCGAAGACCTGACCGCCGATGAAGATCGCACCCATGATGAAGGTGACCACGAACCAGGCCCGCAGCTTCTTGACATCGCCGCGCTCGGCGGCGAATACGCCGAGCTGACACGTCAGAGAGCTGAGCACCAGGATCGTGGTGTTGGTCGCGGAGAACGGAAGATTCAGCGCATCGGCGGATTCCTTCCAATACGCGGATCCGGTCACCGATCGAAGGGTGAAGTACATCGCGAAGAGGGCCGCGAAGAACATCAGCTCGGAACTCAGCCAGATGATGGTTCCGACGCTGGTGAGGTTCGGCCGATTGACCGACGGGTGCGCGTGCCCGGTTTCTACTGTCGTTGCTGTCGCCACGACCGACATTATGTCGGTCGCTTATCCCGCCCTCACTCCGGGGGGTGCCGTTCGGTGTGTCAAGGCCGTATGACCTGCTCGCGGGGACCTGCGCGGGCGGTCGCCCGAAGGAGGGAAGCCGGGACTTCCCGGGCGTCCGCGGGGCGGCGCCCCCACCGCTCCTGACGGGCCGTCGGACAGATCCCGGATCGGTACGAACCCTCCTGCGCCGGCCGGGTGCGGGAGTAGCATCCGCGCAACAGTCCCACTCGAACTGTGCCGCTACGAAGCGTGGAGGAACGATGCAGGCGACTGCCACGGTGCTGGTCTACAGCGACAACGCCAACACCCGCGAGCAGGTCAGGCTGGCGGCCGGCCGGCGGCCCGCCGCCGATGTCCCGCAGATCGAGATCCTGGAGTGCGCGACCGCGCCGGCCGTGCTGGAGGCCCTGGAACAGGGCGGGATCGACGTCTGCGTACTGGACGGCGAGACCGCGCCCGCGGGCGGGATGGGCGTATGCCGGCAGATCAAGGACGAGATCTTCCGGTGCCCGCCGGTGCTGCTGCTCATCGGCCGCCCGCAGGATGCGTGGCTGGCGACGTGGAGCCGCGCGGACGCCGCCGTGACCCATCCCATCGACCCGGTGGCGTTCGCGGACTCGCTCGCCTCGCTGCTGCGCCGCCGGCAGCTCGTACAGGCCTGAGCGACCGGCCTGAGCGGCTGCTGAGAGGCCTTCAGAGCTTCGGGCGAAGCCGGGCGTCGGTGGCGGAATCCTGCGCGCGCTCGGTGGCTCCTGTGGTGCTGGAGGCCTTGTTCTTCAGCGCGCTGCCGTCCCGCCATTCCCTCCAGGGCATGTTCCAGTCACCGAAGCCGTTGTCGAACGGCGTCATGGTCTCGCCGCCGCTGTTGATGACCTTGACGATGTCGCCGACCCGGACGTGGTTGAAGAACCACTGGGCGTTGCCGGTGGACATGCCCGTGCAGCCGTGGCTGACGTTGGCCGCGCCCTGTGAGCCGACGGACCAGGGTGCGGCATGGACGTACTCACCGCTCAAGGTCACCCTGGTGGCCCAGTAGACCGGCAGGTCGTAGGCGTCCGAACTTCCGGCGGCGATGCCGACGGTGGAGGAGCGCATCCGTACGAAGCTCTCCTTGCCGAGCACGACCTTGACGCCGTTGCGGGTGGAGAAGCCGGGCTTGCCGGTGGTGACGGGGATGGTGTTGATTTCCTCACCGTTGCGCAGCACCGTCATGTGGTGTGCCGCGGCGTCGGTGATGGCCTCCACCTCGTCGCCCGTGGTGAGTTTCACGGGCTTGGCGGGCCCCCCGTAGAGCCCGCGGGTGATCTTCAAGCCGTCCAGGTTGCTGTGGACGGAGATGGTGGCGTGGGCGGGCCAGTAGCCCTTGGGGCGGAAGTGCAGCGACTTGCCGTCCACCCAGTGCCAGGAGCCCTCGACGCGCGGGGTGGAGTCCACCTTCAGGGCGCTTTCGATGACGGCCCGCTGCTTGGGGTCGTCGACTTCCCTGCTCAGTTCGGCGGTGACCGGCTGGCCGACGCCGTATTCGCCGGTGTCGGGGCCGAACTTGACGCGGAGCCGGTCGTCGTTGTTTTCGGTGGTGTCGACGACGAGGGTCTTACGGCCCGGTGCGCCGCTCTCGCTCTCGGTGCTCACCCGCACCGTGTAGCGCGTTCCGGCGGCCAGTGGCACGGTGGTGTGCCAGCGCTTGCCGTCGGGGCTCAGTTCGCCGCGGATGTAGCGGCCGGAAGCGTCGGTGGCGGTCACGTCCGTGATCCGCGACTCGTCACCCTTGACGGAGACCTCAAGCGGCTTGTCGGGATCCGCTTTCTGCTTGCCGTCCGGGGTGTTGGCCGAGATCTGGTCGGCCGCGTCGTAGGGCTTGGCGGAGAGCGGTTCCGACGACGAGTCCCCACAAGCGGTGGCGCTCACCGCCAGGGGCACTATCAGGAGGCCGCAGCTCAGCACCGTCCGGGTTCGAGGTCTGTTACTCATGACCCAAAAATATGAAGAATCCCCCCTTTCGGCGCGCTGGATGACTGCAAATGGGGTGCCGACACGCCGGAACGGGAACGCGAACGGGCCCGGACACCTGCTGAGGTGTCCGGGCCCGTCCCGTACGGCGCGGGGGCCGTCCTTACTGCGTGCGGTTCTCGCCGCGGTAGTACTCGAAGACCCAGCCGAACAGGCCGACCAGGATCACCGGGAGCGAGAAGTAGAGCAGCCACCAGCCGAAGACGACGCCCATGAAGGCGAGCGCGCCACCGACGGCCAGGGACAGCGGCTGCCAGCTGTGCGGGCTGAAGAAGCCCAGCTCACCGGCGTCGTCCGAGACCTCGGCGTTCTCGTTGTCCTGCGCACCCGCGTCGACCCGCCGGGCCGTGAAGGCCAGGTAGTAGCCGACCATGATGCACAGGCCGAAGGCGAGGAACAGTGCGGTGGTACCCGCGGGCTCCTTCGACCAGACGCCGTAGACGATCGCCATGATGAGGACGAAGACGGCGAGCCAGATGAACATCTTGCCCTGGATCTTCACTTGCCCGCCTCCTTGCCGCCGGCGATGGCCTTGTCAGCCTCGGAGCCGTGGCCGTTGTGCAGCGCGTCGAGGGCCGCGATCTCCGGGTGGTGCAGGTCGAACGCCGGGGATTCGGAGCGAATACGCGGCAGGGTGAGGAAGTTGTGCCGCGGCGGCGGGCAGGAGGTCGCCCACTCCAGCGAACGGCCGTAGCCCCAGGGGTCGTCGACCTCGACCTTCTTGCCGTACTTGGCGGTCTTCCAGACGTTGTAGAAGAACGGCAGGATCGACAGGCCCAGCAGGAACGAGCTGATCGTCGAGATGGTGTTCAGCGTGGTGAAGCCGTCGGCCGCCAGGTAGTCCGCGTAACGGCGCGGCATGCCCTCGGCACCCAGCCAGTGCTGGACGAGGAACGTGCCGTGGAAGCCGATGAACAGCGTCCAGAAGGTGATCTTGCCGAGGCGTTCGTCCAGCATCTTGCCGGTGAACTTCGGCCACCAGAAGTGGAAGCCGGCGAACATCGCGAAGACGACCGTGCCGAAGACGACGTAGTGGAAGTGCGCCACGACGAAGTACGAGTCGGAGACGTGGAAGTCCATCGGCGGCGAGGCCAGGATGACGCCGGTCAGACCACCGAAGGTGAAGGTGATCAGGAAGCCGACCGTCCACAGCATCGGCGTTTCGAAGGACAGTGAGCCCTTCCACATCGTGCCGATCCAGTTGAAGAACTTCACACCGGTCGGGACCGCGATCAGGAACGTCATGAAGGAGAAGAACGGCAGTAGCACGCCGCCTGTCACATACATGTGGTGCGCCCACACCGTGACCGAAAGACCGGCAATCGAAATCGTCGCCGCGATCAGACCGATGTAACCGAACATCGGCTTCCGGGAGAACACCGGAATGACCTCGGAAATGATGCCGAAGAACGGCAGCGCAATGATGTACACCTCCGGATGGCCGAAGAACCAGAAGAGGTGCTGCCAGAGCAACGCTCCGCCATTTGCCGCATCGAATACATGGGCACCGAATTTACGGTCCGCCTCCAGGGCGAACAGCGCGGCGGCCAGCACCGGGAAGGCCAGCAGGACCAGCACACCGGTCAGCAGGACGTTCCACACGAAGATCGGCATCCGGAACATCGTCATGCCCGGCGCGCGCATGCAGATGATCGTGGTGATGAAGTTGACCGAACCGAGGATCGTGCCGAAGCCGGAGAAGGCCAGACCCATGATCCACATATCCGCACCGACGCCCGGCGAGCGGACGGCGTCCGACAGCGGGGAGTAGGCGAACCAGCCGAAGTCGGCCGCACCCTGCGGGGTGAGGAAGCCGGCCACCGCGATCAGCGAGCCGAAGAGGTAGAGCCAGTAGGCGAACATGTTCAGCCGCGGGAACGCCACGTCGGGCGCGCCGATCTGCAGCGGCATGATCCAGTTTGCGAACCCGGCGAACAGCGGCGTCGCGAACATCAGCAGCATGATCGTGCCGTGCATCGTGAACGCCTGGTTGAACTGCTCGTTCGACATGATCTGCGTGCCGGGACGGGCCAGCTCGGCGCGCATGAGCAGCGCCATCAGGCCGCCGACGCAGAAGAACGCGAACGACGTGACCAGGTACATCGTGCCGATGGTCTTGTGGTCGGTGGTCGTCAGCCACTTCACCACGGCAATACCCGGCTGCTTCTTGCGTACGGGCGGTGCTGCCTCAGCCGTATCGGCGGCGGCACCCTGAGGTTCGTTGAGGATGCTCACTGGTTCTTGGTCTCCGCATTCCTGGCGTGATCCGTCTGCTTGATGCCCGACGGCAGGTATCCGGTCTGGCCCTTCTTCGCCAGGTCCTTCAAGTGCTCCCGGTACTTCGCCGGAGAGACGACCTTGACGTTGAAGAGCATCCGGGAGTGGTCGACGCCGCACAGCTCGGCGCACTTGCCCATGAAGGTGCCCTCCTTGTTGGGAGTCACCTCGAAGACGTTGGTGTGGCCCGGAATGACGTCCTGCTTCATCAGGAACGGCACCACCCAGAAGGAGTGGATGACGTCACGCGACGTGAGGACGAACTGGACGGTCTCGCCCTTCGGCAGCCACAGGGTCGGACCCGGGTTGCCGGTCTGCGGGTTCCGCATTCCCGGAACGCCGGTGTCGTAGACGCCGTCGGCACCGGCCGGAGCGGACTTCTTCCACTTGTCCGGGATAGCGGAGAGTTCGGGAGAATTGATCCCGGTGGTCTTCTTGTCGCCGTCCACGTTCTCCAGGTAGTTGAACGCCCAGCTCCACTGGAAGCCCACCACGTTGATGACGTGGTCCGGCTTCTTGGAAGTCTTGAGAACGGCGCTCTCATCGCGCGCGGTGAAGTAGAACAGCACCGCGATGATGATGAACGGGACGATCGTGTACAACGCCTCGATGGGCATGTTGTACCGCGTCTGAGTGGGGACCTCCACCTTGGTCCGGCTGCGGCGGTGGAAGATCACGCTCCAGATGATCAGGCCCCAGACCAGCACGCCCGTTGCGAGGGCGGCGGCCCAGGAGCCCTGCCAAAGAGAGAGGATCCGCGGCGCCTCGTCGGTGACGGGCGTCGGCATGCCGAGGCGGGGGAAGTCCTTATATGTGCAACCTGTAGCGGTCGCCAGGACCAGGCCCGCAGCAAGCACCTGCGGCAGCTTCCGCCGCATCGGGCGCCGCGACGAGCGGTCGGAGCCGTTGGGACTCACGTAGCGCCTTCCCGAGAGTCTCGCCCGCGCGGTCGGCTGCGGCCTTACTCGCTGGTCGGTCGCCGCCCTGCGTCGGGCAGGGGTTTGGATGTTTATGCGGACCAAACCCTACTGGACGCTATTTGGGGTCGCGCGGGGAGGGTGCCCAACGCGCCGCGAGGCACCCCGATGGGGTGGGCGTGTCTTCCCCGGGGTGTCCGCAAGACCCCCGATTACCCGCCCCCACCAGGCATCTGACGCCGCGCCGATCCGCATTCACGTCCGGGTGGGGGCACTCCCCCGGCCAACGCCGGGGACACCCCCACCCGGCGTCGGGGGACTACCGTCTCGTACGTGCCCTACTTCGACGCCGCGTCCGCCGCCCCGCTGCATCCCGTCGCCCGGGAGGCGCTGCTCGCCTCCCTCGATGAGGGCTGGGCCGATCCGGCGCGCCTGTACCGGGAGGGGCGGCGGGCCCGGCTGCTGCTGGACGCGGCGCGCGAGGCCGCGGCGGAGGCGGTGGGCTGCCGCCCCGACGAGCTGGTTTTCACCCCTTCGGGGACGCAGGCGGTGCATTCCGGAATTTTCGGGGTGCTGGCCGCCCGTCGGCGTGTCGGCCGACTCCTCGTGCACTCCGCCGTCGAGCACTCCTGCGTCCTGCACGCCGCCGAGGTCCATGAGGCGGCCGGCGGCACGCTGTCGGAGGTCGGCGTGGACCGTACGGGCCGGGTCGCGGCGGAGGATTTCGCCGCCGCCCTGCAACCCGGCGCCGCGCTCGCCTGCCTTCAGTCCGCCAACCACGAGGTGGGAACCGAACAGCCGGTCGAGGAGGTAGCGGCGCTCTGCCAGGAGGCGGGGGTGCCCCTCCTGGTGGATGCGGCGCAGTCGCTGGCCTGGGGGCCGGTGCCCGGCGCCTGGTCGCTGATGGCGGCGAGCGCCCACAAATGGGGCGGCCCGCCCGGCGTCGGACTGCTCGCCATCCGTAAGGGCACCCGCTTCTCGCCCCAGGGGCCCCTGGACGAACGGGAGTCGGGCCGCGTCCCCGGCTTCGGCAACCTCCCGGCGATCGTCGCGGCCGCCGCGTCCCTGCGGGCGCTGCGCGCCGAGGCGGAGGCGGGCCGGGACGAAGCGGCCCGGCTGCGGGAGCTGGTGGACCGCATCCGCCGGCGGGTGCCTGAGCTGGTCCCCGATGTGGAGGTGGCCGGCGACGCGGACCACCGCCTCCCCCACCTCGTCACCTTCTCCTGCCTCTATGTCGACGGGGAGGCCCTGCTGCATGAACTCGACCATGCGGGCTTCTCGGTGTCGTCCGGATCGTCCTGCACCTCCAGCACCCTGACGCCGAGCCATGTGCTGCGCGCGATGGGCGTGCTGTCGGAGGGGAACGTCCGGGTATCGCTCCCGTACGGCACGTCCGGTGCGGAGGTGGAGCGGTTCCTTCAGGTGCTGCCTCAAACGGTGCGCTCGGTGCGGGAGCGGCTGGGGGTGCCGGCGCCGCAGGCCGCACCGGAAGCGCCGCAGGCCGCACCGGAAGCACCGGGAGCCGGGGCGGCCGCCGGGCTGGTGGTCGACGCGCTCGGCAAGCGCTGCCCGATTCCGGTCATCGAGCTGGCGAAGGTGATCGGCCAGGTGCCGGTCGGCGGCACGGTGACGGTGCTCTCCGACGACGAGGCCGCGCGGCAGGACATCCCCGCGTGGTGCGCGATGCGCGAGCAGGAGTACGTGGGCGAGCGGGACGCCGAACGCGGCGCCGCATATGTGGTGCGGCGCCGCGTCTGAGGCGGGAGCGGCTCAGGCCAGGTGGGCCTGGATCTCGCCGGCGGCCTCGTGGCCGTAGGCCTTGGTGAAGCGGTCCATGAAGTGGCTGCGGCGCAGCTCGTACTCCTGGGTGCCGACGGTCTCGATGACCAGCGTCGCCAGCATGCAGCCGACCTGCGCGGCGCGCTCCAGGCCGACGCCCCAGGCCAGGCCGGACAGGAAGCCGGCGCGGAAGGCGTCGCCGACGCCGGTCGGGTCGGCCTTGGCGTTCTCCTCCGGGACGCCGACCTCGATGGCCGGCTCGCCGACCCGCTCGATACGGACGCCGTTGGAGCCGAGGGTGGTGACGCGGGTGCCGACCTTGGCGAGGATCTCCTCGGCGCTCCAGCCGGTCTTGGACTCGATCAGGCCCTTCTCGTACTCGTTGGAGAAGAGGTAGGTGGCGCCCTCCATGAGGGTGCGGATGTTCTCGCCGTCCATCCGGGCGATCTGCTGGGAGAAGTCGGCGGCGAAGGGGATACCGCGACTGCGGCACTCCTCGGTGTGCCGGATCATCGCCTCGGGGTCGTCCGCGCCGATCAGTACGAGGTCCAGGCCGCCGACCCGCTCGGCCACATGCTGCAGCTCGATCAGCCGGGCCTCGCTCATGGCGCCGGTGTAGAAGGAGCCGATCTGGTTGTGGTCGGTGTCGGTGGTGCACACGAAGCGGGCGGTGTGCAGAACCTCGGAGATGCGGACCGAACGGGTGTCGACGCCGTGGCGGTCGAGCCAGGCGCGGTACTCCTCGAAGTCGTTGCCCGCGGCACCGACCAGGACCGGCTGGATGCCGAGCTGGCCCATACCGAAGCAGATGTTGGGCGCGACGCCGCCACGGCGGACGTCGAGCTGGTCGACGAGGAAGGAGAGGGAGACCGTATGCAGCTGGTCGGCGACCAACTGGTCGGCGAAGCGGCCGGGGAAGGTCATCAGATGGTCGGTGGCGATGGAGCCGGAGACTGCGATACGCACGGCGGGTCTGCTCCTGCGGAAGGCGGAGGGACAAGCGGACGTAGAGCAACGCTACCCGGCGCACCGCCTCGCCACCCGGTCATCCCGGACGATTGGACATACCGAAACTACCCAATAGTAGGTCTTTCTTCGCGGTAGGCGGCTGCGTACCGTGCCCCTATGACCAAGCCTGTGAAAGCCGTCACACCGTCCCGTACATCCCGCGCCTGCGCGGCGCAGGATCCGGAGTCGCTCGACCAGCTGCGCGGGGACTGCGCGCGGATGGCGCCACGCTTCACGGCCGGCCGGTCCGGCGCCCCCGCTCCGGGCAAGGCGTCCGATCTGCACGGGGTCAGGGTCCCGGCGAAATCGGCCGCGCTGGTGGACGGTATGTCCGACTACGGCGACTGAGCGGCGGGCCGGACGCCCTCCGCAGGGAACCGCCCACGCCCCGGCCCCGTCCCATCGACGTCCATACCTCCAGGAGGATGACCTCCTGGAGGATGGCACGTCAGATGTTCAGCGGAGCCGAAGGAGCGATGCGGTGAACACCGAGGACACCGAGGAGATCCCGGACACCCCCGAGACCCCGGAGCGCACGGAGCGCAGGCGGCGCAGGCCGGTCCTGATCGCCTCGATGGCCGCCGCGGTGCTGCTCGCCGGGGGCGGCGCGGCGTACTGGGCCTCGTCCGCGTCCGACAGCGGGGGCTCCGGAGCGGAGGCCGCGGCCAAGGGGAATCCCCCGCCGCTGGCCCTCGACGGCTACACCGGGGGCGGGATAGCGGCGGGTGAGCCCAATCCGCAGGGCGCGCACTACAAGGCGGTGACGAAGCTGCCGGACGGCCCGGATTCCGCGCCGGTGTACCGCCCGAAGGGCCAGATCGGCAAGGCGGCCGTGGAACGGCTGGCCAAGGCGCTGGATGTGGCCGGAAAGGTCCGGTCGGACGGCGCCACCTGGAAGGTCGGCGGGCTGACGCGGGACGCCCGGAGCCCCGTACTCCAGGTGACCAAGACCGGCTCGGGCTCCTGGACGTACTCGCAGTACGGCACCCCGGGCGGGACGAACTGCGCGCTGCCCGCCTCGCCGCAGGCCGGTACCGACGCCGGCGGCACGGCGTCGAGCCGCCCCGGCTGCCCCTCGTACCGCGGTGGCGGGGACGCGTCCACCGAGGACGACGGCAGCGGCAAGGGCGCGGTCTCGGCGAGGAAGGCCGAGGAGGCGGTGCGGCCGGCGCTGAAGGCGCTCGGCCAGGAGAACGCGAAGCTGGATGCGAGCGGGCTGTCCGGCGCGGTACGGATCGTGACCGCCGACCCGGTGATCGGCGGACTGCCGACATACGGCTGGCAGAGCGATCTCCAGGTCGGCTCGGACGGTCAGGTGGTCGGCGGCAGCGGCCAGTTGGCGCACCCGGCCAAGGGCGCCGACTATCCGGTACTGAGCGCCGGCCAGACCCTGGACCGGCTGAATTCGGGCGACGGGCGCAAGCCGGCCGGCTGCCCCTCGACACCCCCGGAGGAGAAGGGCGGCGGCGAGATCGCGCCCTGCGAGCCCGCGCCGACGAAGGGCCAGCGGCCGACGGAGGTGACCGGCGCGGTCTTCGGACTCGCGGTGCAGTACGTGAACGGCGGGCAGGCGCTGGTGCCGTCGTGGCTGTACCGGGTGCGGCAGCCCGGCGCCGATGACGGCCCGGACGCGACGTCGATCGTCGCGCACCCCGCGGTGAACCCGAAGTACCTGGCGCACGCCCCCGGCCGCTCGTCGCAGGGCCCCGGACAGCCGCCGCACAAGCCGTCCGGCAAGCCCGGGGTGATGGCCCTGGAGTCGTATGCGGTGTCCAAGGACGGCAAGAAGCTGACCGTGCATTTCTGGGGCGGCGTGTGCAGCACGTACACCGTGAGCGCCGAGGAGTCGGCGACGACGGTGAAGACCAAGGTCACCGGCAAGGACAAGCATCCGCACCAGATCTGCGTGAAGATCGCCAAGGACTTCACCAGGACGGTGACGCTGGAGAAGCCGCTGGACGGCCGCAAGGTGGTCGATGTCTCGACCGGCGAGTCGGTGCCGAAGCAGTAGGGCATGACCTGGGCCATGGCGTAGGGCGTGACCTGGTGGCGGCGGCTGCGGGACGGCGTGTTCCCGCGGCCGCCGCCCTGTGTCCTACGGCCGGTAGAGCGCTCGGGCGCGGGCGGCGTCGACGGCCCCGTCCGCACCGGTCTCCTCGGCCGCACCGATCTCCAGGAAATGGTTCAGCTGCCACTTCTGCGTGCTGCGGGCCTGGCGGCTGACCGTGGTCGCCCAGGGCGGGTAGACGCGGAAGGCCCGTTTTCCGCCGGAGCCGTTCCTTGCGACGATGTCCCGTTCGCAGAGCACGTCCCGCGGAAAGACGAACTGTCCGAAGTGGCCGGCGTCCCGGGTGCTGATGACGAAGAGGTCGATGGGGTCGGTGGAGTCGAAGGGCTGAATCGGCCCGTCCGCCGACCTCTTCCACACCGTGACGAACTGGCCGGTCTTCGTCGGGGTGATCTTGGCGGCGCGGAACCGGACGGACAGGCCGTCCAGGGTGAAGGTGTACGCCGCGTATTCGGCGCTCTCGGCCTCGGGCACGGGGGCGGAGCAGGTGAACCCGCTCGGGTCGTACACCAGCTCCTTCGCCGCGAGAAGGTCACCGTGCACCGGTCCCCCGCCCGGCCAGGACCCGGCATCGGCGGCGTCGGCCGCCACGGCATTCTCGCGCTGCGTCGTCATGGCGCCATCCTGGCATTCCCCGGCGACCGGCCACCCGGCGGGCGGCGACCCAGGCACCACGAAAGGCGGCGCGCCCCCGGCCGGGGGCGCGCCGCCTTTCGTGCCCTTAGCTCCTCCTGCTGCTCAGCTGAAGGAGTCGCCGCAGGCGCAGGAGCCCGTGGCGTTCGGGTTGTCGATCGTGAAGCCCTGCTTCTCGATGGTGTCGACGAAGTCGATGGAGGCGCCGCCCAGGTAGGGGGCGCTCATCCGGTCGGTGACGACCTTGACGCCGTCGAAGTCCTTGACCACATCGCCGTCGAGCGAGCGCTCGTCGAAGAAGAGCTGGTACCGCAGTCCGGAGCAGCCGCCGGGCTGGACCGCCACCCGCAGCGCGAGATCTTCGCGGCCCTCCTGCTCCAGCAGGCTCTTGACCTTCGACGCGGCCGCGTCGGACAGGATGATGCCGTCGCTGACGGTGGTCTGCTCGTCCTGCACGCTCATCTACATCTCTCCCGGGTTGTACGGACCGCTTGCCGTCGGCTGCAACCGACGGGACCCCGGATTAATTCCGGCTGCCGCAATTCTCTCTTCATGCTCGCACACCGGCGGCCGGGAGCCGGTGGCCGAGCACACATCACGGAGTGCTGGTGCGTCACATCGACACTATGGCCATCGTCAAAGTGACGTGAACCGGTTATGATAGATAGCGTCAAATAGACGAAAAGGCTGCGTAAAGAGCCGTCTGCAGAAAAGAGAGGGTGCGTGTCGTGACCACCGCCCAGCCCCTGGACGTCCAGCCGAGCCCGCTGGCGCTGCTCCTCCTCGGCCGCGAGGCCGACCCGAAGAGCGAGCGCGGCGTGGAGTGCCCCGGCGACCTGCCGGCCCCGTCCGACCCCGACCTCGTCGAGCGCGCCCGCGCGGCCAAGGCGAAGCTCGGCGACAAGGTCTTCGTCCTCGGGCACCACTACCAGCGCGACGAGGTCATCGAGTTCGCCGATGTGACCGGCGACTCCTTCAAGCTCGCGCGGGACGCGGCCGCCCGGCCGGACGCGGAGTACATCGTCTTCTGCGGCGTCCACTTCATGGCCGAGTCGGCCGACATCCTCACCGGCGACGACCAGCGGGTGATCCTCCCCGACCTGGCCGCCGGCTGCTCGATGGCCGATATGGCGACGGCGGAGCAGGTCGCCGAGTGCTGGGACGTACTGACCGAGGCCGGCGTCGCCGACCAGGTGGTACCCGTCTCGTACATGAACTCCTCCGCCGACATCAAGGCCTTCACCGGCAAGCACGGCGGCACGATCTGCACCTCCTCCAACGCCAAGCGCGCGCTGGACTGGGCCTTCGAGCAGGGCGAGAAGGTTCTCTTCCTCCCCGACCAGCACCTGGGCCGCAACACCGCCGTACGCGACATGGGCATGTCCCTCGACGACTGCGTCCTCTACAACCCCCACAAGCCGAACGGCGGCCTGACCGCCGAGCAGCTGCGCGCCGCCAAGATGATCCTCTGGCGCGGCCACTGCTCCGTCCACGGCCGCTTCTCCCTCGACTCGGTCAATGACGTCCGCGCCCGCATCCCCGGCGTCAACGTCCTCGTCCACCCCGAGTGCAAGCACGAGGTCGTGGCCGCGGCGGACTACGTCGGCTCGACGGAATACATCATCAAGGCCCTGGAGGCCGCCCCCCGCGGCTCGAAGTGGGCCATCGGTACGGAGCTGAACCTCGTCCGCCGCCTGGCCAACCGCTTCGCCGCCGAGGACAAGGAGATCGTCTTCCTCGACAAGACGGTCTGCTTCTGCTCGACCATGAACCGCATCGACCTCCCCCACCTGGTGTGGACCCTGGAGTCGCTGGCGGCCGGCAAGGTCGTCAACCGGATTCAGGTCGACAAGGAGACCGAGAGCTTCGCGAAGCTGGCGCTGGAGCGGATGCTGGCGCTGCCGTAGACGGGCCGGCAGACGTTTTCGGGGCGCCCCTTCTCCGGGAGGGGCGCCCCGCTCCGCGTGTGCCGGGCCCGGTCAGGAGTCCGCCCGGTCGCCGTTGGTCCACGCGTACACCTGGTGCCCCTTGACCACCACCCGGAACTGGTAGTCGTCGGAGCAGTCCACCCGCCCGTCGCTCTCCCCCACGCCGTCCGGCCACCAGCTCGCGTCCAGGGCCGGCTCCCCGTTAAAGGCACCCCCCGCGCACCTCTTCGCCCCGCTCAGCTTCAGCGGGGCCGAGCCGAGGGTGAAGCGCATCAGCTTGGCGTTGCCGGTCGTCTGCACCTTCTCCGTGATGTGCGTGGCGTCCTCGGGAACCCAGCCGGGGAGGGCGAACAGCAGGTCACCCTCGCCCGGCTTCGGGACGTCGCTCGCGGTCGCGTAGGTCTTGATGCGCTCGTGGAGGAGGTGGTCGTTGACCACGTCCGGCAGGTTGTCGTCGTACTTCTTCAGCAACGGCGCCGCGGCGGCAACGCAGACGGCCACACAGACAGCGGCGATGAGCAGCACCTTTTTCTTCATGCGCTCATTGTCATGCTCAGAGATAGATCGGCTGACGGCAGGCCCGGCAAACAGGTCTTGCCGTCGCCCCGCTCCTCGGTCTCGCCGTGGTCACACGGATCGGGCAGCCGGGCGCCGCGGCTCAGGGCGATACGCAGGACGTCCCGCAGTGCCTTGTGCAGTGCGGCGATCATGCGACACAGCTCCCCCTCCGGCGTGGTCCAGGGGAGTAGGCGCAGCGGCGTGCCGTCACCGTCGTACGCCATCACGCCGCCGCCTTTGACGTCGCACGGAGGAAGCGGTGGCGCCCGCGCCCCGGTACGAGCGCTCCCAGCGCCAACTCGGCGATCCGCGCCGTATGTTGGAACATGTCGGCCTGCCCTTTCTCTCTTCGGGTGGAGTTCGGATCCTCACCGCACTTACGGTCCGTACCGAGCGAGTCGCCCTGCGGGACATGGCCCTGGACGGCGTTCGTCGCGTCCCTCAAGCCCCGGGCCTGACAGGCGAATCGGCTCGTCCCCGTCACCCTCCTGGGACGAGCCGGTCCTCAGCGGTCCTCAGTAATCCGCCACATAGCGCCGCATCCAGGCATCGAACGCCCCGCCCAGCTCGTCGTGGGCCGCGTCGATGACCGCGTCGGGATCGGCCACCGGGTCCAGGCCGAACTCCTCCTTCAGCCACGCCGCGTATTCCTCGCGCCGCTCGCTGGGCTCCTCCTCGTCATCGGGGTAGAAGTAGGCGCTCTCGATCGTGGCCCACATCCAGGCATCGCAGGTGAGCAGCTGGAACAGCTCACGCAGGTTCCGGGCGACGACGTGGACACCGCCTTCGTCCCCGAACACCACGACCGGCAGTGCGGCCGGATCGGCGCGGTCGTCGGCCCGCCAGAGGGCGTAGATCGACCCGGTCGCGTTGGCGGTGGCGAAGGCGATGAAGCCCCGGAGGAACTCCGGGTCGTCCGACCACGTATCGATTCCGGTGGTGCCGCCGTAAGCGGCGGGATGATGCAACTCAAAGCCGTTTGCGTACTCTCCCGGATGGCGCTCCTCGAACTTCCGGAGCAGCTCCAGCTCGGGTATGGGCAGGGGTGTGGGGTCGTTCAACGGTGTCTCCGCACAGGACCATGGCAGGGCAGGGCGAGGGGCGCCCTCGTCGCGCGCCAGGCTATCCACCGGCCTGCGGAGATGTGCTCACATCCCGCTTGTGCGAGGGATGTTGGCGGGGTCGACGTGAGCCCCGCCTGGACCGCCTTCCTCGACGCTCTCCAGGGAGAAAGCCAAAACCCCAGGTCAGTCCGTCCCGGCCGGCGCCGGGACGGGCCGTCTCCTGCCATGCCGCTGACGCAAAACCCCCCGCAGCCAGGGAAACGGCTGCGGGGGGCTCGCTTGAGGGTGGGTCACCGGACAGGGATCACACCCCTGCCGGCTCCGGGGTCCGCTCGGAACCGGTCTCCTCGGCCGGTGTGCCCGCCTTCTTGGCGCGCTTGGCCGCCTTCTTCTTCGTCCGGCGTTCCTTGCGGAGTTCGATGATCGCGTAGAGCGTCGGGACGAGGAGGAGGGTGAGGAGGGTGGAGGTGATCAGGCCGCCGATCACGACCACGGCGAGCGGCTGGGATATGAAGCCGCTGTTGCCGGTGAGGGACAGGGCCATCGGGAGCAGCGCCATGATCGTGGCCAGGGCCGTCATCAGGATGGGGCGGAGGCGGTGGCGGCCGCCCTCGATGACGGCTTCGACGACTCCGTAGCCCTGGGCGCGGTACTGGTTGATCAGGTCGATCAGCACGATGGCGTTGGTGACCACGATGCCGATCAGCATCAGCATGCCGATCATCGCCGGGACGCCCAGCGGGGTGCCGGTGGCGACCAGCAGGCCGATCGCGCCGGTTGCCGCGAAGGGGATGGAGATGAGGAGGATCAGGGGCTGGACGATGGACTTGAAGGTGCCCACCAGGAGCATGAAGACGATGGCGATCGCCGCCAGCATGGCCAGGCCGAGGGAGGAGAACGCGTCGGACTGGTCCGAGGAGACGCCGCCGATGGTCGCCGTGGCGCCGTCCGGCAGCTTCAGGTCGTTGATCTTGGCCTGGAGCTTGGTGCTGACCGCGCCGGTGTTGTCGCCGGTGGGCTTGGCGCTGACGGTCGCCGAGCGGGCGCCGTCGATACGGGTCATCTGGACCGGGCCCGGGACCGTCTTGACGGTGGCGAGGGTGGAGAGCTTGACCGGGCCCGACGGGGTCGGGATGGCCAGGTTCTTCAGCTGGGCCTCGGTGGTGGCCGGGTGGGCCGACTTGATCACGACATCGCGCTCGGTGTCGTCCAGGATGGCCTTGCTGTTGCTGGTGGTGCCCCGGACGGCCTGGGCGACCGCGCCGCCGAGGGCGGCCTGGTTGTAGCCGGCCGCCGCCGCCTTGGCGTTGGGCGTGACCGAGATCCGCGGCACGCTCTGGGCGAGGTCGCTCTGGACGTCGGTGACGTTGTCGAGGGAGGCCACGGCCTTACGGACCTGCTCCGAGGCCTTGTCGAGGACGTCGGCGTCGCCGGCCTTGACGACCACGCTCAGGTCCTGGTTGCCGAAGCCGCCGCCGCCCGCGGTGACGGTGGTGTCGCCGATGGACGTGCCGAGCTTGTCCAGGCCGGCCCGCAGCTCGTCGGTGACCTTGCCGGAGTCCTTGGAATTCTTCAGCTTGACCTGGTACGAGGCCTGGTTGGCGCCGCTGCCGCCGCCGAAGGCCGCCATGAAGCCGGAGGAGCCGACGGTGACCTGGTAGTCCGCGATGAGGTCGTTGCCGGCGAGGAGCTTTTCGACCTTCTTGGCCTGGGCGTCGGATGCGCCCAGGCTCGTACCGGGCTTGAGCTCCTGCTTGATGCTGAGGGTGTCCTGGTCGCCCTGGTCGAAGAAGTTGGTCTTCAGCAGCGGGCCCATGCCGAACGTGCCGATGAGGATGACGGCGGCGATGAGCAGGCTGGTCAGCCGGCGGCGGGTGGCGAAGCGGAGGACGGGGACGTAGAGGCGCTGGAGGGGGCTCTTGGTCTCCTTCTCCTCGGCCTGGCGGCGGAGTTCGTCGAGGGTGGTGCCGGCCGGGATCTTGGGGGCGCGCAGGAACCAGTAGGACAGGACCGGGACGACCGTGAGCGAGACGAGCAGGGACGAGAGCAGGGCGACGGTCACCGTGATCGAGAAGGAGCCGAAGAGGGCGCCGACCATGCCGCCGACCACGCCGATCGGGAGGAAGACCGCGACGGTGGTGAGGGTGGAGGAGGTGATCGCTCCGGAGACCTCCTTGACGGCGGTGAGGATGGCCTCGCGGCGCTCCTCGCCGTAGCCCAGGTGCCGCTTGATGTTCTCCAGAACCACGATCGAGTCGTCGACGACGCGGCCGATCGCGATGGTCAGCGCGCCGAGGGTGAGCATGTTCAGGGAGAGGTCGCCGGTCCACAGCACGATCAGGGTGATGACGACCGAGAGCGGGATGGAGACCGCGGTGACCAGGGTCGAGCGGAGGCTCAGGAGGAAGAGCAGGATGACGATGACCGCCATGATCAGGCCGAGCAGGCCCTCGGTGGTCAGCGAGTCGATGGACTTGGAGACGGCCGGGCCCTGGTCGGAGGCGACCGTGACCTCGGCGCCCTTGCCGAGGTCCTGACGGATATCCGGCAGCTTGTCCTTGACCGCGTCGGAGATGGCGACCGCGCTGCCGTCCTGGTCCATCGTCATGGTGATGGCGAGGCTGGGCTTGCCGTTGGTGCGGGTCAGGGAGGCCGGGGCGGCCGACTCCTCCTTGACGGTGGCGACGTCACCGAGGCGGACGGGCTTGGCGGACTGCCCGCCGGGGGCACCCGCCCCCGCACCGCCCGCGCCCGCGGCCGGCGCGATGCTCAGGTCCCGGATCTGCTGGACGGAGGTGTATCCGGCGCCGACCTGGACGGTCTTGCTCTTGCCGTTCTCCGGGAACGAGCCGGCCGGCACCGACGTGCCGCCCGCGTCCAGCGCCTGGCCGAGCGCGGAGGCGTTCAGTCCAGCGGCGGCGAGCTTCTTGTCGTCGGGGGTGACCGCGACGATCCGGTCCGTGACGCCGCTGACGGAGACCTGGCCGACGCCGTCGATGTTCTTCAGGCCCGGGACGACGCTGCGGTTCAGCTGGTCGGCGAGCGTCTGCTGGTCCTTGGTGGAGGAGGAGACCGCGAGGACGACGGTGGGCAGGTCGTCCGTACCGCCGGCCACCACCTGCGGGTCGACGTCCTTGGGCAGCTTCGCGCGGGCGCGGTTCACCGCCTGCTGGACGTCGGCGACCAGGGTCTTGGAGTCATTGCCGTAGTCGAACTGCGCCATGACGATGCCCGAGCCCTCGCTCGACGTCGACGTGACGCTCTTGATGCCGTCGACCGCCTGGATGCCGTTCTCGAGCGGCTCGATCACCTGCTTCTCGATGACATCGGGCGAGGCACCCTGATAGGGCGCCATCACGGACACCATCGGAAGGTCTATGGAGGGCAGGAGCTGCTGCTTGAGCTGCGGGATCGCGATGGCGCCGAAGGCGATCGCGACGATCGACATCAGCGCTATCAGGCCCCGTTGTACGAGGCTGAGTCGGGACAGCCAGGACATGGGTGGGGTCTCTCTTCTGTTCAGAAAAGTCGGGAAGGCCGGCGGGAGCCACTCGGGCCCACCTACACCTTCCGCCATGCCGTGGCCGGTTTTCCTCGCTCGCAGGTCGGTTTCGGGTCACCGGCCGTACCGCGTTCGGAGTACGGGGAACTACACCCTCACTGCACCCGTGGGCGTACGAGTCCCGATTCGTAGGCGATGACCACCAGCTGGGCCCGGTCGCGGGCGCCGAGCTTGGCCATCGCGCGGTTGACGTGCGTCTTGACGGTGAGCGGGCTGACCGCCAGCTGCTCGGCGATCTCGTCGTTGGAGAGGCCGCCGGCCACCAGGATCAGCACCTCGCGCTCACGGCCGGTGAGCGTGGCCAGCCGTTCGGCGCCCCGGGCGGCCGGCCCGTTGTCGTCCGAACTGCCGCCCTGCGCAAGGAACTTGGCGATCAGCCCCTTGGTCGCGACGGGTGAGAGCAGCGCCTCCCCGGCGGCCGCGATACGGATCGCATTGAGCATGTCGTCCGGTTCCGCGCCCTTGCCCAGGAAGCCGCTGGCGCCCGCCCGCAGCGACTGCACCACGTAGTCATCGACCTCGAACGTCGTCAGGATGACCACCTTGACGGCGGCCAGCTCCGGGTCCTGGCTGATCATGCGGGTGGCGGCGAGGCCGTCCACGCCGGGCATCCGGATGTCCATCAGGACGACATCGGCGCCGCTGGTGCGGGTCAGCTCGTAGGCCTGGGCGCCGTCGGAGGCCTCCGCGACCACCTGCATATCGGGCTCGGAGTCGACCAGGATCCGGAACGCGCTGCGCAGCAGCATCTGGTCGTCGGCGAGCAGCACCTTGATGGTCATGCGGTCTCCCCGGTCATGTCGTCTGTCTCGTCATGTCGTCTGTCGCGTCATGGTGTCTGTGGCGCCTTGGTGTCTGTGGCGTCACGGTGTCTGTGGCGTCACGGTGTCTGTGGCGTCACCGTGTCGCCCGCGTCGTGCCGGCTCCCGCGTCACGCCGTCTCTTCCGTACGGGCGGGGTGCAGCGGGAGGGTGACCCGCACCTGGAAGCCGCCGGTCGCGCGGGGGCCCGTCACGACCGTGCCGCGCAGCGCGAAGACCCGCTCGCGCATGCCGATCAGGCCGTGGCCGCCGCCGGTGTCCTCGTCCCGCTGCCGGGGCACCCCGTCCGCGCCGTCGTCCTGGACGGTCACCGTCAGCGCGGCCTCGGAGCGGATGATCCGTACCGTGGCGCGGGCCCCGTCGCCGGCGTGCTTGTGCACGTTGGTCAGCGCCTCCTGGACCACGCGGTAGGCCGTGAGGTCGATGGCGGCGGGCAGGGACTGAGGCGCGGGCGGCATCTCGAGGTCGATGGGCAGGCCGGCGCGGACGAAGCCGTCGACGAGCTGGTCCAGGACGCCGAGGCCGGGGGCCGGTTCGGTGGGCGCCTTGGGGTCGTCGGACTGACGCAGCAGGCCGACGGTGGCGCGGAGTTCGTCCAGCGCGGAACGGGACGCCTCGCGGACGTGGGCGAGGGCCTGCTTGGCCTGGTCGGGGCGGTTGTCCATGACGTGCGAGGCGACCCCGGCCTGGACGTTGACCAGCGCGATGTGGTGCGCGACGACATCGTGCAGCTCGCGGGCGATGCGCATGCGCTCCTCGGCGACGCGGCGCCGGGCCTCCTCCTCGCGGGTGCGCTCGGCGCGTTCGGCGCGCTCACGGATGGCGTCGATATAGGCCCGGCGGCTGCGTACGGCGTCACCCGCGGCCGCGGCCATGCCCGTCCAGGCGAAGATCGCCAGGTTCTGCTGGGCGTACCAGGGGTGTTCGCCGAAGAGCATCGCGGCGGCGGTGAGCACGACCACGGTCAGCGCGCCGACGCGCCAGGTGGTGGGCCGGTCCGTACGGGAGGCCACGGTGAACAGCGCGAGGACGGCGGAGAAGGCGACCGGGGCGCGGGGGTCGCCGGAGCGGGCGATCAGCTCGACGACGGTCAGCGAGCCGGTGGCGGCGAGAACCGTACGGGGGAACCGGCGGCGCGCGACGAGGGCGGTGCAGGCGAGCCCGGCCAGGACCACGGTGGTCACGGACAGCTCGCGGACGCCGAACCGGGGGCCGTGCGGGCCGTGCGGATCGGCGACCGCTCCGCACAGGGTCGCGACGAAAAAGACCGCGGCCAGGGCGGCGTCGAACGCGAGCGGATGCGCCCGGTGCCACTGGAAGCGGCCGGCCGGGCGGGCGTCCGGTACGGCATCCGGCGCTGCGTCGGGGCCGGCGTCGAGGGAGGTCACAAGAGCAAACGGTAACGCCCCGGTCCCACCGGGGACCGGGGCGCCATCCGTTGTGCGCTGGAGTGAAGGTGCCCGGCGAGGTGCCCGGCGCGGGCCGTCAGCCCGGGATCAGGCCGTCGTCGCTGAGCATTTCGCGGACGTCGTCGAGGGTCGCGTCCGGGGCCGGCAGGATCAGTTCGGACGGCTCCAGGGATTCGTCCGGAAGCGGCTCGCCGAGGCGGCGCACCGCGTCCAGCAGGGCCGAGAGGGTCCGCCGGAAGCCGTCGTTGTCGCCGCTCTCCATCTCGGCGAGCAGCTCGTCGTCCAGTTTGTTGAGCTCGGTGAAGTGGGCATCGTCCAGCTTCACCTGGCCCTCCCCCATGATCCGTACGATCACGACGGTCTCCCTTGGTCCGGTCCGGCTGTCCTGCGGCGGCGGCTGCCTGGACCCTGGCTGCGGGTCCCTGCGAGGCTAACCGCCGCCGGCCGTCACTGCTTGTCGAAACGCGGCTGGTCCTGCGGCGGGCCCTGCTGGGCCGCACCGCTCTGACCGCCCTCGATGGCCTGCTTGCCGGCCGACGGACCGCCCGCCAGCTCGGCCTTCATCCGCTGCAGCTCCAGCTCGACATCGGTGCCGCCGGACAGCCGGTCCAGCTCGGCGGTGATGTCGTCCTTGGCCATGCCGGACGGGTCGTCCAGCGCGCCGGACGCCATCAGCTCGTCGATGGCACCGGCCCTGGCCTGCAGCTGCGCGGTCTTGTCCTCCGCGCGCTGGATGGCCATGCCGACGTCGCCCATCTCCTCGGAGATGCCGGAGAAGGCCTCGCCGATCCGGGTCTGGGCCTGGGCGGCGGTGTAGGTGGCCTTGATGGTCTCCTTCTTCGTACGGAAGGCATCGACCTTGGCCTGCAGCCGCTGCGAGGCGAGGGTGAGCTTCTCCTCCTCACCCTGCAGCGTCTGGTGCTGCGTCTCCAGGTCGGTGACCTGCTGCTGCAGCGCGGCACGGCGGGAGAGCGCCTCGCGGGCGAGGTCCTCACGGCCGAGCGCGAGCGCCTTGCGGCCCTGGTCCTCCAGCTTGGAGGACTGGCCCTGGAGCTGGTTGAGCTGCAGCTCCAGGCGTTTGCGGGAGGTCGCCACGTCGGCGACACCGCGGCGCACCTTCTGCAGCAGTTCCAGCTGCTTCTGGTACGAGTAATCGAGGGTCTCGCGCGGATCCTCGGCCCGGTCCAGGGCCTTGTTGGCCTTCGCGCGGAAGATCATCCCCATCCGCTTCATGACACCGCTCATGGGCCTCGCGCGCCCCCTTCTGACCGAGTTACATCGGGCATTGGCTCCAGCACATCTACAGACCCCACAGTACGGGCCTTGGTTCCATTACCGCACTGTTCGGGCCCGGATACGCTCCTCCTGCAGGACGATCAGGGAGTCCGGCGTCTCCCGCCCAGGGAGTAGGGAGGGCCCGGACGGGCCGTCCGACGGTGCCGTTGCCGGATCGTTCCCCTTCCGGCCATGGCCCACACCCGGCCAGCACGTACCCTGGCACTGTGTTCCGAAGCCGTTCGAAGGATGAGCAGGCCGCGACCGCCAAGGTGACCGCGGACCAGCCCCAGCAGCCCCGCGACCCGCAGGCCCCCAAGGGCCGCCCGACACCCAAGCGCAGCGACGCCCAGTCGCAGCGCCGGTCCCGCGCGCATACGCCCACCAACCGCAAGGACGCGGCGAAGGCGCAGCGTGAGGCCCGGCGCGCGGACATGGCCCGCCAGCGCGAGGCCATGGCCGGCGGTGATGAGCGCTATCTGCCGGTGCGTGACAAGGGACCGGTGCGCCGGTTCGCCCGTGACTACATCGACTCGCGCTGGTGCGTCGCGGAGTTCTTCCTGCCGATGGCGGTGATCATCCTGGTGCTCACCATGATCCGGGTGCCGCAGATCCAGAACATCGCGCTGCTGCTCTGGCTCGTGATCATCGTGCTGATCGTGCTGGACTCGGTGTTCATCTGGTTCCGCCTGGGCAAGCAGCTGCAGGAGCGCTTCCCCGGCGAGAACCTCAAGGGCGTCAAGGCGTACGCAATCATGCGCACCCTGCAGATGCGGCGGCTGCGGCTGCCCAAGCCGCAGGTCAAGCGCGGCCGGCGGCCGTAACGGTCATCCGGACCGTGGTGCCCGCCGCCGGCGGGCACCACGGTGCCGCGTGCGGCTCAGCCCTCGGCGGCGGCCGCCAGGCTCATCTGATAGATCTCGGTGCCGTCCTCGAAGAGCGTGACCCGGTCCGCCCCGCCGTCGAGCAGTTCCTTCCACACCTCGCCGATCCAGGACTCCGCGTCCCCCTGCGTGGTGAACTCCTCCGGTTCCACGGCGGGCGCCGTCTCCGTACCGTCCGCCTTCTCGAACCGCCACGTCCACACCATGTGCGCCTCCTGGATCCCACCGGGTACGTGTCTGTGCCACGGCGGAACGCCCCTGGGCACGCCCCGCCGCACCGTGCTCGCGTGCTGCTCCGCAGCCTATAGCGGCGCCGGGAGCATGCCCCCGACAACCAGGGGAAACCACCAACGGCTCGTGCCCCGGCCCACCCCTCCGCACGGGAATGGCCGTGTCGAGAGGCCCCCCGCGCGCTGAGCGCGCCCGAACGCGAGAAAATCGCCGGGTGGAACTCACTCTCCTCGGTACCGGCGCCCCTCAGGGGCTGCCGCGCCCCGACTGCCCGTGTGCCGTGTGCGCGGCCTCCGTCGGCGACGCGACCCGGGCGGCCACCGCGCTGCTCATCGACGGCGCGCTGCTCATCGACCTGACGCCGGGCCCCGCCTTCGCGGCCGCCCGCGCGGGCACCTCCCTGGCCGGCGTGCGCCAGGTGCTGCTCTCGCATCCGCACGACGGGCCCACGCTGGAGGTGCCGGCCGGGCTGCCGACGCCGGGCCGGGTCGCGGACGGGCGGGAGCTGGCGCTGCTGGACGGCCACCGGGTGAAGGCCATCGCCGTGGACATCCCGGGTACGGGGTACGAGATCACCGGCACCGAGGGCGAGCGGCTGCTGTATCTGCCGCCGGGGGCGTCACCGGCCGGGCTGGACAACGGCAACGGTTCCGGCGGCGGCCCGTTCGACCTGGTGCTGCTCGACGTACTGCAGCGGCCGGACGCTCTGGCGCGGCTGCGGGCGAGCGGTGCGGTGGACGCAGCGACCGATGTGGTCGCCGTGCACATCGACCACGATGCGCCGCCGGGGCCCGAGCTGCACCGCAGGCTCGCGGCGGCGGGCGCGCGCACCGTGCCGGACGGTTCCTCGCTGGTGGTCGGCGAGTATCACGCGGTACCGGATCTGCCGCGCCGCACGCTGGTGCTGGGCGGGGCGCGGAGCGGGAAGTCGGCGGAGGCGGAGCGGCGGCTGGCCTCGTTCCCGGACGTGGTGTACGTGGCGACCGGGGGGACGCGGGAGGGCGATACGGAGTGGGCGGAGCGGATCTCGCTGCACCGTGAGCGGCGCCCGGCGGGCTGGCGGACCGTGGAGACCTGCGATCTGGTGCCGCTGCTCGAGGCGGGGAGGCCGGGCACGGCAGAGGGCGGGGCCGGTGCGGATCCCGGTGCCCGGCGGGGTGCCGAGGCCTCGCCGCTGCTCATCGACTGTCTGGCGCTGTGGCTGACGCATGCCATGGACGAGGTCGGGGCGTGGGACGACGAGGCGTGGGAGGCGAGCGGCCGGCGGAAGCTGCGGGAGCGGACCGATGCGCTGGTCGCGGCGGTGCGGGCGACGCGTCGGCCGGTGGTGGCGGTCAGCAACGAGGTCGGCTCCGGGGTCGTGCCGGCGAGTGCGGCGGGACGCCGGTTCCGCGATGAACTCGGGCGGCTGAACGCCGCGTTCGGGGCCGAGTGCGAGCAGGTGCTGCTGGTCGTCGCGGGGCAGGCGCTTGCGCTGCGCGGATGACGCGGGCGCCGCCCGGCCCGTGTCCGCTTGCCCGGGGGCGCGGCGGCGGGTGCTCTTGGGACGTGACCTCTTGGGGCGTGAACGGATCCGGGCCGGGCGAAGGCGGCGTGCGGGGCGCCTTCGACGCGGTCGTACGGGCCTATCTGCGCGAGCACCCGCAGGCGACGGTGGTCGCGCTGGGCGAGGGGCTGGGGACCGGGTTCTGGCGGCTGGACAACGGGCGGCTGAACTGGCTGACGGTGCAGCCCCCGGAGATCGCGGCGGTGCGCCGGATGCTGCTCCCGGACGGTCCCCGGCGGCGTACGGTCGCCCGCGCCGCCGCGGACCACGGCTGGCTGGACGCGGTACGGGATCCGGATCTGGGGGTCGTCGTCATGGCGCCCGGGGTGCTGATGCGGCTGTCGCCGGAGGCGGTGCGCGCCCTGCTGGGGGCCTGCGCGGAGCGGTTCCCCGACGGGGCGCTGGTCTTTGACGCGCTGTCGCGGCGGGTGACCGCGCTGGCCCGGTGGGGCGCCGCGCACGCGGCCGGCCGGCCGCCCGGTCCGCCGCGCTGGGGGCTGGACCGTACGCAGCTGCCCCAAGTGGCGAGCGCGCACCCGTCGATCGCGGCGGTACGGGAGGTCCCGGTGTGCCGGGCGCGGGTTCTGGGGCTGCGGGGGCTGGCGCCATTGGTGTGCGAGGTGCGGTTCGCGGCGCGCGGGCGGCGGGCCGCCGTGGGCGTGCGCTCCGCCCGGGGGGCTTGAGGACGCCCGTAACCCCGGCACACGCCGAACGCATTGCCGGTAATCTGCGCCCAATGAGCGCCCTGAACCTCGATGACTTCGCCCACTTGATCGAGCGCCCGGACGGCGGTGCGCGCCGTGACGCCGAGGAGCGGCGGGCGCGCCTGGCCGTGCCGCCGGGTGCGCTGGGCCGGCTCGACGAGCTGGGCGAGTGGCTGGCCGCCGTGCAGCAGCAGGTGCCGGTGCGGCCTCTGGAGCAGCCGCGGGTGCTGTTGTTCGCGGGCGACCACGGGGTGGCGGAACTGGGCGTCTCGGCCCGGCCGGCCGGTGGCACCAGGGATCTCGTACGGGATGTGCTGGACGGGGCGAGCCCGGCCGCCGTGCTGGCGCGGGCCGCCGGTGCGCAGCTGCGGGTCGTCGACATGGCGGTGGACTGCGATGCAGGTGAGCTGCCGGCGGAGGTCACCCGGCACCGGGTGCGGCGCGGCAGCGGCCGGATCGACGTCGAGGACGCGCTCAGTGCCGAGGAGGCCGAGGCGGCGTTCCGGGCCGGGATGGCCGTCGCGGACGAAGAGGCGGACGGCGGCTGTGACGTGGTGGTGCTGGGCGATCTGAGCGTCGGCGGCACGACGGCCGCGAGCACGCTGATCGCGGCGCTGTGCGGCACGGACGCCTCGGTGGTCACCGGGCGCGGCGGCGCCGGTATCGACGATCTGGCGTGGATGCGCAAATGCGGCGCGGTCCGGGATGCGCTGCGGCGGGCCCGGCCGGTGCTCGGCGACCAGCTGGAGCTTCTGGCGGCGGTCGGCGGCGCGGATCTGACGGCGATGACCGGTTTTCTGCTGCAGAGTGCGGTGCGCCGGACGCCGGTGATCCTGGACGGGGTGGTGTCGGCGGCCTGTGCGCTGGTGGCGCAGCGGGTGGCGTTCCGGGCGCCGGACTGGTGGATCGCCGGGCAGGCGAGCGGTGAGCCGGCGCAGGCGAAGGCGCTGGACCGGATCGCGCTCAACCCCCTGCTCGATCACGGCGTCACAGCGGGTGAGGGGACCGGGGCGCTGCTCGCCCTGCCATTGGTGCAGGCGGCCGCGGCCCTGGCGGCGGAACTGCCCGTACGCGACTGAACGGCGCCGGCCGACGGCGGCCGGCCGGTGGCGCTCCCCTTGGGCATCATGCTTCATACGTTTTATCGGGGGATGTCGCTTGAGTACGGACGAAGGCCGCCTTGCGCCGCCGAGTGACCAAAGAGGCGAAGATCACTCACCTCGCGCCGAACGTCGCGAGGTGCCGCGCCGTCTTCGGGCGTGGCATGCGGCCCGGCTCGCTCGCGCGCGCTCGGGCGAAATACCGCCCTATAGGCGAACTGCGGTACATGCTCAACGACAAGAGCATGGATGTGCTGCGCATCCACCTCACACCCGGCGGCCGCGCACCCGGCCCGCCGGACCGGCGCAGCCGCAAGCACCTGGAGAACAGCAGATGACCGAGCCGGCCCTGCGCCGCGTGGCGCGTGCCGAGTGGGGTCCGCTCCTGCGGACGGGGTGGTCCGCGCTGGCCGCGAAGAAACTGCGGGCGATTCCGATGACGGTCACCGCGGTGTGCCTGACGCTGGCCGTGCAGGTCGTACAGAACCAGCCCTGGGGCTACCGACCGGTCCAGAACATCGGGTCCGTGCAGGCCTATGAGCATCTCTGGCTGGCGCTGCTGCGTACTCCCCTGTCGCTGTTCGTGCCCGCCCTGGACCTGCCGGTGTGGGGCGCGCTGGCGCAGATACTGGTCGTCTTCGGGCTCGCCGAGATCTGTGTGGGCTGGCGGCAGATGTTCGCGGTCGCCTATCTGGCCACGCTCGCCGGGACGATGTACGCGCGGATCGGGCTCTGGATCGGCCCCGGCTCCCCCATCGGGCTGCCGGACGCGGACAAGTACGTCGTCGACACCGGCCCGTCGGCGGCGGTGGTGGGCCTGGCGATCTTTGTGTGCTGGCGCTACCGGGCGTGGTTCACCTGCGCGGTGGTGGTGGCGGCGATGGTCTACGAGGTGGTGTTCATCAAGAGCAACCTGGCGGGCAAGGAGCACATCGCGGCGGTGCTGGCGGTGCTGATGCTGTGCGGGGTGTGGGAGATGTGGCGGCCGGGCAAACCGCTGGGCGCGCAGCGCGTCAGCGGCTGGGAGCACCCCCGATGAGGTGCTCGGCCTTGCGGCGCAGGGCCGACCAGCGCCGGTCGTGGCGGTAGGCGCGGACCGTGGCGCGGGCCCGCGCCTTGGGGCGGTTGCGGTAAAACCGCCTGGCCCAGGGCGAGTTGGGGCGGGCCAGCCGGACGGCGCCGAAGAGCGCGACGAACGGCACGAACACCCCGAGGACCGCGATCCTGCCCTTGCCCTTGACGAGGGCGATCAGGGCGAAGAGGAAGTTGAGGCCCACGGTCCGTACGACCTGGAAGCGGTCCTGGGTCTCGGCGGGGCTCAGTTCGTTGACGCCGAACGGCAGGAAGCCGCCGAGGATCAGGGCGACCAGGGCGACGGTCAGGAGGACGATCTCGACGCTCTTGGCGCCCTCCTCGCTCCAGTACACGTCGTCGAGGTGGAGGATCAGCGCGAACTCGTCCAGGACCAGGCCGACTCCCATACCGAAGAGCACCGCGGCGACGCCGGAGCCGAAGCCGCGGTGGCCGCCCGCGAGGGCGATGAAGCCGCCGATGACCATCAGGACGACGCCGGGCACGACGTGGTGGACATGCACCCCGCCGGACGCGATGTTGCGGAACGGGCCCTTGCCCGCGCGGATGAGCCGGGTGATGGCGCGGGTCACCACGAAGGTCAGCACGAAGGAGGCGAGGGCGAGCAGCAGTGGCAGCTTTCCCGGTTCGACGATGTTGCGGTACCACCAGTGACCCATCCCACGCTCCCCTTTGTCCCGTAAGGGCAATTTAAGGCTATTGGCGGGGAATTCGGCGTCGGAGGGCGCGGGATAGCCTGCCGCGATGAGCGACGCCCCCGGCCGCCCCGCCCCCTCCGACGCCCTGCGGTTCGCGTTCGGGACGCTGACCGTGCTCCCGGTACGCGTCACCCGCTGGGACCGGGAGACGGCCCACGGCGGCATGCTCTGCGCACCGCTGGCCGGGCTGGTCACCGGAGTGTTCGCGGCCGCACTCGGCGGGGCGCTGCTGCTGCTCGGCGGCGGCCCGCTGCTCGCCGCGGCCGGCACCGCCGCCGTCCCCGCGGTCCTCACCCGCGGCCTGCATCTGGACGGGCTCGCCGACACCGCCGACGGCCTGGGCAGCGGCAAACCGGCCGAGGACGCGCTGCGCATCATGAAGCAGTCGGACATCGGCCCGTTCGGGGTCATCACGCTGGTGTTCACCCTGCTGGCCCAAGTGGCGGCGCTGTACGAGCTGTACGGGCAGGGCTGGGCGCGGGGCGTGGTGGCGGCGGCCGTCGCGGGGGTCACCGCCCGGTGTGCGCTGACCCTGGCCTCCCGTACGGGCGTGCCGGCGGCCCGGCCGGAGGGGCTGGGCGCGGCGGTCGCGGGCACCGTTCCGGGGCGGGCCGCGCTGCTGTGCGCCGCGCTGGTCACCGCCCTGTGCGCGGGTGCGGGTGGCGTGTTCGGCGGGTACGGCGCGCTGCACGCCGCGCTCGCGGCGCTGCTCGGGCTCGGGACCGGCGAACTGCTGCTGCGGCACTGCCGGCGGCGGCTGGGCGGGGTGACCGGCGATGTGTTCGGCGCCCTCGCCGAGAGCGCCGGGCTCGCGGCGCTGGTGGTCCTCGCGCTGGGCTGAACGGGCGGGAGCGACGGCGGGCCAACTCTCCCGTGCCGGGCGCCGGTTCACCGGAAGTACCGGCCAGGTGCCGACGCACCGTCACCGGCCGGTGCGGCAACACCCGGGTCTCGTGGCGTCGCCGAGCGTAGGCTCGGCCGCAGCAGCGCCCAGAGCGCACAAGGATTCCCGGACGGAACAGGACTCTCATCACCGTGACTGCACTGACCCTCAGTACTTCTTCCGCCGCAACGGTGCGTGCGGATGCCGTCGTCGTCGGCGTGGCCAAGGGCGCCAAGGGCGTCGTTGTCGCCCCCGGCGCCGAGGCCGTGGACAAGGCCTTCGGCGGCAAGCTCGCCGCCGTGCTGGAGACCCTCGGCGCGAGTGGTGCCGAGGGCGAGGTGACCAAACTGCCCGCAGCGGACGGCCTCAAGGCACCGGTCGTGCTGGCGGTCGGCCTGGGCGAGGCCCCGGCCAAGGGCGACGGCTACGGCAACGAGGCGCTGCGGCGCGCCGCGGGCAGCGCCGCCCGCGCGCTGACCGGCACCAAGAAGGCCGGTTTCGCGCTGCCCGTCGAGGACGCCGAGGCGGCCGCCGCGGTCTCCGAGGGCGCGCTGCTCGGCGCCTACACCTTCACCGCGTTCCGCAGCAACGGCAACGGCAAGAGCGCGAAGAAGAACGACGCCAGGTCGACGCCGCTCGGTGAGGCCGCGATCCTCGGCGCCAAGCCCCGCGACAAGGAGTTCAAGGCCGCCGCCGAGCGCGCGCAGGCACTGGCCGCGGAGATCAACCGCGCCCGCGACCTGATCAACACCCCCTCCAACGCCCTCGACCCGAAGTCCTTCGCGGCCGAGGCGCAGGCCGCCGCCAAGGAGTT
The DNA here is from genome assembly GCF_055565615.1 of Streptomyces sp. NPDC028368. NCBI lineage: Bacteria > Bacillati > Actinomycetota > Actinomycetes > Kitasatosporales > Streptomycetaceae > Streptomyces > Streptomyces sp. NPDC028368. The sequence goes on along the minus strand of NZ_JBVHTY010000002.1, from coordinate 379,441 downwards.
CGGCCTCAAGGTCGAGGTGCTGGACGAGAAGGCGCTCAAGAAGGGCGGCTTCGGCGGGCTCATGGGCGTCGGCCAGGGCTCGGAGGCCCCGCCGCGCCTGGTGCGGATCGCGCACACGCACGCCAAGGCGACCAAGACCCTCGCGCTGGTCGGCAAGGGCATCACGTACGACTCGGGCGGCATCTCGCTCAAGCCGGCCGGCCACAACGAGACCATGAAGTGCGACATGAGCGGCGCGGCCGCCGTCTTCGCCGCGGTCGTCACCGCCGCCCGGCTGGGCCTGGAGGTCAATGTCACCGGCTGGCTGGCGCTCGCCGAGAACATGCCCTCCGGCTCCGCCACCCGCCCCGGTGACGTGCTGACCATGTACAGCGGCAAGACCGTCGAGGTGCTCAACACCGACGCCGAGGGCCGCCTGGTCCTGGCCGATGCGCTGACCCGCGCCTCGGAGGAGAACCCGGACGCGATCGTGGACGTCGCCACCCTCACCGGCGCGATGGTGCTGGCGCTGGGCCACCGCCACTTCGGGATCATGGCCAACGACGACGCCTTCCGCACCTCGATCCACGAGATCGCGGAGGAGGTCGGCGAGCAGTCCTGGCCCATGCCGATGCCCGGCCACCTGCGCAAGGGCATGGACTCGCCGGTCGCCGACATCGCCAACATGGGCGAGCGGATGGGCGGCGGCCTGGTCGCCGGGCTCTTCCTGAAGGAGTTCGTCGGCGAGGGCATCACCTGGGCCCACCTGGACATCGCGGGCCCGGCCTTCCACGAGGGCGCGCCCTGGGGGTACACCCCCAAGGGCGGTACGGGTTCCGCGGTGCGCACCCTGGTGCGGCTGGCGGAGCGGACGGCCGCGGGCGACCTCGGCTGAGCGGCCCGCCGCCCCGTCTTGCCCGTTTATGTCCGTACGGCCCCGGGCTCACCGCCCGGGGCCGTAGGTGTGCGATTTCTCTCTCCCGTCCCCACCCCGCGCGGATCCGTTCGCCCTCAACGAAATCCGTACGTCCGTACGCCCCGGTAACCCCCTTGAGGCGCCCCCTCGGCAGTCCCCGGGCCCGGCCCGCCGTCCCGTCCGTGTTCAACAAGTGCGAAGATGGGTTCTCGGCAGGACAGGGCCCCCCTTACCCAGGGCCGAAATCAAAGCGGCCGAACCACAGCCGCCGTCCGGTCATTGGAGACCGGCTCCGGCGTACCCATGCATGGAGGACGTGACGTGGCGAACGACGCCAGCACCGTTTTCGACCTAGTGATCCTCGGAGGCGGTAGCGGTGGTTACGCCGCTGCCCTGCGCGGGGCTCAGCTGGGCCTGGACGTCGCCCTGATCGAGAAGGGCAAGGTCGGCGGTACCTGCCTGCACAACGGCTGCATCCCCACGAAGGCTCTGCTGCACGCCGGTGAGATCGCCGACCAGGCTCGCGAGAGTGAGCAGTTCGGTGTCAAGGCCACCTTCGAGGGCATCGACATCGAGGCGGTCCACAAGTACAAGGACGAGGTCATCTCGGGCCTGTACAAGGGCCTGCAGGGTCTGATCGCCTCCCGCAAGGTGACCTACATCGAGGGTGAGGGCCGGCTGTCCTCCCCGACCTCCGTCGATGTGAACGGCCAGCGCATCCAGGGCCGCCACGTGCTGCTGGCGACCGGCTCCGTGCCGAAGTCGCTGCCGGGCCTGGAGATCGACGGCAACCGCATCATCTCCTCGGACCACGCGCTGAAGCTGGACCGCGTGCCGAAGTCCGCCATCGTCCTGGGCGGCGGCGTCATCGGCGTCGAGTTCGCCTCGGCGTGGAAGTCCTTCGGCACCGACGTGACCATCGTCGAGGGCCTCAAGCACCTCGTCCCGGTCGAGGACGAGAACAGCTCCAAGCTGCTGGAGCGGGCCTTCCGCAAGCGCGGCATCAAGTTCAACCTCGGCACCTTCTTCGACAAGGCCGAGTACACCGCCGACGGCGTCAAGGTCACCCTCGCCGACGGCAAGACCTTCGAGGCCGAGCTGCTCCTGGTCGCGATCGGCCGCGGGCCGGTCTCGGCGGGCCTGGGCTACGAGGAGCAGGGCGTCGCGATGGACCGCGGCTACGTCCTGGTCGACGAGTACATGCAGACCAACGTGCCGACCATCTCGGCCGTCGGTGACCTCGTTCCCACCCTCCAGCTCGCGCACGTCGGCTTCGCCGAGGGCATGCTGGTGGCCGAGCGGGTGGCCGGTCTGAAGACCGTGCCGATCGACTACGACGGCGTGCCGCGCGTGACGTACTGCCACCCCGAGGTCGCTTCGGTGGGCATCACCGAAGCCAAGGCCAAGGAGCTGTACGGCGCCGACAAGGTCGTCGCTCTCAAGTACAACCTCGCGGGCAACGGCAAGAGCAAGATCCTCAAGACCACGGGCGAGATCAAGCTCGTCCAGGTCAAGGACGGTGCCGTGGTCGGCGTCCACATGGTCGGTGACCGTATGGGCGAGCAGGTCGGTGAGGCCCAGCTGGTCTACAACTGGGAGGCCCTGCCGGCCGAGGTTGCGCAGCTCGTACACGCGCACCCGACGCAGAACGAAGCTCTCGGCGAGGCCCACCTGGCCCTGGCCGGAAAGCCTCTCCACTCCCACGACTGACCCCAGTCCCGGGCGCGACCACATCCGCACATTCGATAGGAGCAACCGAAACCATGGCGGTTTCCGTAACCCTGCCGGCGCTCGGCGAGAGCGTCACCGAGGGCACCGTCACCCGCTGGCTGAAGGCCGAGGGTGAGCGCGTAGAGGCCGACGAGCCGCTGCTCGAGGTGTCGACCGACAAGGTCGACACCGAGATCCCGGCACCGGTCGCCGGCATCCTGGCCTCCATCAAGGTGGCCGAGGACGAGACGGTGGAGGTCGGCGCCGAGCTGGCCCTCATCGACGACGGCACCGGTGCGCCGGCTGCCGCCCCGGCCCCGGCCGCTGTCGAGGCCCCCGCGGCCCAGCCGCAGCCCGAGCCCACCCCGGCCCCCGTGGCCGAGGCCCCGGCCCCCGCTGCCGCCCCCGCGGGCGGCGCCGAGGGTACTGACGTCGTCCTTCCGGCGCTCGGCGAGAGCGTCACCGAGGGCACCGTCACCCGCTGGCTGAAGGAGGTCGGCGAGGAGGTCCAGGCCGACGAGCCGCTGCTGGAGGTCTCCACGGACAAGGTCGACACCGAGATCCCGGCGCCGGCCTCCGGCACGCTGCTGGAGATCGTTGTCGGCGAGGACGAGACCGCCGAGGTCGGCGCCAAGCTCGCCGTGATCGGCGCCAAGGGTGCGGCTCCGGCCGCCGCCCCGGCCCCGGCCGCCCCGGCCCCGGCTCCGGCCGCGCCGGCCCCCGTCGCTGCCCCGGCTCCGGCTCCGGCCGCTGCTGCTCCGGCGCCCGCCCCGGCCGCTCCGGCCCCGGCTCCCGCGCCCGCTCCGGCCCCCGCGCCGGCTCCGGTCGCCGCCGCCCCGGTCGCCCCGGCTCCGGCCGCGGGTGAGGAGGCCGCGTACGTCACCCCGCTGGTGCGCAAGCTCGCCGCGGAGACCGGCGTGAACCTCGCCACGGTCAAGGGCACCGGCGTCGGTGGCCGGGTCCGCAAGCAGGACGTCATCGCCGCCGCGGAGGCCCTCAAGGCCGCCGCCCCGGCCGCTGCCGCTCCGGCCGCCGCCTCCAAGGCTCCGGCCCTCGAGGTGTCGCCGCTGCGCGGTCAGACCGTCAAGATGCCGCGGATGCGCAAGGTCATCGGCGACAACATGATGAAGGCCCTGCACGGCCAGGCGCAGCTGACCTCCGTGGTCGAGGTGGACATCACCAAGATCATGCGGATGCGCAACAAGGCCAAGGACGCCTTCGCGGCGCGTGAGGGCGTCAAGCTCTCCCCGATGCCGTTCTTCGTCAAGGCCGCTGTCCAGGCGCTGAAGGCCCACCCGGTCGTCAACGCCCGGATCAACGAGGACGAGGGCACCATCACCTACTTCGACACCGAGAACGTCGGTATCGCGGTGGATGCGGAGAAGGGCCTGATGACCCCGGTCATCAAGGGTGCGGGCGACCTCAACATCGCCGGTATCGCCCGCAAGACGGCGGAGCTGGCGGGCAAGGTCCGCAGCAACAAGATCACCCCGGACGAGCTGTCCGGTGCGACCTTCACCATCTCCAACACCGGCTCGCGCGGTGCGCTGTTCGACACGGTCATCGTGCCCCCGAACCAGGTCGGCATCCTGGGCATCGGCGCCACCGTCAAGCGCCCGGTGGTCATCAACCACCCGGAGCTCGGCGAGACCATCGCGGTGCGCGACATGACCTACCTCGCGCTCTCCTACGACCACCGTCTGGTGGACGGCGCGGACGCCGCCCGCTACCTGACCACGGTCAAGCAGATCCTGGAGGCCGCCGAGTTCGAGACCGAGATCGGTCTCTGATTCCGGCGGGCAATCCGTAGGTGTGCCAGGGGGTCGGCCCCGGTTCGTACGAGCCGGGGCCGGCCCTTTTGCGCGTTCCCGACCCCTTTGCCTTCTGCCGGATCCCCTCCCGTCTGCCGGATAATGGCCCCTTGTCACCACCCCGCTCTGAAGGAGCACGTCATGACCCCGCCCGTCGTCCATTCGCTGCGCGAGCAGATCCGCGAGCACATCCTCGAGGGGATCGTCAGCGGCCGCTGGCAGCCGGGCGAACGGATCGTGGAGCGCAGGATCGCGGTGGAGCTGGAGGTCAGCCAGACGCCCGTACGGGAGGCGCTGCGGGAGCTGGAGTCGCTGCAGCTGATCGAGTCGGCGCCGAACAAGGGCGTGCGGGTACGGAATCTGACCGCGGACGACCTCAAGGAGAGCTACCCGGTGCGGGCCGGGCTGGAGCAGGTGGCCGCCGAGCTGGCCGCGGGGCGGCTGGCGGACGACACGGCGGCCCTGGAGCGCGAGGTGGCGGCGCTGCGGGAGGCGGACCGGGCGGGTGACGGGGAGGCGCAGGTACGGCACACGGTGGCCTTCCACCGGGAGATCGTGCGGGCGGCCGGGAACGCCGTCCTGCTGCACACCTGGGAGTCGCTGGGCATCGAGGTCTGGACGACGCTGTCGATCCGCTGGTTCAGCCCCGAGCCGCGCTCGCACGCCCAGGACCATCAGGAGATCGTGGACGCGTTCCGGCGGCGCGACCCGAAGATCGGCACCTTGCTCAAGGCGCATGTGCTGAGCTGCGCTCCGCGGGTCTGACGGGGGCCGAGGGGGCCTGAGGGCCAGGTGGGAGGGGGTTCCGCGGGGGCGCGGAACCCCTCTTTTTTGCTGGCACCGCGTGCCGAAATGTGCGGCACCCCGTGCCGACCTGCGGTTATTCCCTCGCGGAGCGTTGATCGATCATCGATCAGGGGCGTATCGTCGTCTGTCGGGGCGCGACACCCCTGCCTGCCAAGCACCCACTCGCACTCCCGACCCACCGTCCGGAAAGGGGCCACCCATGCCCGATCCCGTACGCCTGCCGTACAGCCAGCTCGACCAGCTCCCGGACCGGGATCCCGAGGAGACCGCCGAGTGGCGTGAGTCCCTTGACGCCGTCACCAAGGCCGCGGGCCCGCACCGCGCCGCGTATCTGATGCGCCGCGCGCTGGAGCACAACGGTGCTCCCGGGCTCGCGCCCCTGGAGACGGACTACGTCAACACCATCCCGACCTCCGCCGAGCCCGCCTTCCCCGGCGACGAGGCGCTCGAGGCGCGGATCACCGCCTGGAACCGCTGGAACGCCGCCGCCATGGTGACGCGCGGCTCGCGGTTCGGCGTCGGCGGCCACATCGCGACCTTCGCGTCCGCGGCCTGGCTGTACGAGACCGGCTTCCAGCACTTCTTCCGCGGCAAGGAGGGCGACGGCAGCGGCGACCAGCTCTACATCCAGGGCCACGCCTCCCCTGGCATCTACGCCCGCGCCTTCCTCGACGGCCGCCTCACCGAGGAGCACCTCGACCTCTTCCGCCAGGAGTCCGGCGGCAAGGGCCTGCCCTCCTACCCGCACCCGCGGCGCCTGCCGTGGCTGTGGGAATTCCCGACCGTCTCCATGGGCCTCGGCCCGCTGTCGGCGATCTACCAGGCCCGCTTCAACCGCTACCTGCAGGGCCGCGGCATCAAGGACACCGCCAACTCGCACGTCTGGGCGTTCCTGGGCGACGGCGAGATGGACGAGCCCGAGTCGACCGCCGCCCTCGCGCTGGCCGGCCGCGAGGGCCTGGACAACCTGACCTTCGTCATCAACTGCAACCTGCAGCGCCTCGACGGTCCGGTGCGCGCCAACTTCAAGATCGTTCAGGAGCTGGAGGCGCAGTTTCGCGCCGCCGGCTGGAACGTCGTCAAGTCGCTGTGGGGCTCCGCCTGGGACGAGCTCTTCCAGCTCGACACCGCCGGCGCGCTGGTCCGCCGTCTGCGCCAGGTGCCGGACGCGCAGTTCCAGACGTACGCCACCCGCGACGTCGCCTACATCCGCGAGCACTTCTTCGGCGCCGAGCCGGCCCTCGTCGAGATGGCGAAGGTGCTGACCGACGCGAAGATCGCCGAGTGCTTCCACACCTCCCGCGGCGGCCACGAGGCCCGCAAGGTGTACGCGGCGTACAAGGCGGCCGTCGAATTCAAGGGCGCGCCGACCGTGATCCTCGCCCAGACCGTCAAGGGCTACACCCTCGGCCCGGGCTTCGAGTCCAAGAACGCCAACCACCAGATGAAGAAGCTCTCGGGCAAGGAGTTCCGCGCGATGCGCGACCTGCTCGACCTTCCGATCCCGGACGCCAAGCTGGACGAGGACCTGGTCCCCTACGGCCACCCGGGTGCCGACTCCCCCGAGATCCGTTACCTCCAGGAGCGCCGCGCCGCCCTCGGCGGTCCGGCACCGGCCCGCCGCCTCCACGCATCGGCCGCGCTGCCGCAGCCCGAGGAGCGCGCCTTCAAGGCGCTGTACAAGGGCTCCGGCAAGCAGGAGATGGCCACCACCATGGCCTTCGTCCGCCTGATCAAGGACCTGATGCGGGACAAGGAGACCGGCCGGCGCTGGGTACCGATCGTCCCCGACGAGGCCCGCACCTTCGGTATGGAGTCGCTGTTCCCGTCGGCCGGTATCTACTCGCCGAAGGGCCAGACGTACGAGCCGGTCGACCGCGACCAGCTGATGTACTACAAGGAGGCCACCGACGGCCAGATCCTCAACGAGGGGATCACCGAGGCCGGCGCCATGGCCGACTTCATCGCCGCCGCCACGTCGTACGCGACACACGGCGAGCCGATGATCCCGTTCTACATCTTCTACTCGATGTTCGGCTGGCAGCGCACCGCGGACCAGATGTGGCAGCTCGCCGACCAGCTCGGCAAGGGCTTCATCGTCGGCGCCACCGCGGGCCGTACGACCCTGACCGGTGAGGGCCTGCAGCACGCCGACGGCCACTCGCACCTGATCGCGTCCACGAACCCGGCGTCGCTCAACTACGACCCGGCCTTCGCGTACGAGATCGCGGTGATCGTCAAGGACGGTCTGCGCCGGATGTACGGCGAGACGGCTGAATTCCCCACCGGCGAGAACGTCTTCTACTACCTCACCGTCTACAACGAGCCCAAGCAGCAGCCGGCCATGCCCGAAGGTGTCGAAGAGGGCATCATCAAGGGCCTCTACCGCTTCAAGGAGGCCGCCAATGCGACCTCCGAAACCCCGCGCACCCAGCTGCTGGCCTCCGGCACCGCGATCCACTGGGCCCTGGAGGCGCAGGAGTTGCTGGCCGCCGACTGGGACGTGGCCGCCGACGTATGGTCCGCGACCTCCTGGGGCGAGCTGCGCCGCGACGCCCTGGAGTGCGACGCCGCCCGTCTGGAGGGCGAGGACCGGATCCCGTACGTCACCCGTGCGCTGGCCGGCGCCCCCGGCCCGGTCGTCGCGGTCAGCGACTGGATGCGGGCCGTCCCGGACCAGATCGCGCCGTGGGTCGAGCAGGACTGGACCTCCATCGGCACCGACGGCTTCGGCCTCTCCGACACCCGTGACGCGGCCCGCCGGCACTTCGGCGTCGACCCGCAGTCGGTGGTCGTCCAAACGCTGGCCGCGCTGGCCCGCCGGGGCGAGGTCAAGCCGGAGACGGTCAAGGAGGCCCGGCAGCGCTACGGGCTGTGAGACCCGCGGGCCGCGCCATGGCCCGCAGCCTGTGAGACGTGGGCGGCCCCGGCCGACACCGGGAGCCGCCCGCCCCTGAGAGCCCTTCACCGGGCTCCCCCAACTCCCGTGCGGAGGCCACCTTCCCGCGCCCGGGGCCTTCGCACGGGAACCCACCGGCCCGGCCGGCCAATGCCCTGACTCGGCCGGGCCGGTTTTTCGCCGGGCAGTTTCTGCCGGGCGCTTTCTTTTTTCCCCGCCGCCCACCCCCCTTTGGGGGGTGGGCGGGTCTGGTCGTTCGGCTTCCCCTAGGGGTATCCCGAGGTTCCCCGGAGGTCCGGCGGGGCCCGGCCGTTGTCCCGGTCCGTTGTCAGTGGTGCCCGGCATGATGGGGACATGCGCGCTGCCCGGCTGATCAAGATGGTGTTGCTGCTCCAGTCGCGGCCGTCGATGACGGCCGGCGAGCTGGCGCGTGAGCTGGAGGTGTCCGAGCGCACGGTCGCCCGGGACGTCCTCTCGCTCTCCGAGGCCGGGGTGCCCGTGTACGCCGACCGCGGCCGGGCCGGCGGCTACCGCCTGATCGGCGGTTACCGGACCCGTCTCACCGGCCTCGGCCGCAGCGAGGCGGAGGCGCTCTTCCTGTCCGGAGTGCCCTCCGCGCTGCGCGAAATGGGCCTCGCGGACGCCGCCTCCGCCGCCCGCCTCAAGGTCTCCGCCGCCCTGCTGCCCGAGCTGCGGGACGCCGCGTCGGGCGCCGCCCAGCGCTTCCATCTCGACGCGCCCGCCTGGTATCAGGAGCCCCGGACCCCCGCCCTGCTGCCCGCCATCGCCGACGCGGTCTGGGACGACCGCCGGATCACCGCGCGCTACCTCCGCAAGGGCACCGAGGTGGAGCGGGAGCTGGAGCCGTACGGCCTCGTACTGAAAGCGGGGGTCTGGTATCTGGCGGCACGGGTGGAGGACAGCTTCCGGGTGTACCGCGTGGAGCGCTTCGCCGCCGTCGAGGCGGGCGAGGAGCGCTTCGACCGGGACGAGGAGTTCGATCTCCCGGCGTTCTGGGCCGAGCGGGCAGCGGAGTTCGCGCGCTCGCTCCTGCGGGAGGAGGTGGTGTTGCGGCTGTCCGCCCGCGGTGTGCAGCAGCTGCCGTACGTCACCGAACCGGCGGCGGCCCGGGAGGCGATAGCCACGGCCCGGGCGGCGGGCGGGCCCGACGCGGACGGGCACCTGACCGTCACCCTGGCCGTGGAGTCCGCCGAGGTCGCCTACGCCCAGCTGCCGGCGCTCGGCCCGGAGGGCGAGGTGCTGGCGCCCCCCGGGCTGCGCGAGCGGTTCGCGGCGGCCGCCCGCCGGACGGCCGCGCTGTATCCGTAGGGCCTGCTACCGGTAGTCCGCCGCGGTCGCCCGCTTCCCGCCGAAGACCACGTCCTCGAAGTAGCCGAAGGCGTCGGGCCGGGAGCCGTCGGTGTCGGTGACGTCGTAGTCCTTCGCCAACTGACCGCTGGAGAGCGACTGTCCGCTCCAGCGGTCCTTGTCCGGGTCGGCGGCCAGCGCCCGTACGGCGCGGGCGATCAGGGCGGGCGACTCGGCGATCGCGAAGTGCGGATCCTTGGCCACCGCATCGCGCCAGGTCTCCTCCGTCACCCCGAAGTGGTCCAGCATCTCCTCGGACCGCAGGAACCCGGGGGTGAGCGAGACGGCCGTGCCGCCGTGCTCCTTCAGCTCCTTGGCCAGGCCGAAGGCGATGCGGTGCGGGGCGTTCTTGGTGAGGTCGAAGCAGAGGTTGTCGCGGTAGGTGCGGTTGAAGGAGGCGGTGCCGTCGGTGATCTCGACCACCAGGCCGCCGGGCCGCCGGATCATCAGCGGCAGCGCGTAATGGCTGGTGATGACGTGGCTGTCGATGCCGAGGCGGAACATCCGCAGCCCCTTCTCCAGATCCAGGTCCCAGAGTGTGGCGCCGAACTCGATCAGATGGTCGCCGCCCCAGAGGCTGTTGACCAGGACGTCCAGCCGCCCCTGCTCCCGGTCGATGCGCTCGGTCAGCGCCTTGACCTGTGAGGGCTCCAGATGATCCGTCGGTACGGCGATCCCCGTGCCTCCCGCCGCGGTCACCAGCTCCGCGGTCTCCTCGATGGTCTCCGTGGGCCGCCCGACCTCGCTGACCCGTTCCCTGGTCGTCCGCCCCGTCACATACACCAGGGCGCCCGCCCGGCCCAGCTCCACCGCCATCGCCCGCCCGGCGCCCCGGGTCGCCCCGGCGACCAGCGCCACCTTGCCGGTCAGTTCTTTGTTCACCGTGTCCATCGCGTTCACCGTCACGTTGCCGCTCCCAGCTGCCGGACGCCTCCCGGCGCCTCGCTTCGTACCTCTGCGTACATCGCGACCCTGACAGCGAATCCCGACACCGTGTGTCGGGATTCCGGGCCGGCCTCACATAATCTGCCGGGACCATGCTTCGGGGGACGGGGTACGGCATTGGCCGCGTTCGGCATTTTCTTCATCACGCTGCCGGTCCTCGGCACCAGCTGCTTCACCGGTTCCGCCGCCTGCCGGGCGCAGCGGCACCGGGCAGTCAAAATCCTCGGCTCTATGCTCCTGGCTCTGGGACTGGTGGTCGTCCTGACGCCCGTCGGGCTGGCGGTGTGGGTGTTCTGGTAGCGGCCGCACCGCTCATGACCCCACCGCCCGCACGCTCCCCCCGTCCGGCAGCCGCCCCGACACCTCGGCCGGTGCGCCCGGTGGTGCCGGGACGGCGAGCGTGGTTTCCTTGCCGCCGGCCCGTACCCCGCCCGTGATGTCGATCCCGCCGGTCCCCCCGCTGGCCGCCGCGAGCAGATACCACTTCCCGGACTTCGCCTGCCAGTGGACGTCGCCGACCACCGGGCGCCCGAAGTGGCTGCAGGCGGCGGTGTTGACGGCCCGTCCGGCGATCCGCCCGGGGTCCGCCGGGCGCGCGGCGGGCGGCTGGAAGTGCACGGTGACCTGCCCGGGGCCGCGCCAGGTGTCGGCCCGGGTGCACACCCACGTGGCGGTGCCGCCCCCGCTCTCCGGGAGGCGCTGCTCGGCGTACGCCCAGTTGTTGACGGACCGTACGCCCGCGCCGCGCAGCGGCCGCAGCGAACAGGCGGTGCGGGCCCAGCTGCGCAGCGCCGGGGCGTCGGCCACCTCGCCGGGCCCGCCGGCGCCGGGCGCCGCGGGCAGATACGTCAGATGGACGGGCGCGAGATCGCCGAGGTCGGTCAGCAGGAAGGCCCGGTTGTCGGCGATCCGCGACGAGGTCTGCAACCGGGCCGCCGGCCAGCTCCCGCAGTCACCACCCCCCTCGGGCGGTGTGGGGATCCGGTCGGTGACGCCGTCCGGGGCGACATGCAGCCCGCGCGCCGGGGCGGCGGGCGCGAGCAGGTCCCGGACGGTGATGCCGGAGATCCAGGGGGCGATCAGATAGCGCATCCAGCCGTTGCCGCGGCCGATCACCAGTGCGCCGCCGGTCGTCAGGTCCGCGTCGTCGGCCCGCGCGAAGTGCAGGGTGGGCGTGGCGTCCGCCGGTTCGGCGTAGCGCACCAGCCGGTCACCGTCGTGAAAGACCGCCACCATGACGTTGTCGATCAGGCCCGCGTACAGGAGCCTTGGCGGCTGGTCCGGCGGCCTGGTGGACGTCCCGGCGGAGGCGGTGATCCGGGTGCCGGCGGGCGGCGCCGCCCAGACCCGCAGCGCCCGCCCCAGCAACTCCCGGTCGCCGGCCTGGCGGCCGCGGGGCGGCCAGGCGGTGAAGTCCACCCGGGAGGTGTCGGCCCATTGGTCGTTGGGGGTGCGCAGCAGCCGGGCCGGGTCCAGCGCCTGCTGGGCGGCGGTCTCGTGCCGCGGCGGGGCGTCGTCGCCGCCGGCCACGCCCGCCACCGCCCCGCCGACGGCCAGTACGGCCAGCACGGCGACCGACGCCCGTACCCGCTGGCGGCGGCGCAGCAGGTCGGTCGGTCGGGTCAGGACCGTGCAGGGGTCGAACTCCGGCGAGTTCAGCAGCGCCGCGGCGCCCGCTCCGGCGGCCCGGTCCAGCTGCCCGGCCGCCCGCTGTGCCGCGTCCGCGTCCCCGACGCCGGCGGCCGCCAGGACGGCGCGGGCCGCGTCCTTGTCCAGCCCCTCCAGGTGCCACAGCCCGACGGCGGCCCGTACGGGGGCGGGGACGGCGGACAGCGCCTGGTCCAGGGCGAGTTCATCGGCGCCGCCGGCCCGGGGGAAGAGCCGCAGCCCCCAGACGAAGGGCACGGCGGGCAGCGGCCGGGCGGGCCGGTCCTCGTACGCCAGCGCCAGCCGCAGGGTGCGCAGCCGCACCAGGTCGTAGCCGGATCCGGCCTCCGGGCCGCGCTGGGCCGGCAGCGCGCGGCCGCGCGGACGGCGCCGGCCGGCGCGGGGCAGCGCCCGCTGGACCAGACCGTGGGCGGCCAGGACCCGGCGGTGACGGCCCATCGACGGGGGCAGTACGAGGTAGCCGAGGCGCACCAGTCGCGGATAGTGCTCGACGATGGCCGCCTCTGCCCGCTCGACATCGGCCCGAGTTCTTGCGTCCATGGGCATGGCCTGAAACAGCCCTTCGCGTATGGGGGGAAATGCCGCGGATGGTCGTTGCATGCCTTCCAACGAGTGATTCTTGGGACGGTCACACGACGGATCGCCGGGCCGCCGGAGCGCTCACCCGGCCCGTGCCCCGGCGCCGGGCCGGCCGCCCGTCACCGGTCCGGATAACGACCGCGTCGCATCTGGGGGACTCCGCGTGCGGCGCGCGGCGGCAGGGCCGATGCTGGAGCGGTGATGGACGAGACGGAGTTCTGGGAGCTCATCGACGCCTCCCGCGAGGCCGCCGGGGGCGACCCCGAGGAGCAGGCCGACGCCCTGGTCGAGCGGCTGCTCGGGCTGGACCCGGACGCCGTCACGGACTTCGCCCGCCACTTCGAGTCCCGCTACAACCGGGCCTACGCCTGGGAGCTGTGGGCCGCGGCCGCGGTGATGCTGGACGGCGCCAGCGACGACGCCTTCGACTACTTCCGCTGCTGGCTGATCGGCCAGGGCCGGGAGGTCTTCGAGGGTGCGCTGCACGACCCGGACCAGCTCGCCGAGCTGCTGGACGATTTCGACGAGGAGGTGGACGGCGACGCGGAGGAGCTGGGGTATGCGGCCGACGAGGCGTACGAGCGGCTGACCGGCATCGTGATGCCCGACCTCGGCCTGCCCGCGCCGCCCCGCGAACCGCTCGGCTCGTACCTCGACTTCGACGATGACGAGACCCTGGCGGAGCGCTTCCCCCGGCTCTGGGACCGCTTCAGGCCATAGGAGGCCGGTCCGGGAAACGCCGTTGCGCCCGCGCCCCGGCCGGCTGCCGCCCGTAGCGCGCCCCGGCGGGCAGTATGTGCCCATGCGGATCGCGATCACCGGCTCGACCGGTCTCATCGGCACGGAACTCGTTCGCTCGCTGCGGGCGGACGGACACGACGTCGTCCGGCTCGTGCGGCGCCCGCCCGCGGCCGCCGACGAGGTGCGCTGGGATCCCCGTCGCCAGGAGGTCGATACGGCCGGGCTCGCGGGCTGCGAGGCGATGGTCCATCTCGCGGGCGCGGGCGTCGGCGACCACCGCTGGACGGCGGCGTACAAGCGCGAGATCCGCGACAGCCGGGTCCAGGGCACCGAGGCCATCGCCACCGCCCTCGCCTCGATGGACACCCCGCCGAAGGTCTTCGTCTGCGGCAGCGCGATCGGCTACTACGGCGACACCGGCGACCGGCGTACGGACGAGACCGGGGCGCCCGGCAGGGGTTTCCTGCCGGATGTCTGCGTTGCCTGGGAGGACGCCGCCACACCCGCCCGGGAGGCGGGCATCCGTACGGTCTTCGCCCGCACCGGACTGGTCGTGGCGCGTACGGGCGGCGCCTGGGGGCAGCTCTTCCCGGTCTTCCGGCTGGGCCTGGGCGGCCGGCTCGGCGACGGCAGCCAGTACTGGAGCTTCATCTCCCTGCACGACCACATCGCGGCGCTGCGCCACCTCATCGACACCGACGGCCTCGGCGGCCCGGTCAACCTCACCGCCCCGGAACCCGTCACCAACCGGGAAGCAACAGCGGTCATGGGCAAGTACCTGAACCGCCCCACGCTCTTCACGGTCCCCGCGCCCGTCCTGCGTATCGCCCTGGGTGAGTTCGCCGGCGACGTACTGTCCAGCCAGCGCATCATCCCCCAGCGCCTCCTGGATTCCGGCTTCACCTTCACCCACCCCCGCATCATGGACGCCGTACGAGCCGCGTAACCACAACGAACCCCGGTCCCGCCGCCGGGCGGGCCCGGAAAGCAGCACAAGCACGGCGGCCCACGCAACATCGTGGGATGCGGCGTCACGGGCGCAACGACGTGAGAAGCGGCGCTACGGGCGCAACGACGCGCCCCCCGGTGCCCCTGTCGCGGCCCCGGCCCCCCTCCCTACCGTCCTCGCACAGACCACTCGGCATCCCTGCGGCGGTACTGGGCATGACAACCACGCGCCATCGCTGGGTCCGACCTCGGGAGGGGCACGTGCTGCGCACCGCATCGACCGTGGACGTCGTCATCGTGGGAGCCGGTCCGGCCGGTCTCGCGGCGGCCCGTCATCTGACCGGCGCCGGAGTGTCGGTCAGCGTGCTGGAGGCCGCGCCGGAGATCGGTGGCCGGGCCGCCACCGAGGAACTGGACGGCTTCCGGCTGGACCACAGCGGCCGCCCGCTGGCGGTCTCCATCGCCGAGCTGCGCCGCACGCCCGGCCTCGGGGCGCTGGCGCTGCGGCCGTTCGCGCCCGGCCTGTGCCTCCACAACGGCCGGCGGGCGCAGCGCATCAGCTCGCCCCGGAGCACAAGGGGCGCACTGAGCGCGGCGCGCGCCCTCGCGCGCGCCGACCGCCGTACGGATCGCCGCGCCGACCGCCGTACGGACCGCGGCGAGGACCGTACCGCCCCGTCAGCTCCCGCCGACCGACCGGTGATTGACACCCTGGCAGGCCGCCCCGGCTTCCCGGCGCGCCCCCAGGACGCGTTCCTGCGGCCGCTGCTCGCCGCGCTGCTGTGCGACCCCCATCTGCGCGGTTCCAGCCGCGGCGCCGCGCGGGTCCTGCGGGACTTCGCCGAGGGCCGGCTGTGCCTGCCGGCCGGCGGCGCCCGCGCAGTCCCCGAACTCCTCGCCGCCGCTCTGCCCCCGGGCACGGTCCGTACATCCGTCCGCGCCACCTCCGTCTCGGCCAACGGCGTCAGCACCGCCGCGCACGGGCCCATTCCCTGCCGTGCGGTCCTGGTGGCGACCGGTGCGCGCGATGCGGCCGAACTGCTGCCGGGCCTGCGGGTGCCCGGCTTCCACCCGATGACCGTGCTGCACCACACGACGGGCACCGCCCCGGGCCCGCGCAACGGCCTCGCCCCCTCCCGCGACACGGCGCTGATCCTCCCGACCGACGGCCCGGTGGCCCACACCTACGCCGCCGGGGCCATCGACCCGTCCCGTACGCCGCCGGGCCACTCCCTGATCACCACGACCGTGCTCGGCGCCGCCGCCTCGCTGCCGTTGTCCGTGCTGGACAAGACCGTCCGCCCCCAGCTGGAGAAGCTCTACGGCGCGGCGACCGACGACTGGCGGCTGCTGAGTGCCCATCACGACCCGTACGCGGTTCCCGCGATGCCCGCGCCGCACGATCCGCAGCGGCCGGTGCGGGTGCTGGCGGGGCTGTATGTGTGCGGCGACCACCGGGACACCGGCACCCTCCAGGGGGCGCTGCACTCGGGCCGCCGGGCCGCCCGCGCCCTGCTGCGGGACTTCGGCCTGCCGGCCCTCGTCGAGCCCCGCACGCTGCGCCCGGTGGCCTGAGCCGCGCCGCCGGGCGGCGTCTCACCGCCCGGCGGCGTCACCCCAGCGCGGCCACCCGGTCGCGGTACCCGCGCACCGCCGCCGCATCGCGGTACGGCTCCAGACGGCGCTCGAAGTCCCGGACGTACTCATGGGCGCGTACGGACCGCATCTCGGACGCCTGCAGCGCCGCCTCCGCGCCGAGCGTGCAGGCCTGTTCCAGCTCGCCCAGGCCCAGCCGGGCGGTCGCCAGCACCACCCGGCAGAACAGCCGGCTGCGGGCGAAGCCGGCCGCCCGCAGCTGGAGCGAGCGCTCGGCGTGCTGGGAGGCCGCGCGGTACTGCTGGAGATCTCGGTGGCAGTGCGCCAGCTCGTCGGCCAGCTGGGCCTCGTCGAAGAACCGCGCCCAGTACGGGGTCTCGTCACCGGGCCGGGCGGCCTCCAGCGCCCGCTCCGCCCGGGACAGCGCGGCTGTACAGGCCCGGACCTCGCCCATCAGGCCGTGCCCGCGCGCCTCCGCGGAGTGCATCAGCGCCTGGACGGCCGGCGGCGCGCTGCTGCCGACGCCCTGCTGGGCGACCCGTGCCAGCTGGACGGCCTCCCTGCCGTGGCCCAGATAGACCGCCTGCCGGCTCATCGTCACCAGGACGTAGGACCCGTACGCCCGGTCGCCGGCCGCCTGGGCCAGCCGCAGCGCCTGGACGAAGTACCGCTGGGCCAGGCCGTGCGCGGCGATGTCGTACGACGTCCAGCCGGCCAGCCGGGTCAGATCGGCGGCGGCCGCGAACAGCCGGCGGCCGGTGGCCTCGCCGTAGGTGCCGCGCAGCATCGGTTCGGCCTCGTGTTCCAGATAGCGCACGAGGGCCTGCCGGGCGTGGCCGCCGCCGTAGGCGTGGTCCAGCGCCCGGAACAGTTCGCCGACCGAGCGCAGCGCCGCGATGTCGCCGGAGGTGACCCGGGCGCCCGGGGTGCGGTCCACGCGGTCGGTACGGCGCTGGCGCGGCACGGCCGGCCGGGCGCCCTGGAGCGGCACCCGGCCGCTTCCGTCGGCGCCGGTCTCGCCGCGGGCGACCCGTTCGTCGGCGCGGCCGATCAGCCAGTCCCGGCTGGGCACCACGAGCCCGGCCGGGGTGAAGGCGATCTTGCGGAGTTCGGCATGGCTGCCGGAGTCCTTGCGCCACAGGCCGCTGACGATGTCCACCGCCTCGGTGGGGCTCGCGGCGAATTCGAGCCCGGCGTACACCGGCGCGCAGGCGTCCAGGCCGAGATCCTGGGCCGAGAGCCGGCGCCCCAGCCGGCGGGTGAACACCTCCGCGATCAGCGCGGGGGTGGTGCCTCTGGGCTGCTGGCCGCGCAGCCAGCGCGTCACCGAAGTCTTGTCGTAGCGCAGGTCGAGGCCGTGCTCGATGCCGAGCTGATCGACCCGTCTGGCCAGCCCTGCGTTGGAGAACCCGGCCTCGGCGATGAGCGCGGCGAGTTGGCGGTTGGGCGTGTGTTGCGGGGGTCGTTCCGTCATCAGCTTTACCGGTCTCCTGCCTTCCGGGCCTGGCCGCCGGGCTCGGCTCACCCTGTCCGGCACGCTCCTCGCCCTTGTGGGACGGCGTGAATGTAACGGTCTGCGGAGCCTTTCTGACCGTCTGTGACCCGCGTTCATCCGATCGTGTGAGCAGGGAACCTCCGGTCCGGAGCGCCGGGCGTCCGTGGGCCGGAACCGGCCGCCTGCAGCGCGCGAGGCGGCCGGTCGTACAGTGGCAGGGGCGCGAAACAGCTCTCCGGTTGCCGCACAGTGCAACGGGAGACAGAAGTGCGAAGAGGAGCTGCCGTGACTGCGATCTCTCGGGGGGAGACCCCCGCACCCGAGGGGCTGCGCTTTGTGCATCTGGGCTTCGGTGCGGACGCCGTGGACTACGAGAGGGCGTGGCAGGAGCAGCGCCGGGTGCACGCCGCCCGGTTCGCCGACGAAGTGCCCGACACCTGCCTGCTGCTGGAGCACCCGCCCGTATACACCGCCGGGCGGCGCACGTCCGACGACGAGCGCCCTTTGGACGGCACCCCGGTCATCGACGTGGACCGTGGCGGCAAGATCACCTGGCACGGCCCCGGCCAGCTGGTCGGCTACCCCATCCAGAAACTGCCGCGCCCGGTGGACGTCGTCGCCCATGTCCGCCGCATCGAGGACGCCCTGATCCGGGTCTGCGCCGAGTTCGGCGTGGAGGGCACCCGCGTCGAGGGCCGCAGCGGTGTGTGGGTGCTGGGCGACCCGGTCGAGGAGCGGGCGGCCCTGGGCGGCCTGAATCTGGACTTCGACCCGCGGCTGGCGGACGAGCTGTTCGACCCGCGGCTGAACGGCCCCGAGTACGCCCCCTCCAACGCCGGCCAGCGCCGCGAGGACCGCAAGCTGGCCGCGATCGGCATCCGCGTCGCCAAGGGCGTCACGATGCACGGCTTCGCGCTGAACGTGAACCCGGACAACACCTCGTTCGACAAGATCGTGCCGTGCGGCATCCGTGACGCCGGCGTCGCCTCGCTCGCCAACGAGCTGGGCCGTGAGATCACCATCGCCGAGGTGCTGCCCGTCGTGGAAAAGCATCTGCGCGACGTCCTGGAGGGCGCCGAGCTCCTGCCCCGCGCGGTCTGACCTTCCGGGCCGCGGGAATGCGACCCCGCTGTGCGGGGTTGCCCTGCACGTAACGCCATGACGTCCTGCGGTGACGCAAGGGCATGACGTAAAAACGTGCGAATTTACGGGCGTACCCTGGTGGACGCCGAAGAATCGAAGTCGTAGGGAGCCGGACGTGTCCGCTGTCGCACCCGACGGACGCAAGATGCTGCGCCTGGAGGTCCGGAACAGCCAGACCCCCATCGAGCGCAAGCCCGAGTGGATCAAGACCCGGGCGAAAATGGGTCCCGAGTACAACCACCTGCAGAGCCTGGTCAAGAGCGAGGGGCTGCACACGGTCTGCCAGGAGGCGGGCTGTCCCAACATCTATGAGTGCTGGGAGGACCGCGAGGCGACGTTCCTCATCGGTGGTGACCAGTGCACCCGCCGCTGCGACTTCTGCCAGATCGACACCGGCAAGCCGCAGGAGCTGGACCGCGACGAGCCCCGCCGGGTCGCCGAGTCCGTCCAGACGATGGGCCTGAAGTACGCCACGATCACCGGCGTCGCGCGCGACGACCTGGAGGACGGCGGCGCCTGGCTGTACGCCGAGACCGTGCGGCAGATCCACGCGGCGATGCCGGAGACCGGCGTCGAGCTGCTCATCCCGGACTTCAACGCGGTCCCCGAGCAGCTGGCCGAGGTCTTCTCCTCGCGCCCCGAGGTCCTGGCCCACAACGTCGAGACCGTCCCGCGGATCTTCAAGCGCATCCGCCCCGGCTTCCGCTACGAGCGGTCGCTGGAGGTCATCACCAAGGCCCGCGAGGCCGGTCTGGTGACCAAGTCCAACCTGATCCTGGGCATGGGCGAGGAGCGCGAGGAGATCAGCCAGGCGCTGCAGGACCTGTACGACGCGGGCTGTGAGCTGATCACGATCACTCAGTACCTGCGCCCCTCCGTGCGGCACCACCCCATCGAGCGCTGGGTCAAGCCCGCCGAGTTCGTGGAGCTCAAGGAGGAGGCCGACGAGATCGGCTACGCGGGCGTCATGTCCGGCCCGCTGGTCCGCTCCTCCTACCGCGCCGGCCGCCTTTACCAGCAGGCGATCGAGCGGCGCGAGGTCGAGGCGTCCAGTCAGGCGGTTTGATCCGCCCGGCGTGCCGTCTTGTGAATCGTGGCACATGCTGATGGAACGCGGCCCGCACTCCCCCAGGCCGGGGGCGTGCGGGCCGCGTCAACGTTTCATCGGTGTTTGACCAGCAGGTCATCCGTTGGTAACACCGTTCCGTGACGATGGATGCACGCACCGCTCCCGCAGCCATCGCTCCTCCGACCTCCCCGAGGGAGTCCACAAAATGCAGGCCGCGCCGCTCCGCGCCACCGCCCGTCCTCTTCCGTCCGTCGCCGGTGCCCTGCGTGCCGTCGAGGCCGTTTTGATGCGTGGCGGGCAGCGCACCGCCCGCCGCAACGCGTGGACATCGGTCCTGGAGGACCGCCGCCGCGCCAACGACCGACGCGAGGCTCAGTTCGTACTGGAGGCCGCGGCGACCCGACGGCCGCAGGCCACGTAAACTTCGCTGTATGGCGAGGAAGGCAAACTCAGACGGCGCTGCCGGCGCTGAGAACTCCGGGCGACTGAAGCAGATCGCCCAGACCTACAAGATGACCCGTCGGGTCGACTCCAAGGTCGGTCTTGTCGTCGCTGGCGTAGGCATCGTCGTATTCGGCGTTCTCCTTGCCATCGGCTTCGCGATCGGCCACCCCATCTACGCGGGCATTCTGGGCTTCGTACTGGCCTTCCTCGCGATGGCGATCGTCTTCGGACGGCGCGCCGAGCGGGCTGCCTTCGGGCAGATGGAAGGCCAGCCGGGAGCCGCGGCGGCCGTGCTGGACAACGTCGGCCGCGGCTGGACGACCACCCCCGCGGTGGCGATGAACCGCAGCCAGGACGTGGTGCACCGCGCCGTCGGCAAGGCCGGCATCGTGCTGGTGGGCGAGGGCAACCCGAACCGTCTGCGCGGTCTGCTGGCCGCCGAGAAGAAGCGGATGGCACGCACCGTCGCCGACGCCCCGGTTCACGACATCGTCGTGGGCGACGGCGAAGGCCAGGTCCCCCTGAAGAAGCTCCGTACGACACTCCTGAAGCTGCCGCGCGTCCTGCCCGGCCCCCAGGTGACGGCCGTCAACGACCGCCTGCGCGCGCTCGGCGACCTGATGAGCAACATGCCGGTGCCCAAGGGCCCGATGCCCAAGGGCATGCGGATGCCGAAGGGCGGCGGCAAGGGACGCTGAGCCCGACCGATCACGACGAACGCCCCGGGGCCGTCGGCTCCGGGGCGTTCGGTGTTCCGGCGTCCGGTGCTCTTCGGGCGGGTCTCGTTCGCTGTCTGCGAGCCGCTGTCTGTGAGCGGGGCTGCGGGCGGCTTCCCGGCGGCCTGTATACGAGGGCCGGGCGGCGCCGCGCCGACGAGGACGCGGGCCGGCGGGTCGGGCGCGGAGCCCGTACCGCCCGGCTACCGCCCCGACGTGGAACACACGGGCGGAGCCATTACCACCCCAACATCAGATCCGCACCTGCACGGAACGGGCGAGCCGGTCGTGCAGCCCCCGGCCGTCCCGGTCCCAGACCACCGCCGGAATGACGACCACCAGCAGGACCGTACGCAGCAGCACCCGCGGCAGCGAGATCCGCCCGCCGCCTTCCGCGATCACCCGCAGGCCCAGCAGCCGCTTGCCCGGCGTGAAGCCGACCGTGCCGACCGTCAGCAGGCTGAGCACCGCGAAGACCGCCAGCGCCCAGTTGCTCGCCGACTGCGCCCGGCCGCCGCTGAGCAGCCCGTACGCGATGAGCAGGCACAGCGCCCAGTCGATGAAGAGCGCGGCGAGGCGGCGCCCGAACCGCGCGATCGAGCCCGGCCCCTCCTGGGGCAGTCCGAGCCGCTCGCCGCGGTATCCGAACTCGACACCCATGTCCTCGGCCATCGCGCGAGGCCCGGAGATCCACGATCCGATTGCTTGCCTGTTGTCCACCCGACCACGGTACTGCGACCGGATACGTTCCTTTCGCGGAGGTCCGCCACGGGCGGGACGGCCGGTGCCGCGGGCGCCGGGCGGGGGCGTCCCGCAATCCGCCTCATTGGCGCACACTGGGGGGCAAAGGCGACCGCGCGGCGGTTAACCTCGGCGAAACAAATGGGTCATGCTTGGGAAATCCCGCCTGCCTAAGGTCGGGCGAGCGCGCCACCGCACATGGACGCGCTCCGAGTAGCAACCCCGGCAACCCCGCGTCCGCCGACCGGTGACCGGGCTAGGAGGAGTGGGATGTTCCAGAACGCCGACGAGGCCAAGAAGTTCATCGCGGACGAGGACGTCAAATTCGTCGACGTACGGTTCTGCGACCTGCCTGGTGTGATGCAGCACTTCACCATCCCGGCGACGGCCTTCGACCCGACCGAGGAGCTGGCCTTCGACGGCTCCTCGATCCGTGGCTTCCAGGCCATCCACGAGTCCGACATGGCCCTGCGCGCCGACCTGTCGACGGCTCGCGTGGACCCGTTCCGCCGCGACAAGACCGTCAACATCAACTTCTTCATCCACGACCCGATCACCGGCGAGCAGTACAGCCGTGACCCGCGCAACATCGCCAAGAAGGCCGAGGCCTACCTCGCCTCCACCGGCATCGCGGACACCGCGTACTTCGGTCCGGAGGCGGAGTTCTACGTCTTCGACAACGTCCGCTTCGAGACGTCGGCGAACCAGTCGTTTTACCACATCGACTCCGAGGCCGGCGCCTGGAACACCGGGTCGACGGAGAACAACCGCGGCTACAAGGTGCGCTACAAGGGCGGCTACTTCCCGGCCCCGCCGGTCGACCACTTCGCCGACCTGCGCGCCGAGATCTCCCTCGAGCTGGACGCGGCCGGCCTGCAGGTCGAGCGCCAGCACCACGAGGTCGGCACGGCCGGCCAGGCGGAGATCAACTACAAGTTCAACACCCTGCTCGCCGCCGCCGACGACCTGATGCTGTTCAAGTACATCGTCAAGAACGTCGCCTGGCGCAACGGCAAGACCGCGACCTTCATGCCCAAGCCGATCTTCGGTGACAACGGCTCCGGCATGCACGTCCACCAGTCCCTGTGGCAGGGCGGCACCCCCCTCTTCTACGACGAGCAGGGCTACGCGGGCCTCTCGGACACCGCCCGCTACTACATCGGCGGCATCCTCAAGCACGCCCCCTCGCTGCTCGCCTTCACCAACCCGACGGTGAACTCCTACCACCGCCTGGTCCCCGGCTTCGAGGCCCCGGTCAACATGGTCTACTCGCAGCGCAACCGCTCCGCGGCCATGCGCATCCCGATCACGGGCTCCAACCCGAAGGCCAAGCGCGTCGAGTTCCGCGCCCCGGACCCGTCCTCGAACCCGTACCTGGCCTTCTCCGCCCTCCTCCTGGCGGGCCTGGACGGCGTCAAGAACAAGATCGAGCCGGCCGAGCCGATCGACAAGGACCTCTACGAGCTCGCCCCCGAGGAGCACGCGGGCGTCCCCCAGGTCCCCACGTCCCTCCCGGCCGTCCTCGACGCCCTCGAGGACGACAACGAGTACCTCCAGCAGGGCGGCGTCTTCACCTCCGACCTGATCGAGACCTGGATCGACTACAAGCGCACGAACGAGATCGCCCCGATCCAGCTGCGGCCGCACCCGCACGAGTTCGAGCTGTACTTCGACATCTAAGAACCGGCGCCCGGCGACCTGGGCGCAAGTCTGGAAAACCAGCTGTGACCTGCGGAAACTCTTCTCGTGAGTTCTCGTGGGTCACAGCTGTTTTCCGCCCCCTTGTGCACCGCGTGTGCACCGCCTGGCCAGTTTCCTGACTTGATGTCAGAAACGATACGAGGGCCGCCACCCCATATCCGGGGTAGCGGCCCTCGTGGCTTGGCCAGCCTCCTGTGGCGACACCCACCGCCTGGCCCTGGTTCGGGCGACACCCATCGTTGGTCCTACGCGCAGGCCAGAACCTCCCGTACGCCGTCGGTGACGCCCGGCAGATCGCCGGCGAGGGCGGCCCACTGGTGCAGGTCGTGTTCGGTCAGGATGACCGGCCCGGTCTCGGAGACGGTGACGGCGAAGTTGAACTGGCGGGTGGTGGTGCCGCGGCTGTTCTCGTAGTCGAAGTGCCCGAGGTAGCGGTCCACGGAGGCGACGGTCAGGCCGGTCTCCTCCCGCGTCTCGCGGCGGGCCGCGTCCAGGATGCTTTCTCCGGCGTCCACATGACCGGAGGGGATCTCCCACAGGCCGCCCATGTAGTCGTCCGGCTTGCGGCGGACCAGGAGGACGAGGTCGGCGTCGGTGACTACGGCCGCGGCCACGAAGGTGGTGATGCCTTCGGCTTCGGCCTCCTCTGCCAAGGTTCGGGCGAGGTCGGGGGTCACGGTCACAGGAGCTCCTTGTGGTGTTCGCTGGCCTTCCTGGCCGCGCTGACGTACTGCTCGGCCAGTTTCAGATCCTGTTCACGGTGCCAGACGGGCAGCTTGATCGTGTGCGTGTGCGCCTTCTCAGCGACGGGGAAGTCACCCTCCCGGTATCGGCTGCGGATGTTCGGGTAGCCGGGGAAGAGAGGGGAGGGATGCTGGTAGAGCGGGAGTTGGTTCAGGGGGCGGGTGGAGCCGGGCCGGTCGAACTCGGTCGCGCCCTCCGCGACGAGGGCCGCGTGGAAGCGTTCAAGGGGCAGGCCGCCGAGTTGGTCGGGCCGGTAGGTGGCCGTCAACGCGTACCAGGATGACTTCACTCCCTCCGGCATCGGGCTCACCTCCAGCCCGGGTATCTGCCCGAGCTCTCGGATCAGGTAGGCGGCGATCTCCTCGCGGCCGGCGAGGTAGGCATCCAGGCGGGAGAGCTGGTCGTGGGCGAGGGCGGCGGCCAGGGGGTGGATGCGGAGCTTGAGCCCGGCCCCGGTGACCGCGTACCGCGCGAGCGGATGGCCTTCCGGAATCTCGTTCCTGGCCCGCTTGTTGTAGTGCGCGAACGTGAGCACGCGGTAGTAGGTGTCATCGTCGTCGGTGAGGACGAAGCCGCCCTCACCCCCGGACAGGGGCTTGGGACCGTTGAGGGAGAAGGCACCGGCCAGGCCGAACGTGCCGACCTTCTGGCCACCGTGGCTGGCCCCGTGAGCGTGTGAGCCGTCCTCCAGCAGGACCAGGTCGCGGTCCCTGGCCAGCGTGGTGAGGTCGGTCATCTCGGCGGGCTTGCCCCACAGGTGCGTGACCGTGATCGCACGGGTTCGAGGGGTGATCAGCTCGGCCACCCGGCCGGGGTCGATGTTGCCGTCCGGGAGCGTCTCGCAGAGGACCGGGACCGCGCCGAGCTGGAACAGGGGTGAGGCGGTGGCGTGGAAGGTCAAGGCAGGGACGATCACCTCGTTGCCGGGCTTGATGCGGGCGGCCCAGTAGGCGGCGTGCAGGGCGGCGGTGCCGGAGCTGGTGGTGATCGCGTGCCGCACGTCGAAGTAGTCCTGGAGGGCGTCTTCCAGGTCCGCGACGATCCCGGACCGGCCGGGGACGGAGACGGCCGAATCCAGCTGGGAGACGACCTTCAGGCGGGTGATGTCGTCGATCGGTGGCCAGGTGAAGTGGGGGTTGGCCTCGGTCACGGCCGGGATGCCGCCGAGGAGGGCGAGCGGGCTGGTCACAGCATCTCCTTCGGGTCGATATAGCGGCCTGCGGTCTTGGACCGGTAGCAGGACGCGATGAACGCGGCGTGGGAGAGGTGCTGGTCGGGGCCGGAGACGTTGGGCCGTTCTCCGTCCAGGACCCGGCAGAAGTAGTCGATCTGTGCGGTGGCGACGCTGGGGGCGTGCGGTCGGGTCAGCTCCTCCACCACCGTTCCGTCCAGGGCGAGCCGCTGCACCGCTCCCTTCGTCAGCACCACCGAGCCGGCCGTCCCCACGACCCGCATGAACTCCGTCTTCGGCGCCATCCACCGCGACAGGACCAGCGATCCGTACAAGCCGGAGTCGTAGCCGAGTTGGACGACGGCGGTGTCCTCCGCGTCGTAACCGCCTTCGGGCAGGGCCGTGGTGGAGAACTCCGCGATGACCCTGCTGGGCAGACCGAAGTACCACAGGAGCAGGTCGATCAGGTGGTAGCCCATGTCGAGAATGCAGCCGCCACCGGCCTGCTTGAGGTTCCCGCGCCAGCCGGCGCCGGGGTTGGGCGTGTGGAACGAGTAGTGCCCGCCGACGAGAAACGGGGTGCCGATCTGGTCCAGCATCCCGGCCACGCTGCTGTAGATCGGGTTGAACCGGCGCTGGAGCGTCACCATCAGTTCCACGCGGCCCTCGTGGCAGATCCCGGCCAGCTCACGGGCCTCCTCGAAAGAGGTGGCGAACGGCTTCTCCTTGAGGACATGGACGCCCCGGGCGGCGCACTCCTCGGTCACCGCGCGCCCGGCATGATGCGGGACGGCGACGATCACGAAGTCCGGGGCGGTCTCGTCCAGTAGGTCACCGGCCCGGCTGAACCCGGGCACTCCAAGGGTGTCCGCTCGCTGGTGCAAGATGTCCGGGTTGTTGTCGCACACCGCGACGAGTTCGGCCCGGCTGGAGCCGAGCAGGCCGGGCAGGTGATCCTCGGCGGCCTGGTGGCCAAGGCCGATGATCGCAGCACGTCGTTTCATGCGCGTTCTCCTTCCGCTTCACGGAGGAATGTGTCGGTGACGACGAGTACAGCGCCAACTCCGGCGCAGGTCCTAGGTGTTAGCTGTAGTCCCGGGGTTGTCCCGTCCATACGCGCAGTAGCCTGACCGTCACCGTCGATGATGGGATTGCTCCCGTGGACGACCCGATCAGGCATCCCCTCGCCTACGCCCGCCTCTTACGCGGCTGGTCCCAGAACGACCTTGTCGCGCGCCTGCACCGCGCTGCCGCGATGCGGCCCGAGGGTCTCCGCTCCGGCACCGACAAGGCGGCCGTCAGCAAGTGGGAGAACGGCCGCAAAACGCCGAACATCGAATCCCAGCTCCTGATCGCGGACGCCTTCGACGTGCCGATCTCCGACCTGGAGCGGTACTCCTGGCCCCACTGGCTCCCGGGCCGGGACGACCCGGCGCCGCTCGGGGCGGCGTACACCGTCCAAGCACTTCGAGATGCACAAAGGGCCGCGATGAACCGCGAACGTCGTACCTTCCTGACCTACAGCGCACTCGCCCTGGCCGGGCTGGCCTCCCAGTGGGCCGCGCTGGAACCCGACCGCCTGACAACCGCGCTCGGCGGGCGCCGCGTCGATAACGAACTGGTGGACTGGCTGGAGGACACCAGCACCAAGCTGACCGCCCTGCCGACCGAGCAACGCCAGCACACCATCAAGCTGATGGACGCCCACCTCACCACTGTGACCGACCTTCTCGAAGGCGCCCGGTACAGCGAGGCCACCGGCCGCCGCCTGCATCACCTGGCGGCCTCCCTCTCCAGCACCTGCGGCTGGTACCGCTTCGATCAGGGTCAGCACTACGCGGCCGGCAAACTGTGGAACGCCGCTCTCACCAACGCGCACACTGCCCGGGACCGGGATCTCGGGGCCGGGGTCCTGTCCGACTTCGCCTACCAGTCGATCTGGCTCGGCCATCCCGGGTCCGCCGTGGAACCCTTGAGCCAGGCCCTGATCCATACGTCCCACCCCACCGCCCGCTCGCTGCTGCACCTGCGCAGGGCCCGAGCCCACGCCGCCCTGGGGGCCGCCGCCGACTGCCACCGCGACCTCGCCGCCGCTGAGACCGCCCTGCTGACCGACGCGGCCGACCCCGCCCCCGGCTGGTGCCGATGGATGAGCACAGCGGATCTGGCCGTGGACTCCGGCCAGTGTCTCCTCGACCTCGGCCGTACCGACGAGGCCCGCGCCCGCATTGACGAGGGCCTGACCCTGCTTCCACGGGCCCGGGACAAGACGCGCGGGGTCTTCCGCACCTACGAAGCCCGAAGCCTCGTCCAGGCCCGCGAGGTCGAACAAGCCCTCGTCGTCAGCACCGAATCACTCGACCTCGCCACCCGCATCGGCGCCGACCGCTGCGTCACCCTGGTCCGCGAACTCGCCCCCGCTTTCAAGCCCTACCAACAGGTGGACGGCGTACCCGAGTTCCTCGAACGACTCCGGACCGCCTGAGAGACCGCCCTGGCGGCCACCTCCCAGGTGGGCTGTTCTCCATCCCCGCTGCGATCAGCCCCCGGTCGCTGCCTCCACGTCCGGTGCCCCCTGGTGCCGGGCTTCCCCGCCCCTCCCGGGCGGGGTATGGCAGATCACGCATCACCGGGGCACGCTGCTCTTCGCACCGCCGAAGGGCGGCACCAAGGACGACCCTAAGGACCGGTATGTCCCTCTCGACGGGGATCTGGCGACGCTCTTGCGCGATCACATGCGGGAGTTTCCGCCGGTCGAAGTCATGCTCCCGTGGCTGGAGAAGGGTGGCGAGGTCGTCACCGTCCGCCTGATGTTCACCACGCGCGAGCGCAAGGCACTCAACAAGAACTACTTCAACTACCTCTGGAAGGCGGCCCTTGAGGCCACCCGCGTCATCGCGGCGGTGCACGACAAGCCCATTGGCAAGGGCCGCAAGTGGGAGGAGTGCCGCGACAAGATGATGCACTCCCTACGGCACCTGTTCGCTTCCGAGGCGATCAACGAGGGCGTCGACGTCTATAGCCTTGCCGATCTGCTCGGGCACGAGGATCCCGCCCTCACGCTGCGCCGCTATGTGCACCGAGTGACGGGCGCGGTCGAGGAGGCCCGGAAGGCGATCGGCAAGCGATATCGAGCCGCTGCATAGCGCTCTTCTCCGTCTGATTCCGTTCCTCGGCAAGGCGGTTGGGTAAAAGTAGCCCCCTCTGGCCGGACATGCCGCGCGGACGGTGACGACGGCGGCCCTCATCGCGAACCCGTCCCGTCCGGCCTGGGGCGTCGCTTGCCGCCCAGGTGGTCTATCGCATAGCCGTGCTCTTCCGGATAGCGGGCCAGGCGGGCCATCTTCCAGGCGGTGCGGGCGTCCATGCCCGGCCCGAACCCGGCGGCCAGACGGCCGGCCCGCCACGTTGTGCGCGGGGCGAGCAACCAGTGGACAAGGGGGAACCGCACCCGGCCGCCGACCGGGTCCTCCCCATCGGAACGGACTTCTCTCTTGCCGCCCGGGTCCGGGCGGTCCGAGGCATTTGACGTTGCGTCGACCACGCCGCGAGTATCCGGCGCCCCTGGGCGGATACGCAGACGATCAGCTGGTGACTACCGGAACGAGTGGACATGTGTCGCACTCCTCAGCGGGGCTCGCTCGGGTGCTGGGGACCGCCCTGGCCTTCGGCGAGGGCGAGGCTCTCCCCGAAGGCCTTCGACAGGGGTCAGGACGGTGACTGGGTACCCATTCTGTGGCAGGCGCCGACCATGGCCATGCCGCTGGAGGCGCGTTCCAACAGGATCTTGTTGAAGCTCTCCTCGTCACCGGAACGGTAGGCCTTGAGGGCCCTGGTGGCGCCGGTCAGGTCCTTCTGCAGCCCCGCTTTGACCGCCGGTGCCGTCGCCTTGGCGAGGTTTGCCTTATCCAGGTCCTGTATCTCCCGGAGCAGGTCCTCGACCGGTGCCTGGCCGTTGCCGTAGCGGTTGGACGTGACAATCCTGTCCCACTTCCCGATGATCTCGGACTGGTTCTCGCAACCGGCCTCGGTGGTGATGCCGCCGCTGCCGCCAGGTGGGGTTCCCGGCTCGTCACCCCCTCCGGCCCGGTCCGGGGCTGAGGAACTCGGTGGGGTGCGGCTCGCGCCGGTGTCGGGGACGTCGCCGTTGCCGATTGCCGTGATGGCGATGATGCCCCCGATGACGGCCGCGACGGCGACAGCGGCGCCCGCGATGGCGAGCGCGCGAGGGCGGCGCGGGCTCGGCTCCGGCGGCGGGAGGAGAGGGAGGGTGGGTGCCGCTGGGGGGACGGGGCGAGTGGGTGCTTCGGAGGCCACCGGGGAAACCGGTGGCTCCTGGGGCTCCTCAGACCCCCCGGGATCCGCCGCCTCCCCACGCTCCGCGGGTTCCCCGGGGCGCTCCCCAGGCGACGGGGCCCCGTCGATCACGGCCTGGGCCTGCGCGACGGTTGGCCGGTTGGCGGGGTTCTTGTCCAGCAGCCATGTGATCAACGGGCCCAGGCGCCCTGCGCGTTGAGGGGCGGGCGTCTGTCCGAGTACCACGGCGGTCAGGGTCTCCGTGGGCGTGTCGCGGTGGAACGGGGACACCCCCTCCAGCGCCTGGTACAGCGTCACCCCCAGGGAGTACAGATCTCCCGCGCCACCGGAGTCGACGCCGTCGAACCGCTCCGGCGCCATGTATTCCAGCGAGCCGATCAGCCCTCCGGTCGTGGTGACGGCCGTATCGCCCTTGTGGACGGCGATACCGAAGTCGGCGAGCAGAGCCCGGCCGTCGCGGGTGAGCATCACATTGGTGGGCTTCACATCCCTGTGAACGATTCCCGCCTTGTGTGCGGCTCCGAGGCCTTCCAGCAGTTCGCCGGCGACCCGTGCGACGTCCGCCACCGGCATCGGCCCGTTCTCGGCGAGCCTGTCGGCCAGGTTGGCGCCTTCGACGAGTTCCATGACGATCCACGGCGCCCCCTCCTCGATGACCACGTCGTGGACGGCGACGACATGGGGGTGGGAGCGCAGCTTGGCGGCGTTGCGGGCCTCCCGCTCCGCACGTACCAGTCGTTGCGCGTGCTCCGTCTCGGATGCCGCCGGGGGGAGCCAGACCTCTTTGACGGCGACGTCGACGTCGAGCGTCTGGTCATGGGCCCTCCAGACACGGCCGAACCCTCCGCCGCCCAGGGCCTCCTCCAGACGGTAGCGCCCACCGACCAAGCGGCCCGGTCGTGTCTGCTCGGCCACTGCTCCCCCTATGTGTCTGCGATGTTCCTCAACTGCTCTTGTTCATATGCGAATTGACTTCAGTGGGCTACCCGTTTCCGGGTACCCCCGCACGCCCTCTCCCACCCCACGGGCACAAGCACCACTATGGCGTACGGCACTCGCTCTCGCGGGCGGACCAGCGGAAGACGCCCGCGATGTGGAGGTGCCGGGCCAAGAGACGGGCCGTGGGATCGAGGAGGGCAGTGCGCAGGGGAGATCGCACCCGGCCGAGACGCGCACGCCGTCGGAGGTCTGCCGCTGAACACGGTCATTGGCCTGCGGCTCGTGGCTCGTGGCTCGTGACGTCATCGACGGCGGCACGGTCAAGACGCTCTGACGCGATGGCTCAGTGGCCGGGTGGGCCGTCTCCGGGCCGTCGAAGGACCGCCGAAGGACCGCCGAAGGACCGCCGAAGGACCGCCGAGAGCAACTGACAATGACCAACGTCGACCGCTCCCCCGCCGGCGAGCGCATCTGTGGAAGCGAACGCCCCAGGCCGGCGGTTCCGGACATCAGTTCTTCGGCATCCAGGAAGTAAAGCTCCAGCTCAGCGCGCAAGAGCCGAGAAGCCTTGAGTGGTTGTTTCCGTCCGGCATCGACGGAAACAACCACTCTGTGCGTTTTCCCAGCAGTCAGGCGCGGGCGCAGGCGGGGCACAGGCCCCGGTAGGTCACCTCGGCCTCGCGGACGGTGAAGCCGAATCGCTCGGAGGCGGGCAGGTCGGCCAACGGGTCGCCGCCGGGGTGGACGTCACGGATGGCGCCGCAGCGCGAGCACACCAAGTGGTGGTGTGGGCGGTGGGCGTTCGGGTCGTAGCGCTTGGCGCGGCCGTTGGTGGCCACCTCGATCACCTCGCCGAGCGAGACGAGTTCGCCGAGAGTGTTGTAGACGGTCGCGCGAGAGATCTCCGGCAGCCGGGCGGTGGCTCGCGCGAGCACCTCGTCCGCGGTGAGGTGAACATGCTCGCCGTCGAGTACCTCGGCGACCACCCGGCGCTGTGCGGTCATCCGCCAGCCACGTCCGCGAAGCCGTTCCAGCAGGTCACTCATGCCCACCAGCCTAACTGTGCATCGCCTGTCAAAGAATCCGTACGGCCCTGGTTGTCGTATTGACTTGGATTGAGTCCATCGTAGGATCGGCTCCGGCGAGAGCCAAGGGACAGGACAACAGCGGGAAAGAGCACGTGACGGTTCAGGAGACGCATCCGCTCGGGTTCGACGGACGCGTCGTGGCGTCGCTGACGTCGACTGCGCGGTCGGCGAGGCCCCTGCCCGAGCGCATCGACGACCCCGGCTTCCCGAACGACGAGGCCGAGGTCATCTTCTGGAGCCTGTGTCCCGACCGTTCCACCGCCCGCAGTTCCTGAGCACCGTGATCCGCCTGGCCCGGAAGGATTCCCATGCCTGAGAACCATGATGCAGCCGCCGTTGACGCAAAGACAGAGGGCGGAGGTGGCTGCCCGGTCGCGCACGGGCGCGCCGCGCACCCGACCCAAGGCGGCGGAAACCGCCAGTGGTGGCCGGATCGGCTCAACCTGAAGATCCTTGCCAAGAACCCGGCGGTGGCGAACCCGCTGGGTGCGGAGTTCGACTACGCCGAGGCGTTCGGCTCCCTCGACCTCGCGGCCGTGAAACGGGACATCGCGGAGGTGCTGACCACCTCGCAGGACTGGTGGCCGGCCGACTTCGGCAACTACGGCCCGCTCATGATCCGTATGGCCTGGCACAGCGCCGGTACGTACCGGATCAGCGACGGCCGCGGTGGCGCCGGTGCCGGTCAGCAGCGCTTCGCGCCGCTCAACAGCTGGCCGGACAACGCCAGCCTCGACAAGGCCCGCCGTCTGCTGTGGCCGGTCAAGAAGAAGTACGGCCAGAACATCTCCTGGGCCGACCTCCTGATCCTCACCGGCAACGTCGCGCTGGAGACGATGGGCTTCAAGACCTTCGGCTTCGCCGGCGGTCGCGAGGACGTATGGGAGCCCGAGGAGGACGTGTACTGGGGTCCGGAGGCCGAGTGGCTCGGCGACGCGCGCTACACCGGCGACCGCGAGCTGGAGAACCCGCTCGGCGCGGTGCAGATGGGCCTCATCTACGTCAACCCCGAGGGCCCCAACGGCACCCCGGACCCGATCGCCGCGGCCCGCGACATCCGTGAGACGTTCCGCCGCATGGCGATGAACGACGAGGAGACCGTCGCCCTCATCGCCGGTGGCCACACCTTCGGCAAGACCCACGGCGCGGGCCTGGCGGACCACGTCGGCGCCGACCCCGAGGCCGCCCCGATGGAACAGCTGGGCCTGGGCTGGAAGAGCACGCACGGCACGGGTGTGGGCGCCGACGCCATCACCAGTGGTCTCGAGGTGACCTGGACCAGCACGCCGACGCAGTGGAGCAACGGGTTCTTCCAGAACCTGTTCGGCTACGAGTGGGAGCTCACCAAGAGCCCGGCCGGCGCCCACCAGTGGGTGGCCAAGGACGGTACGGGCGCGGGCACCATCCCCGACGCGCACGACCCGTCGAAGAGCCATGCGCCGACGATGCTCACCACCGACCTCGCGCTGCGCCTCGACCCGGTCTACGAGCCGATCTCGCGGCGCTTCTACGAGAACCCCGAGGAGTTCGCGGACGCCTTCGCCCGCGCCTGGTTCAAGCTGACGCACCGTGACATGGGCCCGGTCGTGCGCTACCTCGGCCCGGAGGTCCCGTCCGAGAAGCTGCTGTGGCAGGACCCGCTGCCGGAGCGCACGTACGAGCTGATCGACGCCGCGGACATCGCCTCCCTCAAGGAGAGGATCCTCGGCTCGGACCTCACGGTCGCGCAGCTCGTGTCCGCGGCCTGGGCGTCGGCCTCCTCCTTCCGCGGCAGCGACAAGCGCGGCGGCGCCAACGGTGCCCGCATCCGCCTGGAGCCGCAGCGCAACTGGGAGGTCAACAACCCGGACGACCTCGCGCAGGTGCTGCGTACGCTCGAAGGCATCCGGGAGTCCTTCAACTCCGCGGGGACCGGCGGCAAGCAGGTCTCGCTGGCCGACCTGATCGTGCTCGCGGGCAGCGCGGCCGTCGAGAAGGCGGCCAAGGACGCCGGCC
The DNA here is from genome assembly GCF_055565615.1 of Streptomyces sp. NPDC028368. Lineage (NCBI taxonomy): Bacteria > Bacillati > Actinomycetota > Actinomycetes > Kitasatosporales > Streptomycetaceae > Streptomyces > Streptomyces sp. NPDC028368. The sequence continues at coordinate 345,911 of NZ_JBVHTY010000002.1, read as the reverse complement.
TCGCGATCGAGGTGCCCTTCACGCCGGGCCGGGTGGACGCCGCACAGGAGCAGACGGACGTGGAGTCGTTCGCCGCGCTGGAGCCGGCCGCCGACGGCTTCCGCAACTACGTCGGCAAGGGCAACCGCCTGCCGGCCGAGTACCTGCTGCTCGACAAGGCGAACCTGCTGACCCTGAGCGCGCCCGAGCTGACGGTCCTCGTCGGCGGCCTGCGCGTCCTGGGCGCAGGCCACGCCCAGGCGAAGCACGGCGTCCTCACCGACAAGCCGGGCACGCTGACGAACGACTTCTTCGTCAACCTGCTCGACCTGGGCACGACGTGGAAGTCGACGTCCGAGGCGCAGGACGAGTTCGAGGGCCGCGACGCCTCCGGGTCGGTCAAGTGGACCGGCACCCGTGCCGACCTCGTCTTCGGCTCGAACTCCGAGCTGCGCGCGCTCGCGGAGGTCTACGCGAGCGACGACGCGAAGGAGAAGTTCGTGAACGACTTCGTCGCGGCATGGGACAAGGTGATGAACCTGGACCGGTTCGACGTCGCCTGATCATGACGTCTCGGGGCCGTCGGCCGTGTTCTTCCCGCTTCGGAAGGCACGGCCGACGGCCCTTTCCGTGGTGCGGCCTAGATTTTCGGCCCGGTGAGCTGGGGGCTCGCCGGGCCGGTGGGCCTGATCAGCAGAGCCGCGACCAGACCCGCGAGCAGTGTGATGCCGACCGACCACCACAGGGTGTCGGTGAGGCCGGCCACCGTCGCCTTGTTGATCACATCCGCCAGCGGCGGCGGAGCCCCTTGCGCGCCGATGACTCGGCCGCTCCGGGCCGCATTGGCCAACATCGGCGGAAGCTCGCGTACAGCCTCCATTCGGGCGGCGATGGCCGAGGCGAGGACGCTGCTGAACAGCGCTGCGCCGAGCGCCCCACCCACCTGGTTGGCCGAGCTGGTCACCGCCGCGCCCCCGCCGGAGTCCGGCGCCGCGATGCCGGCCGTCGCGAGGGAGAGGAGCGGCATCATGGCCATGCCGAGGCCGAAGCCGGCGAGGAGCATGCCGGGCAGGACCAGGGCGGCGTACTCGCTGTCGGGCTTGAGGAAGGTCAGCAGCAGCAGGCCGAGCGCGGTGACCAGCAGGCCCGGCACGATCAGGTTGCGCGGTGCTACGCGGTGCAGCAGGCGGGCGGAGACCTGGGTGGAGCCGATGACGATCGCGGCGGCCGTGGGCAGCATGGCCGTGGTGGCGGCGATCGGCGCATAGCCGCGGGCGTTCTCCAGGTACGCCGTCAGGGTCGGGAAAAGGGCGAGCGTGCCGGCGCCGGCCAGGAACAAGGTGAGGAAGGAGCCGATGCGATTGCGGTCCTGGGTGAGGTACGGCGGCAGGAGCGGGTCGGCTGCCCTGATCTGCCACTGTACGAAGGCCAGGAGCAGGAGGATGCCGACCGTGAACAGGGCCAGTACCAGGGGGTCGGTCCAGCCGCGCGGGCCCGCCTGATGGAAGCCGTGGACAAGGGCGGCGATCCCGCCGCAGCCGAGCAGCAGGCCTGGCACGTCGAGGCGGGAGCCGCTGCGAACCGGGCGGTCGTGCACCAGGGTGGCCGCACCGATCACGGCGATCACAGCGAGGGGAACGTCGGCGTACAGGCACCAGCGCCAGCCCAGGTTCTCGAGCAGCCATCCGCCGGTGAGCAGGCCCACCGTCGAGCCGCCGGCGGCGATGGCGGCGTAGACCCCGAACGCCCTGCCGCGTGCCTTCGACTCGGGGAAGTTGGCCGCCACCAGGGCCAGTGCGGCCGGCGACAGCAGTGCGGCGAAGGCGCCCTGCAGGGCGCGGGCCACGACCAGCGCGCCGGAAGTGGGGGCCGAACCGCCGATCGCGGCGGCCACCGCGAAGCCGGCCAGCCCGATGATCAGCATCCTTTTGCGGCCCACCAGGTCCGCGAGATGCCCGCCGAGCAGCAGCAGCCCGCAGAAAGCCAGTTCATACGCGGTGAAGATCGCGCTCAGGCCGTCGGAGGGTAGGTGCAGGTCGGCCATGACGGACGGCATCGCCACGTGCAGGGACGCAGCGTCGAGCAGCACGAACAGCTGCACAAGAGCGACCGCCGCCAGGCCCCACCAGCGCCGGGGGTGCGGGGGCGGAGTGTCCTGGGGGTGGGGCGGGGAAGGGGGTGTGGGCCAGGCGTGGGGGGCCATGCCCGGGGGCGGTCCGAACCCCTGTGGGGGGACGGCGTCCGCCGGGGCCGTGGGCGAGTAGGCGGGCGGCGGGGGCGCCGACGGCTGCGGCGTCCCGGACGGGCTGCGCGGGTCCGCGAGGGGCACCGGCGCCTCGGCGGGCGCGGCACCGGGCGCGGCGACGGTCGTCTCAGGGGCGTAGTCCAGCAGCTTGGCCGCATGACGGCCGAGTTGGGCCAGCACCGGGCCCGGCAGCCATTCCCCCTCCGTGTCGGTCGCGGTGCGGGCGGCGACCTGCTGGAGGGTGGGCCGCTTGGCCGGGTCCTTGTCGAGGCACTCGCGTACGAGATCGAGCAGCGGCTCCGGTATGCCGGCCAGGTCCGCTTCCTCCTCGGCGATCCGGAAGAGGTGGGCGTTGAGCCCGGTGTCCGTGGCGCCGAAGAGGAGGCGTCCGGTGGCGGCGTAGACGAGGACGGCGCCCAGGCAGAACACGTCGCTGGCGGGGGTGAGTTCGAGGCCGCGTACCTGTTCGGGTGACATGAAGCCGGGGGAGCCGATCAGCATGCCGGTGCGGGTGTGCAGGCTGTCGCCGGCGAGGGTGTCCATGGCCCGCGCGATTCCGAAGTCGATCACGCGCGGTCCGTCCACCGTCACCAGCACGTTGGACGGTTTGAGGTCCCGGTGGATCAGGCCCGCCTCGTGCACCGCCTGCAGGGCGAGGGCGAGGCGGTTGGCCAGCACCCGCACGGAGTTCTCGGGCAGCGGCCCGAAGTCGTTCGCCACCACGGTGGTCAGGTCGGGCCCCGGGATGTACTGGGTCGCCACCCAGGGCACCGCGGCCTCGGTGTCGGCGTCCAGCACGTCCGCCGTCCAGGAGCCGCCCACCCGCCGGGCGGCCGCCACCTCACGGGCGAAGCGCCTGCGGAACTCCGGGTGCTGCGCGTGCTCGTCCTGGACGACCTTGACCGCGACGGTCCGCCCGGCCTCGGAACGGCCCAGATAGACCAGACCCATGCCACCGGCGCCCAGGCGGGCGATCAGGCGGTACGGGCCTATGTGCGACGGGTCTGAGGGGATCAACTGGTCCACGGGGGAAAGGTAGTCCACGGTACGGGCCCCGGTACCGGATTCCGCACTTCCTTACTTCCGGGGTTCCGTTGCGCAGGTCACTTATGCAACTTGTTGCATAAGGTCGCCCGGGTGGTCTACAACGTCTGTGACGACCCCTGCCCAAGGAGGCCCCCATGACCCCGTACCCGCATCTGATGAGCCCGCTCGACCTCGGGTTCACCACGCTGCCCAACCGGGTGCTGATGGGGTCGATGCACATCGGCCTGGAGGAGGCGGAGAACGGGTTCGAGCGGATGGCCGCGTTCTATGCCGCCCGTGCGCGGGGTGGCGTCGGCCTGATGGTGACCGGCGGGATCGCACCGAACGAGGCGGGGCGGCCGTACGAGGGCGGGGCCAAGCTGACCACCGAGGAGGAGGCGGCGCAGCACCGGGTGGTGACCGAGGCGGTGCATGCGGCGGGCGGGCGGATCGCGATGCAGATCCTGCACTTCGGGCGGTATGCGTATCACGGTGATCTGGTCGCCCCCAGCGCGCTTCAGGCGCCGATCAGTCCGTTCACGCCGCATGCGCTGACCGATGACGAGATCGAGCGGACCGTCGAGGACTATGTGCGGGCGGCGGAGCTGGCCCGGTCCGCCGGGTACGACGGCGTGGAGATCATGGGCTCGGAAGGGTATTTGATCAACGAGTTCATCGCGGGGGCCACCAATCACCGCACCGACCGGTGGGGCGGCTCGTACGAGAACCGGGTGCGGTTTCCGCTGGAGATCGTGCGGCGTACGCGGGAGCGGGTCGGGCCGGACTTCATTGTGATCTACCGGCTGTCGATGCTGGATCTGGTGCCGGGCGGGTCGACGCTGGAGGAGGTCGTCGCGCTGGCCAAGGAGATCGAGGCCGCGGGTGCGACGATCATCAATACGGGCATCGGCTGGCACGAGGCACGTATTCCGACCATTGCGACGTCGGTGCCGCGCGGGGCGTACACCTGGGTGACGAAGCGGCTGATGGGGTCGGTGTCCGTTCCGCTGGTGACCAGCAATCGCATCAACACCCCTGAGGTGGCCGAGGAGTTGCTGGCCGACGGGCGGGCGGACATGGTGTCGATGGCACGGCCGTTCCTCGCCGATCCGGATTTCGTGAGCAAGGCGGGCGCGGGGCGGGCCGAGGAGATCAATACCTGCATCGGGTGCAATCAGGCCTGCCTCGACCACACCTTCAGCGGGAAGATCACCTCGTGCCTGGTCAATCCGCGGGCCTGTCACGAGACCGAGCTGGTGCTCTCGCCCACCCGGCTGCGCAAGCGGCTGGCGGTGGTCGGCGCCGGTCCGGCCGGGCTGGCGTGTGCGGTGGCGGCGGCCGAGCGGGGGCACGAGGTGACGCTGTTCGATGCGGCGGCGGAGATCGGCGGGCAGCTGAACATCGCCAAGCGGGTGCCGGGCAAGGAGGAGTTCGAGGAGACGCTGCGGTACTTCCGTACGCAGCTCGCCCTGCACGGGGTGGAGGTACGGCTGAACTCCCCCGTCACGGCCGGTGACCTCGATGCCTACGACGAGATCGTGGTCGCTACGGGCGTCACGCCGCGCATCCCGGAGATCGAGGGCATCGACCATCCGAGCGTGGTCAGCTACCTCGATGTGCTGCGTGGCGGCGCGGAGGCCGGCGAGCGGGTGGCGGTCATCGGGGCGGGGGGTATCGGGTTCGATGTCGCGGAGTTCCTGACGGATTCCGGGGACGGGGCGAACCAGGATCCTGAGGCGTACTTCCGCGGCTGGGGTGTGGACACGACGTACGGCGAGCGGGGCGGTCTGCGGGCGCCCGAGCGGCCCCGGCCCCCGCGCCAGGTGCATCTGCTGCAGCGCAAGACGTCGAAGGTCGGCGCCGGTCTGGGCAAGACCACCGGCTGGATCCACCGTACGGAGCTGCGGCACCGGGGCGTCACGATGGTCGCGGGGGCGACGTACGAGCGGATCGATGATGCGGGTCTGCATGTGACGGTCGACGGGCAGCGGCAGGTCATCGAGGTGGACACGGTCGTGCTGTGCACGGGGCAGGAGCCGCGGCGGGAGCTGCACGAGGAGCTGCGGGCGGCCGGGCGCGGCGTCCATCTCATCGGTGGTGCGGATGTCGCCGCCGAGCTGGATGCCAAGCGGGCCATCAAGCAGGGGACGGAGCTTGCCGCGGCCCTGTGACGGGAGCCGCCGTGCCTAGGATCTCCCCATGTCCCTTCCGCATGCGATTCTCACCGCCCTGCTCGAAAAGCCGTCGTCGGGGCTGGAGCTGACGCGCAGGTTCGACCGGTCGATCGGGTACTTCTGGTCGGCCACGCATCAGCAGATCTATCGCGAGCTGGGGAAGCTGGAGCAGGCCGGGTTCATTCGCGCACTGCCCTGCGAGCGGCCGGCGCGTGGACAGAAGAAGGAGTTCGAGGTGCTGCCCGCGGGCCGGGCGGAGCTGACGCGCTGGGCGTCGGGCGAGCAGGACCCCAAGCCCATCCGGGACGCGCTGCTGCTGCGGCTTCGGGCGGCCGCGGTGGTGGGGCGCGAGGGGCTCGATGACGAGCTGCGGCGGCATCTCGCCCTGCATCAGCGGCAGCTGGCCGAATACGCGGAGATCGAGCGGCGGGATTTCGGGGCGGCCGCGACGGCCGAGGAGGACCGGCTGCGGCGGCTGGTGCTGCGGGCCGGGATCGGGCTGGAGACCTTCTGGGTGCAGTGGCTCGAGGAGGCCCTGGGCGAGGTGGCCGGGATGGAGCCGTCGGGCGGCGCTTCGCCCGGCCCGCCCGCAGGCGGTCCCCGGTAAGGGTGCCGGCCGTCACCGGGGGAAGTCCCGGGGACGGCCGGTCTGTTGGCGGCTCGTCAGCAGTTGTCGTAGATGAGGGCGCGGACCAGACGGCAGGTCGTGTCGGAGGGTGCGTGCACGCCGATGGCGGCCGCGGTGGTGCGGATCCGGCGGTTGTGGGCCTGCTCGGGGCGGTAGACGCCGGTGTCGAGCAGGGCTATGGCCAGGCGCATGGCCTTCAGGCGGCGGTTGTGGGATTCATACCGCTCGCGCGGCCATCCGGCGGGCAGTGGCTTCTTGGGCAGCGGGTGGGTCGGGAGAGGCTTCGTCATGAGTGCGGCAGCGGCCATCGGCGACCTCCTGGAGTGCTGGGCGATCCCTGTGATCCCTCACTTACTGGTTCCCATTCTACCGTTGCCCACTGACAAAAGCCCCTGGCCAGCGGTGATTTGGGAGCCGAGGGCCGGACCGGGTGGGGCCCTTTTCGTCAGGCCGTTGCGGCGGCCCGCAGGCCGGTCTTGTCGGGCTTGCCGGCCGGGGTCAGCGGGATGACGTCGAGCACGCGGACGACGGTCGGGACATAGAGGGCGCCTTTGTGGGCTTCCACAAAAGCGCGGACCTCGGCGGGGGTGATGTCATGGCCCGTGGCGGGGACGATCGCGGCGTGTACTTCCTCGGTCTCGTCCGCGGTGCGCACCCCGTAGACGGCGCAGTGGGCGATGGCCGGATGGCTGTGCAGGAGGTCCTCGACCTCCGCCGGGTGGACATGCCCGCCGACGACGATGATCAGGTCCTTGCTGCGGTCGACGAGGAAGAGGTAGCCGTCCTCGTCCAGGCACCCGATGTCACCGGTGCGCAGCCAGCCGTCGCGCAGTACCTGCGCGGTGAGTTCGGGCTGCTTCCAGTAGCCGGACATCACACCGGCGGAGCGTACGTAAATCTCGCCCTGCTCCCCCGGTGGCAGCGGCCGGCCCGCCGCGTCCCGGATGACCAGCTCGACGCCGGGCATCGGGCGGCCGACGGTGATCTTGCCGCCGGGGCCGGTGACGGCGTGGTCGGCCGGGCCCGCCTCGGTGAGGGACATCGCCTCGGACTGGCCGTACCAGCAGTAAAGGATCGGGCCGAAGGCGTCGAGGGCCTGCCGCAGCCGGGAGGGTGAGGCGGTGCAGCCGCCGTAGCTGATGCGGGTCAGGGAGCTGAGGTCGGTGGCGGGGAGGGCGGGGTGGTCCAGGAGGCGGTAGAGGAGCGGAGGCAGCAGCCAGAGGTGGGTGATGCGGTCGCGGGCGATGGCGGCCAGCACGGCGGCGGGGTCGAAGGTGCGCTGGAGTACGACCGTTCCGCCGGCGGCGAGCGTGGCGTCGGACACGATTCCCGCGAGGTGCGCCAGCGAGGTGCAGACGAGCAGACGGGGCCGGTCGCCGACGGCCTCCATACGGAGGGAGAGCATCCGGGCGAAGGGGGCATGGGCCATCCGGACTCCCTTGGGGATGCCGGTCGTTCCGCCGGTGTGGCGGATGCACCAGTCGTCCTCGGGGCGGGCGGCGCACCGGATGTCAGGGGTGTGCGGGAGGGCGGCGCAGGCGGCCACGAGGTCGGGGACCGGGCCGGCGGCGTCCGGGGACGCGTCCCGTACGGGGGCGGGCACCGGGCCGAGGGTCATGACCTCGGGGGCCGGGCCCCGGAGGTGGCCGAGCAGCGCCCGCGCGGTGTCGTGCAGGTCGGGGTCGACGAGGAGCAGGGCGGTGTCCACGCTCTCCGCGATCCGGGCCAGGGTCTCGGCGGCCATACCGACGTAGAGGAAGACCACGCGGGCGCCGAGGAGGTTGGCGGCGTAGCGGGCGGCGAGCACCTCGTGGCGGTTGCCGCTCAGGAGGGAGACGGTCCGGCCGCGGCCGATGCCCCGTCCGGCGAGTACGGCCGCCATGCGGTGCACGGTGGCGTGCAGTGTGCCGGCGGTGACCTCGGCGCCGTCCGCGCTGATCACGGCGGTGCGGGAGGGATCCCGGTCGAAGACGGTGAGGAGGGTTTCCACATAGCTGACGGGGGCGGCGGCTTCGACGGGGGCGGCGGCTTCGACGGGGGCGGCGGCTTCGACGGGGGCGGGCCGGGAGGCGTGGGGCTCGGCGGGGTGTGTCATCGGGTGCGGTCCCTCGGGTCGGTGGGGGTGGGAGTCGTCGGGTCGTCCGGTCGTCCGGTCGTCGGGTCCGGTGTCCGGTCTCCGGTGTCCGGTCTCCCGTCGTTCATGACGCTAGGGCGGTTCGCTCATGCCTTCCACGACCAAATGCGCCATGTAGTCATGGCGGACGAGGCATAAGCGGTGCAGCGGAGGCCGCGCTGCGGGGGCGGTGTGCTCTCGTCCTTTCGGCCAGGGGATCGGGGCCGCTTTGCCGAGGGAATGCGGGCGGCACGCTGCCTGGCGTGGGTGGCCGTACGGGTCGGACAACGGAACGCACGCAGTCGGCCGGGCACCGCCGGGCGTCCTGGGCCGTCGGCTGTGGGACGAATGGCCGCTGGTGGGTGCGTGTGTTACGGGCGGCGCGGGGCCGCCCGGATCGGAGCGGCCGACCTGACGCCGGGGCTGGTGATCGCGGGCGCCGACGCGGTGATCAAGTAGCCGGGCGAGGAGCCGTACGGGCCGCCGCAGGCCATGCCGTACGGGGCGCCGCAGGCCATGCCGTACGGGGCGCCGCCGGGGCAGCCGTCCGCTCACCCCAGCCCCTCCTCCGCGCTCGCCAGAATCTCGGTCACCCGGACGCCGAAGCGGATGTCGCAAGGATGCGGCAGGCCCGTACGGGCGGCGGCGAGCAGTGCATCGACGGCCCGGTGGAAGGCCGGTTCCGGGCCGGTCGTGCGGCGGGGCAGGGTGGTGACGCCGGCGGCGCCGCGCAGGGTGACCGCGACGCCGGACGCGGCCGCGGGGGCGGTCAGGCTGAGCGTCGCCGAGCTGGCCGCGCCGCCTGCATGACGGATCGTCAGCAGTGTCGTGTCGGCCGGGCCGCGGGTGGCGGTGACCGTTTCCGCGTCGCCCAGGACCGCGAGGAGTACGGACAGCGCGTGCGGGCCGACGTCCCACAGGGCGCCCTTTTCGCGGCGCCAGGGCGAGTCGGCGTACGGGCTGTCTCCCCCGTCCTCGGCGAACACCGAGCCGAGCCAGTCGGCATGGGCGGTGAACCAGCCGCCGGCCGCGGCCTGGGCGGCGATCCACTCGCCCTCCCGTACCCCGAAGCGCGCGGTGAAGAACACGACGGAGGCGCGGCCCGCGCGCTCGGCGGCGCCGGCTACGGCGCGGGCCTCGGCCACCGTGGTCGCGACCGGCTTGTCCAGGAGGAGGTGGCAGCCGGCCTCGGCGGCCCGCACCGCCAACGGGGCCTGGACGGAGGGCGGGAGCGCAAAGGAGACGGCGTCGCAGTCGGCGAACAGATCCTCGGGGCGGGCGTACACACGGGTGCCATGGGCCCGCGCCGGCTCGGCGGCGGCCGGAGGTCTGCGCCCCCAGATGCCGGCGAGGTCGACGCCTGGATGGGCGGCGAGGACGGGGGCGTGTACGCGCCGCGCCCAGGGGCCGGTGCCCAGGAGCCCGATGCGCCGAATCGGGTTCTGCTTCACGTCCGCAGTCGTCATACGGCAAGTGTCCCGCGCGCCACTGACAACGGCCCGCGGCCGGAAAACCTCGGGCCCGGACCGCACCCCGGATGTTAGGTTTCCCGGGCCGGCCGCGGGACTCCGGTGCGACTTCCGGACCTGCTCTGCTAAGCAACGATTCGCTGTTCGTGCCCCCATTCCCCGGCCGGCTTCACGCTACGGGGGAGGACGACATGGCGACGCGCGCCGAGCCGGCGACGGCGCACGCGGATCTGGTGGCGGCCGAGGACGTGCTGCTGTTCGTGAATGCCGCGATCACCTCCACCGGGCAGCGCGAATTCCACTCCGATGAGCACGCGCAGCACATGTCGCTGGGCTTTCTGCACGAATACGTACGGGTCAACTACCGCTCCCTGTATGCCGCTTCGCTCGCGCTGGACATCAATGACCACAACGCGGCGCTGATCGTGCGGCGGCTGCTGGAGACGGCGGGCGAGGCGGGTCCCGAGGAGCGGCGGGCGGAGGGGCGGCTGATCGCGGCCCGGCTGGCGCGGCTGCCGGCGCCGCGGGTGTACCGGCTCTTCCGCGCGCTGCGCGCCGCCAGGGTGAACAACCGCCGCACCCGCGCGATCATGCGCGACTGGCTCGCCGCGCGCCCCGACCCCGCCCTGGATGCCGTGAAGTACCGCACGGGCCTCAAGTGCGCCGCGCGCCACGCCCATCTGCCGCTGGACGACACCCGCCACGGCGGCGCCGGCGAGCTGGGTGACTTCCTCTTCGCGCCCGGCCGCCGCAAGCACTTCACCACCCCGCTGCTGGACGCCTGGCAGCGGGCGCACTACGAGCAAAGCGCCCTGTACGAGCTGCCGTTCACCGTCGCCGAGGGGTTAGCGGCCAGGCGCGGCATCGACCGCCGTGTCTTCCTGGAGCGCATCGCCCCCAGGATGACGCGGCTGGAGCGACTGCGGATGCAGGAGTCGGCCCGTACGCACCGTGCCGATGTGGGTGCGGATCTCACCGGTATGCCGCTGACCCGGCTCGCCTCGTACGTCCTGGGGCTGTCCCTCGACGACCGGGTGGCGCGGCGCGCCGAGCTGACCGGTGCGCTGCGGGACGCGGCGCGGCGGGCGGCGGGCGCGCAGGCGGGGACGTGGGGCCGGGTGGCGGCCGTGCTGGACGACAGCTTCTCGGCCACCGGTTCGCGACAGAAGCGACAGCGCCCGCTGGCGGTCGCGCTGGCCTGCCATTTTCTGCTGGAGGCGCTGTCCGGGACGTATCTGCCCCGGTGGACGTCGGGGCGGCAGGACGCGCTGCTGGTCTACCCCTACGGGGCGACGCCGCTCGGTATGCGGGTGCTGGACGCGCTGGAGTCCGCGCCGGAACGCCTGGTGATCGTCTCGGACGGGTGGGACAACGCGCCGCCGGGGCTGGCCGGTGAGGTGCTGCGCGCGTGGCGGACCTCTGTCGATCCTCAGGGCCGTACGTCCGTCGTCCACCTCAACCCGGTGTACGACGCGGAGGACTTCGACGTACGGCGGCTGTCGGCCTCGGTGCCGACGGCGGGGGTGCGCAACGCCGAGGATCTGCCGGCGCTGGTGCAGCTCGCGCGGTTCGCGGAGGGGCGTACGGGGGCGGCGGAGCTGCGGGCCCATATGGAGGACCGGGTGCGGCAGTTCCTGGAGGAAGCGGCGGGCGGCAGGGATCGCAAGCGGGGTGAGACGGTATGAGCAGGCTGGATCTGGACGGGCTGAGTGCGCGTCCGGCGCAGGTGTGGGGCGCCGTCCGGCTGGTCCCGCTGGTGCGGGCGGAGCCGATCGCCGATCTGCGGCTGCACCGCGAGGTCTACGAGGGCTGCTCCGAGGGCGCGGCAACGGTGGCGGCCGACCGGCGCACCTCGTACACCTCGTACATTCCGCACGGTTTCGTGGCGAACTGGACGGGCGACGGCACCCCGGCCGCCTCGTACGGCTCGCAGTTCGGCGATCAGCGCGGCCCGGTGGAGTGTGCGCCGCTGCATCTGCCGCGCAGGCTCGTCCAGCGGCAGCCCAGGGCCCGCCGGGCCGGCGGCGGTCCGGCGGGGCTGCGTTTCCTGCCGCTCCATCTGGCGCTCGACGGCTATCTGGCGCTGCACTTCGGCGGCCCGTCCGTCGTATGGGAGGAGTGGACCCGGCGCGCGGTACGCGACGGGCTGTCGCCGCGTGCGGAGACGGCGTACCGGGGCGGGGTGGTGCGCGGGCTCGGTGATGCGCTGCGGATCTTCGAGATCCATCCGGGCCAGTGCGGGGTGATGGTATACGTCGCCGACGCCCTGGCGGCCGCGTTCGTGGTGCCGCATCCGGACGACTACCGGGCGCTGCACCCCTCGCTCGTGCACGACCTGTACGGCGAGCTGATCTATCAGTACGGCCGGTACGGCCCCAGGTCGATGCCGGACTTCACCGTGCGGATCGCGCCGGAGTACATCACGTCGGTGGCGGATCTGCGGTCGGCGGCGGCGCGGCGCCTGCGGGAGTGGGAGGAGCAGCATCACGACCTGATGGCGGGCGATCTGCTGGACGAGTCGTACTCCGTACGCCAGGTGTACCGAATGGGGCGGTTCCGGCTGTCCCGGTTCCTGCCGCCGTTCGCGCTCCACCGCTCCCAGCACATCGGCGAGATGATCACCGACGGGAAGGGGCGCGTCGCCTACCTCAAGACGTTCCGGCTCTCCGACAAGCAGGTCCGGCGCGGGCATGTGCTGGACCGGCTGGCGGCGCACGACTGGCACATCGGCGACACGGCGGCGGCGATGGGGGTCAGCACCCAGGAACTGGTCCGGCGGATCCACCATCTGGGATTCGAGGGACTACTCAAGGGCAATGTCTGAGATTTTCCGGGCCCGCAAGCATGTAAAGCAAGGCGAGACACCGGGATTCGCACCACAATCGAAGGATGTCCGATTGAGTAACCTGTGGTTCACATACGGGCAACGGACGGGAAACGGCTGGTTGCGAGAGTGCAGCGGTACGCCCGCACGCGTACCCGCACCTACCCGTATATGAGGACCCCGTGACCATCAAGGCCGAGTACATCTGGATCGACGGCACCCAGCCGACCGCCCAGCTCCGTTCCAAGACCAGGATCCTTGCGGACGGCGCGAAGCTGCCTCGGTGGGGCTTCGACGGGTCCAGCACCAACCAGGCCGAAGGCCACTCCTCGGACCTCGTCCTGGAGCCGGTGTTCAGCTGCCCCGACCCGATCCGCGGCGGCAACCACCTCCTGGTGCTGTGCGAGGTCCTCAACACCGACCTCACCCCGCACTCCTCCAACACCCGCGCCCTGCTGCGCCCGGTGGCGGAGAAGTTCGCGGGGCAGGAGCCGATCTTCGGCATCGAGCAGGAGTACACCTTCCTCAAGGGCGACCGGCCGCTCGGCTTCCCCGAGGGCGGCGGCTTCCCGGCCCCGCAGGCCGACTACTACTGCGGCGTGGGCGCCGGCGCGATCTTCGGCCGGGAGATCGTCGAGAAGCACCTCGACCTGTGCCTGGCCGCCGGGCTCGGCCTGTCCGGCATCAACGCCGAGGTCATGCCCGGCCAGTGGGAGTTCCAGGTCGGCGCGCTGGCACCGCTGGAGGTCTCGGACCACATGTGGGTGGCGCGCTGGCTGCTGCACCGCACGGCTGAGGAGTTCGGCGTCACCGCGTCGCTGGAGGCCAAGCCCGCCAAGGGCGACTGGAACGGCGCGGGCGCACACTGCAACTTCTCCACCCGGGCGATGCGCGAGGGCTACGACGCGATCATCACCGCCTGCGAGGCGCTCGGTGAGGGCGACAAGCCGCTGGAGCACGTGCGCCAGTACGGCACCGGCATCGAGGACCGCCTGACCGGCGCCCACGAGACCGCCCCGTGGGACGCGTACTCCTACGGCGCCTCCGACCGCGGTGCCTCGGTGCGCATCCCCTGGCAGGTCGAGGTCGAGAAGAAGGGCTACATCGAGGACCGGCGGCCGAACGCCAACGTCGACCCGTACGTGGTCACCCGCCTGATGGTGGACACCTGCTGCACGGAGCTGGCGCGGCGCGAGCAGGTCTGAGGCACATAAGCCGCAGCCATCGTCGGCCACCCCATACGACAACGTCGGCCTTCAAGACCACAACCAGGTCTTGAAGGCCGACGTCACACAGGCCCCTGAATTACCCCACAACGACCCGGGGTGGTTCCGGGGCCCGATGGCTGAGCACCGTGCCAAAGCTGTATCTCAGCCGATCGGGCCCAGGGGGATGTCCGAGACGGTGAGGCTGAGGGACTTCACGGAGCCGCCGGTCAGGACAGGCACGCCATTGGGGCCCGGGGCGAACTTGGCGGTCAGGCCTTCCACGGTGCCACTGACGGAGAGGCCACCCGCGACGCTGTCGAGGTCGGCGTCGTCTATCTCGCGGGTCTCAATGCGGGAGGTGTTGCTCATGATGATGAGCGTCCTTCTTCTCTAGTGGTGTGTCGCAGTGCGTGGCGCACTGCGGCGGGAACCCCTTGAATGACTCCCGCCATGCGCCAGATTGCCCGCTCGCGTGGGGCGTGGTGAATCAAACGACCCACCCTTCACGCGCTGTACACACCAGGTCTTGAAGCGGAACGCCGACCTCAGACAGGACCCCGAACCAACCAACAGCATCCGGTGTGGTCCGGGCCCCTTCGCGCGCCGGACCGCGGGCCTCCTGCCGCCGGTTCCGGGCCGGTTGTCAGTGGCACCTGGCACGCTGTAGGCATGCTTGCGATCACCGTGAAGACCGAGACCGGGCCGGACCTCACTCGTCCGGCCGAGGCCGAACTGGCCGCCCTGCTGCGGCGGATCGGCGCCGACGACGACCATTTCGCGATCGTCGAGCGGATCCCCGAAGAGGGCCACGTATTCCTGCAGACCTGGCGGGACGGCGACGGGCCGTTCCGCGTGGAGTACCGCGACGGCGGACCGGACCGGCACTTCGGCGCGGAGAGCGCCGACGTCGATCAGGTCGTAGCGGTGTTCCTGGACTGGTCGCGCGGCGGGGAGTCCTGGCATACGGCGCTGGACTGGCAGTTGGACGACCTGGTGTCGACACCCGGCCTGACGCCGGAGCTCCGCGCGGACGCCGAGGAGCAGGCGCGCAAAGTCCTGCGGTCCGGTTTCTGGACCTTCCGGGAGGTCGCGCAGAACATCTGTGACGTCTTCGACGACCCCGGGGAGACCTCGATCTCCCTGGAGGAGGCGGCGCGGATCGTCACCGGCCTGTGGGAGGAGCGGCTCGCCGAGCAGGACCGGTGGCCCGAGGTGACCGACGCGGACCGGGTGGCGGGAGTGTTCGCCGCGCTAGGGCAGCGGGGACTGACGGCGCGGATGAACTTCAGCTGCTGCAGCGGCTGCGGGCTGGCCGAGATCGGGGGCGAGCGCGCCGAGGCCGACCACGGCTTTGTCTTCTTCCACTACCAGGACACCGAATCGGCCGCCGCGGGCCATGGCCTCTCGGTCCGGTACGGCGCCTACGAGGATTCCGGGCGGGACCGGGCGGAGGTCGGCCGGACGGTGATGGCCGCGTTCACCGAGGCCGGGCTGCCGGCGGAGTGGGACGGCGATCCGGACAAGGTCATCGAGGTCGCCCCTCTGGACTGGCGCAAGCGGCTGCCGGCGGGGGTCTGAAATGGGCAGGGTCCGGAGGCGGCCGGTGGTGCCGTGGGCCGCGCCGCTGTATGTCGCGGGCGTCCAGCTCGGTGCGTACGCCACCGCGCGGCTGCCCCGGGGGCGGCGCGCGGAGGTGCTGCGTGCGCACTCCACCAATGTCGCCAATCTGCGGGCCGGGCGGTGGCGGATGCTGGTCACCAGCGCGGCGTTCGTCGAGGAGCCGCTGCCGGTGGCGTACGGCGCCGCGCTGCTGGCCACGCTCGGTACGGCCGAGGCCCGGTGGGGCGCCGGACGCGCGGCCGGGGTGTTCGCGGCCGGGCACATCGGGGCCAGCCTGCTGGTGTACGCCGGGCTGCGCGGCCGGGTCCGGGCCGCCCCGCCCGACGAGACCGCGCGGGCCATCGACGTCGGAGCCAGCTACGGCTTCAACGCCACGCTCGGCGCCCTGGCCGCCGCCGTCCCGCACCGGGGCGCGCGGGCCGCGGCCACGGCCGGGCTGCTGGCGCTGGGAATCCGGCCGGTGCTGCGCCGGGAGCGGACGTTCACCGACGCCGGCCATCTGACGGCGCTCGCGCTCGGGGTGGTCCTGGGCACGGGGATACGCACGACCGGGATCGCGCGGACCGCGATACCGGAGACCGGGATACCGAGGAGGTGACGCCGCCGCCGGCGGTGCGGCGGTCCGCGATGCGGGATGGGGCCGTGACGTCGGTCAACTCCGTTCCCCATCTCCCCGACCGTCTGGTTCAATAGGGCCATGGCCAGCCTTCCTCACACCGCGACGGGTCGCAGCGACCTCGAGCCTTTCTGGCCGTCCCGGCAGGCGCACGCTTTCGATCGTCTGTGTTGCCGCGCGCACTGAGCGCGGGCCCGCACACGCCTCACCGACGCCGCTGACCGGCGTCCCCAGCCCTGCCCGCGCGCATGACGTCCCCGACGCCCCACTGCGCGAAAGAGCTGATCTCGATGACGAACATCCGTACCCTGTCTGCCACTTCCGCGACGGCCCCCCAGTCCTCCCCGACCGCCCCGCACCGGCACCGATTGCGTGCCGTGGCGCCCGACGAAGCCCTCCCGTCTCCCTCCGCCACCCCCGGCGGCGGCTCTTCGCGCCATGGCATCCAATCGGTCGCCGAGCTGTTGAACGCCGGCGCGACCTGGCTTCCGGCGCCCCAGCACAGCCTGCCCGTCCTGCCCGGCCGGCCGCCGATGGTCGGCTACCTCGTCCTGGTACCGGCCGAAGAGGCCGGCGCCGCCGGCCCCACCGCCGAACCGCCCGCCCCGGCAAAAGCCACGACCGGCGACGCGATCGTACGGATCGACCCCGAGCAGCGCACCGTACAGGTCCAGGGCCGGCAGCTGGATCTGACGTACCTGGAGTTCGAGCTGCTGGCCCACCTGGTGGCGTATCCGCACCGGGTGCACACCCGCGACCAGCTGGTGACCACGGTGTGGGGGTACGGCCATGTCGGCGACGGCCGCACCGTCGATGTCCATGTCGCCCGGCTGCGCCGCAAGTTGGGCACCGACCACCGGTCGTCGATCGTGACGGTACGGCGGGTCGGCTACAAGTACGTGCCGAGCGTGTAGGGGTGCGCAGACGGGGCGGGGCGGACCGGGACGCGGTTCAGGCCCCGTCCCGTACTCCCCGGCACGGGCCCGGCCGGACGGGAGCCGCGCCCCCGCCCCGCCGACGCAGATACGCCACACCCCCCGCCACCAGCAGCCCCATTCCCGTCGCCATCAGCAGCCCCTTCACCGGGGAGTCGGTGAGCGCCGCGCCGCCCAGCCCACCGACGGCCGTGCTGAACAGCGCCCAGAGGGTCGCACCCACCGCGTCCAGCAGGACGAAGCGGCGCAGCGGGAAGCGGACGCTGCCGGTGGAGAGACCGGCGACCACCCGCCCGCCGGGCAGGAAGCGGCCGGCGATGACGAGCGTGGCGGCATGGCGTTCGACCGTGGTGCGGGCCCGCCGCATCCGGGCCCGGCCGCGTTCGCCGCGCAGCAGCCAGGCGGTGGCGCGCGGGCCGGCGTAGCGGCCGACGGCGTAGCCGAGGCAGTCGCCCGCCAGCGCGCCGGCCGCCGCGACGGCGGCCAGCAGCGCGAGCAGCGGCGGCCGGGGGCCGATCAGCACGGCGACGAGCACCACGGTGGTCTCGCTCGGCATGAACGGCAGCAGCGCATCGAGGCCGGACACCAGCAGGACGACCAGCCACAGCCAGGGCGAGCCCAGCATGTCCCGGAGCGGCTCGGTGAGCTGGTCCAGCTGGTCAAACATGGTGCCGGGCCGCCGGCTTCGGGGCCGGCCGCGGGGCGGGCACGGCGGGCACACCCTCGACGGATCCGGTCCGCACCCGCCCGCCCAGTACGGCCCGCTCCGCCAGGGCCGCCAGCTCCCGCCGGCCGAGCCCCTCTCCCGCCGGCGCCGGATGAGCCGTGACCCGGATGGCCAGCGCGCGGGCCGCGAGCACCCGCCGCAGCGAGGCGGCGAAGGTGTCCTCGCCGCAGAACGCGGCCACCGTGCTGGGGTGGCCGCCCTGGGTGTAGCCGACCGTCACCGGCCGGACCGGGGCGCCCGCGTCCAGGGCGGCCTGGAAGGTGGCCCGGCGGAAGGTGCCGTGGCCGATGGTGCACCAGGTGGTGGCCTGGGGGAAGACCGCGACCGACCGACCGGAGGCGAGGAGTTCGGTCAATTCGCTGATGGTGTGCGGGAGTTGGCGGGGGCTGGTGCGGTCGATGAAGTGCGTACCGGCGCGCCGGGCGAGGCCGCCGACGACCGGCCAGCCGCCGACCTCGCGCTTGGCGAGCAGGGTGACCGGTTCGACGGCGAGCAGCGCGGGGATGTCGAGCCAGGAGATGTGGTTGACGACGATGAGGGTGCCGGGGCCGCCGGCGGGGCCGGGCACGGTGAGACGCTCCCCCACGGCCGTGCGGCCCGTGGCGTCCGGAGAGCCCGTGGCGTCCGTGCAGCCGGTCCCTTCCAGGCGTATCCCGAGCGCGGCGATCAGCGCACGGGCGTGGGTGCGCAGCCGTACCGGGTCGGCCATCCGCTCGCCGTCCGTCAGGGCGCGGCGCACCGCATGCGCGAACGCGGTCAGGCGCCGGGCGGTCCGGGTGGCCGGTACCCGGGGCAGGACGTGTGTGGCGCAGTCCGGGGTGCAGTCGGACCAGACGTCCCAAGGGCCGTACACCGCCCGCCCGTTGACCGCCGGCGCGTTCACCGCTGCCCGGGTCACCGCTCCCCCAGGAAGAAGCGCCGGTAGCGGTCGCCGAGGCGTTCCATGTCCAGGACGACGAAGAAGTCGGCGACATCGAACTCGGGGTCGTGGGCGGGCGCGCCGCAGATGACGGCGCCGATGCGCAGATAGCCGCGGAGCAGCGGGGGGAGCTGGGCGGCGCTGGGGCGGTCGGGGGCGGGGACGGTGGGGTGCCAGGGGTGGTGCGGGGTGACCTGGAGCTCGGGCGGGGCGGCGTAGCGGGTGCGCCCCAGTTCCTGGGCGTGGGCGGCCGCGGTGCCGCCGTCGGCGAGCGGGACGGAGGCGCAGCCGGCGAGATAGCGGTGGCCGGAGAGCAGGGTGTAGCGGGCGAGGGCGGCCCACATCTGGTTGATCACCGCGCCGCCCCGGTGGCCGGGGTGGACGCAGGAGCGGCCCGCCTCGATGAGGGAGGGGCGCAGCGCGTCCAGCGCGGTGAGGTCGAACTCGCCGTCGGAGTAGAGCCGGGGGCTGCGGTCGGGCGGCAGCAGCCGGTAGGTGCCGACCACTTCGCCGGTCGCGGTGTGCGTGACGACCAGGTGGTCGGCGACATCGTCGACGGCGTCGATGTCGTGACCGGCCAGCGGGGAGTGCAGGGTGGCGCCCATCTCCTCGCCGAAGACCTGGTGGCGCAGGCGTTGGGCGGCGCGGATCTGCTCCTGGGTGTCGGCGATCACGGCGGTGTAGCCGGGGGCGGCGGCCGGGTCGGTGACGGGAGCTGCGGCCGGGGTGGGAGAGGCGGGTGTGGCGGGGGTCGGGGTGGCGGCGGACGCGGGGGGCGCCATACGCATGACAGGCCTCCTCGAGGTGGTGGTGGGTACACCACCGAGATGGTGGTGCGTACCCCAATGACCTGGCCTTCTCTACGCGGGAGACTGTTCCCGTGCCCGACAGCCGGGCGCGTGAAGCCCAGGGAGCGTACGGATGAGGGTCCGCAGAACACTGGTCGCCGCGGCCCGGGGACTGGGGCTCGCGCTGGTCGCCGAGGTGGGTTCGGTCGTGCTGTTCGTGCTGACCGTGGTGTCCATGGTGCTGATGGTGATCGGGGTGGGGGTGCTGACCACTCCGCTCGTGGTCGCGGCGGCCCGGACGTTCGCCCAGCGGCGCCGGGTGTGGGGGCAGGACCTCGCCGGGCTGCGCATCCCCGCGGCGTACCGCCCTTTTCCGCCGGGGCTGGGCCGCGGCCCGGCCGGCCGGGCACGGCGCTGCGCGGTGCTGCTGCGGGACCCGGCGACCTGGCGTGAGCTGCTGTGGCTCGCGGTGGATGCGACGGCAGGGTGCGCGCTGGCGCTGCTGCCGCCCTCGCTGGTCGCCTACGGCCTGGCGTTCGTCCTGCTGCCGCTCTTCCAGTGGGTGACGGGCCTGGGCACCCAGGCGCTGGGGTTCGGCCCGCTGACCACCGACCGGCCGGTGCTGCTGTTCGCGTCGCCGCCGCTGGGCCTGGCTCTGCTGGCGCTCGCCGCGTGGGCAGGTCCGGCGCTGCTGCGGGCCCATTTCCAGCTCGCGGCGGTGTTCCTGACGCCGGCAAGGGCCGATCTGGCGGCGCGGGTGGCTCGGCTGACCGAGACCCGGCATGACGCGGCGGACGCCTCGGCGGCCGAACTGCGGCGGATCGAGCGCGATCTGCACGACGGGGCGCAGGCCCGGCTGGTGGCGATGGGCATGAGCCTGGGCGCGATCGAGGCCCTGGTGGAGAAGGATCCGGCGCGGGCCAAGGAAATGCTGGGCCGGGCCCGGCAGTCGTCGGCCGAGGCGCTGGCCGAGCTGCGGGACCTGGTCCGGGGCATCCATCCGCCGGTGCTGGCCGAGCGCGGTCTGGGCGATGCCGTACGGGCGCTGGCGCTGCGGATGGAGCTGCCGGTCGAGGTGAGCGTGGCGCTGGAGCGGCGGGTGGGGGCGCCGGTGGAGTCGGCCGCGTACTTCGCGGTGAGCGAGGTGCTGACGAACGCCGCGAAGCACTCGGGCGCGGACCGCATACGGGTGGACATCGCGGACACCGGGGGCAGGCTGCGCATCGCGGTCACGGACAACGGGCGGGGCGGCGCCGCGCTGCCCCGGGGCGATGCGGCGCCGGGGAGCTCCGGGCTGCGCGGCATCGAACGCCGGCTCGGTACATTCGACGGCACCCTCGCCGTCAGCTCCCCCGCCGGCGGCCCGACCCTGGTCACGATGGAGATTCCGTGCGCGTAGTGCTCGCCGAAGACCTCTTCCTGCTGCGCGACGGGCTGACCCGGATGCTGGAGGCCTACGACTTCGAGATCGTCGCGGCGGTGGAGAGCGGGCCCGAGCTGGCGCGGGCGCTGGCGGAACTGGAGCCGGATGTGGCGGTGGTCGATGTGCGGCTGCCGCCGTCGTTCACGGACGAGGGGCTGCAGTGCGCCCTTGCGGCCCGGCGCGCCCGGCCCGCCCTGCCCGTGCTGGTGCTCTCCCAGCATGTGGAGCAGCTGTACGCGCGCGAGCTGCTGGCCGACGGCAGCGGCGGGGTGGGCTATCTGCTCAAGGACCGGGTGTTCGACGCCGAGCAGTTCATCGACGCGGTGCGCCGGGTGGCGGGCGGCGGTACGGCGATGGATCCGCAGGTCATCTCGCAGCTGCTGGCGCGGCGTTCGCGGACGGGGCCGGTAGCGAGGCTCACGCCGCGCGAGGTGGAAGTGATGGAGCTGATGGCCGAGGGCCGCTCGAACGCGGCCATCGCGAAGGCGCTGGTCATCACCGAGCGGGCGATCGCCAAACACACCTCCAACATCTTCGGCAAGCTGCAGCTGCCGCCGTCGGACGACGACAACCGACGCGTCCTGGCGGTCCTGGCCTACTTGGACCACGGCTGACCGACCGTTAGCGTGCCCCACGCACGGGTCCGTTGTAACTGCCGAGCAGTGGGGGCACACGTGAGCCAACCGTCACGACGCGCGCTGTTGGGAACCGCCGGAGCGATCGGCGCGAGGGCGGCGTTCGGCGCCGCGGCCCCCGCCACCGCCTCCGCGCCCCTGGCCCCCCGGCCGGAGCGGGCGGCCGCGTTCGACACCGCCCCGGCGCGGGCGGCCCTCCAGCGGCTGCTGCCCGGCCACGCCGACCAGTTCCACCTCGTACGGCTCGCCGCGGACGAGAGCACCGACCGCTTCCGGGTCGAGGGCACCAGGGGCCGGATCACGGTCGCGGGCACCACCCCCGCCACGCTCCTGACCGGTGTCCACTGGTATCTGAAGTACACCTGCGGGGCCCACCTCTCCTGGGCCGGCGACCAGCCGGCCCTGCCCGACCGGCTGCCCGCCCCCGCCGCGCCGCTCGAGCGCACCACCTCTCTGCCACACCGCTTCGCCCTCAACGACACCCACGACGGCTACACCGCCCCGTACGCCGGCTGGGCGCGCTGGGAGCGGCTGATCGACGTCCTCGCGCTGCACGGCGTGAACGAGGTGCTGGTCACGCCCGGCGCCGAGGCCGTCTACCACCGGATGCTGACCGGTTTCGGCTACTCCGACGCCGAGGCCCGCAGCTGGCTCCCGGCGCCTTCGCACCAGCCGTGGTGGCTGCTGCAGAACATGAGCGGGTACGGCGGCCCCATCAGCCCCGAACTGCTCGCCAAACGGGCCGAGTTGGGCCGCCGGATCGCCGACCGGCTGCGCTCCCTGGGCATGCATCCCGTCCTGCCCGGCTACTTCGGCACCGTCCCGGAGGGCTTCGCCGCCCGCAACCCCGGGGCCAGGACCGTCCCCCAGGGCACGTGGTCGGGCCTGCGGCGCCCGGACTGGCTCGACCCGCGGACCGAGGTCTTCGCGGAGGTCGCCGCCGCCTTCTACCGCCATCAGCACCAGCTCCTCGGCCCCGCCGGCCACTTCAAGATGGATCTGCTGCACGAGGGCGGCGACCCGGGCGACGTACCGGTCCCGGACGCCGCCCGCGCCGTGGAGAAGGCGCTGCGCACCGCCCGCCCCGGCGCGGTCTGGGTCATTCTCGGCTGGCAGGAGAACCCGCGGCGCGATCTGCTGGACGCCGTCGACCACGACCGGATGCTGATCGTGGACGGCCTCAGCGATCTCGACAAGGTCACCGACCGGGAGCGGGACTGGGGCGGGGTGCCGTACGCCTTCGGCACCATCCCCAACTTCGGCGGCCGGACCACCATCGGCGCCAAGACCCATATGTGGGCGCAGCGTTTCACCGTATGGCGCGACAAGGGAGGCAGCCGGCTCGCCGGCACCGCCTACATGCCGGAGGCCGCCGAACGCGACCCCGCCGCCTTCGAGCTGTTCAGCGAACTGGCCTGGCGGGAGCGCCCGGTGGACCGCACCGCGTGGTTCGAGCGGTACGCCGACTTCCGCTACGGCGCCCGCGACGACCACGCCCGCGCCGCGTTCGCCGCGCTGTGCACCAGCGCGTACGCGATCGACAGCAAGGACGGCCGCCCGCACGACTCGGTCTTCGCCGCCCGCCCCAGCCTCGCCGCCCGCTCCGGCACGGTCTACGCCACCCACACCCCCGCCTTCGACCCGGCCGCCTTCGACGCCGCGTTCGCCGCGCTGCTGAAGGTCCGCCCGGCGCTGCGCGAGAGCGACGCCTACCGCCACGATCTGACCGACGCCGCCCGGCAGGCCCTCGCCAACCGTTCCTGGCAGCTGATCGGGCAGCTCCAGGACGCCTACCGGAGCAAGGACCGGCCGACGTTCCGCGCGCTGGCACGGCTGTGGCTGGATCTGATGCGGCTGAGCGAGGAGGTCACGGGCGCGCACCGGCAGTTCCTGCTCGGGCCGTGGCTGGCGGACGCCAGGGCGATGGCGTCCGGCGGCGCGGAGGAGGCGCGGCTGGAACACAGCGCCCGCGCGCTGATCACCACCTGGGCGGACCGGCCCACCGCCGACGGCGGCGCGCTCGCCAACTACGCCAACCGCGACTGGCACGGCCTGATCGGCGATGTCCATCTCCCGCAGTGGCAGGCGTACCTGGGCGAACTGGAGGACGCGCTGGCGGCCGACAGGGCGCCGAAGCCCTTCGACTGGTATGCCATGGAGGAGCCCTGGACCCACCGGCGCAACGACTACCCGCTGCGCCCCACCGCCAACCCCTACCGCACCGCGCGCCGCGTCCACAGCACCCTCGCCGCCGCCCCCTACCAGGGCACCGTCACGGTCACCGCGGACCCGCACACGATGCCGCCGGGCGGCCACGCCACGGTCACCGCGGCCCTGCGCAACGTCAACGGCCTGCGCGCCACCGGCCGTATCGACTTCGCCCTGTCCGGCCTGGAGGCCACCGCCGACGGGCCCGTCTCCCTCCCCTCCGTCCCGCCCGGCGGCACCGGAGAGGCCCGCTGGCGGGTGGCCGCCCCCGCCGGGCCGCCGCGGGATCCGCTGCGCCCGCTGCCGTACGGCCTCACGGTCGAGTACGGGCCCAGGGGCGAGCCGCGGGTCCGCGCGGCCCGTCCCGGCACCCTCTTCGTGGCCGGCCCACTGGACGACGGCCTCGGGACCGTCACCACCAATGCGGCGGTTTTCGGCCAGTTGGACGGCCGTTTCGCGATCAACGGGGCGGGGTCCGACCTGTGGAAGGGGACGGCGGAGTTCGGCGCCGTCTACCGGGCGGGCGCGCTCCGGGCGGGCACAGAGCTGACGGTGGAAGTGACCCGCCAGGACCCCACCGGCCCCTGGGCCCGCGCGGGCCTCATCGTCCGCAACCGCCTGTCCAACCCCGCCTCCCCCGGCTTCCTGAACCTCTCCGTGACGCCCGCCAACGGGGTCGTGCTCTCCTGGGACTCCACCGGCGACGGCACCCTGGACACCTACCGGCGCCTGACCGGCATCGCCGCCCCGGTCCGGCTGCGCCTGACCCGCGGGCCCGACGGCGGGCGCTCGGGTACGTACACCGGTGCCTGCTCCACCGACGACGGCGCCACCTGGCGCGAGATCGCCACCGTCACCGTGCCCGGAGCCGCCGCCGCACAGGACGCCGGTCTGCACCAGTGCGCCGCCAACTCGGGTACCGGGGACCGCGGGACGGCGGAATTCAGCCGCTGGAGGGTCGCCTGACCACCGCGTACGCTGGCCGGAACGGATCACGAGCGAGGGGACAACGGCATGGGTACCGCAGCTGACAAGGAGTGGCTCTACGGCCTCGACATCTCCGACGCCGTCTGGCAGCGCCCGCCCGGTGACGCCGAGGAGGCCGTCGAGATCGCCTTCCTGGAGCGCGGCGCGGTGGCGATGCGCAATTCCACGGATCCCGACGTGGTCCTGCGCTACACCGAGGCGGAGTGGCGGGCCTTTGTGCTCGGCGCGCGGGACGGCGAGTTCGACCTGGCGTGACGCCGCCCGGCGGTCCGGTCACCCGTGAGGGCGAGCACGCGGCCCGCGGGTGACCATCACAGGATTCACTCGTTTCACCGAACGTGGAGCAGCAGCAGGCGACATCCCCGCGTCCGGACCGCACCTCCTCCGGCGATTTCGCCGACGTCGGCGAGGTCATCGACGTCGACGAGGCCGAGGCGGCGCTGGTCGAGCACTACCCCCGGCTGGTACGGCTGGCGTATCTCGTCCTGCCGCCCGGCGCCGGCCGCGGGCGGCGGGTGCTGACCGCCCATGCGGTGGTACAGCGGGCTCTGCCGCGCGGGCGCACGTCCACCCGCGGCCTCGATCTGCCCGCCCCGCGCGGCGACACCGGCGCGGCCACCGATCCCGGTTACGTCTTCCTGCGGCAGCGCGTGCTCAGGTCCGCGCTCGCCGCCGCACGGTCCCGGTGGCGGCAGCTGCCGCTGTTCCCCCAGGTCTGGGGCCTGCGGCTCTTCCCGCGCTCCGGCGGCGCCGATGAACTCGCCCTGGACCAGGCGCTGTCGGCGCTGTCCGGGCCCGGCCGGGCGTCCTTCGTCCTGCGCGATCTGGAGGGTCTGACCGCGCCGGAGGCGGCCCGGGTCCTGGAGGCCGCCGGGGTGGCCGACGCCCAGGAAGCGCTGGACGAGGCCGATGAGGCCGCGGTCCCGGCGGGCAGCCGGGACCGGTCGCTGCTGGAGTCGGTGGAGTTCGACCCGTGCGCGCTGCAGGCCCGGCCGACGGATCTGATCCGGCGGCGCCAGCACCTGCGGGCGGTGCTCGCGGCGGGCGCGGCGGTGGTGGTGTGCGGGGCGCTGCTGGGGCTGCCCGGTGACGGCTGGGGCCCGGACGGCGCCGCCGCTCCCCCGTACGCACCGAACGCCGCCGCCGAAGCGGCCCTGGATCCCGGCAAGTTGACGGTGGCCTCCGCGACCGCCTGGCAGAGCGCGGCGCGCCAGGACTTCTCGGCGTGGCCCGCCCGCGGCGACCGCACCGGCGACCGGGCGCTGCTGCGCCGGGCGCTGGCGGTGTGGGCCAGGCCCGGGGCCGGGGTGCACGTCTCGGCGACCCCGGGCACCCCGACGGGGCCCGCGGCCGGGCCGCCGCAGCTGCTGTTCGCGGGCGTCGTCGACCACTCCGTGGTGGTGCTCTTCCACGACGGGCTGCGGGTGGTGCGCTACGCCGAGGCGGCGGACGGCGCGGGCCAGGGCGACGGCACCGGCGCGGCGCTCGACTTCGCCCGCACGGAGGGCGCGGACGCGGCCTCGGCGGCCGCCCTGGTGGTGGGCCGTACGGAGGGCAACGTCCGCTATCTGACGGCCCCTTGGGTGACGTCCGCGCAGTTGGTCGACCTGCTCACACCGAATGCGGCGGGGCAGAAGACGGCCATCGGCGCGAGCGGCCTCACCGCCCCCGTGCCGTCCCCCCGACCCGACCGGAAGTGCACCACCTGGCCCGCGCTGCGGATGGGCGGCCATCTGCTGACCGACCTGGGCGAGCTGACCCCGGCCCGGCTGACGTACGGCACCCCGCGCAAGCCGGGCGAGGTGAGCACCCCGCAGGCCCGTACGGCATGGGCGCGCGGCGGCTGCTCCCTGGCGGCGGTGCGCGGGCAGGGCGTACGGAGCGTGAATTCGTGGGAGTTCGCACGGCAGCCGCTGCCCGGGGGCGCGGGCAGCGCGGCGTGGGTGTGCACCCGGGCGGAGACCTGGCGCGGACCGGGCAGCCGGACGCTGGCGCAGTTCCTGGCCCCGGCGCCGAGCGGGCAGCCGTACGCGCCGGGAGCGGTGGCGGCCCGCGCCGAGGGCGGTACGGGCTGCGGGCCGCGGGCGCCGCGGGTGCTGGCCGGGGTGCTGTGGAAGGCCACGAGCGGCCAGTGGTGGCTGCTGGCCGCGGGCAGCAAAGAGGTCACGTCCGTCACCGCCGCCGGCGGCGTGCACGACCGGGCGGCCGGGCGGCTGATGGCGGTGAAGACGACGGCTGGCGCACGGGCGGATCTGGCAGGGCGACTGGCGGACGGGGGCACGGTGCAGGCGCTGCGCTGAGGCCTGCACGGTCGGTACCCCTCGGCGAAAAGGCGTGTCCGAGGGGTACCGACGTTCCTTACTCGTCAGTACATTGACGCCATGTCTAATACGGCCTCGCTGCGGCCCCAGCCGGTCGCGTCCGAGCACATCCCGCTGAAAGCCCGCAACGTCGCCTTCGACTGGGCGGACACCCCTCTGCACTGGATACCCGGCGACCCCTCCACCGCCCACACCATCAACGTCCTGCACCTCCTCCTGCCCGCCGGCGAACGCTGGTTCGTGCACGTCTACAAGCAGGTGCTGCCGTATATCCGCGATCCCCGGCTGCGCGAGGACGTGATCGGGTTCATCGGCCAGGAGGCGATGCACTCCCAGGCGCACGACGACGTCCTGCCGCACCTCAAGGCGCAGGGCCTGGACCCCACCCCGTACACCGCGCAGGTCGACTGGCTCTTCGAGAAGCTGCTCGGCGACCGGACGCTGCCGCCGGGCCGGGCCCGTAAGTGGTGGCTGCTGGAACGGGTCGCCACCATCGCCGCGATCGAGCACTACACCGCCTTCCTGGGCGACTGGGTGCTCAACGCCGATGCGCTGGACGCCAGGGGCGCCGATCCGACGATGCTCGATCTGCTGCGCTGGCACGGCGCGGAGGAGGTCGAGCACCGGTCGGTGGCCTTCGACCTCTTCGTCCATCTGGACGGCGGCTACCGGCGGCGGGTGCGGACGTGGGCAACCGCATTCACCGCGCTGGTGTTTCTCTGGCAGAGAGGCACCCGCTTCTTCATGGAGAACGACCCCACCCTGATCGACGGCAAGGCCGGCTTCCGGGAGTTCTTCCGCGCCGGACGACAGGGCGTGCTGCCGACCGCCGGGGCCATGGCCCGCTCCATCCCGCAGTATCTGAGCCGCACCTACCACCCCTCCCAGCACGGCAGCACCGAGCAGGCCGTCGCCTATCTCGCCGGATCCCCCGCCGCGACCGCGGCCGAGGCCCGTACGGCCGGAGGTGCCTGAGATGCCCCGTAGCCCCCGTATCCGTACCGTCGTCGTGGTGGCCGCGGCCGCGCTGGTCGCCCGGCGGGCGCTGCGCCGCCGCATCAAGGAGTCCCCCCTCTGGCCGATGCCCGCCCTCGAAACCCCCGTCTCGGGCCAAGGCCGTAAGTCACGTGTCACTGCACGGCAGTTGACGGTCGTGGAACGCACGGAGGAGGCCGAGGGCGTGGTACGGCTGCGCCTGGAAGGCGACGACCTCCCGGCCTGGGAGCCCGGGGCACACATCGACCTCGTGCTGCCGTCGGGAACGGTCCGCCAGTATTCGCTCTGCGGGGATCCCGCGACGCCCGGCTCCTACACCATCGCCACCCGGCTGATCGAGGACGGCCGCGGCGGCTCGCGCGAGGTCCACGAGCAGCTGCACGAAGGGACGGCCGTGGAGGTCCGCGGCCCGCGCAACCGCTTCCGCCTCGAGGAGTGCCACGCCTATGTCTTCATCGCGGGCGGTATCGGCATCACCCCGATGCTGCCGATGGTGCGGCAGGCCGAGCGGGAGGGCGTGGCGTGGCGGCTGCTGTACGCCGGGCGGTCGCGGGCCTCGATGCCGTTCCTGGAGGAGATCGAGAAGCTGGCGGGGGCCGGGGCGGACCGGGTGACCGTGGTCGCGGAGGACGAGAACGGACGGCCCGACCTGGCGGCCGCCCTCGCCGACGCGCCGCCGCACGCCGCCGTCTACTGCTGCGGGCCCGAGCCCCTGATGGACGCGGTCGCGGCCCTGCTGCCTGCCGTCACCGAGGGAGCGGCCCTGCACACCGAACGCTTCACGCCCGCCGCCCCCGCACCGGCCGGCGAAAACGCACCGTTCGAGGTGGAACTGCGCCGCACCGGCCGTACGGTCACCGTGCCCGCCGACACCAGCGTGCTGCGGGCGATCCGCGACCAGGCGCTGCCGGACCTCCCGTACTCCTGCGAACAGGGCTTCTGCGGCACCTGCCAACAGCGGGTGCTGGCGGGCGAGGTGGAGCACCGCGACGAACTGCTCACGGACGCGGAACGCGATGACTCGCTACTGATCTGCGTCTCACGGACGCGGGAGGGCGGACGACTCGTCCTCGACCTCTGAGTGTCTGCCCCACGTTTTTGTCTGTCCCGCCGTGGTGGTGTTTCGCCGTTGCGCCTGCGGCCCGTCCGCTGCGCTTTGCCGGGGCCCCACGCTGTCGGCTGCGGCGCCGCGCCACCTCTCGCCGTTGCGCCTGCGGCGGGCGGTGCCGCTGCGCCCGTCCGCTGCGCTTGGCAGCCCTCCCACGTTGTCGGCCGTCCCGCCGTGGGGGTTTGTCGCCGTTGCGCCTGCGGCCCCTCCGCTGCGCTTGGCAGCCCTCCCACGTTGTCGGCCGTCCCGCCGTGGGGGTTGTTCGCCGTGGCGCCTGCGGCGGGCGGTGCCGCTGCGCGGGGCTGTTCGGCAGCGGGACCGGACCTACACGGCTCCGCCGCTACGGCCCGCCCCCTCCCCGTGGAGGGTGGGAAAAAGAAAGGCCGGTGGGCATGCACGTAAGCGGTCAGCCGCACGCTGTGGATCAGAGGTGCAGCTGACCCGAAACACACGCCCCCACCGGCCCCTCTTTGGTGGCCGGACGTGCCCGCGTGGGGCGAGCAGCCGCCGGTCGCCGGGTATGTGCACCGGCTGATGGTGGACCGTGCTCACGCCCCGGTCGGGACCGGGCGGGCAATGCTGGGGCAGGCCGAGTGGCGGATCGCGGAGGTCGGCAGGGAATGGTGCCGGCTGGACTGCGTGGCGAGCAATCCTCGGCTTCGTAGGTATTACGAGAGCGCGGGGTACACCGTCGTCGGGGAGCAGCCGTTCAAGGAGGGTACGGAGGGCAGCAGGTACGCCGTCACCCTGCTCGAGCGGCGGTTGGTCGCGGCGGACTTCTAGCCGGTTTCTTCGGGGCGGACAGGAGCTCGGCCCCGGTGGCCCTGGTCGGCGATGTGCCCGGCCCACCACATGCAGCGGCACCGGGGCACGAGGGTGCGGGTGGGCGGGGCCGTGGCGTCCCCGCCTGGTGACATGTCGCATGTTTCCCATTCGGCGATGGTGCCGTGCTAGCGGGTGGCGCCCCGGGTGAAGACGGCCACCGTGCGCGCCGGGACGGTGAAGGTGCCCGAACTGCCTGCGTAGGACGAGGACTTGACGACGGGGTCGGAGCCATGGGCCTGGACAGGGTGGAGGGTGTACGGCGTGCCGGTGAGGGAGGGGATGCGCTGGGTCTGACGCTGCGGGGTGGCGTTGAAGATCACGACGAGGTGGCCGAGGCGCAGGGTGATGACGCCGGGGGTCTCGTCCGTGCCGGAGAGGGGGAAGGAGAGGGCGGACTGGACGTCGGCGGTGGTGGGGAGGGCGAAGGCCGGTTCGGTGGCGTGGATACGGAGGAGGTCGCGGTAGGCGGCGGAGGTGGCGGCCATCGTGGCGCAGGTGGGGCGGAGGGCCGGGTCTGCCAGGAGGGGCTTGGCGTAGGGCCACTTGTCCTTGTTGTCGGCGGAGGGGGGCAGGCCGCGTCCGAAGCCGTTGCCCGTGCCGGTGCCGGTGCCGGTGCCGGTGCCGGTGCCGGTGCCGGTCGGATTGCTTTTGCCGTCGGCGCAGTTCCAGTGGAGGGCGTTGAACCAGTCGCCGCTGTTGAAGGAGTTGCGGTCGAGGGATTTGGACCGGAGGAGGTCGGTGCCTGCCTGGGAGAGGGCCGGGCCTTGCGAGAGCCCGGTGGTGGCCAGGGCGAGGACCTGCATACGGGCGCGGTCGGCGGGCGCGGTTGCGGGCGGGAGCTTGTAGGCGAGGGCGTCGTAGAGGGTTTCGTTGTCGTGGGCGTCGGCGTAGGCCAGGGCGTCGCCGGGGGCGGCGGCGTACCCGGCGGGAGCGCCGTTGTAGTCGACCTCGGAGCCCTTGACCTGGTGGCCGGTGGTGTCGGTGAAGGTGTAGTCGGCCAGGTTGCCGGTCAAGCCGAGTTTGATGAGGTCCTGGTAGTGGAGGAGACGGGCGCGTTGGGCGGACGGATCCCCGTTGGCGGGCGATGAGTTGGGGTCCGTGTAGAGGCCGGAGGCGAAGCCTTGGGTGCGGGGGTCGGCGTCGAAGGGGCCGCCGCCGCGGAGCGCGTCGCGGGCGCGGTCACTGAAGGTGGCGATGCCGGTGCCGGCCATGTTGCGCTGGGTGGCCTGGACGAACCGGGCGTCGTTGGCCGCCTCGCCGAAGTTCCAGCCCTCGCCGTAGAGCACGATCGTCTTGCCGTCCACGCCGTCGCGGGCCGGTGTCAGGGCGTCGAGGGCCTTGCGTACGGCCAGGATGTTGGCCTTGGGGTGGTGGCCCATGAGGTCGAAGCGGAAGCCGTCGATCTTGTACTGCTTGGCCCAGGTGACGAGGGAGTCCACCACCAGCTTGCCCATCATGGTGTGCTCGGGCGCGGTGTTGGAGCAGCAGGTGGAGGTGGCGATGCTGCCGTCGTCGAGAAGGCGTTGGTAGTAGCCCGGCACGATGCGGTCCAGGATGGATTTCGGGTCCTGTCCGCCGGCCGCGGTGTGGTTGTAGACGACGTCCATGACGGTGCGCAGGCCGGCCCCGTTCAGGCCCTGCACCATGCGACGGAATTCGGTGGTCCGGCGCGGCCCGTTCGGGTCGGAGGCGTAGGAGCCTTCGGGGACGGTGTAGTGGAGGGGGTCGTAGCCCCAGTTGAACGCGTCGCGGGCGGCCGTCTTACCGACGCATTCCTGCTGGCGGTCGGAGTCGGCGGGCATTGCAGCAAGGTTGCAGTCGGGTTGTTGCGAAGGATCTTGCTGGTCGGTGCGGCGTTCGGGGACGGTGGCGAAGTCGAAAGCCGGCAGCAAGTGGACGTAAGACGTGCCGGCCTGTGCAAGGGATTTCAGGTGCCGCATGCCGTCCGAGCGGCTGTCGGTGAAGGCGAGGTACTGGCCGGGGTGGTGGGAGGTGCGGTCCGCGACGGAGAAGTCGCGGATGTGCAGTTCCTGGATGCGGGCCTTGCGCAAGGGGACGGCAAGGGGTTTCTTCAGCTGCGACCAGCCCTTGGGGGCCAGACGGGGGTCGGCGAGGTCGACGACGAGACTGCGGGCCGAGTCCGCGGTCAGAGCCGTGGAGTAGGGGTCGGTGACCTTGTTGGTGACGAACTTGCGGACGGTGGGAGCCCAGACCCGTACGACGTAGCGATATGGCTTTCCGGCCCAGGACGGTTCGCCTTGCGCCCGCCAGACGCCGGTCGTGTCGTCGCGGTGCATCGGGACCCTGCGGCCGTCCAGTTCGAGCGCGACGGTGCGGGCGGTGGGCGCCCAGACGGAGAGGGTGGGGCGACCGGTGGCGTCGAACGTAGGGCCCAGGCGGGCGTGTTGGGCGGCGCGTCCGTACAGGTCGTCCAGGACGCCGGGTATCTGGACGCCGGTGGTGGCGGGGGACGCGGTCGCGCCCGAGGAGCGTTGCTGGGTGGCGATGAGGCGGTTGCGCAAGGCGTTGCGGGCCAGGTTCAGGTCGCGCGGGTCGACGGTGAAGGCGGGAAAATCTTTCAGGTGGGGGTAGGCGGTCCGCTCGGCGGGGGTGAGGGGGCCCGGGGTGAGGCGGATGCGGTGCGCCGGCCCGCCGTCGCCGAACTCCAGCTGTGCGGCGGAGCTTTCGGCGCCCTTCCAGACCACGGTGTCGCGGTCGATCCACTGCGCCTCGGCCTTGACCGGGTCGGTCGGGGATGCGTGCGCCTGCTGCCGTGGGGCCGTGGCGAGCAGGGCCGCCGCGCTGAGGGCGAGGACGGCGGCCAGGCGCCTGCGGGGCCGGTACCGGTGTTCCGTGGAGGACTTGGAGGACATGGGTCCCGGTTGTATCCGCGTTACTTGATGACTGCAAGACCTTACGCAAGATATTGCAAGGGTGTTAAGTTCGCGCAGTAACCGGTCCGGCCGGCCGGAGGCCCATCACCTTGGGCCCCACGCGCCCGGCCGGTCGGACCGGCCCACAAAGGAGCAGTCCGGCGACAACGCGCCCGGATTCACTGTCGGACGGCGGGAGTTCGACCGTTCCGGGAGCGGGCGGACGCAGCTCGGTACGGATGTCGGCGACCGCGATCCGCAAGATGCCCGGACGGGCCGAGCCCGGCAGCCGGGTGAGCCGCAGCTCGAAATCGCCCCCTGCCCCGCCACCATCCACATCCGCGACCCCAAGGACGAGACGGGTCCGCAGCTCGCAATGCCGTAGCTGTTGTCGTGCGCCCGCCAGGGATTACGGAACAGCCCTTAGGCTGACCCTCCATCGCGCGAACACGCGCGCGAGGAACGGGGGGATGGTTGCCATGCAGCCGTTGCAGCCGGACGATCCGCAGAGCCTGGGGGACTACCGTCTCGTGGCCCGGCTCGGGGCGGGCGGGATGGGCCGCGTCTATCTGGCGCGCTCATCCGGCGGACGCACCGTTGCCGTCAAGGTGGTACGGCCCGAGCTCGCCGAAGACGCCGGCTTCCGGCGCCGCTTCGGGCACGAGGTGAGCATCGCCCGCGCGGTGTCCGGGCCGTACTCCGCCGCGGTCGTGGACGCCGACACGGAGGCCGCGCTCCCCTGGCTGGCCACCGCCTATGTGCTCGGCCCCGCCCTCGACGACCTGATCGACCGGCACGGACCGCTGCCCGAGAAGTCCGTGCGGGCTCTGGGTGCCGGCCTTGCGGCGGCGCTCAGCGGGATCCACGCCGCGGGGCTGGTGCACCGCGACCTCAAGCCGTCGAATGTGCTGCTGGCCGCCGACAGGCCGCGCGTCATCGATTTCGGCATCGCGCGCGCGGTCGACGGCGAGCGGCTGACGAGCACGGGAGTCGTGGTCGGCTCCCCGGGATTCATTCCTCCGGAACAGGCCACCGGACAGGTGGCCGGACCGCAGGGCGACGTGTTCTCGCTCGGGGTCGTGCTGGCGTACGCCGTGAGCGGCCGCCAGCCCTTCGGTACGGGGTCGGTCGCCGGCCTGCTGTACCAGGTGGTGCACAGCGAACCGGACTTGTCGGCCGTACCGGAAGGCTTGCGGCCGCTCGTCCAGCGGTGCCTGGCCAAGGAACCGGAGGCGCGGCCCACCCCCGAGCGGCTCGTCGCCGAACTCGCCCCCGACGGCGTACCGGCTGCGCTGGAGGACTGGCTGCCGGGGTCGGTCGCCTCGGCCATCGCCCAGCATGCCGCACGCATCCTGGACCTGGACACGCCGATCCGCGACGGTCACGCAGCGGCTGTCCGCACTCCCACGGCGCTCGACCAGGCAGGACAGACGGGGGGCTCCGCCAACGAGCCGACCCGTCCGGCGGCCGTGGAACGGGAGGAGCGCACCACGTCGCGTCGCAAGTTCCTCGCGCTGGGGGCCGGGACCGCGGTGATCGCCGCCGGCGGCGCAGCGGCCTGGGCGTGGCAGGGGCTCGGCGGCGAGCCGGCCCACCACAAGCGGCGCCAGGACAAGCAACACCAGGACGATCCGATCGACCCCGAGGACTTCACCACCCCGCCCGCCGGCACGAGCCCGAAGTCCCTGTGGGCGGCGCAGGCGAAGCATCTCAGCCTGAACTATCAGATCCGGCCGCTGGCGATCGGCGATCTGATGGTGGTCAGCGGTGACCCGCTCATCGCCCACGACGTGGCGACCGGGCGCCAGAAGTGGTCGGTGGCCGGTGTGACGACCCCCGGCGCTCCGCTGATTCACGCTGCTGGGCTGCTGTTCTTCGCCAGCGGCAAGTACGACGGCGACTTCGTCGGCCTCGACCCGGCGACGGGCAAGGAGGCGTGGCGCAGCAGGCTGGGCGGCAAGTACGACGACCCGCGCCTGATCGCGGCCGACGGACGGAGGGTCTTCGTCATCGCCAAGGTCGTCACCAGTGACCCGGGGAAGACTCCCACCGTGATCGCCGCGGTGGATATCAAGACCCGCCAGGTGCTGTGGAAGAAGCCACGCGGGAAGGGATCCGGTGAGTGGGACGTCGCGGCGACCACCGACGGCCGGCATGTCGTCTACACCGACGACCTCTACAACCTCACGGTCCGCGACGCCGGGAGCGGCGAGCAGCTGTGGACGAAACCGGTGGGTGAGGACACGGCGGCGCAGCCCACGGTGTACCGCGACAAGGTCATCATCGGTGGTGACACGATGCGCGCGTTCGATCTGAAGACGGGCGCTCCGCGCTGGTCACTGCCCAGCCATCACAGCAATCCGTTCCAGGCTCCGCTGTCGCTCGTGGGCACAACCGTTTACGCGTCGGTCTACAACGGCGGTGTGTGGGCGGTCGATGCGCCCACCGGTAAGAAGCTGTGGAAGTCGGACGACCTCGGCCAGCGGCCCGCCCCCGTCGAATTCGTGCAGGTCGGGGACACCGTCTACGGCGCAACCTACTTCGATACCGGCGGCATCTACGCCTTCGAAGCCCGTACGGGCAAGCTCCGCTGGGCGTACAACGACGGTGTCCACGACGACGGGCAATGGCATATCGCGGCGGCGGGGCGTCGGCTGCTTGTGGCGCACTCGGACCGGTTCTACGGGCTCCCCGCAGTCTGACGATGCCGAGGTGGGCGAGAAGCACGGTTCCGGCCAAGTCCTGGGCGGCGTCCGTCACGTACGCCGCCCGGAAAAGGCGTGAGCAAGGCTGATCGTGACCTGTTCAGCCGGCGACGGCTCCTGCCGTAGCGAGGAGCTCGGGGACGGTCCCGTGGAACTCCGGCAGCAGGCGCAGAGCCACGGCCCAGGCCTCGACGTTCGAGCCGAGGTGTTCCCGGGCCAGCTTCCGGGCCTCGGCACGGGCTTGGGTCCAGGCACTTTTGTCGAGCCGCACGTAGGGATTGGCGGGGTAGGCGGCAACGGTCGCGGCTGGATGGGCGCACTCCAGCAGGTCCTCGGGAGTAAGTGGCCCCCGCCTGAGGCCACACCGGACCCACCACGCATAGTCGGTCAGGCGCACATCGGCCAGGCAGGCCCGGAACAGGGCTCGAGGGCAGTCGCTCTCGTCCACGAGCGCGAGCAGGAGGTCCGTCGGGAGAGGATCCTTGGCGTGGGCCCGTATCAGCTCGTCCCAGGGGAACTCGGTGCCCTCGGAGACGACCCTGCGGATGCGTGCGGCGTATGCGGCGCTCTCATCGGCGTTGCGGACGTTGCGCAGGAATGCCACCACCCGGGCCGGGTCCTCCTCTGCGGCGAGCCGCTCGCGCAGGCCGTTCATGCCGCCGGGGGCGTCCAGGGCCTCGAGGACCGCCCGCTGGGCGCGGACGGGCCAGGAGCGCTTGTCCTGGTGGAAACGGGCCTGCGTCAGGAGCTCGCGGACGGCGTCCGGCCCCTGCCGCTCCCACAGCGCGATCACCAGGCGCAGCCGACCGGCGTCCGTGTACAGCCTGAGCCGGTCCAGTACGACCTCGAGCACCTTGGAGTCACCGGACGTGATACCTGCCGTGAGCCACTGGCGGTACCCGCTGAGGGGGAGGTTCCTGAGATACGAGAGCAGCCTGTCGTGCACGGGGACCGCTCCGCCACCCCGCCCTGTGCCCGCCAGAATCCGTATCCGCTCCTTCCGATCGAGTCGGTAATCCTCGAACAGCTGAGCGTTGATGAGCGGGTCATCGCGGTCGAGGAGCCCCTCGATCACGTCCTTGGCCAGGACAACGCGGGATACGTGGGCCGCCAGCTCCGAGCCGTGGACGGCGACGATCTCGGCGCAGACGCGCGGAGACGGCTTGCCGACGGCGAACAGGTGCTGGACGGCCCGCATGTCCAGATGCGGTATGAGTGCGAGCTGCGCCTCCTCCGGCGCGCAGCCGAAAAGCTCCAGAAAGACCCGGCGGGGACCCACGGGTTCGTGCTTCCCCGGATCACCGGGCCCCAGCGGATCGGGCCACGCGGTGACGCGCTGGGTCGAAGCACACACCCTGGCGATCAGTTCGGTGGCGGAGCCCTCGAAGCGGCGCAGGCGCTGGTAGAAGGTCAGCCATGCGGTGGGGTCGTCCCCGAGCGGAGCGATCAGCTCGGCGATGGCCTTACGGGTCGGCTCGTGGTCGTACTCCACAGCGGCCAGGACCTTGCGGGCGGGCGCCGCCTCGGCCAGGACGCGATCGAGGGGCAGCCACCCTGCGGAGACACCGCGGCGGATGAGGGCGCCGACGTCGAAGCGCCGATCGCGGGCCTCGGCACCGGACAGCACCTCCACCGGCAACCGCGCCGCGGACTGCGCCGCCCCCCGGGGGTTGCTTCGGAAAATCTCCAGGGCCACGTCCTCGGGGCAGTCGGGCCATCCGCTCAGGGCCATCAGCCCTATGGTGCGGAACGGCCTCCGCTCGTGCTCGCGCCGTACCAGATCCCATTCCAGGGGGACATGGACCGGCATGCGGCCCATGTCCCCGCTGTCTCGGCGCATCCGCAGCAGTACGGACACCGCCGCCAGGTCGGTCCACTCCCCCGGCGCGCGCCGGCTGCGGAGCGGCGCGGCCGGGTCGGGTGCGGTGGCGGCCTCATGCAGCAGCGCCAGGAGTCCGGGATGGGCGGGCCGCTCGAGGGTGTCGGCCAGGTCCGCGAGCGCCTGCGGGCCGCCGTGCGCGAGCAGGACATCGCAGGCGTCCAGCACCACCGGCAGCGGCAGGTCCGACACGAGCAGCCGCACGGCGTGCGCGACGACTTCCGGGAACGGGCCCTTCAGGGCGAGCGCGAGCATGCTCTTCCCCTCCGCCCCGAGCAGCATCTCGACGAGCCCGCCCGGCGCGTACCAACCGGGGTCGGCGGGGTCGGCGGCAGCGAGGACAGCGGCCTGGACACCAGGCTCCGCCCGCACATGCCCGGTCCGGTACAGGTCACGTCCGAACTCGGGGGCGCCGAGTTCGGCGAGCCGCAGCAGGGTCGCCGTATCGCACACGTCCGGATGGGAGTTGCCCACCAGGGTGGCGCACAGCTCCCGGTCGCCGGATGCGACAACGGCCTCCACCAGCTGGGACGGCAGCTCGTTGTCCTTGCTCAGCAACGAGAGGGTCTCGGCCCGGAATCGAGTGAGCAGCGGACCGATAAGGGACGGATCGGCCAGCCGAAAGGCCGTCTCGAGCGCTGTCTTCTCGTGGAAATTCATGTGCGGCGCCTCGGTTCAACGGGGTTACGTGACAGACATGTTGGCAGGGGGGTCTGACAATCCCGGTCGGCGCAGGGCGGAGGTCCTTCGGCGGTGGCGACGGCCGGGATTCAGCGTCCGCCTTCCTGCTAGTCGACGCTCATCTCCCCGGTGCCGGACGGGTTCGTGTCCACGCAGTCCCGGCAGGCGAGGAGTGATCGGAGACGTCTCAGTAGCGGATCGACACCGGCTATCACCCCGTTGACCTGGAACTTCTGGAACTTGCCGAGGCCGCCCGGAGGCGGGTCCGGTGGGTCCGGTGGGTCCGACGGGCCCGGCAACAGGCGAGGCGGTCGGTGGAAGTATCACCGGCCGCCTGTCGCGCCCGTCAGTGCGCCTCCGGAGCCCGAAAACCGCGCCGGCCGGCGAACTCAGTGCGGCACGCGGGCCGGACCCGTGGAACCCCGTACGACCAGCTCCGGCTGGAAGACGAACTCGGTGCGCTGGACGGGATTTCCCTGGATTTCCTCGATCAGCGCGCCCACCGCGGCGGTCGCCATCGCCTGCACCGGCTGGCGCACCGTGGTCAGCGGTGGGTCGGTGAAGGCGATGAGCTGCGAGTCGTCGAAGCCGACGACGGAGAGGTGGCCGGGGACGTCCAGGCCGCGTTGGCGGGCCGCGCGGACGACGCCGAGTGCCATCAGGTCGCTGCCGCAGACGACGCCCGTACAGCCGTCGTCCAGGAGGGCGGCGGCGGCCGCGTGGCCGCCCTCGACGCTGAACAGGGTGTGCCGGATGCGCCGTTCGGCCTGCCCCCTCGACAGGCCGAACGACTCCTCCAGCGCCGCCGCGAAACCCTCGGCCTTGCGGCGGGAGGGGACGTAGCGGGCGGGTCCTACGGCGAGGCCGATCCGTTCGTGGCCCAGCTCGGTCAGGTGGCGTACGGCCATCCGGGCCGCGGCGCCGTCGTCGGGTGAGACGAAGGGCGCGTCGATGCGGTCGTTGTAGCCGTTGATCAGGACGTACGGGACGCCTCGCGAGGTCAGGCGGGCGTAGCGGGACGGGTCGGCGGCGGTGTCGGCGTGCAGGCCGGAGAGGAAGACGATGCCGGTGACGCCGCGCTCCTCAAGCTGCTCGACGAGTTCGTCCTCCGTCGCACCGCCGGGCATCTGGGTGCACAGGACCGGGGTGTAGCCGTGGCCCGCCAGGGACTGCTCGATGATCTGGGCGAAGGCCGGGAAGATCGGGTTGGTGAGCTCGGGGATGACGAGGCCGACCAGGCCCGCACTGCGGCGCTTCAGCCGTACGGGGCGTTCGTAGCCGAGGACGTCGAGGGCGGCGAGCACGCGTTGCCGGGTGCCCGCCGCGACGCCTGCCTTGCCGTTCAGGACCCGGCTGGCGGTGGCCTCGCTGACCCGCGCCTGGGCCGCGATGTCGGCCAGGCGCGGGGTGGGGCGGGGTGTCGGCAGGGTCACTCCTCCCACCAGACCGTGGTGTCGGCTGCAACCACACAGTCACTCTCGGTGTTCAACAAGTGAGAAGAGGAGGGGAGAGAGGGGGAAAGGGATGAGAGGAGTACGCGGCCGGGTCGCTCGGGCAGCGTCACCGCCGCCTCGGTGGTGTTGACCGTGCAGATCAGGCCGCCCGGCCGCCGGAAGGCCAGTACACCCTCGGGTGCGTCCAGCCACTCGATCGCGTCGCCCGCGCCCAGGCCGGGGTGGGTGCGCCGCAGGTCGAGGGCGGTGCGGTAGAGCTCCAGGGTGGAGGCGGGATCGCCGGTCTGCGCCTGGACGGTGAGGGTGGCCCAGTCGGCGGGCTGGGGCAGCCATGGGGTGCCGTCGCCGAAGGCGTACGGGGGTTCCGTACCGCTCCACGGGAGGGGGACGCGGCAGCCGTCGCGAAGGCCGTCCTGGCCGTTGGCGCGGAAGAAGGAGGGGTCCTGGCGGGCGTCGTCGGGGAGGTCGGTGACTTCGGGGAGGCCGAGTTCCTCGCCTTGGTAGATGTAGGCGGAGCCGGGGAGGGCGAGCATGAGGAGGGCGGCGGCGCGGGCGCGGTCGAGGCTGCCGCCGAGGCGGGTGCGGTGGCGTACGACGTCGTGGTTGGACAGGACCCAGGTGGCGGGGGCGCCGACGGGGCGCATCGCCTCGAGAGACTCGTCGATGACCGCGCGGAGCGAGGCCGCGTCCCAACCCGTGTTCAGGTAATGGAAGTTGAAAGCCTGGTGCAGCTCGTCCGGGCGGACATAGAGGGCGGTGCGTCCGGCGGTGGGGGCCCAGGCCTCGGCGACGGCGATGCGGTCGCCGGCGTACTCCTCCAGGACCGTGCGCCAGGTGCGGTAGATGTCGTGCACACCGTCCTGGTCGAAGAAGGGAAGGACATGGTTGCCGAGGAGTTTGAGCTGTTCGCCGTGGCCCATGTCGGGCAGACCGGCCGCCTTGACGAGGCCGTGAGCCACGTCCACCCGGAAGCCGTCGACGCCCAGGTCCAGCCAGAAACGGAGGATGGAGCGGAACTCATCCTGGACGGCGGGGTGTTCCCAGTTGAAGTCGGGCTGTTCGGGGGCGAAGAGGTGGAGGTACCACTCGCCGTCCGGGAGGCGGGTCCAGGCGGGGCCGCCGAAGATGGACTCCCAGTCGTTGGGCGGCAGTTCGCCGCTCTGGCCGCGTCCCTTACGGAAGTGGAAACGCTCGCGCAGGACCGATCCCGGGCCCTCGGCCAGCCCGCGCCGGAACCATTCGTGCTGGTCGGAGCAGTGGTTGGGCACGATGTCGACGATGACGCGCAGGCCCAGGTCATGGGCGTCACCGATGACGGCCTCGGCATCGGGCAGGGTGCCGAACATCGGGTCGATGGCGCGGTAGTCGGCGACGTCGTAGCCGCCGTCGGCCTGCGGGGAGGCATAGAACGGGCTGAGCCAGACGGCGTCCACGCCCAGGTCCTTGAGGTACGGCAGACGGCTGCGGATGCCTGCCAGGTCCCCCATTCCGTCGCCGTTGCCGTCGGCGAAGCTGCGCGGATAGACCTGGTAGATCACCGCGTCGCGCCACCAGTCGGTGCGCTTGCTCGCGTGCTGCTGGGTCACTGTCATCCCTTGGTGGTGCCGGCGGTCAGACCGGAGACGAGGTGGCGCTGGGCGAAGGCGAAGACGAGCGCGGCCGGTACGGCAATGATCACGGCGGCGGCGGTCATAGAACCCCAGTCGTTGGTGTACTGGTTGACGAAGGTCTGCAGGCCCCCGGCGAGCGTCAGGTTCTCCTCGCCGGTCATGAAGGCGGAGGCGTAGGCGACCTCGGCCCAGGCGGTGACGAAGGTGTAGAAGCCGGTGACGGCCAGACCCGGCCTGGCCAGCGGGAGGACCAGGCGCCAGAAGGTGCCGAAGGGGTTGAGACCGTCGACCCGGCCGGATTCGTCGATCTCCACCGGGATGGTGTCGAAGAAGCCCTTCATCATCCAGGCGCAGAACGGCACGGCGATGGTCAGGTAGGTGAGGACCAGACCGGCGGGCTGGTTGAGCAGCCCCAGGGTCGCCATCAGGTTGTAGAGCGGCACGATCAGTACGGCCACCGGGAACATCTGGGTGATCAGCAGCAGCCACATCAGCGGACGCATACCGGGGAAGCGGAAGCGGCTGACGGCGTAGCCGGTGGTGGCGGCGATGAAAACGCCGAGGACGGTGGTCAGCCCGACGATGATCACCGAATTCCTGAACCAGGTCAGGAATTCCGTATCGGCGACCACATGGGTGTAGTTGGCGAGGGTGAAGTGGGTGATGAGGGAGGTGGAGAAGGCGTCGTTCCTGGGTTTGAACGACGTGACGAGCAGCCACAGGGGCGGGAAGACGGCGAGGACGGCCGCCACGGCGAGGACGGCATGCAGTCCCGCGGAAGCCAGCGGGTGCCGTTGGTTGCGCTTGCGCGTTACGGGCTTGCGGGTCACGGGCTTGCGGGTCACGGGCTTGCGGGTCACGGGCTTGCGGGTCACGGTCACCACACCTCTCCCTGCTTGCGCAGCGCCCGCCGGTAGACGACCGCGACGACCGAGAGCAGCACGAGGATCAGGACGCCCCAGGCCGCGGACCCGGAGAAGTTGCGGGGGCTGTCGACGAAGGAGAGCCGGTAGGCGTAGGTCACCAGGATTTCGGTGGCGTCGCCGGGGCCGCCCCTGGTGAGCAGGAAGATCACCGGGAACATGTTGAAGGTCCAGATGGTGGAGAGCAGGATCACCGTGCTGCTGACCGCGCGCAGGCCCGGGACGGTGATGTTCCGAAAGCGCTGCCAGGGCCCGGCGCCGTCCATTTCGGCGGCCTCGTACAGCTCGCCGGGTATGGACTGCAGGCCGCCGAGCAGCGTGACGAGCATGAACGGCACGCCCAGCCAGACATTGACGGCGATGACCGAGAGTTTCGCCCAGGTCGGGTCATTGAGCCACGGGACGGCGTCGATGCCCCCGCCGGCCAGCAGCTTGTTGAGGATGCCGTTCTGCTCGTTGTAGAGCATCCGCCAGGTGAAGACGGAGATGAAGGCGGGAATGGCCCAGGGCAGGATCAGCGCGAGGCGGTAGAAGGTGCGGCCGCGCAGCGTGCGGTTGAGCATATTGGCCAGGATGAGGCCGAGCAGGAAGGTGAGCGAGACGCAGGCCACGGTCCACAGGACGGTCCAGCCGAGGCGGTCCCAGAAGACGCCGTCGGAAAGCACCGCCTTGTAGTTGTCGAGGCCGACGAACTTGTAGGTGGCGGGGATGTGGTTGACGCCGATGTCGCGCTGGACGTTGGCCTCGTTGGCGTCGGTGAGCGAGAGATAGGTGCCGCGTACCAGCGGGAAGCCGATGATGACCCCGACGACGAGTACCACCGGGGCGACCATCGTCCATGCGTACCAGTGTGTGCCGAGCGCGCGGCGCGCCCGTACGCGCAGCCGTGGGCGTGGCCGTACAGCGAAGGTCACTTGTAGTCCTTGAGCAGCTTTCGGTAGGCGTCGCCGGTCGCCTTGGCGGCCTGCTCGGGCGTGGCGGTGCCGGTGAGCACCTTGTTCATCTGGACCTTGATCGGCTCGAAGAGGGAGTTGCCCTCGGCGATCCAGGGACGCTGTACCGCGCCGTCGACGGCGGGCCGGAAGAACTTCACCATCTCGTTCTTCTTGACGGCCGGAACCTCGTACACCGACTTGCGGGTGGGCAGCAGGCTGAGCTGGTCCGTGGTTTCCTGCTGCACCTTCGCGGAACTCATGTACTGCACGAAGGCGTAAGAG
This sequence comes from Streptomyces sp. NPDC028368, assembly GCF_055565615.1. Lineage (NCBI taxonomy): Bacteria > Bacillati > Actinomycetota > Actinomycetes > Kitasatosporales > Streptomycetaceae > Streptomyces > Streptomyces sp. NPDC028368. The sequence continues at coordinate 302,795 of NZ_JBVHTY010000002.1, read as the reverse complement.
GCTTGCAGGTTCTTGCTGCCGGCGTATACGGAAAGGTTCCAGCCGCCTTGCGGGGAGCCCTGGGCGGCGCTGCCGCCGGGTACGGGGGCGACGCCGAGGTTCTCCTTGTCCTTGAAGGCCTGGCCGGCGCGGGCGCCTTCGATGTCCCAGGGGCCGTCGATCGCCATCGCGACCTTGCCGTCCTTGAGGGCCGTCAGCTGGTTCTCCTGGCCGTCGGTGGCATCAGTGACCGCCGCCTTGGAGTCGACCAGGTCCTTGATGGTCCTGAAGGCCTTGACGCCCGCGCCGTCGTCGATCTCCACGATCTTGGAGCGGGCATCGACCATGTTGCCGCCCTCTCCGTAGAGGTAGGGCAGGAACCAGTAGGGGTCGTCGCCGCGCAGGTAGAGGGCGGTGGCGCCGGTCTTGTTCTTGATCTTCTTGGCGGCGCCGGCCAGCTCGGCGAAGGTCTTGGGCACGCCCACGCCCGCGTCCTTGAGGAGCTTCTTGTTGTAGAAGAGGCCGAGGGTGTCGATGACCTGGGGCGCGGCGTAGGTCTTGCCCTTGAACTTGGTGGAGCCGACGGCCTGCGGGAGGTAGTCGTCGCTCTTGTTCAGTGCGGGGGTGCCGTCCAGCGGCGCGAGGTAGCCGAGGTTGGCGAAGTCGGCGACCCAGGCGACCTCGGTACGCATCACGTCGGGGGCGCCGGAGTTGCCGCCCGCGGCGTTCTTGAACTTGGCGTTGGCGTCACCGAACGGGACGTTCACATATTTGACGTGGACCTTCGGGTGTTCCTTCTGGAACCCTTCGGCAAGCTTGCGGTAGGTCGCCTTCTCGGCGTCGTTGGAGGTGTCCCAGAAGGTAACGGTTCCGGACAGTTCACCGCCGCTGCCGGTACTGCCGTTGTCGTCACCCCCGCCGCACCCGCTCGCCGCCAGTGCCAGGCCCGCTACCAGCGCGGTGGCGGTGATGCCACGTATGCCACGTCGCATGTGAACTCCTTAGGGAAGCGCCTCAGATGGCGGTCAGGAACGTAACAGCGCTGCAAAGAAACCGAAAGACCTTGCGGGAAATTACTGCAAGCCTGCTGGAAGAAATTGCAACGTTATGGCCGGAACAGCACCCTCGGGGCCCCCTCACCACCGTCACCCCACGCCCGCCCGTGCGTTGACTGCGTGAAGGCACCAAGGCCTCTTCATCTCGACAGGGACGGCAGATGACCCAGGAGCTCACTTCCCCCAGCCCCGCCCCCCAGGCCCCCGCACCACGCCGAGGTTCCGGATGGTGGCGGGACGCCGTCATCTACCAGGTCTATGTGCGCTCGTTCGCCGACAGCGACGGCGACGGAATCGGCGATCTGCGCGGTGTGTGCGGAAAGGTGCCGTATCTCAAGGCGCTGGGCGTGGACGCCGTCTGGCTCACGCCGTTCTACGCCTCACCGCAGGCCGACGGCGGATACGACGTCGCCGACTACCGCGCCGTCGACCCGCTCTTCGGCCGTCTCGACGACGCCCGGGACCTGATCAGCGCGGCCCATGACGCGGGCCTGCGGGTGATCGTCGACATCGTCCCCAACCACACCTCCGACCGCCACCCGTGGTTCCAGGACCCCGAACTCGCCCGACAGCGCTATGTGTTCCGCCCCGGCAAGGGCGAGCACGGCGAGCTTCCGCCCAACGACTGGGAGTCGGTCTTCGGCGGACCGGCCTGGACCCGTACCGGCCGGGGCGACTGGTACCTCCACCTCTTCGCCCCCGAACAGCCCGACCTCGACTGGGACAACCCCGACGTACACGCCGAATTCGAGGCCATCATGCGCTTCTGGCTGGACCTGGGCGTCGACGGCTTCCGGGTCGATGTCGCACACGGCATGGTCAAGGCGCCCGGCCTGCCGGACATCGGCCGCGGCGAGCAGGCCAAGCTCATCGGCAGCCAGGTGCTCCCCTTCTTCGACCAGGACGGCGTGCACGCCATCCACCGGTCCTGGCGCCGGCTGCTGGACGGATACGGCGACGCCTGCGGCAAGGAGGTGATCGGCGTCGCCGAGGCCTGGGCCCCCAGCGCCGAGCGGCTGGCGCTCTACGTCCGCCCGGATGAGCTGCACCAGGCTTTCAACTTCCATTACCTGAACACGGGTTGGGACGCGGCCTCGCTCCGCGCGGTCATCGACGAGTCCCTCGAGGCGATGCGCCCCGTCGGCGCTCCCGCCACCTGGGTCCTGTCCAACCACGACGTCGTACGCCACCGCACCCGCCTCGGCGGCAGCCTCGACCGCGCCCGCGCCGCCGCCCTCCTCATGCTCGCCCTCCCCGGCTCCGCCTACATCTACCAAGGCGAGGAACTCGGCCTCCCCGAAGTCACCGACCTCCCCGACGACGCCCGCCAGGACCCCTCCTTCTTCCGCGCCAACGGCCAGGACGGCTTCCGCGACGGCTGCCGCGTCCCCCTCCCCTGGTCCGGCGATCTGCCCCCGTACGGCTTCGGGTCCGGCGACAGCTGGCTGCCGCAGCCCGCCGACTGGCACCGGCTGACCGTCGAGACCCAGACCGGCGACCCGTCCGCCACCCTGGAGCTCTACCGCACCGCACTCGACCTGCGCCGCCGCCTGCCGGGCCTGGGCGACGGGGAGATGAGCTGGCAGCCGGCCCCCGAAGGGCTGCTCGCCTTCCGCCGCCCCGGTGTGCTGTGTACGGTCAACACCCTCGGCCGCGCGGCCGAAATCCCGCTGCCCGGACAGCCGCTGCTCTCCAGTGCCCCGGTGACCGTGGACGGCGCCTCGGCCGTGCTCCCCGGGGACAGCTGCACCTGGTGGGCAATCTGACATGCGCCCGGTACAGTCCCATCCCATGACCGCCCGGCTCTCCGATATCGCAGCACAGGCGGGTGTCAGCGAGGCCACCGTCAGCCGGGTTCTCAACGGAAAACCCGGTGTCTCCGCCACCACCCGCCAGTTGGTGCTGGCCGCCCTCGACGTGCTGGGCTACGAACGCCCGGTGCGGCTGCGGCAGCGCAGCGCGGGCCTGGTCGGGCTGATCACGCCCGAGCTCGAGAACCCCATCTTCCCCGCCTTCGCCCAGGTGATCGGGCAGGCGCTGACCCGCCAGGGCTACACACCGGTCCTCGCGACACAGACGCCGGGCGGCTCCACGGAGGACGAGCTGACCGAGATGCTGGTGGACCGCGGCGTCGCCGGCATCATCTTCGTCTCCGGGCTGCACGCCGACACCTCCGCCGATATGCAGCGCTATGCGCAGCTGCGCGGCCGGGGCGTGCCGTTCGTCCTGATCAACGGCTTCTCCGACAAGGTGCAGGCGCCGTTCATCTCCCCCGACGACCGGGCCGCCGTGGACCTGGCGGTGACCCACCTCAGCGCGCTCGGCCACCAGCGGATCGGGCTGGCGCTCGGGCCCGAGCGGTTCGTGCCCGTACAGCGCAAGATCGAGGGGTTCGTGCGCAGCATGCAGGACCGGCTGAACCTCGGTCCGGCCGAGGTGGGGCCGTTCATCCAGCACTCCCTCTACACACTGGAGGGCGGTCAGGCCGCGGCCGGCGCGCTGATCGACCGCGGGGCCACGGCCATCGTCTGCGCCAGCGACATGATGGCGCTCGGCGCGATCCGCGCGGCGCGGCAGCGGCGCCTGGACGTACCGGGCGAGGTGTCCGTCGTCGGCTTCGACGACTCCCCGCTGATCGCCTTCACCGATCCCCCGCTGACCACGATCCGGCAGCCGGTTACGGCGATGGGGCAGGCGGCGGTCCGGGCGCTGCTGGAGGAGATCGGCGGCACCCCCGCCCCGCACAGTGAGTTCGTCTTCCATCCCGAGCTGGTGGTCCGCGGTTCCACCGCTTCGGCCCCGAAGACGGCGCGGATCCCCCGGCCTGTCCGTACACCCTGAGACGGGTACCGGGGATTCGCCGGAAATTCCCTAAGGATTGCGGGGGTCGGTTGTCCCTCCGGAGAGGGATACAGATCTTCGAATACCCGACCGAAGGATGATCGGCGACACGCCCGTTTCTGGCAGACTGTCTGCCTATGGGTGATGCGAATGTGAGGACTTTGGACGGTCGGCCAACCACCCCGCCACCCCACGGGGGAAGCGCGGACCGCCCGTCGGGCGGCCGCCGATGGGGCCGGCTGCGCACACCTCGCGCACCTCGCCTCTGGTTCGAGATCCTGCTGATCGCGGTCAGCTACTGGACGTACTCGCTCATTCGCAATGCCGTACCCGAACAGAAGGCGAAGGCGCTCAAGAACGCCGGCTGGATCTGGCAGGCGGAGCACTCCCTGGGAATCGCCGTGGAGCACACCGTCAATCACGCGGTGAACTCCGTGACGTGGCTGATCGTCTCGATGAACTACTACTACGCGACCCTGCACTTCATCGTGACGATCGGCGTGCTGATCTGGCTCTACCACTGGCATCCGGGCCGCTATGCCGCGGCCCGGATGGCGCTCTTCGCGACCACCGGCGTGGCCCTGCTGGGCTACTACTTCTACCCGTTGGCGCCGCCGCGGCTGATGTCCGGCGGCGGCTTTGTCGACACCGTGGTCCAGCACGACACCTGGGGCTCGATGGCGTCCGGCAATCTCGCGTCGATGTCCAACCAGTACGCCGCGATGCCGTCGATGCACATCGGGTGGTCGCTGTGGTGCGGCCTGACCATCGCCATGCTGGCCAAGCCGCTGTGGGCCCGGATCCTGGGCCTGCTCTACCCCACCGTGACGCTGCTGGTCATCGTCTCCACCGCCAACCACTTCTGGCTGGACGCGGTCGGCGGGATCCTCTGCCTGACCTTCGGTTTCACGGTGGCGCTGGGCTGGTACGGCAGGCTGCCGCACCGGCTGGCACGGTATGTGGCGGCCCCGGATGTGAATCTGCTCCAGGCGGGCTGAGGAGCTTCCGGGCGGGCCGGTGCGACGGACCGCCCAGCGCCTCACCCGCCAGGCACGGCATCACCCGAACGGCCCAGCGCCGGCCGCATACGTATCCGCCGTCAGCCCACCCCGCGATGGGTGATCTGCCCGCCTGTCATCGTCAGCCGTACGGGCGCGGAGCCGAGCTCGTCGGCCGGGGCGGTCACCGGGTCCACGGCGAGCGCCGTGAGGTCGGCGCGGAAGCCGGGGGCGATGCGGCCCGCCTCCGACTCCTCGCCCACCGCGAGGGCGGCGTGTGAGGTGCAGCCCTCCAGGGCCATCAGACCGGTCAGGGCCTGTTCGGGCGTGACGGGCGTGATGTCGCACTCGCCCGCGGGGCGGCGCAGCCGGGCGGTGGCCAGGACCTGGCGGGGGTCGTGGTGGGCGATCGGCCAGTCGGAGCCGAGGACCAGGACCGCGCCGGCATCGCGCAGATCGCGGCAGCGCCAGGCGCGGGCGGCGCGTTCCTCGCCGACCCGCCGGGACCAGGCGTCGGTGTGGTCGGCGCGGGTGTAGGCGGTGTGGGTGGGCTGCATGGAGGCGGCGACGCCGAGGCGGGCGAAGCGGGCGAGCTGTTCGTCGGGCACGGTCTCGATGTGCTCGATGCGGTGGCGGTAGCGGGCGCCGATCCGGTCGTCGCCGAGGAGTTCGACGGTGTCCAGGACGTGTCGTACGGCGGCGTCGCCGATGGCGTGGGTGGCGGTACGCACGCCGGCCCGCGCGAGGTGGTGCACGGCGTGGGTGTAGGCCGCCGGGTCCGGCCAGAAGGCGTCGGTGCCCTGGCCGTGGCAGTCGGCGTGCTCGAGCCAGGCCGTACCGCCCTCGACGGTGCCGTCCATGAAGAACTTCACGCCGCCGACCCGCCAGCGGCGGCCGGCCAGGCGCTGCAACTCGACGAGGTGGTCGAGGCCTTCGGTGCCGATGCCGGGCATGCACCAGGGGGCGAGGCGGAGGCGGACGGGGAGTTCGCCGCCCGCCTCGATGCCGGACAGCAGCTCGGGGACGTCGTCGTTCTCCATGTCCATGACGTGGGCGCCGGTGAGGCCGTTCGCGGCCATTGCGTCCAGGAGGCCGAGGAGCCGGGTGCGGCGGTCGGCGGAGGTAGGACGTGGGACGTGGGATGACACCAGGTTCATCGCGGCGTGTTCGACGAGGTGGCCGGTGGGGCGCCCGTCCGGGTCGCAGACGACGCTGGCGCGCTGGGCGAACTCGCGCGGTCCTGTGATGCCCGCCGTCTGCAGGGCGCGGCCGCTGACCAGCGCCGAGTGACCGTCGTAGAGGCGGATGAAGGCGGGGACGCCGCCGAGCGCGTCCTCGATCAGGTCGCGGTGGACGGGGGCGCCGGCGAAAACGTTGTGGTCCAGGCCCCAGGCGGTGAGCCAGGACCCGAGGCGCAGGGCGCGGGCGGCCGTGGCCAGCGCGGTGCGCAGGCCCTCGAGGTCGCGGCAGTCGGAGAGGTCCACTCCGGTGGCCATTTCGACGCCCCAGACCGGATGGCTGTGGCCGTCGACCAGGCCGGGGGTGAGCGTGGCCCCGGCCAGGTCGATGATCTCGGTCGCCGCGCCGCGCCAGTCCCTTACGTCCCGCTCCTCGCCGACCGCGAGGATCCGCCCGTCCTTGACGGCGACGGCCTCGGCCGTGGGGTGTGCGGGGTCGAGGGTGCGTACCCGGGCGCCGGTGAGGATGGTGTCGGCGGTGGTGCGGGACGCGGGGGCGGAGGACATGTCGGCTCCTTGGGTGGTGCGGAGTGGGGTGGGGGCGGTGCGGCCGCGGCCGGGTGAGGCGGGTCAGCGGGCCTCTGCGCTGCGTTGACGGTGCCTTTCGGCGGGTTCGGGGGCCGCGTCGCCGCGTTCACGGGCCGCGTCGCCGGGTTCGCCGATTTCGCCGGGTTCATCGGGTCCGTCGGCCTCGTCCTCCTCCGCCTCCTCCGCCGCCGGCTCCGCCGCGAAGCCCGCGTAGACCTCCGGGCGGCTGCGGCGTACCCGCCAGGCGAGCAGCAGGCCCAGGGCGAAGGCGAGCGGGACGGTGAGGACCAGGGCGGCGTTGGTGGCGAAGGGGGCGCCCGTCATCAGGTCGATCTTGGCGATGACCAGCCAGAGGGCGCCGATCATGAGCACGGTGGCGGCGATGGGGGTGACGACCGTGCGCATCGCCCCTTCCTGGTGGGTGAAGCGGCGGAAGTAGCAGGGCACGGCGGCCGCGGTGATCGCCTGGAGGGCCAGCAGGCCCAGCATCCCCGGGGTGTTCATCCACAGGAGGAGCTGCTGGTACGGGTCCATGCCGGCGACCGCGAAGCCGATGACGACGGCGGCCGCGAGGACGCTCTGGGCGGCTCCGGCCAGGTACGGGGAGCGGTGGCGCGGGTGGACCCTGCCGAGCGGACCGGGCAGTACGCCTTCCTGGGCCATGGCCAGGCCGTAGCGGTTGATCGCGTTGTGGAAGGCCAGTTGGGAGGCGAGGATGCTGGTGATGATGAAGAGGTGCATCAGGTCGGCGGCCCAGGTGCCGACGTACTTCGTGGTGGCGGTGAAGAACAGGCCCGCCGGATCGTGCAGGGCGGCCGCGACGATCTTGTCGCTGCCGAAGGCCTGGATGATGATCCAGATGGTGAAGGCGTAGAAGAGGCCGAGGAAGGCGACCGCGATGTAGGTGGCGCGCGGGATGGTGCGGGCCGGGTTGCGGGCCTCGCGGCGGTAGATGGCGGTGGATTCGAAGCCGGTGAAGGCGGCGAAGGCGAAGGCGAGGACCACGCCGGTGCCGGGCACCAGGACGTTGCCGGCGGTGAAGGAGTCCACCGCGAGGCCGTGTGCCCCGCCGTGCAGCAGCACTCCCGAGGCGAGCAGGACGAGGATGCCGGTCTCGGCGACGAGCAGGACGCCCAGCACCTTGGCGCCGAAGTCGATGCTGCGGTAGCCGAGGTACCAGATGACCAGGACGCCCGCGACGGCGATCGGCGGCCAGGGGGCGTGGAGGCCCCAGAACGCCTCGAGGGCGTCCTGGGTGGCGGTGGCGAGCAGTCCGTAGACGCCGATCTGCATGCCGTTGTACGCGAGCAGGGCCACCGTGGCGGCACCGAAGCCGGCCGGGCGGCCGAGGCCGCGGGTGATGAAGGCGTAGAAGCCGCCGCCGTTGCGGACATGGCGCGCCATGGTGGTGAAGCCGACGGCGAAGAGGGCGAGGGTGGCGCCGGCCAGGACATAGCCGACGGGGGCTCCGATGCCGCCGGCACCGATGGCGAGCGGGGAGGTGCCCGCCATGACGGTGAGCGGCGCGGCGGCGGAGATGACGAAGAAGGCGATGTCGGCGACGCCGAGTGTGCCCCGGCGGAGCGAGGAGGCACCGTCGGCGGCGGGTGGTGCTGCGGTCTGCTGCGATGTCCCGTCACGGGACTCGGACTCTACGGCCATGGCTCGGCGCCCTTCTGCGGGGACGGAGAGGGGAAGAGTGGCGGCGGTTGGGCCCGTACGGGGATGGTGACGGCAGCTTGACCGCTCAGAAAAAACCTAAAGCCTTTCGGTTTGTGGAAGGTACCCCCCGCCGTACGATTCGGGAAGACCCTGCGGCGGGGTCGGCCGGGAGGGGGCACCATGGGGCGGCCGCGCAAGGCCCTGCTGGACAAGGAACGCATCGGGGCGACCGCGCTCGAACTCGTCGACGAGAAGGGCGACTTCAGCGTCCCGGAGGTGGCCCGCAGACTCGGTGTGCAGACCGCCTCGGTGTATCACCATGTGGACGGCCGGGCGGGGGTCGTCGAACTGCTGCGGGAACGGATCACCGACGCGATCGACCCGGGCACCTTGGGTGCCGCCCGCTGGGACCTCGCGCTGGAGGCCTGGGCGCGCTCCTACCGCGCCGCGTTCGCCGCCCACCCGCACGCGATCCCCATGCTGATGACGTCACCGGTCCGCGCCCCGAAGGTGCTCGCCCAGTACGAGCAGGTGGCCGGGCTGCTGCTGGACGCGGGCTTCGCCCCGGCCGCCGTGATGCCCGTCATCTCCGGGCTGGACAACATCGTGCTGGGCTCGGCGCTGGACATGTCGGCGCCGGAGCCCATGTGGGAGGTGTCCGAGGACGTCAGCGCGCCGCGGCTGTCCGCGGCACAGGCAGCGGCCGGCCCGGCCCGCGCCGACGAGGCCTTCGATCTGACGCTGGCCGGGTTCCTCGCGCACTGCCGGGGGCTGCTGGCGGGCTCGCTCCCCCAGGGGGCGGGCGAACAGATCCCTTAGGGGTTGCACACGCCCCCTGCGGAGCCACAACGACGCGGTGGCAGGGGGCATTCCCGCGGCACACCACGTGTCGGCACGACGCTACCCAGGGCCGCACCCGGCCCCTTGAGACCGCGCCCCACCCCCGAAGACCGCTCCCCGAAGACCGCCCCCGGAGCCCCCGCTCGCCCCGTGGCCCCGCTCAGCCCGCGTAGAAGAGCTCCTCCACGACGCCCCGCGCCCGCCGGGTGATCCGGCGGTAGTCGTCGAGCATCTCCCCGACGTGGCCCTCCTCGTAGCCGAGATAGCGGCCCACCGCCGCCAGCTCCCGGCCGTCCGCCGGGAAGGTGTCGCCGGGGCGGCCGCGGACCAGCATCACGGCGTTGCGCACCCGCGCCGCCAGCACCCAGGCCTCGTCCAGGGTCTGCGCGTCCTCGGTGTCGATCAGCTTGGCCGCATGGGCCGCCGCCAGCGCCTCGCGGGTACGGGTCGTGCGCAGCCCGGGGATCTCCCAGCCGTACTGCATCTGCATCAGCTGTACGGTCCACTCGACATCGCTCAGGCCGCCGCGCCCCAGCTTGGCGTGGGTGGTCGGGTCGGCGCCGCGTGGCAGCCGCTCGGACTCCATCCGGGCCTTGAGCCGCCGGATCTCGCGCACCGCGTCCTCGCCCAGGCCCTCGGCCGGATAGCGCAGCGGATCGATCAGATCGGTGAAGCGCCGCCCCAGCTCGGCGTCGCCCGCGACCGGTTCGGCCCGCAGCAACGCCTGCGCCTCCCACACCAGCGACCAGCGCCGGTAGTAGGCCGCGTAGGAGGCGAGGGTGCGCACCAGCGGGCCCGAGCGGCCCTCCGGGCGCAGATCCGCGTCGATGAGCAACGGCGGGTCGGAGGAGGGGAGTTGGAGCAGCCGGCGCATTTCGTTGGCGATGGCCTGGGCGGCCTTGGCGGCCTCCTGCTCGTCGGCGCCCTCGCGGGGTTCATGGACGAACAGGACGTCGGCGTCGGAGCCGTAGCTCATCTCACGGCCGCCGAACCGGCCCATGCCGATGACGGTGAAGCGGGTGGGCAGGGTGTCGCCCCACTGTTCGCGGACCGCGGCGCGCAGCGCGCCGGCGAGGGTGGCGGCGTTGAGGTCGGAGACCGCGGAGCCGACGGCGTCGATGGCCTTGCCGTGGTCCTCCGCGGCGGGGTTGCCGTCCGTGCCGTACGCACCGATCACATCGGCGGCGGCGGTACGGAACAGCTCCCGGCGGCGCACCCCGCGGGCCACCGCGACCGCCGCCTCGGCGCCGTCGGCGCGGCCGACCGCGGCCAGCACCTCCTGCTCCAGGGCGGCCCGGCCGCGGGGCCTCAGGCCGTCGGCGGCGCCCAGCAGGGCGACCGCCTCGGGGGCGCGCAGCAGCAGATCGGGGGCGAGCCGCCCGGCGGACAGCACCCGGGCGAGGTTCTCGGCGGCCGCGCCCTCGTCGCGCAGCAGCCGCAGGTACCACGGCGTCTTGCCCAACGCGTCCGAAACCTTGCGGAAGTTGAGCAGTCCGGCGTCCGGATCGGCGGAGTCCGCGAACCAGGCGAGCAGCACCGGCAGCAGCGTCCGCTGGATCGCGGCCTTACGGGTCACACCGGACGCCAGCGCCTCCAGGTGGCGCAGCGCGGCGACCGGATCGGCGTACCCGAGGGCTTCCAGGCGATGGCCCGCGGCCTTCGCGGACAATCTCGTCTCACCGGGCTCCAGATGGGCGACGGCATCGAGCAGGGGACGGTAGAAGAGCTTCTCATGCAGGCGGCGCACTTCTCTGGCGTGCCACTTCCACTCCTTGCGGAGGGTGTCAACGGGCTCCGTGAAGAAGCCCAATGAGCGGGCCAGGCGCCGCAGATCCGTTTCTTCCTCGGGCATCAGATGCGTACGGCGCATCCGGAAGAGCTGGATGCGGTGCTCCAGCGCACGCAGGAAGCGGTACGCGGTGTCCAGTGCGGCGGCGTCCTGGCGCCCGACATAGCCGCCGGCCGCCAGCGCGGCCAGCGCGTCCAGGGTGCTGGCGCTGCGCAGCGTGGGATCGCTGCGGCCGTGCACCAACTGCAGCAGCTGCACGGCGAATTCGACATCGCGCAGCCCGCCGGGGCCGAGCTTCAGCTCGCGGTCGACGCGGTCGGCGGGGATGTTGGCGATCACCCGGCGGCGCATCTGGCGGACGTCGGCGACGAAGTTCTCCCGCTCGGAGACGTGCCAGACCATCGGCGCCAGCGCCTCGACGTAGGCTTGCCCCAGCTCGAGGTCGCCGGCCATCGGGCGGGCCTTGAGCAGCGCCTGGAACTCCCAGGTCTTGGCCCAGCGCTGGTAGTAGGCGAGGTGGCTGCTGAGCGTCCGTACGAGGGGGCCGTTGCGGCCCTCGGGGCGGAGGTTGGCGTCCACCGGCCAGATGGTGCCCTCGGCGGTGACGTCCGAGCAGAGCCGCATCGTCCGCGAGGCGAGCCGGGTGGCGGCCTGCAGCGCCTCGGCCTCCGCCACGCCCTCCTTGGCCTCGGCGACGAAGATGACATCGACGTCGGAGACGTAGTTCAGCTCCCGGCCGCCGCATTTGCCCATGGCGATGACGGCCAGCCGGCTGACCGCCGCGTCGCCGGGGGCCTCCTCGTAAGCGATCTGCAGGGCGGCCCGTACGGTGGCGGTGGCCAGGTCCGCCAGCTCCGCCGCGGCCTCGGCGACGTCGGTCGTACCGCACACATCGCGGGCCACGATGCCCAGCAGGCTCCGTCGGTAGGCGACCCGCAGCGCGTCCGCGCGCGAGCGGCCCGCGCCGCGCTCGCCCCAGATGCCCTCCGCGAGCGCCTGCTCGAACTCGGGGGTGGTGGGGTGCAGATCGACGGACTCGTAGGTGACCAGCGAGCGCCAGTCGTCCGGATGCCGGGCGAGGTGGTCGGCGAGTGCCTCGGAGGCACCCATCACGCCCAGCAGCCGGTCGCGCAGCGGTTTGGCCGCCACCACCGTGCTCAGCAGCTCCTGGCGCTCGTCCGGTCCCAGGGTCTCCACCAGGCGGGCCAGGCCGAGCAGCGCGAGATCGGGATCGGCGGTGGCGCCGAGCGCCTCGAGGAGCACCGAGTCCTCGCGTACGGAGGAGAATTCGGGGGTTTCGAGCAGCCGCCCGGCCGCCGAGGGGTCGGTGAAACCGTGCCTCAGCAGCCGGGTGAAGGTGCTGCTCCGCCGTCCCTGCGGAGCGGGAAGTGCCATGGTCCGGCCTCTCGGTGGGCGGTGGCTCAGAGCACGGGCAGCATCTTGCGCAGCTCGAAGGCGGTGACCTCGGAGCGGTACTCCTCCCACTCCTGCTTCTTGTTGCGCAGGAAGAAGTCGTAGACATGCTCGCCGAGGGTCTCGGCGACCAGCTCGCTGCGCTCCATCAGCTCGATGGCCTCGCCGAGGTTCTGCGGCAGCGGCGCGATGCCCATCGCCCGGCGCTCGGCGTCCGACAGCGCCCAGACGTCGTCGTCGGCGCCGGCCGGGAGCTCATAGCCCTCCTCGATGCCCTTGAGGCCCGCGGCGAGCAGTACCGCGTACGTCAGGTACGGGTTGGCGCCGGAGTCGATCGAGCGGACCTCGACCCGGGTCGAGCCCATCTTGCCGGGCTTGTACATCGGGACGCGGATCAGTGCGGAGCGGTTGTTGTGGCCCCAGCAGATGTAGGAGGGGGCCTCGCCGCCGGCGCCCGCGGTGCGGTTGGCGCCGCCCCAGATGCGCTTGTAGGAGTTGACCCACTGGTTGGTGACCGCGGAGATCTCGCCCGCGTGCCGCAGCAGGCCGGCGATGAAGGAACGTCCCACCTTGGAGAGTTGGTACTCCGAGCCCGACTCGTGGAAGGCGTTGCGGTCGCCCTCGAAGAGGGAGAGGTGGGTGTGCATGCCCGAGCCCGGGTACTCGGAGAACGGCTTGGGCATGAAGGTGGCCTGGACGCCCTGCTCCAGCGCCACCTGCTTCATGACCAGCCGGAACGTCATGATGTTGTCGGCGGTGGAGAGCGCGTCGGCGTATCGCAGATCGATCTCCTGCTGGCCGGGGGCGCCCTCGTGGTGGCTGAACTCCACCGAGATGCCCATCGACTCCAGCATCGTGATCGCCTGGCGGCGGAAGTCCATGCCGACGTTCTGGGGGGTGTGGTCGAAGTAGCCGGAGGAGTCCCCGGGGGTGGGCCGCTGGCCGTCGACGGGCTTGTCCTTGAGCAGGAAGAACTCGATCTCGGGGTGGGTGTAGAAGGTGAAGCCGAGGTCGGAGGTCTTGGCCAGGATGCGCTTGAGGACGTAGCGCGGGTCGGCGTACGAGGGCGATCCGTCCGGCATCAGGATGTCGCAGAACATCCGGGCGGTGCCGGGGGCCTCGGCTCGCCAGGGCAGGATCTGGAAGGTGCCCGGGTCCGGCTTGGCGATCATGTCGGATTCGTACACCCGGGCGAATCCTTCGATGGCGGAGCCGTCGAAGCCGATGCCCTCGTCGAAGGCCTGCTCCAGCTCCGCCGGAGCCACCGCCACCGACTTCAAGAACCCCAGCACGTCGGTGAACCACAGGCGGACGAAGCGAATGTCGCGCTCTTCCAGAGTCCGGAGCACAAACTCCTGCTGCTTGTCCATGGCACACCAATCCTTGCAGGTCAATCGGCCTGTCCGCCCGCGTGGGATAACGCGGCGTGGCACACCAGTATCACGTGAGGGGGTTACCGTCACATTACGCACCCTTGGCCTGAAGCAGAACCGCTGGGCCGTGACCCTCGCCCCGATCCTTCCCGCAGTACGTAGAGTCAGCGCGGCCAAGGGCGGCAATCGGGGGCTTTGGCGCAGTCTTGGACCGTCACTGGTGATTCATTGACCGGGAATTGAGGGGGCCGTTTCATCGCGTTCCTACGCCGAGGCGGGCTGCCGGCCGCAGCCCGGATTCACGGGGGGACGACGCATGGGGCAGGGCTTCCGGGTCACCCCGGACGCGGTGCACGCCACCCCTCTCGCCCCGGGAGCCGCCGCTCCTCACCGGCCTCTTGGACCGGGGTTGATGGGGGCGAGGTCCAGTACGGCGCGGGCGACCGCTTCGGGGGCGTCGGCCATGACCAGATGGCCGGCCGGGGCGGCGACCGCGAAGCGGGCGCCCAGCTCGGCGGCGAGCGCCCGCTGACGCTCCAGCCAGCGCAGGTCACGGGCCGTCTCGCCGCCGTCGTATGCCGCCAGGACCATGACCGGCAGGGCGGGCAGCGGGTGGCCGGGGCGCAGGGCGACGAGTTCGGCGGCCTGGTAGGAGTAGGTGGCGTTCTCCAGGACGCAGGCGCGCAGCACCCGGCTGGTGCGGTATCCGGCGCGCTCCCACGGGTGCGGCGGGTGGCTGCCGACGGTGGTGGCGCGGCCGATCAGGCGGCGGGCGGCGGGGCCGAGGGCGCGCGGCACCCCGGCGGCGGACAGCGTGGCGGCGAGGCCGCCGGCCCAGGCCGTACGGACCGCGCGGGGCAGCAGCGGGCGCGGGTCCTCCTCGATGCTGGCGTCGACCAGGACGAGGCCGGCGCAGCGGCGGGGATGCAGACGGGCGAACGCCTCGGCGTGGAAGCCGGCGAGAGAGTGGCCGACGACGGTGGCCGGGCCGTGGTGGCCGAGGGCGTCCAGGACGTGGGCGATGCGGTCCGCCTCGGCGACGAGCGCGGGCGGCGCGGGCGACGGGGCGCTCAGCCCCAGGCCGGGGCGGTCGAAACGGACGACGGTGCGGTACGGGGCGAGCAGCGCGGCGACCCGGTCCCAGTCGAACCATGCCATGCCGAGGCCGCCGCTGAGGACGCAGACGGGGCCGCTGCCCTCGGCGAGGAGGTGCAGGGGGATGCCGTCGACGGTGCGGATGCAGCCGGGGGCGCGTATGGGACGTCGGGTCATGGGCATTCCTCCGGCTTCGGTCTCCTGGGTTCGTTATGCCCGGCCGGGCGGCCCACGCACCCGGCCGGCACCACCGGGTAGAGGGAGCCGCTGAGGGCGTGCGCGGTGTGGGTGGCCGGCACCAGGCCCGCGGTTCCCCGGGCCGCGCACTCCGGGTCGCCGGTCGGCGCGCAGCTCAGCGGGAGCCGGGAGTCGAGGGCGATGGCGGCGCCGAAGAGGGCGAGCGCGGCCCGGCCCGCCGTCGTCCAGGGCCTGCGCTCGAGGGCCGTCAGCGCGGCCGACGCACCGGCGAGCACCGGCAGCCCGGCCACCAGGTCGGTGGCGCGGAAGAGCGCGCCCAGCGGCTGATCGGCGGCCGCCGGCTCACTGACGTACGCCTGTACGGGGTCGGTCCCGGTGGCGAGCACGACCTCCAGGACCCAGGCCGTGCAGGCGACGGCCCCGAGCAGCAGCAAGGCGGCGGCCACCCGGCGAACGGGCAGAGGGCGGGTCGGGGTCACAGACATCCTGGTGATCGGATCGGGTGGAACCCGGCCGGTCGGACGGAGCGCCGGGCACGCGGGCGGCGTGGGAAGGCCAAGGATAGGCGGATGACCTACGGCAATGCGGTGATACCGGCGCATAGCGCTACGGGCGGACGGGCTCGTCGGCGACCGGCGGGCCGCCACCAGGGATCGATACCCAGGAGGGGTACCGCGCGGCGAGTCTGACGTCCCGTCGGACGCTCGCCGCGGCGGCCCGCCCGGCAGTGCGGCCGGCGGCGGGGCCGACGGGCCGGCTCGGACCGATGGCGGCGCACCCCGCGACCGGTCCCGGGCCCTGCGCGCCGTACACCGGCCCACCGGCCACGGCGGCGCCGTCGCCCCGCCCGTCTGCCGCGCGGCCTGCGGCCGGTCCCGGCACCGCCCCGCCGCAGACTCCTCGCCCAACTGTCGGTGCTGCACGTGGAGGAGCGCGTCCGGACGCCGACGCCTGCTCGCGTTCGCGCCCCGCTCCCCTTCACCGAACTCATCACTTCGACATCACTGCGACACCGACACGAGGTGCTCACCCATGCGCACGCATTCCCCCCAGCCCCCGTCCCGCTCCCGCCGTGCCGTGCTCGGCGCCGGTGCCGCCGTCGCGGGCGGCAGCCTGCTCGCCGCCTGCTCGGGCGGCGGCTCCGGCCCGCACGAGGGCGCGGACGGCACGGACGGTATGGACGGTATGGACGGCCTGGCCGGCAGGGCCGGTACGGACGACGGCAAGAACGGCATGCGCCACGACGGCGACCCGGGCGGCTATGTCAGCCCCGACGGCCCGGAGGTCGCCGAGGCCGAGAAGAGGCGCGGCACGGGCGGCACCGTACGGAAGTTCAAGCTCACCGCGACCGCCACCGAGCTGGACCTGGGCGGCCACACCGTCCGCTCCTGGGCGTACGGCGACGAACTGCCCGGCAAGATCATCCGGGTCACCGCGGGCGACATCCTCCAGCTGAAGCTCGCCAACCACCTCCCGAAGACCACCACCAGCGTGCACTTTCACGGGCTGACGCTGCGCAACGACATGGACGGCGTCCCCGGTGTGACGCAGCGCCCCATCAAGTCCGGCGCGTCCTTCACCTACAGGTTCGCCACCTCGAAGCCCGGCACGTACTGGCTGCATCCGCACACCGGCGTGCAGATCGACCGCGGGCTGTACGCGCCGGTGATCGTCGACGACCCCAGGGAGCCGCTCAGTTACGACAAGGAGTGGATCGTGATGGTGGACGACTGGGTCGACGGGGTGGACGGCAGCACCCCGGACGCGGTGCTGGCCCAGTTCCACAAGGGCCGGGGCCGATCCTCCGGCCACGGCATGAACATGGGCGACGAGGGTACGGGCGACGACCGGACCGATCCCGGCACCGGCGGGCCCGTGCGCATCGGCCTCAAAGCCCACAGCGACCTGCTGCGCGGCCACGTCGGCGATGTGGCCTACCCGTACCACCTCATCAACGGCCGCACCCCCCAGGACCCGCGGACCTTCCGCGCCAAGCCCGGCGACCGGATCCGGATCCGCCTCATCAACGCGGGCGGCGAAACCGCCTACCGCGTCGCGCTGGGCGGCCACACCATGACCATCACGCACACCGACGGCTACGCCGTCCAGCACGCCGAGACCGACGCCCTGCTGATCGGCATGGGCGAGCGCTACGACGTCCTGGTCACCGCCAAGGACGGCGCCTTCCCGCTGACCGCGCTCGCCGAGGGCAAGAACCGCACCGCGCTCGCCATTCTGCGCACCGGCGGCGGCGCGGCGCCCGGCCCCGCCACCCGCCCCGAGAACCTGAACGGCAAGCTGCTGAGCCCGTACACGCTGAAGGCCGCGGAGTCCGTACGGACGGAGAACCGGAGCATCGACCGCACCCTCGAGTTCGATCTCACCGGGTCGATGAAGCGGTACGACTGGGCGCTCAACAGGAAGCCGTACACGCCGTCCCAGCGCTACCCGGTCGCCGCCGGTGAGCGGGTGCGGCTCACCTTCCACAACCGCAGCAGGATGTGGCACCCGATGCATCTGCACGGGCACACCTTCGCGCTGCCCGACGGCGGTGCCCGCAAGGACACCGCGATCGTGCTGCCCGGCAACCGGGTGAACGTCGACCTCGACGCCGACAATCCGGGGCTGTGGATGCTGCACTGCCACAACATCTACCACTCGGAGTCCGGGATGATGACGATCCTGGGCTACCGCAAGAAGTAGGCCGCAGACAGCGGACCGGGAACGGGGGCGGGAGGTAGGACGTCCCACCTCCCACCCCCTTCCCCAGCCCCCCTTTACGTCACAAGGACGATTAACCTCACCTACACTGATTCCGTGGCCCAACTTCGTCTCGCCCTCAATCAGATCGACTCCTGCGTCGGTGATATCGCCGGGAACGCCGAGACGATCGTGCACTGGACGCGGCACGCCGCCGACCAGGGCGCGCACCTCGTCGCCTTCCCCGAAATGGCGCTGACCGGCTACCCCGTCGAGGACCTCGCGCTGCGCTCGTCCTTCGTCGAGGCGAGCCGCACGGCGCTGCGCACACTGGCCGGCCGGCTGGCCGCCGAGGGACTGGGGGAACTCCCGGTGCTCGTCGGCTATCTCGACCGCTGCGCGCAGGACGAGAAGCGCTACGGCCGGCCGGCCGGCGCCCCGCAGAACGCCGCCGCCGTACTGCACCGCGGCGAGGTCGCCCTGACCTTCGCCAAACACCACCTGCCCAACTACGGCGTCTTCGACGAGTTCCGGTACTTCGTCCCCGGCGACACGCTGCCCGTCGTACGGGTGCACGGCGTCGATGTCGCGCTCGCCATCTGCGAGGACCTGTGGCAGGAGGGCGGCCGGGTCCCGGCGGCCCGCAGCGCGGGTGCCGGCCTGCTGCTCTCCGTCAACGCCTCGCCGTACGAGCGGGACAAGGACGACACCCGGCTGGAACTGGTGCGCAAGCGGGCCCAGGAGGCCGGCTGCACCACCGCCTATCTGGCGATGATCGGCGGGCAGGACGAGCTGGTCTTCGACGGCGACTCCATCGTGGTCGACAGGGACGGCGGGGTCATCGCACGGGCGCCGCAGTTCGCGGAGGGCTGTGTGCTGGTCGACCTCGAACTGCCGGACGCGGCGCCCGAGGCGCCCTCCGGCGTCCTGGACGACGGACTGCGCGTCGACCATGTCGTCCTGACCCCCGACCCGCTGCCGCCCTACACCCCCCAGACGCTCGGCGGCGAGGCCGAACGGCTGGGCGACCTCGAGGAGATCTACACCGCGCTGGTCGTCGGACTGCGCGCGTACGTCGCCAAGAACGGCTTCAACAGCGTCGTCATCGGGCTCTCCGGCGGCATCGACTCCGCGCTGGTCGCCGCGCTCGCCTGCGACGCGCTGGGCCCGGCGCACGTCCACGCCGTCGCGATGCCCTCGCGCTACTCGTCGGACCACTCCCTCACCGACGCCGCCGACCTCGCGCACCGCACCGGACTCGCCTTCCGTACGGTCCCGATCGCCCCGATGTTCGACGCGTACATGGAGGCCCTGGGCCTGACCGGGCTCGCCGAGGAGAACCTTCAGTCGCGGCTGCGCGGGACGACGCTGATGGCGATCTCCAACCAGGAGGGCCACCTCGTCCTCGCCCCGGGCAACAAGTCCGAGCTGGCGTGCGGCTATTCGACGCTCTACGGGGACTCGGTGGGCGCGTACGGCCCGATCAAGGACGTCTACAAGACCGTCATCTTCCAGCTCGCCCGCTGGCGCAACCAGGCGGCGGCCGACCGCGGCCAGACCCCGCCGATCCCGGAGAACACCCTCACCAAGCCCCCGAGCGCCGAACTGCGCCCCGGCCAGGTCGACACCGATTCCCTACCCGACTACGACATCCTGGACCGTGTCCTGGAGCTGTACGTCGACCGGGACCGGGGCCGCGAGGAGATCGTGGCGCAGGGCTTCGATGCGGAGCTGGTGACGCGGGTGCTGCGGATGGTCGACCGCGCCGAGTACAAGCGCCGCCAGTACCCGCCGGGCACCAAGACCTCCGCCAAGGGCTTCGGCAAGGACCGACGGCTGCCGATCACCAACCACTGGCGCGAGGGCGCGTAGCGCTTGGCTTTTGGCCCCACGTTTTTGGCTTTCCCGCCGTGGTGGTTTGTCGCCGTTACGCCTGCGGCCCCTCCGCTGCGCTTGGCGGGCCTCCCACGTTGTTGTCTTTCCCGCCGTGGTGGTGTTTCGCCGTTGCGCCTGCGGCGGGCGTGGTTTTGTCGGGTGCGGTGCCACACCTCCGGACTCCGTCCTGCGGCGCGGCCCCTCCCACGGGTGGGTGGAAGACGGGCCGGTGGGGGCGCACGTTGAGGGTTTGGTGCACCTCGGATCCACAGGGCACAGCTGACCACTGACGTGTGTCCCCACCGGCCTTTCTTTTTCCCACCCTCAACGGGGAGGGGGCGGGCCGTAGCGGCGGAGCCGTGTAGGGCCGGTCCCGCAGCCGAACAGCCCCGCGCAGCGGCACCGCCCGCCGCAGGCGCAACGGAGAGAAACCACCACGGCGGGACAGACAAAAACGTGGGGAGAAACCTAGGCGGCTCGCGCCGGCCCGGCGGCCGCGTCGTCGGAGGAAGAGGCCACCGCCTCCCGGGCCTCGCCGCGGGCCACGATGCGGGACGGGTCGTGGGTGTCGCGGTCCAGGAGGCCGGCCAGTACGGCTACGGCCAGGCCCAGGGCTGCGAGGGCGGCACCTACCAGGGTGGGGGAGGTCCAGCCCCAGCCGGCCGAGAGGGCCAGGCCGCCCGCCCAGGCGCCGCCCGCGTTGGCGAGGTTGAAGGCGGACTGGTTGGAGGCGGCGGCCAGGGTGGGGGCCTGGTGGGCCTTGTTCATGACCAGCATCTGGAGGGGGGTGGTGGTCATGAAGCCGACGGCGCCGATGAGGACGACGGTGACCAGGGCAGCCCATTTCACCTGGGCGGTGAAGTGGAAGGCGGCCAGGAGGAGGGCGAGGGCCGCCAGGGAGCCGTAGAGGGTGGGGCGCAGGGCGCGGTCGGTGAGGGGGCCCGCGGCCAGCGCGCCGAGGGTCATGCCGATGCCGAAGAGGGCGAGGACGATCGGGACCGAGCCCTCGGAGTAGCCGGTGATCCTGGTCATCATCGAGGCGAGGTAGCTGTAGACCGCGAAGATGCCGGCGAAGCCGAAGACGGTGGTCAGGAGGCCGAGGAGGACCTGGCGGTTGCCCAGGGTGCGCAGTTCGCGGGCCAGGCCGGTGCGCTCCTCGGCGGGGAGCGGTGGGACGAGGCGGGCGAGGGAAGCCATCGCGGCGAGGCCGATGGCGGCCACGACGAGGAAGGTGGCGCGCCAGCCGAGGTGCTGGCCGAGCAGGGTGGCGGCGGGGACGCCGATGATGTTGGCGATGGTCAGGCCGAGGAACATGGTGGCCACCGCGCGCGCCTGGCGGCCCTCGCGTACCAGCCGGGCGGCGACCACCGCGCCGACGCCGAAGAACGCGCCGTGCGGGAGGCCTGCCAGCAGCCGGCCGGCGATCAGCAGGCCGAAGGTGGGGGCGACGGCGGTGGCGAGGTTGCCGACCGTGAAGACCGCCATGAGGAGGACCAGCAGCCGCTTGCGGGGGATGCGGGAGCCGAGGGCGGTCAGGAGCGGGGCGCCGATGACGACGCCGAGGGCGTAGGCGGAGACGAGGTAGCCGGCGGTGGGCACCGAGGTGCCCAGGTCGTCCGCGACGTTGGGCAGCAGGCCCATCATCACGAATTCCGTGGTGCCGATTCCGAAGGCCGAGATCGCGAGAGCGAGCAGAGCCATGGGCATGTGGATCTGGACCTTCCGGGGAGACGAGGGGGTGTTCACGCACAGTTCGTTCAGGTACGGAACAAAGTGTCTCAGGTCCAGTATTCCGGCATGGGAACGGGACGTTAAGGTCCCGCGTCGGGCGGCCGCCCCGTAGCCGCGTCAGATCTTGACGGAGGCCGCGAGCGGGAGGTGGTCGCTGCCGGTGGCCTTCAGCGTCCAGGCGGCGACCGGGTCGATCCCCTTCATCATGATCTGATCGATCCGGGCCATCGGGAAGGCGGCCGGCCAGCTGAAGCCGAAGCCGTCGCCCGCGGCGCCCTGGGCGGAGCGCATCTGGGAGGTGACCGGGGCCAGCGAGCGGTCGTTCATGGTGCCGTTGAGGTCGCCGAGCAGCATCACCTTGCGCAGCGGGTCGGCGGCGATCGCCTCGCCCAGCGCCTTGGCGCTGCCGTCGCGCTGGCCCGCGGTGAAGCCCGCCTCGACCTTGACCCGTACGGACGGCAGATGCGCGACGTAGACGCCGACCTGCCGGCCGTCGGCGGCGGTGACGGTGGCGCGCAGCGCGCGGGTCCAGCCCATCTTGATGTCCACCGGCCTGGCGTCGGTCAGCGGCCGCTTGCTCCAGAGGCCGACGGTGCCCTCGACCGTGTGGTACGGGTACGCCTTCGCCAGTTCCCGCTTGTAGGTGGGCAGGGCGGTGCCGGTCAGCTCCTCGAGGGCGACCACATCGGCCTTGGAGCGCACGATGTCCTGGGCGGTGGCCGCCGGGTCGGGGTTGTCGGCGTTGACGTTGTGGGTGACGACGGTGAGGTTTCCGCCGGTGCCCGCCTTGTCGGTGAGCTGTCCGCCGAAGAGGTTGAGCCAGACGGCGGCCGGCAGGACGAGGGCGACCAGCGCGGTCGCCGAGCGGCGCAGCACCGCGAGGACCAGGAGGAGCAGTACGCCGAGGCCGAGCCAGGGCAGGAAGGTTTCGAGCAGACTGCCCAGGTTTCCGACGTCGTTGGGGATCCGGGCGTGCAGGAACATCAGCAGCGCGGTCAGTAGGGCGAGCACCGCGAGCACGATGCCGCGGCGCCACATCCCGTCCGGGCGCCACCAGTTCCGCAGGCGTCCGGCCCGGGAGCCGGCCCGCTCGGGGTTGTGCCCCTGTCCCGGCTCCGTCATATATGCCTGCGCCATGTAGCTGTCCTCACTGCCTTGCTTCTGCGCCTCGCCTGTGGTCCCCGACCCTAGGCGATGGCCTTAATGCGTCTTCTTAGATCCGCACTGCTGTCGGATCCGTGCTGGGCTGTCCTGCCGGGTGTCCCGGCCGTTCTCGCCAGTGAGGACGGGGTGGCGGCGGGCCGGGGTTCCGGCGCGCGGGATCGTGACAGCGGCTGTGACACAACGGGCATGATCCGGTCATGTGGAGCGGGACATTCCGGGCGCTCAACGGGGCGGCCCGGCGCCGGGGTTCAGCCCGCTGCCGCCGGTGGCCCGGGGCGTACGCCTTCGAGGACCATGTCGACGATGTCCTCCGCGAGCCCGTCGGGAAGTTCCTTCCATTCGTGGAGGATGGCGCGGGCCAGCATCGGGCCGACGAAGAGGTCGGCGAGGGTTTCGACGTCATGGTCGGTACGGATCTCGCCGTTGGCCATGCCGCGCCGCAGCACGCGGTGCACCGCCTCGTTACGGGCCCGTACGACCGTCTCGTGGTACTGGACCCACAGCTCCGGGTGTGCCTCGACATGGCTGACGACGGTGCGCAGCAGCGCGGAGTTGCGCTTGGCCAGTCCGCGGCGGCGCAGGAATTCCAGCAGCGAAACCAGGTCGTCGCGTACCGATTCGCCGGCCAGCGGCGGGGGCGGCGCGTCCAGGGAGCGCATGACGTCGAGCATCAGGGCATTCTTGCCGGACCAGCGGCGGTAGACCGTGGCCTTGCCCACGCCCGCCTCGCGGGCGATGCGCTCCATCGAGAGTTCACCGATGGCGGCACCGCCCTCGATCAGGTGAAGGACGGCCTCGATGATGGCGGTGTCGGCCGCGGCGCTGCGCGGTCTGCCGCGGCGCTCGGGGGCCACCGGGCCCGGCTCGGCACCGGCTGCCGCCGCCTCGGACTCTCCCGCCGCCCGGCTCATCCCTGTACGCCCGCCTCTCGCTGTCCGCTCGGCTCCGCGTCATGCGGTGCCGGTTCCATTTTGCCGGGCAGGAAGGCGGCGACCACCACGGCGCCCACCACGGCGATGGAGGCCGAGCCCAGGGCGGTGACGTGCATGGCGTGCACGAACGCGTCCCGGGCGGCGGTGACCAGACCCTGACCGGCCGGGCCCAGGTGGCGGGCGAGGCCGAGGGTGGCTTCGATGGATTCACCGGCCGCATGGCGCGCGGCGGCCGGTACGCCGGGCAGTGCGCCGAGCCGGTGCTGGATGCCATCGCGGTAGGTGGTGGACAGCACCGAGCCCATTACGGCCACGCCGAGGGTGCCGCCGACCTGCCGGAAGACGTTGTTCAGCGCCGAGCCGGAGCCGGCCTTCTCGCGCGGCAGCGACTGCATGATGGCGACGGTGACCGGCGGCATGATGTGCGCCATTCCGGTGCCCTGGAGGAAGAACAGCACCTCCAGGACCCAGATCGGGGTGTCGGTGTCCAGCAGCAGCAGACCGGACATGGTGACGGCGATGGCCAGCATGCCGGCGGTGCACACCGCGCGGGCGCCGAAGCGGTCCACGGCGTGCCGGGCCCGCGGCGAGAAGGTCATCTGGGCGACCGCCAGCGGCAGGATCAGCAGACCGGCCTCCAGCGGGCTGTAGCCGCGCACGCTCTGTACGTAGAAGACGATGAAGAAGGTGACGCCCATCAGCGCGAAGAAGACCAGCGCGACGGCGGCGACGGCGGCCGAGAAGGCGGGCTTGCGGAAGTGGCCGATGTCTATGGAGGGGTGGTCGCTGCGCTTCTGGTGCAGGACGAACACGGTCAGTACGGCGAGGCCGGCGGCTATCGTGCCCAGCACCTGCGGGTCGGTGAAGTCGGCGAGCTGGCCGCCCTTGATGATCCCGTAGACCAGCAGGACCAGGCCGATGACGGACAGCACCACGCCGAACGGGTCCAGCCGGCCGGGGCTGGGGTCCTTGGAGTCGGGCACCAGGACGGCCATCGCGGCCAGCGCCAGCAGCACGATCGGGACGTTGACGAGGAAGACCGAGCCCCACCAGAAGTAGTCGAGGAGGAGGCCGCCGGCGATCGGGCCGATCGCGATGGCCAGGCCCACGCCGCCGGCCCAGATGCCGATCGCCCTGGGCTGCTCCTCGCGCTCGAAGACGTTCATCAGGATGGCGAGGGTGGCGGGCATGACGAAGGCGCCGCCCAGGCCCATCACGGCGCGGAAGGCGATCAGCTCGGCGGGCGATACGGCCATCCCGGCGAGGACGGAGCCGGCGCCGAAGACCGCCAGGCCCGACAGCAGCACCTTTTTACGGCCGAGGCGGTCGCCGAGCAGGCCGGAGGTGAACAGCAGGCCGGCGAAGACGAGGGTGTAGGCGTTGATGGCCCACTCCAGCTCGCTCTGGGTGGCGCCGAGGCCGGCGGGGGCCGGGGTCGCGATCGTCTTCATCGCGACGTTGAGGATGGAGTTGTCCAGCACCACTATCAGCAGGCTGAGCATGAGGACGGACAGGATCGCCCAGCGGCGCCGGTAGATCTTGTCGGGGACCTGGCGGTCGGGCGGGGCGCCGGGTGCGGTGGGAGAGGAGGCCATGACGTCCACCATACGCCTTTTCGATACGGACCCGTTCCGTATCGATGAATTCGCCGTCGATGCGGCCGCCCGCGCCGGTGAATGCGCAGGTCATGACCCCGTCATCCGCGCGGGCCCGACCCTCTTCCCCTGTACACGCCACGCATGCCAGCATGGAGGGGAGTCCGGGGACGCCGTCAGGGCGCCTCGAGATGATGAACAGGAGCCGTCACCATGACGCAGCTTTCGCCTGCCCAGAAGCCGGTCGACAAGTCCCTGTACGGGGGTACCGGCTCGCGCCGCATCACGGTCCGCGACATCGCCGCCGCCAAGGAGCGCGGCGAGAAGTGGCCGATGCTCACCGCCTATGACGCGATGACCGCCTCCGTCTTCGACGAGGCCGGCATCCCCGTCCTGCTCGTCGGCGACTCGATGGGCAACTGCCATCTCGGCTACGAGTCCACCGTGCCGGTCACGATGGACGAGATCACCCTGCTGTCCGCCGCCGTCGTCCGCGGCACCAAGCGCGCCCTGGTCGTCGGCGATCTGCCGTTCGGCTCGTACCAGGAGGGCCCGGTGCAGGCGCTGCGCAACGCCACGCGTCTGGTCAAGGAAGCGGGCGTGGGCGCCGTCAAGCTGGAGGGCGGGGAGCGCTCCGCGGACCAGGTGGAACTGCTGGTCTCGTCCGGCATCCCGGTGATGGCCCACGTCGGGCTGACCCCGCAGTCCGTCAACGCCTTCGGCGGCTACCCCGTCCAGGGCCGTGGCGAGGAGGCGGCCCAGCAGCTGCTGCGGGACGCCAAGGCGGTGCAGGACGCGGGCGCCTTCGCGGTCGTTCTGGAGGCCGTACCGGCGGAACTGGCCGCCGAGGTCACCCGCTCCCTGCACGTCCCGACCGTCGGCATCGGCGCGGGCCTGGACTGCGACGCCCAGGTGCTGGTGTGGACCGACATGGCGGGCATGACGGCGGGCCGGTTGCCGAAGTTCGTGAAGAAGTACCTCGAGCTGCGTGAGCTGCTCGGCGGGGCGGCGAAGGCGTTCGCACAGGACGTGGTCGGCGGGACGTTCCCGGCACCGGAGCACACCTTCCACTGATCCCCGGTACACCGGCCCGACAGGCCGCCGACAGCCGCTCGCACCGGCTGTCGGCGGCCTGTCGGCGCGTTGTCGGTGGCCACTGGCATCTTTGGGGGCATGACGCGACAGACGATATCCACCAAGGGCGGCAACGCCGTGGAGGTGCGCGGACTGGTCAAGCACTTCGGCGACGTCAAGGCCGTCGACGGTGTGGACCTGGACGTGCGGGAAGGCACCGTACTCGGCGTGCTCGGCCCCAACGGCGCCGGCAAGACGACCCTCGTACGGTGCCTGTCCACGCTCCTGGTGCCGGACGCCGGCCGCGCCGTGGTGGCCGGCTTCGACGTGGTGCGCCAGCCCCGCGCGCTGCGCCGCACGATCGGCCTGACCGGGCAGTACGCCTCGGTCGACGAGAAGCTTTCGGGGTGGGAGAACCTCTACATGATCGGGCGGCTGCTCGATCTGTCCCGCAAGGACGCCCGCAGGCGCGCGGACGAGATGCTGGAGCGGTTCTCGCTGACCGACGCCGCCAAGCGCCCCGCCGCCAAGTACTCCGGCGGGATGCGCCGCCGGCTGGACCTGGCCGCCTCGATGATCGGCCACCCGGCGGTGCTCTATCTGGACGAGCCGACGACCGGGCTCGACCCCCGTACCCGTAACGAGGTGTGGGAGGAGGTCCGGCGAATGGTGTCCGAGGGCGCGACAGTGCTGCTCACCACCCAGTACATGGAAGAGGCCGAGCAGCTGGCCGACGAGCTGACGGTCATCGACCGCGGCCGGGTGATCGCCGAGGGCCGGGTCGACGAGCTCAAGGCCAAGGTCGGCGGCCGGACGCTGCAGATCCGGCCGGCCGAGCCCGGCGAGCTGGACCGGATGGTGGGCGCCATCGCGCAGGCCGGTCTGGACGGCATCGCGGGCGCGACCGCTGACCACGACGGGGGTGTGGTCAACGTCCCGATCATCAGCGACGAGCAGCTGACCGCCGTGGTCGGCATGCTCGGGCAGCGGGGCTTCACGCTCTCCGGAATCAGCACCCATCTGCCCAGCCTGGACGAGGTGTTCCTGGCCGTCACGGGCCAGAAGACCTCCGAGGCCACCGGCTCCGGGGACGTCAAGGACGAGAGTTACGCGGAGGTATCGGCATGACTACGGCCACACTGACGGCGCCGGCCCTGAAGCCGGGCGCCGATGAGGGCCGGATCGGCCTGCGCGCCAATCTGCGGCACATCGGTGCGCTGGCGCGGCGCAACGCCCTGCAGATCAAGCAGGACCCGGAGTCGATGATGGACGTCCTGTTGATGCCCGTCATCTTCATCCTGCTGTTCACCTACGTCCTCGGCGGCGCCATCGCCGGCAAGGGCCATCAGCACGGCTACATCCAGTACCTGGTCCCCGGCATGATGGCGATGATGGGCATGAACATCGCCATGGCGGTGGGCAGCGGCGTCAACGACGACTTCCGCAAGGGGGTCATGGACCGCTTCCGGACCATGCCGATAGCCCGGTCCTCGGTCCTGATCGCCAAGATCGTCGTCGAGATCGGCCGGATGCTGATCGCCATCGCGATCCTGCTCGGCATGGGCTTTCTGCTGGGCCTGGAGATCAAGGGCGGCGTCCTCGCCCTCCTCGGCGCCATCGCGCTCGCCGTGGCCTTCGGCACCGCCCTGATGTGGATCTTCATCCTGCTGGGGCTCAGCGTGCAGACCCCGCAGGCGGTGCAGGGCATGGCGATGCTGGTGCTGATGCCGCTGCAGTTCGGCTCGTCGATCTTCGCGCCGCCGACGACGATGCCCGGCTGGCTGGAGGGCTTCACCAAGGTCAATCCGCTCTCCAACCTGGCGGACGCGGCCCGTGCCCTGCTCAACGGCCAGGGCGCGGTGGCGCACCCGACGCTGATGACCCTCGGCTGGACGGTCGCCATCACGGCCGTCGCCATGCCGCTCGCGGTCCGGAAGTTCCGCAACAAGACCTGACGCACGTGCCGCGAAGGATCTCTCCGCGGCACATCCATCGCCCGGCTCGCGTCAGATGAGGGCGGTGGCCTCTTCCAGGGAGAGGCCACCGCCTTCGGCGTACCCGCGCTCGTACGCCGCGTCGCCCAGCAGCGCCCGCACGGCCGCCTCCGTACGTCTGCGGTCCTCCCGTACGAGCAGCGGCGGCGCGTGCGAGGCCGACCGCAGTGCGTCGTACGCCCCCACCAGGCGCGCCGCGTCCGGACCGCCCCGCTCACCGTGTACGGCCATCAACACCCGCGCCCCGGTGAGGAGTTGAATCACCGCGAGATCCGGTGCGACCATCTGCGCCAGTTCGTCCTGCGTCAGCTCCAGCGCCGCCCGGAACCTGGGCAACAGATCCGCGCCGCGCCCCTCCTCGACATCCAGCGAGACCAGCGACAGCTCCAGGACCCCGGCGAACAGCTCCGGGGCGCGCGGCCCGAACGTCTCGCGCACCGTCTCCAGTTCCGCGCGCGCCTCCGCCGTACGCCCCTGGACGGCCATATGCGTCGCCAGCGTCAGACGTGCGAACGGCACCGCGTCGCGGCCGCTGCCGGCCTCCTTGTCCTGCTCCAGGATCTCGCGCAGCAGCCGCTCCCCCGCCTCCGCCTGGCCGTCCTCGAGCAGGACGCCGCCGAGCCGGCCGCGCAGCAGCAGGGTCTGGCCGTGCGCGCCCAGGTCCTCGGCACAGACCATCGCCGCCCGGTAGTCCTGCGCCGCGAGCCCGTACTCGCCGCGCTTCTCCCGCGTTTCGCCGCGCCCCGCCAGTGCCTCGGCGGTGCCCCAGGCGTCGCCGATCCGGAGGAAGATGCGCAAGGCCTCGTCGGCGTCCGCGAGCGCCTGCTCCAGGACGCCGGCGTGGTCGTTGAGGACCTTGGAGCGCAGTTGCAGGACGTAGGCGAGCTCCCAGTCGAAGCCGAAGCCGCGGCTGGCGCGCACCGCGCCGTCGACCAGCTCCGCCAGCTGCTCGAACCGGCCGGAGATCAGCACCGCGTAGTACCACAGAACGCCCGGCATCCGGCAGGTCTGCGGCATCCCGGCGCGGTAGGCGGCGATGATCCCCGTCAGCTCCGCGCTCATCTGGGGGCTGCGCAGCGCCTCGATGTCGCTCTCGTGGCAGGAGAGCGCCACCAGGCGCACCCCACGGCGGGCCTCCAGGAGCAGCTCGGGGGCCATCGGCGGCGGCTTGTCGATGGGCCGCTCGAACAGATCGGGGGCGGCGGTGAGCGGCGCCAGGAAGGGATTGGGGCCGAGCGCTCCGGCCGCGCGCGCCCAGTGGCGGGCGTCGCCGAGGTGGTCGCGCAGCGACCAGAACCAGTGCAGGGACAGGACCAGGCAGAGCGCCTCGTCCTCGTCGCGGGCGGCGACGGCGCGGCGCAGCGCGGTGCGCAGATTGTCGTGTTCGAGCTCGAGGCGGTCCATCGCGGCGCGCTGGCCGGGGCCGCGCAGCAACGGGTCGGTGGTACGGGCCAGTTCGCGGTAGGCGACCAGATGGCGGCGCTCGGCGCCGGCCCGTTCGCCGGCCTCGTCCAGCCGCTCGCCGGCGTACTCCCCCACCGTCTCCAGCAGCCGGTAGCGCATCTGCCCGTCCGGCGCCGGCGCCGCCACCACCAGCGATTTGTCGATCAGCGAGCCGAGCAGCGCGGCCACGTCCCGCCCGTCGACGCCGTTGCCCGCGCACACCTCCTCGGCGGCCGTCAGATCGCAGCCGCCGGCGAAGACCGACAGCCGGCGCAGGACCGCCCGCTCGGGCTCGTCGGTCAGGTCCCAGGACCAGTCCACGACTGCGCGCAGGGTCTGCTGGCGGGGCAGCAGCGTACGGCTGCCGCTGGTCAGCAGCCGGAAGCGGTCGTCGAGCCGGCCGGCGATCTGCCGCGGGGAGAGCAACCGCAGCCGGGCGGCGGCGAGTTCGATGGCCAGCGGCAGCCCGTCCAGGCGGCGGCAGATCTCGGCGCAGGCCGCGGCGCTCTCCTCGTCGGCGTCGGCCCGGAAGCCGGGGCGGGCGGCGGCCCCGCGGTCGGCGAGCAGGCGCAGCGCCACCGGGTCGGGCAGTGGCTCGACCGGCCGCAGCACCTCGCCCGGTACGGCCAGCGGCTCGCGGCTGGTCGCCAGGACCGTGACGCCGGGGCACTCGGCCAGCAGCCGCTCGGCGAGTTCGGCGGCGGCGCCGATCACATGCTCGCAGTTGTCGAGGACGAGGAGCATCCGGCGGTCCGCGCACTGCTCGGCGAGCCGGGCGAGCGGGTCCAGCGCGGTGGGGTCGCCGGCGGCCCGCAGTCCCTCGGCGGCGGTGCCGCGGACGACGGTCTCGCGGGCGCCGAGCGCGGTGAGCACCGCCTCGGGCACCGTCGCGGGATCGTCCACCGGCGCCAGCTCCGCCAGCCATACGCCGTGCGGCCAGGCCTCGGGCAGCGCGGCCGCGGCGCTCTCGGCGCCCTCCTGTGAGAGGCGGGTCTTGCCGGCGCCGCCCGGCCCCAGCAGGGTCACCAGGCGGTGGGCGGCGAGGTCGGCGCACAGTGCGGCGATGTCGGCGTCGCGGCCGACGAAGGAGGTGAGGCGGGCGCGGAGGTTGCCGGGGCGCCGGGCCGTCGCGGGCCTCACGGGGGCCGGGGCGGGTGTCGTGGCAGGGGCCGGGGCAGGGGCCGGGGCGGGCGTCCGCGCCGGCGCCGGGCGCAGCAGCTCGGCGTGCAGGGCGCGCAGTTCGGGGCCGGGGTCGGCGCCGAGGCGTTCGGCGAGAGCGGTGCGTATGCCCTCGTACACGGCGAGCGCCTCGGCGCCGCGCCCGGCGGCCCGCAGGGCGCGCAGCCGCAGGGCCTGGAGGGGCTCGTCCAGGGGGTGGTCCTGGCAGAGCGCGGCCAGGGTGGGCAGTGCCCGCTCCGGGCGGCCCAGGGCGAGGTCGGCGGCGAGACGGCCGCGCTGGGCGTCCAGGCGGCGGCTCTCGGCACGCGCCGCCAGGGCGCCCGCATCGGGCAGATCGGCCAGCGCCGGGCCGCGCCAGAGCGCCAGCGCCTCGTCGAGGAGGGCGGCGGCGCTCGCCGGGTTTGCCTCCGCGAGCGCCCGGCCGCCCTGGGTGGCCAGGTGCTCGAAACGGTGCAGGTCGACGGCCTCGGGCTCGGCGCACAGGCGGTAGCCGCCGTCGACCGAGACGATGGCGGCGTGGCCCAGGGCCCGGCGCAGCCGGCCGACCAGTGCCTGGAGGGCGCCGGCCGCGTCGGCGGGCGGCTCCGTGCCCCAGACGTCGGCGATCAGCAGGTCCGCGGGCAGCGCCCGGCCGGGGCGCAGCGCGAGCGCCGCGAGCAGGGCGCGCAGGCGTGCGCCGCCGAGGGCGACGGGGGTCCCGTCGGCCCGGCCGGCCTGCGTGGTGCCGAGAATTCCGTAGCGCACCGAGCCATTGTCGTTCACGGCCGCGCCGCCCACCCTGCGCTCACACCTCTCGTATCCCTGAAAAACCCCTGATATCGCGGGGGTCGCCCCCGGATATTGCCCCTGAGGTCCACTGTGCCCGGAACCCGGCGGGTACCGCGCGGCGTTTTCCGCACGAGGTGGCCGATGGGGAACCGTGCGCCGAGGGCCGTAGCGCGGTTACGGTCATGGCTGCCCACCACGACTCTCGGGAGCACGGCACCATGACCACAGCAATTCAGCGCGCCGACCGCCGCATCAGCCCGGTCTTTCTCGCGCTCGTCGCCGTCATGGCGGTATCGGGATGGGCGGTGTGGAGCGGGACCATAGCGGCCAACACCGGCTTCGCGGTCTTCTTGTTCGTGGTGTCCGGCTGGGTGGTGTCGCTGTGCCTGCATGAGTACGCGCACGCCCGTACCGCGCTGCACAGCGGCGACATCTCGGTGGGCGCCAAGGGCTATCTGACGCTGAACCCTCTCAAGTACACCCACGCGCTGCTGAGCATCGTGCTGCCGGTGATCTTCGTGATCATGGGCGGGATCGGGCTGCCGGGCGGCGCGGTGTTCATCGAGCGAAGCCGGATCCAGGGCCGCTGGCGGCACAGCCTGATCTCGGCGGCCGGACCGCTGACGAACATCCTGTTCGCGGCGGTGTGCACCGCTCCGTTCTGGCTGCACGGACTGGACGGCGTGCCGGCTCCGTTCCGCTTCGCGCTGGCGTTCCTCGCGCTGCTGCAGGTGACCGCCGCGATCTTGAACTTTGTGCCGGTGCCGGGGCTGGACGGCTATGGCGTGATCGAGCCGTGGCTGTCGCTGAAGCTGCGGCGGCAGGTGGAGCCGTTCGCGCCGTTCGGGCTGCTGGCGGTCTTCGGGCTGCTGTGGGTGCCGGAGATCAACCACGTGTTCTTCGACTTGGTCGATGCGATCCTGCGCGGGCTCGGCGTCTCCCAGCTGGACACCTACCTCGGCCAGGAGTTCTTCCGGTTCTGGCGGGGTGAGCCGGACCTCTCGCAGTTCAGCGGCCTGTTCTGAGGGTCAGCCGGCCGCTTCGGCCTGTTGCGCCCGCTCCAGCTTCGTCCTGCGCACGTAGAACCACGCCATGTTGCTGGAGATGCCCGCCATCAGGACCCAGACGATGCCGATGAAGCTGCCGTTCACGAAGGACACGACGGCCGCGGCGACGGCGAGGACGCACAGGGCGATGGCCATGAGGGCGAGTCGCCGGGACGGGCCGGGCGGGAGCAAGCGGGGCATGGGTTCGGCTCCTGGAGGAAGGATCGGGCATTCCCACCCAGTGTCCCCCATGCCCCGACGGCACCGCGGACCGCCTCAGACGTCCGTGATCCGCAGACCGGCGTGCGCCCGGTAGCGCTTGTTGGCCGAGATCAGGTTGGCGACCAGCGACTCGACCTGATGGGCGTTGCGCAGCCGGCCCGCGAAGACGCCGCGCATCCCGGGGATACGGGCGGCCAGCGCCTGCACCAGATCGGTGTCCGCGCGGGCCTCACCCAGCACCATCACATCGGTGTCGATCTGCTCGACCTCCGGGTCCTGCAGCAACACCGCGGACAGGTGGTGGAAGGCGGCGGTGACCCGGGACTCGGGCAGCAGGGCCGCGGCCTGCTCGGCGGCGCTGCCCTCCTCCGGCTTGAGCGCGTAGGCGCCCTTCCTGTCGAAGCCCAGCGGGTTGACGCAGTCGATGACGAGCTTGCCGGCCAGCTCCTCGCGCAGCGCCTCCAGGGTCTTGGCGTGGCCCTCCCAGGGCACGGCGACGATCACCACATCGCTGCGCCGGGCGCATTCGGCGTTCTCAGCGCCCTCGATGCCCAGGCCGAGTTCGTCGGCGGCGGTCCGGGCACGCTCGGCCACCCGGGAACCGATGATCACCTTCTGGCCGGCCCTGGCGAGCCGGTAGGCCAGGCCGCGGCCCTGGTCGCCGGTGCCGCCGAGGACACCGACGACGAGGCCGGAGACGTCCGGGAGGTCCCAGGGGTCGCGCTTGAGGGCGGCCTTGGCGCGGGTCGCGGCGTTCGGGGACTGGGCAGCAGCATCAGGAGTAGTCATGACAGCGATACTGTCACGCCGATACGGCCGTACCACGACCGGTCGCGCCGTCAGCGGGCCTGCGATCGCCACGCCGGCAGGCGTCCGTTGACGCCGTGGCCCGGCCCGCGTTCAGGCCTTCACGCTCCCTTCCGTCAGGCCCGTACGCCAGTACCGCTGGAGCACCAGCATCAGCACCATCAGCGGCACCACGGACAGGAACGCGCCGCCCACCGTGTACTGGTAGAGCACCGGTTTGCGGTCGGAGAAGCCGATCCAGGACGTCAGGCCCAGCTGGATCGGATAGAGGTCGGAGTCCGAGAGCATCACGAGTGGCAGGAAGTAGTTGTTCCAGATGTGCACGAACTGGAACAGAAAGACGGTGACCAGCGCCGGCGTCATCATCCGCAGACCGAGCCGGCCGAAGATCCTCGCCTCGCCCGCGCCGTCGATCCGGGCCGCCTCCAGGAGCGAGTCGGGCACCGCGGCGGCGGCGTAGATCCGGCACAGATAGACGCCGAACGGGCTGACCACACTGGGGATCAGCACCGCCCAGTACGTGTTGGCCAGGCCCAGCGAGCTGAAGAGGAAGTAGAGCGGGAGGGCGATCGCGGTGCCCGGCACGAGGACCCCGGCGAGCACCAGGTTGAAGACCGCCTCCCGGCCGCGGAAGGGGAATTTGGCGAGCGCATAGCCGGCCGCGGCGGACAGCAGCGTGGCGCAGACCGCGCCGATCCCCGCGTAGAGCAGGGAGTTGGCGAACCAGCGGGCGTAGATGCCGTGGTCGTAGGTGAGGACGTCGAGGAGGTTGCCGAGGGGGCGCGGGTGGCCGGAGAACCAGAAGCCGAAGGTGCCGAAGAGGTCGGCGCTGGACTTGGTGGACGAGACGATCAGCCAGTAGACCGGCACCAGGAAGTAGAGCGCCGCGATGGCCAGCAGCGATGCGGTGATGATCCGGTAGCGGACCGGGGGCCGGGTCAGAGGCCGGGTCATCCGCGCTCCTTCGTACGCCCGCCGACCAGCCGCAGAAAGCCGAAGGACGCCGTGCACGCCACCAGCGCGAGCAGCACCGCCTCGGCCGCCGCCACATGCTGGTTGTTGCCGATGAACGCCTCGCTGTAGGCGTGCAGGTTGGGGGTGAAGCCGGTGTCGATGGAGGAGGCCAGGGGGCGCAGCACCTTGGGTTCGGCGAACAGCTGGAGGGTGCCGATGATGCTGAAGACGCAGGTCAGTACGAGTGCGGGCCGGATCAGCGGGATCTTGATGTGCCGGGCGATCTGCCAGGCGTTCGCGCCGTCGATCCGCGCCGCCTCGTACAGCTCGCCGGGGACGGACTTGAGCTGGGCGATCAGCACCAGCATGTTGTAGCCGGTGAACTGCCAGGTGACGATGTTGGCGATGGACCACAGGACGGTGCCGCGGGCGAGGAAGTCGACGTCCCAGCCCACGGATTGGGCGATCTTCACCAGCGGGCTGATCCCGGGGACGTAGAGAAAGCCCCACAGGATCGAGGCGATCACACCGGGGACGCCGTACGGGAGGAAGAAGGCGCTGCGGAAGAAGGGGATGCCGCGGGCACTGGCGCTCTCCAGGAGCAGGGCGAGGGCGGTGGCCAGCACGATCATCAGCGGCACCTGGACGGCGCCGAAGAGCAGCACCCGGCCGAAACCGGCCAGGAACTGCTCGTCGGAGAGCGCGTGGGTGTAGTTGGCGAGGCCGGCGAACGCCTCGTGTTCCTGGCCTCCGAGGCCGAGCGGGCCGGTGCGTTCGGTCTTGTGCAGGCTCTGGTAGACGGCGTAGACGATCGGCGCGATGAAGCAGAGGGTGAACAGGGCGAGGAAGGGCAGGACGAAGCCGGCCGCGGCGCGGGCGTTACGGGCCCGGGTGCGCGAGGCGCGGCCGGTAGGACGTCGGACGTCCCGCCTCTTGGGGGTGACCGGCTCCGGACGGCTCAGCGTGTCCCGGCTCACGCTCCGCTCTCCACCTTCAGGCCCTTGCCCTTGAGGTCGGCGATGGTCTGGCCCTGGACCTTCTTCAGTACGGAGCGGAAGGAGGCGCCGGTGCCGAGCGCGTCGGTGAAGGCGTCGCCGAGCCGCTGGTAGAGGGTGTCGACGCCGGGTCCCCACTGCCAGCTGGTGTCGACGTGCGCACCCGCGTCCGCGAAGATCTTGCTGTACTCCTGGCCGCCGAAGAACGGCTTGTCGACGTCGAGGTCGGTGGTGGCGTAGCCCTTCTTGGCGCTGGGGAAGCCGTAGCCGCCGTCGATGAGCAGGCCGATCGACTCCGGGTCGGTGTTGAGCCAGACGGCGAAGTCCAGGGCATCCTTGGGGTAGCTCGCCTTGGCGAAGACGGCGGTGGTCGAGCCGCCCCAGTTGGCGAAGACATGCCCACCCGCCTTCCACTGGGGCAGCGGCGCCGCCCGCCATGTGCCCTTGGTGCCCGGTGCGTTGCCGGCCAGCAGCGCATCGCCCCAGCTGGCGCCGACCCAGGCGGCGATGGCGCCGGTCTGCAGATCCTTGTACCAGGCGTTCTGCCGGTCGGGGATGGTCTTGATGAGCTTCTGTTTGACGAGGGCTTCCCAGTAGTCGGCCACCTTGCGGGTGGGCTCGTCGTCGACGGAGATGATCCAGGTGTCGCCGCTGGTGGCGTACCACTTGGCGCCCGCCTGCCAGGCCAGCCCGGCCAGCCGGTTGCCGTTGGTGGCGGAGAAGGTCTCGATCCAGGCGCCCTTCTTACGGATCACCTTGGCGGCCGCCTCGTACTCGTCCCAGGTCGTAGGAGGTTGGACGTCCCACCTCTCGAACAGGTCCTGACGGACGAACAGGCCCATCGGGCCGGACGCCTGGGGGATGGCGTATATGCCCTTGCCGAACACCGACTGCTTCCACTGCCAGCCGAAGAACTTGTCCTTGTGGCGGGCGGCCCCGAGCGGGGCGAGATCGAGCAGCCCGTTGTCGAGGAGGAAGCTGGGGATCACCGGGAACTCGATCTGGCCCAGGTCCGGCGGGTTGCCCGCCTTGATGGCGGCGTGCATCTTCGCGTACTGCTCGCCGTCGACGGCCGACACCTTCTCGACCTTGACCTGCACCTCGGGGTTCTTGCGGTTCCACAGGTCGACGGGCTTGTCGATGCCGGGCACCCAGGACCAGAAGGTCAGATCGATCTTCTGGCCCTTCTTGCGTTCCTTGGGCGCACCGCCGGCGTCGTCGCCGCTGTCGCCGCAGCCGGCGAGCGCGAAGGACGCCGCGACGGCGGCCGCCCCGCCCAGGACCGATCTGCGATGCACGTCGTTGCTGGTCATGCGGTCTCCTCCACGGGGATGCGGCGGAAGGTGATCGTCGAGTAGGCGCTGTAGTCGCCGGTTTCGTAGAGCAGTCCGACGCTCGCCGGGTCCAGCCGTACGAGGTCGGAGTAGGCGGCGGGCAGCCCGGAGACGGTGTGGGTACACCGCCAGGTCAGGCCGCGGTCGCGGCTGGTGCGCAGGGTCAGCAGGGCGCGGGCGGCCGGGCAGGCAGGCCCGGAGAACAGCAGCTCGTCGCGGTCGGCGAGGTGCAGCAGGCTGCCCTGGCAGACCGGTCCGGCCAGG
The DNA here is from genome assembly GCF_055565615.1 of Streptomyces sp. NPDC028368. NCBI lineage: Bacteria > Bacillati > Actinomycetota > Actinomycetes > Kitasatosporales > Streptomycetaceae > Streptomyces > Streptomyces sp. NPDC028368. Next base: position 265,709 of record NZ_JBVHTY010000002.1, on the reverse strand, counting down.
CCCGCCTGCGGGCGGAAGGGGGCGACGAGGTGTGCGCCGCCGTCGGCCGAGCGGGCGTCGGCGCGGTGCCAGGCGGCGGTGGTGTCGGTACGGGTGTTCAGGTAGAGGCTGCCGTCGGGGAGTTCGGCGGCGGTGGTCTCGTTGGGCGCCACGGAGCCGGGGGTGCCGCCGTCGGTGTAGCCGATCCGCCAGGTGGCGCCGTCGTCGTCGCTGAGCAGCGCGTGCCCGCCGTTGCAGCGGGCCTCGGTGCCGTTGCCGTCCGGGACGGTGGGCGGGACGGAGTGGTTGGCGGGGACGACGAGGCGTCCGGCGTACGGGCCGTGGCGCAGCCGCAGCGCGTGGCCGGGGCCGGTGGCGTACCAGCGCCACTCGGGGTGCTTGACCTGGTCGGTGATCTCGCGGGGCGGGCTCCAGTTGGCCCCGTCGTCGTCGCTGTGCTGGATCCAGATGCGGCGGCCGTCGACGGGCGGGACCTGCCCGCGGCGGATGCGGTCCTCGGTGGCGTCGGCGGCGTTGCGGACCTGGAGGAGCAGCACCCGGCCGCCGGCGAGGACGACCGGGGCGGGGTTGCCGGCGGTGCCGGTGCCGTTGCGGGCGACGACCTGCAGCGGGCCCCAGGTGCGGCCGTCGTCCATGGAGCGTTTGAGTACGACATCGATGTCGCCCCAGTCGGCGGCCGAGGCGACCCGGCCCTCGGCGAAGGCGAGCACGGCCCCGGAGCGCGCCCGCACCACGGCCGGAATCCGGAAGCTCGTATACCCCTCGGTCCCGGCCCGGTACGGCACTGAGCTCTCGTACACCACGGGTCACCCCCAACGGCCGGACGTAGGATGTCCTCTGTCCTGCGGTGACCATAAAGAGGGCCCAACTGACCGTCAAGGCACCCGACATACCCCGTTTTCGTGTCGGCAAAGGGGTCCTCGACACCGGGTGAAATCGCGGTGAACGAAAGGATCTGCGGGATCGGCAGCGCGCCGGTGGTCAGCGGCCCGGGAGCACGCCCGGTACGGCTCGGGGCGGCCCTATTCGGTGAGCCTGCGGCGGATGCCGTCGAAGTGCCGGTGCATGGCCTCGACGGCGCGGTCGCCGTCACCCGCCTCCAATGCCTCCACGATCGCCAGATGCTGACGGTAGGTCAGCTCCGGATCCTGGCCGTCGTCGGCGCGGTCCTCGCGCACCCGCCGCAGCGCCGCCCAGAACGCGTCCAGCACCTCGCTCAGGAGGTGGTTGCCCAGCGAGCGGTACAGGGCCTGATGGAAGGCCCGGTCGGTGGCGCTCAGAACCTGGCCGCCGCGCGCCTCCATCGCCATCTGCTCCACCAGGTTCCGCAGGACGGCGAGGTCCTTGGCGGGCAGACTGCGGGCGACGGCGGGGATCAGCCCGGCCTCCAACGCCTCGCGGACCTCCATCAGCTCGTACAGGCTGGGCGCACCGTGCTGGTGGCGGACCGCGGCACGGAAGGCGACGCCCTCGACGAACGGTTCGAGGGTGAGCGGGCCGACGTAGGTGCCGAAGCCGTGCCGGATCTCGACGATGCGCATGGCCTGCAGCGCCTTGAGCGCCTCGCGGACCGAGTTACGGCTGACCTGCAGCAGGTTGACCAGCTCGGTCTCGGGAGGCAGTGGATCGCCCGGCGCCAGCCGCTGCCGCAGGATGAGCTGCTTGATCCGCCCCTGGACGTCCTCCGCCATCGTGCCGTGCGCCATGTGGTCACTCTCCCTCTCCCGCGGCCGCCGTGTGCACCGGCCCGTTCGGCGCCGCCCTCCCGCGTTGTACCGCGAGTCTGTCGCCCGAGCGCCGGTGCGCGCGTCTATTGTGACCGTGACGTAGGACATCCCATGTCCCACGTTCTGGACATCCCATGTCCCACGTCCCACCTACAGCCGTCCGGAGCCGCTGGAGCCCCCATGGCACTCCCCGCACCGCTGCGCGGCGTCATCCCGCCCGTCTGCACTCCGCTCGACCCGCACGGTGAGGTCGACTCCGCCTCCATGACGCGCCTGGTGACGCACCTCGTCGAAGGCGGCGTCCACGGGCTGTTCGCGCTCGGCTCCACCAGCGAGGTCGCCTACCTCACCGACGCCCAGCGCACCACCGCCCTGGAGACCGTCGTCAAGGCCGCGGACGGCCGGGTCCCGGTACTCGCCGGGGTCATCGACACCACCACGCCACGGGTCCTCGGCCACGCCAGGACCGCCGCCGCGCTGGGCGCCGACGCCCTGGTCGCCACCGCGCCCTTCTACACCCGCACCCACCCGCGCGAGATCGCCGCGCACTTCCGCCACCTCCGGGCGGCCGTGGACCTCCCCCTGTTCGCGTACGACATCCCGATGGCCGTCCACAACAAGCTGCCGGCCACCGTCGTCCGCGAACTGGCCGAGGACAGCACCCTCGCCGGCGTGAAGGACAGCAGCGGCGACGAGGGCGGGCTGCGCCGCCTGATCGTCGCGCTCGGCGGCCGCACCGCCCGGCACACCGGCCCCGCACCCGACTTCTGCGTCCTGACCGGCTCCGAACTCACCGTGGACGCCGCCCTGTTGGCGGGCGCCGACGGCGTCGTCCCGGGCCTCGGCAATGTCGACCCGGCGGGCTACGCGCGGCTCTACGAGGCGGCGCGGGCCGGCGACTGGGTGCGGGCGGCCACCGAACAGGAGCGCCTGGTCGCGCTGTTCTCCATGGTCGACATCGGCCCGCCGGACGAGATGGGCCGCAGCTCCGCCGCGCTGGGCTCCTTCAAGGCCGCCCTGTGGCTCCTCGGGGTGATCGACCACGGCGCCACCGCCTTCCCGCAGATCCCGCTGAGCGGGGAGGCGGTCGCCGAGGTAGGACGTCGGCTGACCGCCGCCGGGCTGCCGCCGGTGCGGTGAGCCCGTACGGGTGACCCCGCGGGAAACCGCAACGAGGCCGCGGCGTCCCGCGGCAGGATGCGGGCCCATGGATGCCGTACGGGTAGCGCTGCTGCGCGAGGTGCTCGCCGGAACCGAATGGGTGCAGGCCACCCGGCGCTTCGCCGGATCGCTGCGGGCCTCGGTCGCCGCACACGACGGCGGCCTGCTGCTGGTCGGCAGCGCCGGGTACGAGCCCTGGCACCTGGCCGCCCACCTGGACGACGAGGCCGCCTGGTCGGGCCTGCCGGAGCTGTCGCCGACGCTCGTACGGCACCGCGTCCCCGGTGGCGTGCCGGCCCATCTGTCCGTAGGGCTCGGCCGGTTGGAGGCCGCCGGGCGCGGCGCGACGCTCCTGGTCGTCACGCCGCAGCAGCCCGGTGCGGGGCTTTTGGAGCGGGTGCACGACGCCCGCCGCAACGGCGCGACGGTGCTCGCGCTGGACGGCGGCGACCACGATCTGCACGCCCTGGCCCATGACGCGCTGGCCGCACCCGGCCGGACCCAGGACCTCGATCTCGACACGGTGCAGCACCTGGTGAGCGCGGCCGCCGGCGAAAACAGCCTGCCCGCCCCTTCGAGCGGCACCCCCCGCCGCCGCTTCCGCGACCGGCTGGCCCGCCTCGCGGACGAGCTGATGGCCCCACCGCCGCCGCGGTGGTGAACCCGGACACCCGACGTCCCACGCCCGACCGCCCCCGACCCCCGGGCCCCTGAGGCTCCCTATGGCCTCTCAGGCGTTCCCCCCGCCCTTCCCTTCATCCGGCCCCTCGCCCTTCGTGTCGTCGTGCCACTTGGGGTCGGTCTCCCACTCCAGATTGCGCTCCTGGGCACTCTCCATGGCGTGCGCCGCTTCCTCGCGGGTGGCGTACGGGCCGAAGCGGTCGGCGGCCCGGCACTCGGGGCCCTCCTCGACCGTCTGGTGTTTCAGGCAGTAGTACCACTCGCCCGGCTTGCCGACCGTACGCCTCTTGAACAGCGCCATTACCGCCTCCTGTGGGGTGACTCCCGTGCCGCCATCCTGCCCGATGGCCCGCAGATACACTCGCTGGCATGTCTGGCCAGTCGCTTCTTGTCCCGGGGAGCATCTCCCCCACCCGCCCCGTCCCCGCCTCGATCCCGCGTCCCGAGTACGTCGGGAAGGACGCACCGACCCCGTACACCGGGCCCGAGGTGCAGGACGCCGAAACGATCGAGAAGATGCGGATCGCCGGCCGGATCGCCGCGCAGGCGATGGAGGAGGCCGCCAAGCACATCGCGCCGGGCGTGACGACCGATGAACTGGACCGGGTCGCCCATGAGTTCATGTGCGACCACGGCGCGTACCCGTCCACGCTCGGCTACCGCAGCTTCCCCAAGTCCCTGTGCTCCTCGCTCAACGAGGTCATCTGTCACGGCATCCCCGACTCGACCGTCCTGAAGGACGGCGACATCGTGAACCTGGATGTCACCGCGTACATCAACGGTGTGCACGGCGACAACAACGCCACCTACCTGTGCGGCGAGGTGGACGAGGAGTCCAGGCTCCTGGTGGAGCGCACCCGCGAGGCGCTGAACCGCGCGATCAAGGCGGTCAAGCCGGGCCGCCAGATCAACATCATCGGCCGGGTCATCGAGTCGTACGCCAAGCGCTTCGGCTACGGAGTCGTCCGCGACTTCACCGGTCACGGCATCAACTCCTCCTTCCACTCCGGTCTGATCGTTCCGCACTACGACAGCCCGCACCACACCACCGACATCAAGCCCGGCATGACGTTCACCATCGAGCCGATGCTGACGCTGGGCACGCATGAGTACGACATGTGGGAGGACGGCTGGACGGTGGTCACCAAGGACCGCAAGCGGACCGCGCAGTTCGAGCACACCCTGGTGGTGACGGAGACGGGCGCCGAGATCCTCACGCTTCCTTGATCTCCGCCTTCACGCGTCCTTGACGCAAACGGGGCCGAATTTTACCGACAGGGTGTCGGGAACAACGGTAGGCTGGTTACCGACAGGCTGTCGGGAACGGGTTGACCGAGGCGAACCGAAGCAGTTAGGTAAGCCTAAGTTGCGGCAGCGGATCAGCCAACCCCTGTTCCCGTCCGCTCCCCCTCGGCCCCGGAGGCCCGCCTTGGAAGCGTCCAGCCCGACCCCGTCCCCTGCTCCTTTCTCGACGGTCATCCGCACCGCCTCGCACGAGCAGCACACCGAGGCCGAGAACTCCTCGTTCATGAGTGACCTCCTGGGCGGCAGGCTGGGGGTCGCGGCCTACCGGCGCTATACCGAGCAGCTGTGGTTCGTCTACCGGGCCCTGGAGGAGACCTCCAGGGCCCTTGCCGACGATCCGGTGGCGGGCCCCTTCATCCGCCCGGAGCTGGCCCGCGCCGCCGAGCTGGAGCGCGACCTCACCCACCTCGGCGGCGCCTCCTGGCACAGCGGCCTGGAGCCGCTGCCCGCCACCGCCGCCTACGCCGACCGCGTCCGCACCTGCGCCCGCGACTGGCCGGCCGGCTATGTCGCTCACCACTACACCCGCTATCTCGGCGACCTCTCCGGCGGCCAGATCATCCGCGGTACGGCCGAGAAGGCCTGGGGCTTCGCGCGCAAGGGCGACGGTGTGCGGTTCTACGTCTTCGAGGACATAGGCAACCCCGCCGCCTTCAAGCGCGAGTACCGCGAGCTGCTGGACGCCCTGCCGGTGAACGACCTGGAGAAGCAGCGGGTGGTCGACGAGTGCAAGCGCGCGTTCGCGCTGAACAGTGCGGTCTTCCGGGAGCTGGGCGAGGAGTTTCCGCTCAGCGCCTGACCGCCTGCCGCCCGACCGCCTGCTGCCTGATCCCGGCGAGCACGACGCGGCCGCCGATCTCGATGGCACCGTCGGGCAGCGGCCGGGTCAGGATCTGCGAGCCGGCGCCCTGGCGGATGTCCAGGGCCCGGCCCAGCTCATGAGTGAGGGTGAGCGCCGCGGCGCCGGTGGCCTCGTCCTCGACGATGCCCCCGGTGCCGGCACCGGCTCCACCGGAGCGGCCGACGCCGCGCCCATCGTCACGGCGCGGAAAGCCGCGGGCCCGTACGTCCCCCGCCACCTCGTCCCGCCAGGCCCACGCATACAGCCAGCCCTCCCCCGGCGGCGGCGCGGGAAGCGCGTCGACCTCGTCCGGGGAGCCGTACTCCTCGGTCCGGCGCCCGGTCGCCCACTCCGGGCGGCCGCGCACCCAGGTGAACTCCCCGTCGTATGCGACCGCCACCTCGCCGGCGGGCGGGCGCAGCGCCGTCACCGGGCGGCCGAGGTGGCGCAGCAGCCAGGCCACGCCGACCAGCGGATGCCCGGCGAACGGCAGGCGGTGGCCCGGGGTGTGGATGTCGACCACGCCGCGGGCCTCGTCGTCGATGAACACCGTTTCGCTGAAGCCGAGTTGGGCGGCGAGGGCCTGTCGGTCCGCCGTCGCCGGGCAGGCCGCACCGTCGCGCACCACGCCCAGGACGTTGCCGCCCCGCCCCTCGCTCCCGCAGAACACCCGGAGCACGTGCAGTGCGGTCACCCCCGGGTCGGTGGCCCCCGGGTCGGTGCCGCGGTCGGTGCCACCTGGGTCGGTGGTTCCTGGATCAGTCGTCCCCGCGTTGGTCATCCCTGCATTCAACAGCACCCCGCGGAACAACCGCGGAGCCGAAGTGCCGCGGAGCCGAATAGCACCGGTCATGACCCGTCGCAGGCGAGGCCCCTTACCTTGACCGACCGATGACGATTCCGTGACGGGAGGAGCGCCAATCCGTGACCGGGTCGTTGTCCGTGAGAGCGGGATCACTGGCCAGGGTGGGCAGAAAGAGGTAAGCCTCAGATAACTTAGGGCTGCCTTAGTGGCAACCCTGATGTCCGTCCCCCGTTATTGCACCGCCCGACCCCGCCTGGAGTCCTGTATGCGAGCCCACCGCTCCTCCGTCGTCGCTGCCATCGCCGTGGCCGCGACCCTGACCGCCGTCGCCGGCTGCGCCGAGAAGAGCGACGGCAAGGGCACGGGCGGCAAGGGCGTGGTCGAGGTGACCGCGACCGACAGCGAGTGCACGCTTTCGGCCAAGGAGTTCCCGGCGGGGCATGTGCAGTTCGCCGTGCAGAACAAGGGCTCCAAGGTCACCGAGATGTATGTCTACGCGCCCGGCGACCGGATCGTGACCGAGCGGGAGAACATCGGCCCCGGTACGAAGGTCGAGATCACCGCAGAGATCAAGCCCGGTACGTACGAGGTGGCGTGCAAGCCCGGCATGAAGGGCGACGGCATCCGCCAGAAGGTGACCGCGAGCGGCAAGGGGGCGACGGCCAAGCGGGACCCCAAGCTGGACGCCGCGGTCGCCGCGTACCGCAAGTACGCCCAGGAGCAGGCCGACCAGACCATCCCCGCGGCGCAGAAGTTCGCCGACGCGGTGAAGAAGGGCGATCTCGAGGCCGCGAAGAAGGCCTACGCGGTGTCGCGGGTGGGCTGGGAGCGGACCGAGCCGGTGGCCGAGTCGTTCGGTGACATCGACCCCAAGGTGGATGTGCGCGAGGACGGGCTGTCGGGCGGCCAGAAGTGGACCGGCTGGCACAAGCTGGAGAAGTCCCTGTGGGACGACAAGAAGATCTCCGGGGACGACAAGAAGCTCGCCGACCGGCTGATGGCCGACCTGAAGGACTGGCAGAAGCGGGTGGGCAAGGCCGTGATCACCCCGACCAGCATGGCCAACGGCGCCAAGGAGCTGCTCGACGAGGTGGCCACCGGCAAGGTCACCGGTGAGGAAGAGCGCTACAGCCACACCGACCTGATCGACTTCCACGCCAATGTCGAGGGTGCCCAGAAGGCGTACGAGCTGCTGAAGCCGGTCGTCGCCAAGAACGACGCGGCACTGGCCAAGGAGCTGGACAAGCAGTTCAAGGCGATCCTCGGACAGCTCGACAAGCACCGAGACAGCAAGTCCGCCGACGGCTTCGCCTCCTACGACACGGTCGGCAAGGGCGAGCGCAAGGGGCTGTCCGACGGCGTCAACGCGCTGGCGGAGCCGCTGTCGAAGCTGGCCGCCGCGGTGGCCGAAGCCAAGTAGTCCGGCGCGAGGGACGGGTCAAGGTCATGGGTCAAGGGGTCAAGGGGTCTTCCTGTGTCGAATGACGAGACGAACGAGGTTCCGGCCGGTCGCACGCCTTCACGGCGGTCGCTGCTGGGCTGGGGCGGCGCGGGGCTGGCGCTCGGCGCGGTCGCGGCCGGCGGTACGGCGGCGGCGCTGCGTACCGGCAGCGACGCCCAGCCCGCCGGGGCGGATGCGACGGCGGGCGCCGCGGTCGCCTTCCACGGCAAGCACCAGGCCGGGATCGCCACCGCGGTCCAGGACCGGCTGCACTTCGCCGCCTTCGATGTCACAACCGACGACCGCGACGAGCTGATCGCGCTGCTGAAGGAGTGGACGAAGGCGGCGGCGCGGATGACCGCGGGCGACGCGGTCGGCGACGGCGCGGTCGGCGGTCTGGCCGAGGCGCCGCCGGACGACACCGGCGAGGCGCTGGGCCTGCCGCCCTCCCGGCTCACCCTGACCTTCGGCATCGGACCGTCGCTGTTCGAGAAGGACGGCAAGGACCGGTTCGGCATCGGCAAGCGGCGCCCCGAGGCGCTGATCGATCTGCCGAAGTTCCCCGGCGACAACCTCGACAGGACGCGCAGCGGCGGCGATCTGTGCGTGCAGGCGTGCGCGGACGACCCGCAGGTGGCGGTCCACGCGATCCGCAACCTGGCCCGGATCGGCATGGGCAAGATAGCCATCCGCTGGTCGCAGCTCGGCTTCGGCAAGACGTCCTCGACGACGCCGGAGGCCCAGACGCCGCGCAACATGATGGGTTTCAAGGACGGCACCCACAACATCGCGGGTACCGACGGCGCGGCCCTGGACAAGCATGTGTGGGTCGGCGAGAAGGACGGCAAGGGCGACGCGGGCTGGATGGCCGGCGGCTCGTACCTCGTCGCGCGGCGGATCCGGATGCATATCGAGACCTGGGACCGCACCTCGCTCAAGGAGCAGGAGGACGTCTTCGGCCGGAACAAGGGCGAGGGCGCGCCGGCCGGCAAGAAGCACGAGCGGGACACCCCGCATCTGAAGTCGATGCTGCCGACCGCACATGTCCGCCTCGCGCACCCGGACTCCAACGGCGGGGTGCGGATCCTGCGCCGCGGCTACTCCTTCACCGACGGTACGGACGGCCTGGGGCGGCTGGACGCGGGGCTGTTCTTCCTCGCCTACCAGCGCGATGTCCGCCATGGTTTCGTCCCGCTCCAGCAGAAGCTGGCGGCCGACGACGCGCTCAACGAATACATCCAGCACGTGGGTTCGGCGGTTTTCGCGGTTCCTCCGGGCGTCCGGAACGCGGACGACTGGTGGGGCCGGGAGCTCTTCGCCTGACGCTCGCGGCGTCGTCAGATCCCCGTACGAGTCCCCCGAAGGAAGGGAAGCAACCGACGTGTTCGGCAACTACCTGATCGGTCTGCGCGAGGGCCTGGAAGCCAGCCTCGTGGTCTGCATCCTCATCGCCTATCTGGTCAAAACGGGCCGGCGGGAGGCGCTGCGGCCGGTCTGGATCGGCATCACGCTCGCCGTGGTGCTGTCGTTCGCGTTCGGCGCGGCGCTCCAGTTCGGTTCGCAGACCCTGACGTTCCAGGCGCAGGAGGGGCTCGGCGGCTCGCTGTCGGTCATCGCGGTGTGCCTGGTGACGTGGATGGTCTTCTGGATGCGGCGCACCGCGCGGCATCTGAAGAAGGAGCTGCACGGCAAGCTGGACGCGGCGCTGCGGATGGGCACGGTGGCCCTGGTGATCACCGCGTTCCTGTCGGTGGGCCGGGAGGGCCTGGAGACCGCGCTGTTCATCTGGACCGCGGCCCAGTCCGCGAACGACGGCGTACGGCCGCTGATCGGGGCGCTGCTGGGCCTGGCGACGGCCGTGGTGCTGGGCTGGCTGTTCTACCGCGGCGCGGTGCGGATCAACCTGGCGAAGTTCTTCACCTGGACCGGCGCGATGCTGGTCGTGGTCGCGGCGGGCGTGCTGGCGTACGGGTTCCACGATCTGCAGGAGGCCGGGCTGCTGCCGGGCCTGAGCTCCCAGGCGTTCGACATCAGCGCGCAGATCCCGGTCGACAGCTGGTACGGCACGCTGCTGAAGGGCATCTTCAACTTCCAGCCGGACCCGACGGTTCTTCAGGTCACGGTGTGGGCTCTGTATCTGGTCCCCACGCTCGGATTCTTCTTCGCCCCCGGTAGGGTGGCGCCGAATCGTGCCACCCCGGCAGCCACTCAGTCCGCCCCGGTCGCCCCGAAGGAGCCCCAGCCCCATGACACGCAGGTCGCCGTTCCGGGTGCCCGCACTACTGACGTCGGCAGCGGCGGCGATGGTGATACTGAGCGGGTGCATGACGGTGCACGGCGAGCGGGAGAAGCTGCCGGCGGTAACGAAGGCTGAGGGCGCCAAGGCCCTGCGGCACTTCACCGACGGCTTCAACAAGGCCTACCGCACGCTCAACCCCAAGCGGAACTCCTCCTACGAGGCCGGCGCGCTGCTGGCCATCGACCAGGCGCAGATAAAGGCGGCGCGCGGCACGAATCCGCACGGCTACCCGAACTACAACGCGGTGACGTTCAAGGACGCGCACTTCAGCGTGCCCAAGCAGACGGGCTGGCCGAAGTCGTTCATCGCGGACGCGGTCAGCAACCGTCAGGACAGCAGCGGCCAGTACATCCGCTGGTACCTGGTGTTCAGCCGGGACAGCATCGATGCGCAGTGGCGTGCGGTGTATCTGGCGACGTTCAAGAACAACGCGGCGCCCAAGATCAAGACGGACGCCGACGGCTTCGCCGAGTCGGTGCCCGCCGGCGGAAAGTCGGGCCTGACGGTGGACCCGGGCAAGCTGAGCCAGACGTACGCGGACTACCTCTCCGCCGGCAAGGGCGACGACTTCGCGCCCGGCCCGAACACCGACGGCTGGCGGGCCGGCCGGGCCAAGGAGGCCAACGGCGTGGGCTCGCGGATCGATTACCGCGACACCGCCGCGGACTTCCCGCCCCTCGCTCTGCGCACGACGGACGGCGGGGCGCTGGCGTTCTTCGCGACGTACTACCACCGGCAGAAGACGGTGTCCTCGGGGAGCATCATCACGATCACGCCGGAGCTGCGGGGCATCATGCAGGGCCCGATGAAGAAGACCAATCGGATGGCCTTCACCAACCTGTCGGCGCAGGCGGTCAAGGTGCCGGCCAAGGGCTCAGGCGGCAAGATCGCCATACTGAACCGGCTCGATGCCAAGACGACGGCGCGGGCGCTGTAGTAGCACGCAGGCGCCGTCACACGCGGCAGACGCCGGCCCACGCGGCAGGCGCTATCGGTCGCGTCATCGCTCCACCGGTACACGGGGGGCCGTCGGTTTCCGGCGGCCCCTTCGCCGTACGGGAGCGCGGGCGCAGGGGAACCGGGCCCGCCCCTCCGCAGGCTCAGCGGCCGATCGGCCAGGCCGCCGTCTCGTGGTCGGGCGCGCCCTCGAGGAACTCGGCGCAGGCGTCGGTGAGCGATTCCAGGAGCGTCAGCGGGTCGGGCAGCGGCAGCTCGGGGCCGCGCAGCCAGGTCACCGCGGGCTGTTCACCGGGGAGCGTGGAGGGCGGCAGGAGGACGTAGCTGCCGCGGCAGTGCCAGCGCAGCCCGGGGTGCTCGTCCAGGGTCTCGGGGTGGCAGTCCAGCTCGCAGGGCCACCACTCGTCCTCGTCGTCCGGGGTGCCGCGGGTGGCGGTGAAGAACAGCATCCGGCCGTCGCCGAAGCCGGCGCCGCTGAGGGTGATCGGGCCGACGTCGATGCCCGCCGCGTCCAGCCGGCCCAGTGCGCTGCGGCCCGCTTCGACGGGGACGTCCAGCACGTCGTGGGCGATGCCGGTGGCGGTGATGAAGTTGGCCTGCGGGAAGGTCTCCACCCAGGCGGCGACCTTGTCGCGGTCGGTGGTGGCGACGGTCTGCCAGCCGAAGGAGACGGGATGCCGGCCGGGGGTGGGACAGCCGATGCGTTCACAGGAGCAGCCGTAGCCGGAGGGGTGCGCCGCCGGGGCCACCGGGAAACCCGCGTCGGCCGCCGCGAGCAGCAGGTCCTCGCGGCTGCGCGCAGCCATCGACCCCGTGTCCGTATCGCCGCCGTCCGTTCCGCTCTTCGGGCGGCGCAGCCACTGGGAGAACCTGCTCTTGCGGTCCATCTATCCCCTCACTTCGAGCGGTGGTCTGGGATCAATGCTGCCACCATCCTGCGCCTCGGGTGACCGGTGTGCGGATCCGGGGTGAACGAATGAGGGGTGAATCCCGGCATTTACCGTCATCACCGGCAATCCGCCGGGTCGGTCAGTCGCGTGGCCGCAGACCGCGCAACACCAGGTCGACCAGGGTGTCGACATAGTCGTAGGTCAGTTCGCCGGTGCGCATCAGCCAGCGCTGTGAGAAGGGACTCAGCAGCATCTCGGCGCCGATCCGGACGTCGACGTCCGGGCCCAGCTCGCCGGCTTCCTGGGCGGCACGGAGCCGGTCGACGTAGACGCGGATGCCGGGTTCCATGAGGCGGCCGACGAAAGTGCGGGAGAGCTCCTCGTCGTTGGCGCCGGCCGCCGCGAGGGCGCGGTAGGGAGCCTGCCAGGCGGCGTCGTTGAACTCGTCGGCGGTGGCGCGCAGTACGCACTTGAGGTCGGCGGCGAGGTCGCCGGTGTCGGGGAGCCCCTCCTGGTCGTACTCGTCGACGACGGCACCGAAGGCGTCGAGGAGGACGGCGGCCTTGGAGGGCCACCAGCGGTAGATCGTCTGCTTGCCGACGCCGGCGCGGGAGGCGATGCCTTCGATGGTGAGCTTCTCGTAGCCGACCTCGCCGACGAGGGCGAGGGCGGCGTCGAAGATCGCCTGACGGGAGCGTTCGCTGCGGCGGGAGGAGTCGGGGGCTGCCTTGTTGGCCATGCGGCCGAGTTTATCGAGCGATAAGGCGAGACGTGTCGTCTTGAAGTCGCTTGACGAGACGGATCGTCTTGCGTCACGCTCGACGTCGAGCGAGACGATCCGTCTCGTTGGAGGTTGACGGAAGGACAGACCATGAGCAAGGGAAACGCAGGCGGCATGCTCGGGGGGTGGGGGTCCCCCCGCGCCGTTCAGGCGTGGGGGAGCGCCCGCAACAAGCTCTCCCGCGGCGCGCTGCGCGGCGGCGGGAACGGCGGCCACGCCGCCGGAGGGCGCCCCGACCCGCAGGCGCAGCGGCGCGAGCTGCTGCGCAGACTCCAGGAGGGGCGAGGGGGCGCCGGGCGGTAGCGGGCCGCTCAGGCCCAGTCGTCGCCCCAGGACGCGTCCCGGGCGGCACGGTAATCGGCGCCGTGCCGCTTGGTGACGGTGGTGCGCCGCAGCCCCTCCTCCGCGGTGCACAGGTCCAACAGGACCTGGCCCTTGCGGAGTTGGGGCTTACGGACGATCCGGGCCGGGGCCGCGGACGCGTCGAGGGTGGTGGCCGCGACGTAGCTGAACTTCTCGTCCTCGTACGGCAGGGAGCCGCCCTTGACCTGGCGGTGCAGCGAGGAGCGGCTGACCCGCGCCGAGAAGTGGCACCAGTCCTCCCCGGGGACGATCGGGCAGGTGTCGCTGTGCGGGCATGGCGCGACGACCCGCAGGCCGGCCGCGATGAGCTGGTCGCGGGCCTCGCGGATGCGGAGGTAGCCGTCGGGTGTGCCCGGTTCGATCAGCACGACGGCGCGGGCGGCGGCCGCGGCCTCGACCACGGCGCGGCGGGCCTCGGGGCGCAGCTCGCCCAGGACGTAGGAGACGGTCACCAGGTCGGTGCCGTCCGGGACGGTCAGGCCCTCGCCGATGACCTGGCGCTGCCACCGGGTGTCGGGCAGGATCCCCGAGGCCAGCTCGCGGCCGAGGTCGAGGGCGGGCTGCGCCCAGTCCAGGACGGTGCTGCGGTGGCCTTCCCAGGTGGCCGCGGCGGCCCAGGTGGCGGCGCCGGTGCCGCCGCCGATGTCGACATGGGTGGCCGGGGACCAGTTGGGGACGCGGGCGGCGAAGGCGGTCAGCGCGGCCCGTACGGCCTCGAAGGTGGCGGGCATGCGGTAGGCGGCGTACGCGGCGACATCGGCGCGGTCCCGCAGCACCGGGGCGTCGGTGGGGGTGGTGCCCCGGTAGTTGGCGATCAGCCGGTCGACGGCCTGCGCGGCCTGCTTGGGCGGCAGGCCGTCGAGCAGGCCGGCCAGGGCGGCGCGCAGTTCCTCGTACATTCGGCCAAGTTTACGGGGCGGCCGCCCGCCCCCGGTCCGCTCAGCGGATGACCGCGCGGGCCAGGCAGGTGGCGGCGGCCGCGCGCGGGGCGCTGCCGCCGTTGCCGCGCCGGGGGTGGACGGTGTTGGCGAGGAGAACCAGAAAGGTGTCGGTGGCGCGATCGAGGACGAGGCTGGTGCCGGTGAAGCCGGTGTGCCCGGCCGCGCCCCGCCCCGCCAACTCCCCCATGAAATACGGCTGGTCGACGCCGAAGCCGAGGCCCGGGGGATCGAGCAGGGCGGCCACGGCCGCCGGCCCCAGGATGCGCGCGGAGCCGTACGCGCCGCCGCCCAGGAGCGCCCGGCACAGCACGGCCAGGTCCTGCGCGGTGGAGAAGAGGCCCGCGTGGCCCGCGACGCCGCCCAGCGCCCAGGCGTTCTCGTCGTGCACCACACCACGCAGCAGACCCCGGTCCACCTTGCCCCACGGCCGCCGCTGGTCCTCGGTCGCCGCCACGCCCGGCGGCGCCAGCGGCCCGTAGGAGGTACTGGTCATCCCGAGCGGGCGGGTGATGCCCTCCCGTACGAGGACGTCCAGGCCGCGCCCGGTGCACGACTCCAGGACCAGCTGCAGCGCGATGAGATTGAGGTCGGAGTAGCGGTAGGCGCCGCCGGGCGGTCCGGCCGGGGCGGCCGCCTCCGCCCACAGCAGCGCCAGCTGGGCGGCGCGGCCCGTGCGGTCGAAGAACGGCAGCTCGGGGCGCAGGCCCGAGGTGTGGGTGAGCAGCCGGCGGACGGTGCTGCCCGGCGCGAAAGCGGGCAGGTGGGCGTGCACCTCGTCGTCCAGGTCCAGGCGGCCGCACTCCACCTGCTGCATCGTGACGACGGCGGTGAAGAGCTTGGTGAGGGAGGCGAGGTCGAAGACCGTGCCGATGCGCATCGGTTCCCACAGGTCGCGGGGCAGGTCGAGGCCGCGGCAGCGCTCGGGGTCGTACGCGCGGTAGCGCACCGCCCAGCCCGTGGCGGCCTCGGCGGCGACGAGCGGGCCGCGGCCGGCCAGCACCACCGCGCCCGCGCACCAGGCGGGCCGTCCCTCGGGCAGCGCCCGCACGCCGTCCACCAGCCGGGCCGTCCACGCGGGGTCGAGGCCCGCCTGGGCCGGTGTGCCGTGTCGCAGTCGTGGTGCGTTCAGAGTGTGTTCCTCTCACCCGCCGTGCCCGGGTTGCTCTCCCCCCTACGCTGCCACGGGCGGCACATCCCCAGGAAGCTCACGAGCGCCAGAACGGCGCAGGAAAGCTGCACGACGGCCATCGGTACGGCGGTCCGCTCGCCCGCGATGCCCACCAGAGGGGAGGCGACGGAGCCGAGGAGGAACGTGGAGGTGCCCAGCAGCGCGGAGGCGGAGCCGGCCGCGTGCGGGGTGCGCAGCAGCGCCAGGGTGTTGGTGCTCGGCATGACCAGGCCCATCGCCGACATCAGGACGAAGAGCCCTGCGGCCATCGGCACCAGGCCGGCCTTGCCGAAGATCCCCGAGGACATCAGCAGCAGGCCCGCCGCGGCGAGGGCGACCAGCGTCAGGCCGATACCCAGCACCTTTTCGAAGCTGACCCGGCCGACCAGCAGCTTGCCGTTGATCTGGCCGACCAGGACCAGGCCGACCGAGTTGAGCCCGAACAGCAGGCTGAAGGTCTGCGGCGAGGCGCCGTAGATCTCCTGGACGACGAACGGCGAGGCGGAGATGTAGGCGAAGAGGGCCGCGAAGGCGAAGGCTCCGACGAGGAGGTAGCCGGAGAAGGAGCGGTCGGCGAGCAGATCGCGCATGGTGCGCAGGGCCTCGCCCAGGCCGCCGGAGTGGCGCCGGGCCGGCGGCAGGGTCTCGTCCAGCTTGCGCCACGTCAGGAGCGTGAGCAGCACGCCGACGACGGTCAGGACGACGAAGACGCCGCGCCAGTCGGTGATCCTCAGGATCTGGCCGCCGATCAGGGGTGCCACCACCGGGGCGACGCCCGAGATCAGCATCAGCGTGGAGAAGAACCGGGCCATCTCCACGCCGTCGTAGAGGTCGCGTACCACCGCCCGCGCGATGACGATGCCGGCCGCGCCCGCCAGGCCCTGCAACAGGCGGAAGGCGATGAGGATTTCGGCGTTCGTGGCGATGGCGCACAGCGCGGTGGCCAGGATGTAGATCACCATGCCGGCCAGCAGCGGGCGGCGGCGTCCCCACTTGTCGCTCATCGGGCCGACGATCATCTGGCCCAGGGCCATGCCCGCCAGACAGGTGGTGAGGGTCAGCTGCACGGTGGCGGCCGGGCTGCGCAGGGCGGCGGTGACCTGCGGCAGGGCCGGCAGATACATGTCCATGGAGAGCGGCGGGACCGCCGTGAGGCCGCCGAGGACGAGGGTCACCAGGAGGCTGGTGCGGCGGGACGCGGCCGGTGCTGCCGCCGCGCCCCGCTCGGCTATGGCGGGCTGGTCCTTGGTCTCGGCCGCGCTGGGGCCGGGCTCCGTCATGAGCGTCTCCATGGGTGGTTGATGGCTGCACCATGGTGGCACGCGCACGGCGGCGCCCGGCCGGTTCGGGCCCGTCCATTGGTCCTACGCCGGAGGTCCGGCCGGATGTACTGCCGGGCCTACGCCGGACATCCGACGTCCGACGTCCCACGTCCTCCCTCAGGCGGGCCTTCCGGGGGCGGGATGTCAGGCGGGCTTGAGACCCGGGTCGCCCGCCTCGGTGACGAACGAGGCGGCGGTCCGCACGGGCGCCCCGGGGGTGGTGACGGCAGACACGGTCCGGTAGTCACCGCGGGCGCTGTCCTGGCCGAGGGTGACGGTCACATAGCCGCGCCGCCCGTTGTAGAACTTCAGATGCGGGTTGGCGGCCATGTACGTGCCCCAGTTGGCGGGCTTGTCCGCACCGTCCTGGCCGCTGGCGATGGACGTGGTCACGAACTCCACGCCCGCGGTGCGCGAGGCGGGGTCCTTGAAGTCCTTCTTGATGTCGAAGGCGTAGTGGACGTGCACATCACCGGTGAGGACGACGAGGTTGTCCGCCCCGGCCGACTCCGCACCGGCCAGCACCCGCTCCCGGGACGCCGTATAGCCGTCCCAGCCGTCCATGCTCACCTTGTAGTCCGCACTGGTGGCACTGCGCCGTTCGGAGAAGGTGACCTGCTGCGGCAGCACGTTCCAGCGGGCGGTGGACGCGCGCCAGCCGTCGATCAGCCAGCGCTCCTGGGCCGCGCCGGTCAGGGTGCGCCGGGGGTCCTTCGACTCCGGGCCCGGCGCGTGCCAGCCGTCCCCGTAGGCCTGGTCGGAGCGGTACTGGCGGGTGTCGAGGATGTCGAACTGGGCGAGCCGGCCGTAGTGGACGCGGCGGTAGAGCTGGGCGTCGGAGCCCTTGGGCCGCTGCGGGCGGCGCAGCGGCTGGTTCTCCCAGTACGCGCGGTAGGCGGCGGCCCGGCGGACGAGGAATTCGGCGGGCGGGACGTTGTCCTCGCTGATGTCACCGGCGTAGTTGTTCTCCACCTCGTGGTCGTCCCAGGTGACGATGAAGGGGTGCGCGGCGTGGGCGGCCTGCAGGTCGGGGTCGGACTTGTAGAGGGCGTAGCGCAGCCGGTAGTCGTCCAGGGTGACCGTCTCGCGGTTGAAGAGCGCGGGCAGCGTGCGGTCGGTGTAGTTGCGGGCGCCGCCCACCGCGCTGACCGGGTACTCGTAGAGATAGTCGCCGAGGTGGAAGACGACGTCGAGGTCCTCCTCCGCGAGGTGCTTGTAGGCCGTGAAGTAGCCGTCGTGGTAGGCCTGGCAGGAGACCGCGGCGAGCTTCAGCTCGGAGATCCTGGCGCCGCGGGCGGGCGCGGTGCGGGTGCGGCCGACGGGGCTGATCCAGCTGCCGGCGCGGAAGCGGTAGTAGTAGACGCGGTCGGGGGCGAGGCCGGTGGGCTCGATGTGTACGGAGTGGTTGAACTCCGGGTGTGCATCGGCGCTGCCCTTGCCCGCGATCCGCTGGAACCGCTCGTCGTAGGCGACCTCCCAGCGGACCGTGACCCTGGCGCCGGGCATGCCGCCGCCCACGTCGTACGGGCGCGGGGCGAGCCGGGTCCACAGCACCACGGAGCCGGGCAGCGGGTCGCCGGAGGCCACGCCGAGGGTGAAGGGGTTCTCGCTGATCTTCCGGGCGTCGGCCTCCGCCGCGTAGGCGGCGCCGGTGCCGGGCAGGTTGGTCGCGAAGGCGAGCGCGGTGGCGGCGCCGGTGACGGTGAGAAAGCGACGGCGGCCGAAGTGCGCGGCGGCGGCCCTGATCTCCTGCTCGTGTGCCGGGGTCTGCTGCTGGTGCGCGGCGTGCTGAGTCATCTGCCCCTCCCCTGACGGTGGTTGTCACCAGTGATTGGAGGGGTCGGGCCTGGCGCGGCGCTTGCGCCGGCCCGACGCATACATGACAGCTGGATGACAATCCGCTGCGCCCGGCCGTTGCCGCGGCGCGGGGCTGTTCGGCCGCGGCCCTCGTAGGATTTCGGGCATGGCTGAACTGATGGTGCGCGACGGCACCTGGATCTTCGACGGCAACGCCGTACGCATCGTGCCGGGGCGCGAGCGCGGGGTGCACCGGCTGCGGCAGGACCTCGGCGAGGTCGCCGTGCCGCTGGCCGCGATAGCCTCGATCGCCTACGAACCGGCGCGCAAGGGCGGCCGGTTGCGGCTGCGGCTCCGGGACGGCGCGGACCCGCTGCTCCAGGTGACCGGCGGCGGACTGCCGGACGACGCCAACCCCTATCAGGTCGCCGTGGACCCCGCACGCGTCGATGTCGCCGAGTACCTGGTGGACGCGGTACGGCAGGCCCTGATGCTCGAGCAGATCCCCGACGGCCCCACCGACCGCTTCCTCCTGCCGGGGCCCTCCATACCGCTGTCGGCCGCCGGGGTGGACGGCCTCGCCACCTTCGACGGCGAACGGGTGCGCCTCGAGTGGCGCTGGAACACCAGCGAGCCCAAGCGGCAGTTCGGCCCCCGGGACTTCGCGCTCGCCGACCTGGAGGCGGTGGAGTGGCGGGCCGCCGCCGGCCTGGAGTCCGGCTATCTCCGCTTCCGGCCGCGCGGCGTCGTACCGCACCCCAGGCCGGAACACGACCCGAACTCCATCGAACTGTGGGGCTTCAAGAAGGAGAGCGGCACCACGGCCCTGCTGGCGGCGGCGGTGGCGGCGCGGCTGCCGCATCCGTCGGCGCCGGGCCGCACCTCGGCGCCGGCGCTCGCCCCGGCCGCTCCGGCCGCTCCGGCCGCTCTGGAGAAGCCCGCCGCGCCGCCGCCCGCCGACGACCACGACGCTCTGCTGCGGCGGCTGCGCGAACTGGGCGAACTGCGCCGCGACGGCGTCCTCACCGACGAGGAGTTCACCGCCGCCAAGGCCGCGGTCCTGGGGCGCTTCCACGCGGACGGCTGAGCCCGGCGCGGCCCCGGCCGGTCCGCTCCCCGTACGGCGTTTACGCTGCCGCCATGGCACAGAACACGAACGAGGCCGACGCGACGGACGAGAGGGACCGAGCGGAGACGGCACCGGCCAACGGCAAGGTGGCCGTGGTCACCGGCGCCGGTTCCGGCATCGGACGGGCGGTCGCAACGGAGCTGATCACCGCCGGCTGGCACGTGGTCCTGGCCGGGAGGCGCCCCGAGCCGCTGGACGAGATGTCCCGGCGGTTCGGCCACCTCGGCGCGGACGGCCCCACGGTCCTGCCGGTGCCCACCGATGTCACCCGCCCCGACGAGGTCGGCGCCCTCTTCGCCGCCGTCCGCGACCGCTTCGGCCGCGTGGACCTGCTCTTCAACAACGCGGGCACGTTCGGCAGGCCCCGCCCCGTGGAGCAGCTGTCGTACGACGACTGGCGCGCGGTCGTCGACGTCAACCTCACCGGCTCCTTCCTCTGCGCCCAGGCCGCGTTCCGCACCATGAAGGAGCAGGACCCGCAGGGCGGCCGGATCATCAACAACGGCTCGATCTCCGCGCATGTGCCGCGGCCGCACTCGATCGCCTACACCGCCACCAAGCACGCCATGACGGGTCTGACCAAGTCCCTCTCCCTGGACGGCCGTCCGTACCGGATCGCCTGCGGCCAGATCGACATCGGCAACGCCGCGACCGAGATGACCGGCCGGATGCAGACCGGCATCCTTCAGGCGAACGGCCAAACGGCGGTCGAGCCGGTGATGGACGCGGCGGATGTCGCCCGTACGGTGCTGCACATGGCCGAGCTGCCGCTGGAGGCGAATGTCCAGTTCGCGACGGTGATGGCGACCAACATGCCGTACATCGGGCGGGGCTGAAATCCTCACCGCCGAAGGGGAATAGCCGGGCGGGAGCGTCGCGTTCCCCCGACATGACAGAGGACAACGCCACCCAGGACAGCGCCCGGACCACCCCCGAGGTCCTGCGCTACACCGCTTTCTCGCAGGACCCCAAGGGCGGCAACCCCGCCGGCGTCGTACTGGACGCCACCGGCCTGGACGACGCCGCGCAACTGGCCATAGCGGCCGAGCTGGGCTATTCGGAGACGGCGTTCCTCACCGCACCGCCCGAGGGTCTGGGCGGCGCCCCGGGCCGCGCCTTCACCATCCGCTACTTCAGCCCGCTCGCCGAGGTGGCGTTCTGCGGCCATGCGACGGTCGCCACCGCCGTCGCCCTCGCCGAGCGCATCGGCCCCGGCGACCTGGTCTTCGCCACCCAGGCGGGCCCGGTCCCGGTCACCGTGCGGGAGGAGTCCGGCACCCTCCAGGCCACCCTCACCAGCGTCGAGCCCCACGTCACGGACGTCACCGACGCCGACCTCACCGAGGCCCTGGCCGCCCTCGGCTGGCCCGCCACCGACCTGGACCCGGCCCTGGCGCCCCGTATCGCCTTCGCCGGCAACAACCACCTGGTCCTCGCCGCCGCCACCCGCGCCCGCCTCGCCGAGCTCGACTACGACTTCGACCGCCTGGCCGCCCTGATGCACCGCCTCGACCTGACCACCCTCCAACTGGTCTGGCGCGAGTCGGAGTCGGTCTTCCACGTCCGTGACCCGTTCCCGGTCGGCGGCGTCGTCGAGGACCCGGCAACGGGCGCGGCGGCCGCCGCCTTCGGCGCGTACGCGAGGGAGCTGGGCCTGGTCACGGCACCGGCCACGCTCACCCTGCACCAGGGGCACGATCTGGGGCGGCCCGGTCTGCTGACGGTGGAGCTGCGGGCGGGCGATGCGCGCACGCATGTGAGGGGGACGGCTACGGTCATCCCTGATGCGTGACTGCGGGAACGGGAAAAAATAGTTCCGCGAACTGCCGTGAACGTGCCGCGAACCGCGAAACCTGCCGGGAACTTTCGTTGGCGGGAACTTTCGCGGAACGTAACGGGGAACGTAACGGGGAACTTTCACGGAACCCGGACGGGGAAATTAGTGAGCTCGTCGGTGAACTCAGTACTGAACTCAGTACACTTCGGCCAGTGAACTTGGTTCACCCTGGATAACGAAGGTTCGCGGAGCAGGAACTACTGTCACAGGCCCGCGCACAGAAGACGGACCCAGCTCCGGAGGCAAGCCGGAGCCAGGCCCGTCGTGCGTGTGAAGTCGGGTGGGTCCGGCCGATCATCTGGCGGCCGGACCTGCCTGACAGCAGTGTCCGTACCTGTCGGCCCACGCCTCCCGATCCCGCCCAGCCTGGGCTACCGCCTACAGCTGGTGCAAGATTCTCTCCACACACCCCGCAAGGGGACCGAGCGCGACCAGCAGCGCGACCGTCACCTCCGCCCACTGGGGCAGACGGCTCCGCTCGCGGCCCCGCCTCGCACGCCGACGCCTTGCCTTCATCCTTGACTCCCTTCACCTCGTACTGCTCCTCGCTCCGCGAGCGAGGCCCCCGGCCGTCCCGGCCGGCGAGCGGTGGAGAGGTGATGGCACATCAAGTGACGCCGATCATAACGCCGTTGGTGCCGGCGCCGGGCCGGGTTCGGCAAGCGCCCACGGCGCAGCCCCTTACCTCGCGCGCCCTCCGGTGACACCCTTCTTCATGCACATGCCAGTCAGCTGCGGCAGAAGGAGCGTCCCGCGTGAGCCGAACCAGGCGTCCTCCCGCAGACCGGCGGGCCGTGGACCGGCGGCGGCGCGCACGTCAAGACCACCGGCCGGGTGTTCTTCACCTACCAGGGCCGCCAGGCCTCCTGCTCCGGCGACGCCGTCACCAGCGCGAACAAGAGCACGGTGATCACGGCGGGGCACTGTGTGAAGCTGGACGGCGTCTGGCACACCAACTGGGTCTTCGTCCCCGGCTACCACGACGGCCAGGCCCCGTACGGCAAATGGGCGGCCGCCAAGAACCTCTACACCAAGGCCCAGTCGTCCTGACCGAGCAGCGCCGACGCCGCGAGCACGATCAGCAGCAGCACCCCGAACACCCATAGCGGCCGGGCACGGCGGACACCTTCCCGTATCCGGCCGCTGCGGCGCACCCGCCCGGACGCCGGCCGGGTGGCCCGCGGACGGTGCCACCCCACCGCCCTGCCGATCCGCCGCTTCCAGTAGACCAGCCGGTAGTAGTGCCTGAGCACCCTCGCCCCCGTACGTCCATTCGACTGAAACTCTCCTGAGAGTAGCGGCCGTACGGGAGCGAGGAGGCCGCGTCACGGGGCGGGGACCGTCATCCCAGGCCGGCCGACCGCAGGAGCTCCTTGCCCAGGCCGGCCGCGGCCGAGTGCTCGGCATCCCGCGCCGCCTTCCCCACCGCAGGCGTCGCCCTCCGCACCGCCGCACCGGCCGCCCTGCCCGCCGCGGGAACCGCCCCCTTCTCGGCCTTGGTGCCGACACGGCTCGCCAGGTCCGTCGCCTTCTGCGCGGCACCGTCCAGCGAGCCGCCCAGCTTGCGGGCCTGGATCACGGTCAGCCCGCCCAGGTCACGGGGCTTGGGCGAGTCGGCGGCCTGGGCGGCGGCCGGTCCCAGCGTCAAGGCGGCCGCGGCCAGGGCGGTTGCCGTAAGGACTCGTCGCATCAGGGCTCCTTCGGAAGGGGAGATGAGGGGCTCGGGTGCTGAGAACGACGGTCCGGCCCGCCCGGACACGAACCAGTGCACTCCAAAGGCGTTCCGCCACCCGCACAGCCCGGCGACCCACCACCCGACCAGCATTCGAACGGCACATCACATAAGAGCAAAGGCCCTCCGATGCGGCATCGGCGGCCCGATAAAATCCGCCGCGTGCCGTCGACGGGCGAGTTCTCCGCGGATGTCCACCAGCAACTCCGTTTCGCTGTGCTCGGCCCGCTCCAGGCCTGGCGCGGCGACGCGCAGGTGGATCTCGGGCCGGTTCGGGAACAGGCGCTGCTGACCGCGTTGTTGCTTCGAGCGGGTATGACGGTCAGTCGGCAGCAGCTGCTCGACGGGGTGTGGGGCGCGGAGCCCCCGGGCACGGGCGCCAAGGTGATCCCGGCCTATGTGCACCGGCTGCGCAGGCGCCTGGATGTCCGGGGAGAGGGATCGGCGGACTCCATGATCCTCACCGGCCGCGGCGGCTATCGCTTCGTCCCGCAGAACTCATGGGTGGACGTGACACGGTGGGAGGAGATCGTCGCCGAAGGGCGTTCGGCGAGGGACTCCGGACACCTCGACGCCGCGGTGGATGCGTGGTCCGGAGCACTGGAACTGTTCCGGGGCGAGCCCTTGGCCGGAATCCCCGGGCCCTTCGCGGAGGGCGAGCGCTTACGGCTGGCGGAGCACCGGCTCGTGCTGGTGCAGTACAAGCTGGACTGCCAGCTCCGGCTGGGACGGCACACCGAGGCGGTGGGCGAGCTGTTCGCCCTGACGGCGACGCACCCGTACAACGAGGCGCTGGCCGCCTTGCTGATGCGTGCCCTCCACGCCGGCAACCGGCAGGCCGATGCGCTGGACGTCTTCGCCACGGTGCGCCGCCGTCTGGTGCGCGAGCAGGGGGCGGAGCCGGGCGCCGAACTGCGACGGGTGCACGAGGCGGTCCTCCGTGGCGATGACGCCTTTTTCCCCGGCACCGCCGGGGAACAGAACCGGCCCACACAGCAGCTCAGGGCGCAGCCGGCCGAACCGCGGCATCCGGCTGCCGCTCGCCGGCAGCGCCGCGTACGCAATGAACTGCCTGTCGACATCGGCAACTTGACCGGCCGGGAGCGAGAGCTCGAACTGCTCGTCGCGCCCGCCGACGCACGGATGGTGACCGTCCGCGCGGTGGACGGCATGGCTGGGGTCGGCAAAACCGCCCTGGTGGTGCGCGCGGCGCGAACGCTGCGGGAGCAGTACCCCGACGGCTGCCTGTTCGTGGAGCTGCACGGGCACCGCGAAGACCGCAGGACGGTGGGACGGCAAGGAGTGCTGCGCCGGTTGCTGCGGGCGGTGGGCGCCGGCGAGGGGGAAGACTTCGAAGATCTCGACGAGTTGGCCGCATCCTGGCGGGCGGCGACCGCTCCCCTTCGGCTGCTCCTCGTGCTCGACGACGCCGCCGGCGCCGAGCAGGTGCGACCGCTGCTGCCCGCCGGTGCCGGCAGCATGGTGGTGGTGACGAGCCGGCAGCGCCTGACGGGATTGGACGCGGACCGCAGGATCTCGCTGACGCCTCTCGGCATCGACGAGGCGGCGGGACTGCTGGCCCGCATCGTGGGCGGCGAGGGGTCCGACCGCGAGCGTGCGGCCGTACGCGAGCTGGCCACGCTGTGCGATCGGCTTCCGCTGGCGCTGCGCATCGTCGGGGCTCGGATCCAGAACCGCCCGTTGTGGGCGGTGGAAGCCATGGCGGCGCGCCTGGCCGACGACGAGCACCGACTGGACGAGCTCGCCGTGGAGGACCGCAGCGTGGAGGCGGCGTTCCAGATCTCCTACGGTCAGCTTCCGGCCGCCGAGCGGCGTGCCTTCCGTGCCCTGGGCCAGTCGCCCACCGTGCAGGTCGACCGGCTGGCGCTGGCCGCCATGCTCGACTGGACGCCCGCCGCTGCGGAGCGTGCCCTGGGGGGCCTGGTCGACGCGAGTCTGGCGCAGCAGGTGACCGCCGACCGCTACCGGTTGCACGACCTGGTGGCGGTCTACGCCAGGCGTGTCGGGGCCGCGTGCCCCGACGAGGTCGCGGCGGCCCGGACCGGTGCCTTCCGGCTGTATGTGGCCGCCGCCCGCTGCGCCAGCGACTGGGGCGCCTCGGCCTTCCTGACCGGTCCGCAGGGCAGTGGGCCCTTCGCGGACTGGGAGGAGGCATCGGCCTGGCTGGACGCGGCGGGCGGTGAGCTGGTCGATGTGATCGGTCACGCGACGGCCGTGGGTCATCTCGACGATGCCTGCTGGATCGCCGAGGGCCTGGTCACCTACCTCACCCGGCAGGGCAGGTTCCACGAGTGCCGCACCGCACTGGAGATCCTGATGCCCCTGGTCGGGCGGGCCACCGACCGGCGGATGGTCTCCGCACTGCGCACCGGGCTGGGCGTCATGTACGGCCTGCGGGGCCGCTACCAGCAGGCCCGTACCTGGTTGACGGAAGCGCAGGACATCAGCCGCCGGGCCGGTGACCTGCACGAGCTGGCCAGAGCCGCGGCCGGTCTCGGGACCTTCGCCAATCTGGCGGGGCGCATAGCCGAGTCCATGACCCATTTCGCCGAAGTCGCCGCCCTGTCGGGGAAGTTGGACGACGACTGGCTCACGGGGGTGGTCATGACCCGCGTCGGCGACATACATCACCGGCTCGGCGAGCACGACAAGGCCTACGACTGCTACGCGGAGGCGATCGCCCTCGCCGAGAAGACCGGCAGTCCCAGGCTCTACGGCATGACACTGCTCCGCCTTGGGGTTCTCCAACTCGACCTCGGCCGGCACGCCGACGCCGTCGGCACACTGGGGAAGGCCGAGGACCTGGCCAGGCGCCTCGGGGATGCCCCCTTGCACTCCGCCGCCCTCGACAGACTGTCCACCGCCGAAGCGGGCCTGGGCAACCCGGAGGCGGCTGCCGCACTCCGCCGCCGGTCACGCGCGGTGCTGGGCGAGCAGACCGGTACCGAGTCGGAGATCGCGACTCGCCGTCGGCTGATCTGGCGCAACGTCGCGGCGGAAGACCTGGCCGGGACGCGCGATTTCTTCGAACGGGGCACCACCCTCCCCGATACCGACGTCGACCGCGCGAGAATCTCCCGCGCTCTGGACGGCATACGCCTCCGGCGCCGGCCGGGCGCCGGCGAGTGACAGCGGCTCGGGCGGCGCCGGCCCGGCCATCCGTGGCCGGGCCGACGTCTCCGCCCCGTCAGGAACCTACGAGGGGCTCCCGTCCGGAACCTACGAGGGGCTCCCGTCCGGATTCCTCCACCGGACCCCGTCGTCGCCGTCGTGGGCGATGGTCTGGGTCATGGCGTTACCAGCCATCGGGTAGTTCGGATGCAGGGTGAAATAGCCGATGACGTTCTGGATCGCGGTCGCGTCGCACACCCCGTCGCCGCGGATGCAGAACCGCTGGACCGGAACGCCCGGGAACTCCTCCGGCCCCGTGCCGGGTGAGGTGAATCCAAGGGCGCTCCAGCCCTTCGGCACACGAGCCCAAAAGCCGGTGCCGGGCTGCATCGGGTCGGCGTAGAGCATGCCGTTGACCTGCTCGCGCGGTATGCCGGTGTCGCCGTTGGCGATCTTCTGGAGCACCTGGTCCGCGGCCTGTGCGCCTTGGGAGTAGCCGACGATCGTAAGGCGTGCGTCCGGGTGGTCGCGGTGCGTCTCCTCGGCCTTGGCCAGCAGGTTCCGGTACCCCTCGGTCACGCTGTCGTCGTAGCTCGGCGCGCCCGGGTCCAGTTTGTCGCCTCGGCCGTTCTCCCACGGTCCGGCGCTCGCCGGGTAGCAGACCTGAATCCAACTGCCCTGCTGCAGCTGGTCGTTCGCGGCACGATAGGTGGTGGTGCACTCGGGCTCGTCCGCCGCGCCGGTCGTGCCGCCGAGCTCGAGGTAGTAGTGGTCGACGGAATCGGCCTGAGCGACGGTGGGGACCGCGACGCCGGTGGCCGCCGTCAGTGCCGCCGTTATGGCCGCGGTGCCAACGGCCCGTACCAGCCTGCCCTTTTTCGCCATTACCTGGCTTCCCCCTCGGGTCGTGACCTGCCCTGTAAGAACGGACCAGACGCTAGCCACGGCCGTTCACATCGCGATGACATCCCGATGACTGCGCCGGTAGCCGGGCCGATGCGCACCGCGGAGGGGGCTCAGCCGAGCGGTAGCGGAGGTGCGAGCGGCCGGGTGAGCGGCTGGGTGAGCGGCTGGGTGAGCGGGGCTGCCGGCCGGGCGGACGGCTTACCGGGCCGGCTCGGCCGGTCGGCCGCGGCGGGTGCGTCGATGCTGCACATCGCCTCGGAGGTGAACACCCCGGTCGCGGAGTCGATCGGGCCCGGCTTTACCCGGCCCTGCTCATCGAGCTGCTGGTACTTGGCGCGGTTGAGGCCGAACGTCATCTGGCGCTTGCCGTCCGGGCTGGAGTAGGTCACCGACTCGGCGCCCCATACCGCTCCGGTGTGCCCCCAGAACCGCCCGCACGACGTGTCGACCGCGCCTACGCCGAGCCCGTAGCGCATCAGGAGATTGCCCTGGGCGTCCTTGGCGTCGACGGTGGTCTGCATCTGGCGGAGTTCGGCGCGGGCGAGCAACTTGCCGGTCAGCAGCGCCCGGTAGAAGTCGTTCACATCCTCCATCGTCGAGATCAGCGCACCGGCGGTGCCGGCCCAGGACATGTCGTAGGTGCTGTAGTCACGGGCCGGGTCGATCAACCCGTAGAAGGACTCGTACATCTTGGAATGCGGGCCCGAAATACGGGCGGAGGCCGGGAAATAGGTGTGCTTCAGCCCGGCCTTACGGATGACGTTCCGGGTGATGTATTCCTGCGGATTCTGCCCGGTGACCTTCTGCAGCAGCATTCCGGCGATGACGTAATTGGTGTTGGAGTAGGACCACTTCTCGCCCGGCTTACCGGTCGGCTGTGCGCGCAGGCCGTAGCGGGCCAGTTCGTCCGGGTCGAAGTGACGGTAGCGGTTGGTGTCCAGGCTGTCGGTCTTGAGCTGAAGGAGGGAGGGAAAGGCGGAGGTGATGTAGTCGGCGATACCGCTGGTGTGGTTGAGCAGCATGCGTACGGTGATTTTCCGGCCGCGTTCGCCGGGGACGAGGTCCGGGAGGTAGCGGGCTATCGGCGCGTCCAGGTCGATCCGGCCCTTGCCGACCTCCTGGAGCACGGCGACCGAAGTGAACGCCTTGGTGATGCTGCCCATGCGGTGCTGCATTTCGGGGCGGACGGGGCGCTTGGTGGCGACGTCGGCGATACCGGCGGCGCCCCGCCACTCGTCCCGGCCGTTCCGCACGGCGGCATAGACGCCGTACATGCCGGCCGAGTGGATTGCCGCCAGCTTCTTGTCCAGGGCCTTGTGGTCGAGACGGCCCGGCCGGCTCGGGTGTTCCACCCGGTCCAGGACGGTGCGGGCGCTCGCCGCGGAATGGGGAGTGGAAGCGAAAGCGGAAAGGGACGGGATTGGCGACGTGGGGGTGGCGGCGGCAGCCCGGTCCGGCGCCGCCGCTGCCACGAGCGAGAGCAGAACGGCCGTGGTGGTACCGGCGATATATGCACGACGGCGGCGGTCGGGGTGGGTCAAAGGCATGGCGTCTCCCGTTACGTCATAGCCACAACGTGCCAATTGGCGGCTGAGAGCCATCCGTCAACTGCCAATTGCCCGTTGGTCTTTGCTGGTGATCTCGGTCTCCTCGATTCTCCCGACCGGCACCTGCGCGGCCCTCCTCCCCTGGAACGACCTTTCTCATCAGGACTGATGACATGTGTCATCTGTGCACGGTCCGGGAGTGTGCTTGCGAGGAGCACCGGTGCCAGGACATGTGCCGGGAGTGCGCGCACAGTTCATGACGAAGGTGGCCTGGAACAGCGGCGCGGTGTCGAGCAACTCCGGACCGAGCAGCGGCATGACCGCCGAACTCGTCCCGGAGAAAGGAGAAAGGGACACCGGAGAAAACCGGAGGGATTCTTCGGGGAGGGGTCGATCCGGCCGCGTCCCGTTCGTCACCGTCTGCGTGCCTCAACCCAGCTACGCGATCCGGTCCGCCTCCCGGATCGCCTCGAACGGGATCCCGGTGGCCTCGGCCGCCCTGTGGCGCTCCTCTCCCCCACCGCCACAGGATCGCCACGCCGCACTGAGAAACACCCGGAAACAGCCACGAAGAGCGCCTGTTGTGCCGCAGGGCCCCAGAAGCAAAGATGACCCCTGACCTGGTGTCTTGCCAGATCAGGGGCCCTCTGCCGGCTAGCCGGCGGACGAGTCGGCCTGTACGCCGGGTTCTGTCTCCCCCGGTCCTTGCGGGCCGAGGGGAGGCGGCCATCCATCTAGGGCTGTCGTTGCCGACAGCCTCGTGCGGTCTACCCGCGGACTCGGGCGGGCAGCCCTCGATCGTCCGCGCAGAGCCGTCGTCCCAGCCGGGATGGCGGCTCCTCTTGACCTTGCTCCGGGTGGGGTTTACCTAGCCCTCCGAGTCACCTCGGAGGCTGGTGGTCTCTTACACCACCGTTTCACCCTTACCGGGACCTTGCGGCCCCGGCGGTCTGTTTTCTGTGGCACTGTCCCGCGGGTCACCCCGGGTGGGCGTTACCCACCACCCTGCCCTGTGGAGCCCGGACGTTCCTCGGGAGAACCGTCAAGGTCCTCACGCGGCCGCCCGGCCGGCTCGTCCGCCGTGCCGCCCATGCTACCTGGCGGGACACCGCGCCTTGACCTTGCCGCAGCGGCAACGTTTCTACTGGCCGCATGAGGATCGGAGAACTCGCCGCGCTGGCGGGGATCAGCACCCGCACGGTGCGCCACTACCACCAGGTGGGCCTGCTGCCGGAGCCGGAGCGGCGGGCCAATGGCTATCGGGAGTACGGGATGCGCGATGCGGTGGTGCTCGCGCGGGTGCGGCGGCTGACGGAGCTGGGGCTCGGTCTGGAGGAGGTCAGGGATGTGCTGGCCGATGACGCCGGGCGGGAGCTGAGGGAGGTGCTCGTGGAGCTGGATGCGGATCTGGCGCGGCAGGAGGCGGAGATACGGGGCCGCCGGGCGCGGCTGGCGGCGCTGCTGCGGCGGGCAAAGGAGCACGGCGGGCTGCCGGAGGAGGGGCCCGTATCGGAGCAACTGGCGGAGCTGTTCGCGCGGATGGCCCGTACCTCGGCCGCACGCCCCGGCCCCGAGCCCGCGATGGCGGCGACCGAACGGGAGGTGCTGGCGCTGCTCGAGTCCACGGCCGGAGAGGGCGCGGGCAGGCGGATGGTGGAGCTGCTCGCGGAGGTGACGGCCGCGCCGGGGGCGATGGAGCGGACGTACGAGGTGTACGAGCTGCTCGACTCGCTGGCGCAGGCCGAGCCGGACGATCCGCGGGTGGCCCAGGCCGCGCGGGCGCTCGCCGACTGCATTCCGGACGCGGTGACAGCCGAGACGGGCGTGGCGGCGTGGGCGCGGGCGGCCGGGCCGTGCGCGGAGGCGGACGGCGGATTCCTGGCGGCGTACTACGCGCATTTCGCGCCCGCGCAGGCACGGGCCGTACGCGAGGCCATCCGGCTGGTCGCGGAGCGTGCCCGGGGAGCCGGCGCGGCGCGCTGCGCCTGCTGGCCGCCCATGAGGCCCGGTGGCTGGTGAGCCTGGGGTGCTGGGTGGCGCGGCGGCGGATCGGGGTGGCGGCGGGCGAGCGGGCCCTGCCGTACGCGGCGGGGCAGGCGGCGGTCGTCTACGCCCTGACGTTTGTGTGCGTGGTGGAGACGGTCGGGGTGAGCGTGCTGCTCGCGGACCATCCGGTGGCGCATGGCGTGATGCTGGCTGTCGATATCTACACGGTGCTGATGATGCTGGGGTTCCAGGCGGCGGCGGTCACCCGGCCGCATGTGCTCGGCGCGGACTCCCTCCGGC
This sequence comes from Streptomyces sp. NPDC028368, assembly GCF_055565615.1. Lineage (NCBI taxonomy): Bacteria > Bacillati > Actinomycetota > Actinomycetes > Kitasatosporales > Streptomycetaceae > Streptomyces > Streptomyces sp. NPDC028368. The sequence goes on along the minus strand of NZ_JBVHTY010000002.1, from coordinate 234,661 downwards.
TGCGCGACGGCGCCCGCAGGGAGCTGCGGATACCCCTGGAGGCGATCGTCTCGGTGCGTCATGACCTGCGGTCCCCCAAAGACGGCGAGGGCAAGGACGGGGTGGCGGCCCTGGCGGTGGGCGGGCAGACGTCGGTGACCGTGGAGCTGGCCGAACCGGTCGTTGCCGTACGGATGCTGGGGCGGCGGGAGCGGGTGCGTACGGTGCGGTTCCATGCCGATGACGCGCGGGGCGCGGTGGCGGCCGTACGGGCGGCGGCGGCCGGACCGGCGGCGGTCAGGCAGGGGTGAAGCGGACCGGGCTGTGGCCCGGGTCGGCGGCGGTCAGGCGGACCTGGATGCGGTGGCCGAGGGGCAGGTCCGGGCCATCGGGGGCGGATTCGATGCGGCCGATGACCGCCGGGTCGTAGAGGTGGACGGTGCCCTGGGTCCGATCGTCCCGCTCGGTCTCGACCACCAGGGCGTCGAAGGTCTCGCCCACCCGGTCGCGGAGCAGCGCCGCCTCCACCAGGTCGACACAGGCCCGTTCGACCTGGTTGGCGTGCTGGGTGCCGGTCTCCATCTCGTGCGGCAGGGCGGCCAGCGCGCCGCGGACCCAGTCGGCCGGTGCGGCGCCGGCCGAGGCCGCCAGGCACAGTTCGGAGGTGTAGCGGTCGACGAGCCGTCTCAGCGGCGCGGTGGCGTGCGCGTACGGGGCGGCGACGGCGGCGTGCTGCGCGGCACCGGCGTCCGGGGCGGCGCCGTCGAAGGCGGTGTAGCCGGCGCCGCGCAGCAAGGTGGTGCACTCCTGGAGGAAGGCCGCGTGGGTGGCGCGGCGCGGGTCGAGGGTGCGGATGAGCGCGGCGTACGAGGTGTGGTGGGGCCAGTCGACGCCGAGGGCGCGGGCGGTCAGCCGCAGGCGGGCCACGGAACCGTCGGGGGCGATCGGCAGCGTACGCAGAATGCCGGTGCCGGAGGCGAGCATCAGCTCGGCCGCGGCCATTCCGGTGAGCAGGGAGATCTGCGCGTTCCAGCCCTCGGCCGGGAGCGGGGCACGGTAGGCGAGGGTGTAGCAGCCGTGGTGCTCGACGATCTGCTGCTCGGGGACGCTGAGGGAGATCGCGCCCCGGGCGACCTCCAGCTCCTCCCGGAGCAGGCCGATCTCGCGGAGCAGGGCGAGCGGTTCCTCGGCCGTCCTGTCGTCGATGACCCGCTGGACGCCGGCGTAGTCGAGCCGGGCGCGGGAGCGGACCATGGCGCGGCGTACGGAGGTGGTGGCCAGGGCGCCGTGCGTGTCGAGGTCGAGCTGCCACAGGACGGCCGGACGGTCCTGGTCGGGCAGGAGGCTGGCGGCGCCCTCGCTGAGGGTGTGCGGGTACAGCGGGACCCGTTCGTCGGGGAAGTAGAGGGTGGCCACGCGGTGGTGCGCCTCGGCGTCCAGGGCACCGCCCGGGGTCACGAAGGAGGCGACGTCGGCGATGGCGTAGTGGAGACGGAAGCCTCCGCCGGGCCGCCGGGACAGGAACATGGCCTGGTCGAGGTCGAGGGAGCCGGGCGGGTCGACGGTGAAGAGGGGGATGTCGGTGGCGTCCTCGAGGGTGTGCTCGGTCACCACTGCGCCGTCGGCGGCCGGGATGCGCGGGGCACGGGCGGCGCTGTCCGCCTCGGCCTGTGCCGTGGGCGGGAAGTGGTCCGGGATCTCCATCTTTGCGCGCAGGTCATGCAGCGCGGCGCGCAGCGGGGCCTCGGCAGCGTCGGTCACATGCATATGGCGACGGGGCATGGAACCGAGCGTATGGCGGGTGGGCGCTGCTGGCGCGGTGTGATCGTCCGCCCCGGGCCAGGGGTTTCCCGCCGGGGGCGCGGGTTCTCCGGCCGCCCGTCGCAGGCCCTACGCTTTCCCGGGGCCGCACCCCCGCCCGTACCGCCGTGAAGGAGAACACCGTGCTCGTGCTGTTGCCGCCGTCCGAAGGGAAGGCCGCGGGAGGTACTGGGGCGACGTTGGACGTGGGATCACTGTCGCTGACGGGGCTGACCGCATCGCGTGAGGCGGTACTGGAGGAGCTCGTCGAGCTGTGTGCGGCGGACGAGACCAAGGCCCAGGAGGTGCTCGGGCTCAGCGAGGGGCTGAAGGGCGAGATCGCCAAGAACGCCGGGTTGCGCACGGCGGGGACCCGGCCGGCCGGGGAGATCTACACCGGGGTGCTCTACGACGCCCTGGGGCTGGCCTCGCTGGACGCGCGGGCGCGGAAGGTGGCGGAGGAGTCGCTGCTGGTGTTCTCGGGGCTGTGGGGCGCCGTACGGATCGGCGACCGGATCCCGTCCTACCGCTGCTCGATGGGCGTGAAGCTGCCCGCGCTGGGTGCGCTGGGCGCGTACTGGCGGGCGCCGATGGCCGAGGTGATGCCCGAGGCGGCCGGGGACGGGCTGGTGCTCGATCTGCGGTCGGCGGCGTATGCGACGGCGTGGCGGCCCAAGGGCGAGGCGGCGGGGCGGACCGCCACGGTGCGGGTGCTGCAGTCGAAGATCGTGGACGGGGTGGAGAAGCGGTCGGTGGTCAGCCACTTCAACAAGGCGACCAAGGGGCGGCTGGTCCGGGACCTGCTGATGGCGGGTCTGCGGCCGCGGGATCCCGCGGAGCTGGTGGAGGCGCTGCGCGGGCTCGGTTACGTGGTGGAGGCCGAGGCCCCGGCCAAGGGCGGCAAGGCGTGGGGCGTCGACGTGATCGTGACGGAGTTGTAGGACGTCCCACGTCCCACCTCCCAGCACTGGGAGTCGGCCTCGGGCTCGGCCTCCGACCCGGACCCGCACTCGGCTTCGGCTTCGACTTCGGCTTCGGCTTCGGCTTCGGCTTCGGCTTCGGCTTCGGACCGAGCTCGGCAGTTCATTGCAACATGCGCAACGACCGTTGCGAGGAATGGGGCGGGGGACGCACTATGGGCGGCGTGACTAGCGCCGCCCCCTCCCCCGCGCCCGATTCCACCCCCGCGCCCGCCGCCGCCCCTTCGGTCCTCGGGCTCGCCCCCGTCATTCCGGTCGTCGTCGTGCAGGACGCCGCCGACGCCGTACCGCTGGCCCGTGCGCTCGTCACGGGCGGGCTCCCCGCGATCGAGGTGACCCTGCGGACGCCCGCCGCGCTGGACGCCATCCGGGCCATCGCCGACGAGGTCCCGGACGCGGTGGTCGGCGCCGGCACCCTGCTCACCCCGGAGCATGTCGAGGCGGCCCGCGCGGCCGGCTCCCGGTTCCTGGTCAGCCCCGGCTGGTCACCCCGGCTGCTGGGCGCGATGAAGGACTCCGGGATGCCGTTCCTGCCGGGCGTCTCGACGGCCTCGGAGGTGGTGACCCTGCTCGACGAGGGCATCACCGAGCTGAAGTTCTTCCCGGCCGAGGCGGCCGGTGGGACGTCCTACCTCAGGTCGCTGGCCGCGCCGCTGCCGCAGGCCCGCTTCTGCCCCACCGGCGGGATCGGCCTGGCCTCGGCGCCCTCGTATCTGGCGCTGCCGAACGTGGGGTGTGTCGGCGGCACCTGGATGCTCCCGGCCGACGCGCTGGCCGCGAAGGACTGGGCACGGGTGCGCCAACTCGCCCAGGAGGCGGCGGAGTTGGCGGCCTGAGCCGTCCGAGCGGCCTGAGCGGTGGCCTGACGGCTGCCTGACAGCTGCCTGCACGCAACAAAGGGCCCGGGACATGGGACGTCGGACGTCCCATGTCCCGGGCCCTTTCCCGTGGGCGGGTCGCTACCGCAGATGCCCCGTATCGTTCAGCAGCCGCAGCGAGGCGTTCCCGTCGGCGTAGTACGCGATCGCCGACAGCGACGCCGCGGACAGCTCCATCCGGAACAGCGACTCGGGCGGTGCGCCCAGCGCCAGCCGGACCAGGGTCTTGATCGGCGTGACGTGGGTGACCAGCAGGACGGTCTTTCCGGCGTACCGGGCGATCAGCTTGTCGCGGGCGACCGAGACCCGGCGGGCGACCGTGGCGAACGATTCGCCGCCGCCGGTGGGCGCCGCCTTGGCGGAGCGCAGCCAGGCATCGAGGTCCTCGGGGAAGCGCTCGCGCACCTCGGCGAAGGTCAGCCCCTCCCAGGCCCCGAAGTCGGTCTCGCGCAGACCCTCCTCGATACGGACCTCCAGACCGAGCCGGGCCGCGACCGTCTGCGCGGTCTCCCGGCAGCGCCGCAGCGGTGAGCTGACGACGGCCTGGACCGTGCCGCGGGCGGCGAGCGCGGCGGCGGTGGCCTCGGCCTGGCGGTGGCCGACGGCGGAGAGTTCGGGGTCGCTGCCGCCGCTGCCGGAGAACCGCTTCTCGGGCGTCAGCGCGGTCTCGCCGTGCCGCAGCAGGACGAAGGTCGCGGGCGCGCCGAGGTCGGGAGCGCCCCAGCCGACCGGCGGGGCCGCGGCCTCATCGGCCGACGAGGCGGCCGCCTCGTCCGCGGCCTCATCGGCGGCGCGTGCCGCGGCGCTGCGGGCGGGCGCGGCCGGGGCGGCGAGCGCCGCGCGGGAATCGCGCGGCTCCCACTGCTTGCCGGTCTTGCCCGCGTCCATCGCCTCGTTGGCGAGCCGGTCCGCGTGCTTGTTCTTCTCCCGCGGAATCCACTCGTAGGTGACCTGATCGGGCGGGAAGATCGTCTTGGCCTCGGCGGCCAGCGGCTTCATGTCCGGGTGCTTGATCTTCCAGCGGCCCGACATCTGCTCGACGACCAGCTTGGAGTCCATCCGGACATGGACGGCGGCCTGCGGGTCCAGGGCGAGCGCGGCGCGCAGCCCGGCCAGCAGGCCCTTGTACTCGGCAACGTTGTTGGTCGCGGTGCCGATGTACTCGGCGGCCTCGGCCAGCGCCTCACCCGTCTCCGGGTCGAGGACCACCGCGCCGTAGCCGGCCGGCCCCGGGTTGCCCCGGGATCCGCCGTCCGCCTCGACGATGAACTTCCGCGCCATGACCTACAGACCCGAGTCGGGCGTACGGACCAGGATGCGGGTGCAGTTCTCGCACCGCAGAACGGTGTCAGCGGCGGCCGCCCGGACGTCGTTGACCTCGGTGATGTTCAGCTCCAGGCGGCAGCCCTCGCAGCGGCGCTGGTAGAGGCGGGCGGCGCCGACGCCGCCCTCCTTGGTGCGGATCTTGTCGTAGAGCTTGAGAAGGTCGGCCGGGATGTCGGCGACGGTCAGCTCGCGCTCCTTGGTGGCCGTGCCGGCCTCGGCGTCGATCTCGGCGAACGCGGCGTCGCGGCGGGCCGCGGCGTCGTCGGCCTTGGCCTGGATGGCCGCGACCCGGGTGGTGAGCTCGGCGACCCGCTCCTGGGCGGCCTCGCGGCGCTCCATGACCTCCAGGACGACGTCCTCCAGGTCGCCCTGCCGCTTGGCCAGCGAGGTCAGTTCGTGCTGGAGGTTCTCCAGGTCCTTAGGGGAGGTGACGGCGCCGGAGTCCAGGCGCTTCTGGTCGCGGGCGGCGCGCTGGCGCACCTGGTCCACGTCCTGCTCGGCCTTGGTCTGCTCGCGGCTGGTGTCGCTCTCCTCGGTCTGCGCGGCGACGAGCAGGTCGCGCTGCTGGGTGAGGTCGGCCTCCAGGGTCTGCAGCTCGGCGAGCTCGGGCAGGTTCTTGCGCCGGTGCGCGAGCTGGGTGAGCCTCACGTCCAGCGCCTGGACGTCGAGGAGGCGGATCTGGTCGGCGGGCGCGGCGTTCAGCGGGGGGCTCCTGTGGTGTGCGATTTTTCAACGGGGGTGGTGAGCGGGGCGGACGCCGCGTGGGCGGTCCAGGGGTCGGTGACCGTACGGGAGACATGCGTGCGCAGGCCCCAGCCGTGCCGGTCGGAGACCGCGTCGAGCTGGGCCGCGGCCTGCTCGCACCACGGCCATTCGGTGGCCCAGTGGGCGGCGTCGAGCAGCGCCGGCGGGCTGTTCCCGGTGGTCTGCGTGGCCTCGGAGGCCGGGTGGTGGCGCAGGTCGGCGGTGAGGAACGCATCCACACCGGCCGCCCGTACGTCGTCGAAGAGGCTGTCACCGGAGCCGCCGGAGACGGCGACCGTACGGATCTCGCGGTCGGGGTCGCCGGCCGCCCGGATGCCCTGGGCGGTGGCGGGCAGCCGCGCGGCCACGTACGAGGCCAGGTCGGCCAGCGTCATCGGGTGCGCCAGCTCGCAGATCCGGCCCAGGCCGCGGCGGCCGGCCGGATCGCTCGGGTCCGGCACCAGCGGGCCGAGGATCCGCAGATCCAGGGCGCCGGCCAGGGCGTCGGAGACACCGGGGTCGGCGGTGTCGGCGTTGGTGTGCGCGACATGCAGCGCGATGTCGTGCTTGATCAGGGTGTGGACGACCTTGCCCTTGAAGGTCGAGGCCGCGACCGTCGTCGTACCGCGCAGATAGAGCGGGTGGTGGGTGACGAGCAGATCGGCGTCGAGCCGCACCGCCTCGTCGACGATTGCCTGGACCGGGTCGACGGCGAACAGCACACGGCGGACCTCGGTGCCGGGTTCTCCGCAGACCGTGCCGACGGCGTCCCACCCTTCGGCCCGCTCGGGGGGCCAGAGGGCGTCGAGCGCGGTGAGGACTTCAGACAGTACGGGCACGGGTGGAAGGTTACCCCCCAGCTGTGACAGGACGCGGGGCCGATGCCCCAACACCGGACGCATGGGCGAAGCACAACCGCCCCACCCATGACCGGCGAACCGGACATCTGCCACCCTTATGCGTGAAGTGCGGCAACTCGCGTTGATCGGCCGGAAGTGCGAAAACTACCGTCGCTTCCTGACTGGAGGTGACCACTCGATGACGATCTGTGCCACTGAGGACGCCACGGCGCTCGGGAGCCCGTACCGCGCGGCGCTGACCATCGCCGCCGACGGCTCGTACGCCGCCCGGCTCGCCCGTCACGACGACGCCGCCGGGAGCCGGTTTCCGGAGCGCTGGACGCTGAGCGGCCCCGAGCCGTATGCCGTACCGCTGCCCGGCAGCCAGCCCGAGGAGCCGGACAGCGAACTGCTGCCGCTCGCCGACGGCCGGGTGCTGATCCTGCGCCGGGTCGCCGACCGCTTCGCCCTGTCCCTTCTCTATCCGACCGGCCCGGGAACGGGCGAACTCCTGCTGGGTGCCGTGCCGGCGCACGAGCTGACCCTGCTGCCGCCCACGCCGGGCGGCGCGCTCGGCTACGCCCTGGCGCCCGGCGAGCACAGCACCGTCCTGTGGCTGGTGCACGGCGGGGCGTACGGCCCCGAGCGGGTCACCGAGATCCCGGGGCGCTGCAAGGGCGGCGTCTGGCTGGATCGCGACGGCCGGCTGCTGGCCCTGGACCGGGAGCTGGCGGGCCGCACGAAGACCGTGGTGCTCGATCTGGAACGGGGCGGCGAGGCCAGCCCGCTGCTGCAGATCACCGAGGAGAGCAACGACCGTCTGCTGCTGGCCGATCCGGACAGCGGACTGCTGCTGCTGCGGTCGGACGCCCCCGGGCACGACCGGCTCGGCTGGGGCGTGCTGGGCAGCAGCCTGCCGGTGCGCTTCCCCGAATGCCTGCGTCCGGCCGACGGGTTCGTCACACCGTTCGCCGTACAGCCCGGCCAGATGCTGATGCCGGAGAGCTGCGCGGTGGCGTTCCGGATCGATACGGCGGACGGGACGCGGCTGGGCGTCTGGCGGCCCTCGGGACGGCAGTTGCGGCAGCTGCCGGTGCCGGAGGGGTGGCTGGCGGGGAGCGGGCTGTGGACAGCGGGCGGCGAACTGCTGCTGCCGTGCGCGACGGAGGCGGCGCCGTGCGGGGTGGCGCGGATGGCCGTACCGCCGGGGCCGGTACCGGGTTCGGGTTCGGGTGCGCGGCCGGGGCCGGGGCCGGGTTCCGGCTCGCACGTGGAGATCGCGGCGGCCGCCGGGGGCGGGATTGTCCCGGATGCAGGGGATGCCAACAACGACTCCACATCATCTGCACAACTTCCAGGCCTCGGCGCGGAACCGCCGGAAGTCCCCGCGCATCCCCAAACATGCAGGCCAGTACCCCTGCAACAGGCACCTCTGGCGACCCCGGAAGCCCCGTGGAGCGCCATTTCCCGCCAAGTTAGAATTCCGTCGGGGGCTACGCAGCCGGTTGACCCGGCCACCGACACTTCCGCTTGGGGGCAGCCCCGGCGGTTGCTGGGGGAGGTCCCGACGCGTACAGCTGTAAGCGATCTGACGGAGTGACTTTTTCCATGTCCGAAGCCCGAAACGACACGACCGAAGCGCGCCTCCACGAGGGGTCCGCCCAGGCCGCCGAGACGGCAAGCTCCGGCAGGCACCGTGGCCCGGCCGCCACGGAGCAGGCGCAGGCCGATGTGCACGGCCGGCACCGCCGGGAGAAGCAGACCCAGGGCGCGTAACGCGTCCGCTCCGGACCGGCGGTTTTCCGCCAAGGGGACGGACAACGGCCGTGGCCGCCGCATCCGGTTGATCCGGGCGGCGGCCACGGCCGTTGTGTGTCGGCCGACGTGTCACCCGTCGTGTTTGAGGCCCAGGACCTCGGCCGCCGCGAACGTCTCGTTCGGCGGCCGCTCGGCGTAGTACGGCGTGAGCAGACCGTCCAGCTCCTCGAAGCTGAAGGCGTCCTTCGCGGTGTCGAACTTGGCGGCGATCCTCGGGCGTTCGGCGATGGCGACCATGCCGCCGTGGACGACCAGCAGCTGGCCGTTGACCCGGGCGGCGGCCGGGGAGGCCAGATAACCCACGAGCGGCGAGACATGCTCGGGCGCGAGCGCGTCCAGCTTGCCCTCGGCCGGCTCACCGAAGCCCGCGAAGACGTCCTCGGTCATCCGGGTGCGGGCGCGCGGGCAGATGACGTTGGCGGTCACGCCGTACTTGGCGAGCGCCAGCGCCGTGGAGGTGGTCAGCCCCACGATGCCGCCCTTGGCCGCGGCGTAGTTGGGCTGGCCCGCCGAACCCGCGAGGAACGCCTCGGACGAGGTGTTGACGATCCGCCCGTAGACGGGGCCGCCGGCCTCCTTGGAGCGGGCGCGCCAGTGGACCGCGGCGAAGTGGGTGGTGTTGAAGTGGCCCTTGAGGTGGACGCGGATGACCGAGTCCCATTCGTCCTCGGTCATGGAGAACACCATCCGGTCGCGGAGTATGCCCGCGTTGTTGACCAGGATGTCGAGTTTTCCGTAGCTGTCGACGGCCAGCCGGACCAGCGCACGGGCCTGCTCGAAGTCGGCGACATCGCCCAGGTGGGCGACGGCCCGGCCGCCCGCCGCCCGGATTTCGGCGGCCACCTCCTCGGCCGGGGCGGCGGATGCCTCGCCGGTGCCGTCCCGGCCCGGCTGCCCGAAGTCGTTGACGACGACGGCGGCACCCAGGCGGGCGAGCTCGAGGGCCTCGGCGCGCCCCAGGCCGCGGCCGGCGCCGGTGACGATCGCGCTTTGGCCCTCAAGCGGCAGTGGCTGTGGCTGTGCCATTGCTGTCCTCTCCTTGGCAGACGGGGTGCGTCAGATCTCTATGCAGGTACGCAGCGCGGTGCCGGAACGCATCTGGTCGAGGGCGTCGTTGATCTCGGCGAGCTGAACGCGGTGGGTGATCAGGCCCTCGAGGTCGATCCGGCCGGCCCGCCACAGGGCGATCGCCCGCTCGTAGGAGCGCAGTACATCCGCGCCGCCGTAGAGCGAGGGCAGGATCCGCTTCTCGTCGAAGAACAGCTCGAACATATTGACCTGGAAGGTGTCGTCCATCGCACCCGCGCCGACCACGCACAGGGTGCCGCCGCGCCGGGTCGTCTCGTAGGCGGTGCGGGCGGTGGCGGACTTGCCGACCACCTCGAAGACGTAGTCGAAGCCCTCCCCCGCGGTGATCCGCTGCTTGGCGTCGGCGAGTTCGTCCGGTGCGACCGCCTCGGTGGCGCCGAAGCGGAGCGCGGCCTCGCGGCGGGCGGCCACCGGGTCGACGGCGATGATCTGGGCCGCGCCGCAGGCCTTCGCGCCCTGGATGACGGAGATACCGACGCCGCCGCAGCCGATCACCGCGACCGAGGACGCCGCCGCCACCTTGGCGGTGTTGATGGCGGCGCCGAGCCCGGTGGTGACGCCGCAGCCGATCAGGGCGGCGATCTCGTACGGGACGTCGTCCGGGATCGGGACCGCGCAGTTGGCGGCGACCACGACCTCCTCGGCGAAGGTGCCGGTGCCGGCGAAGCCGAAGACGTCCCCGCCGGGGCGCTTGAAGTTGGGGGTGCCGGCGTTCATGAATCCGGCCAGGCACAGATGGGTCTGGCCGCGTTTGCAGGACGGACAGCTGCCGCAGGCGGGCAGCCAGCACATCAGGACACGGTCGCCCTGTTTGAGGCCACTGACGCCGTCGCCGACGTCCAGGATCTCGCCGGCGCCCTCGTGCCCGGGGACGAACGGCGCGGGCTGCGGCAGCACCCCGTTCATCGCGGAGAGGTCGGAGTGGCACAGCCCGGTGGCCCGCACCCGCATCCTGACCTTGCCGGGCCCGAAGCCCACCGCCTCGACGTCGTCGAGAACTTCGAGTTTGTCCTGTCCTGTCTCGTGCTGTACGGCTGCGCGCATGTCACGGCTCCTCTCGGGTTGCGGGCTGTCCCCTGGCTCAGCTGTGCTCGACGACGGTGTCCGCCAGTACCGGCGCATCGTCCCGGTCGGCCGCCGTGACCGACACCTGCGTACGGCCCTCGCCCTCCCACATGCGGATCCGCAGCGTCTCGCCCGGGAAGACGACGCCCGCGAAGCGCGTGGTGTACGAGCGGACGCGCGCGACATCGCCGCCGAGCACGGTGTCGACGACGGCCTTGAGGGTGACGCCGTACGAGCACAGCCCGTGCAGGATCGGCCGGTCGAAGCCGGCGAGCTTGGCGAACTCCGGGTCGGCGTGCAGCGGGTTCCAGTCGCCGGACAGGCGGTAGAGCAGGGCCTGGTCCTCGCGGATGAGCCGTTCGGTGGTGCGGTCGGGGGCGCGGTCGGGCAGTGTGAGACGGGCCGAGGGGCCGCGGTCGCCGCCGAAGCCGCCCTCACCGCGGACGAAGATCTGGGTGTCGCAGGTCCACAACGGGCCGTCGTCGTCGGCGACTTCGGAGCGCAGCACGATGATGGCCGCGTTGCTCTTGGTGTTCCCCTTGTCGTAGACCGCGGGGACGGTGGAGGTCTGGGTGGCGCGGCCGCGGACCGGGATGGCGCGGTGGACGGTGACTTTCTGGCCGCCGTGCAGGACGGCGGCGAGGTCGACATCGATACCGGGGGCGGAAAGGCCGCCGGCCACCGCCATGCCTCCGCCCGCGACGGTCGCGAAGCTGGGCAGGACGTGCAGCGCGCTCTCGAGGGTGTAGCGCAGTTCGTCGGGGTCGGTGGCGGGGTGCGGCTTGCCGGGGGTGGCGGCGCCGGCGCCGATGCCGAGGTGGTAGAGCTGGATGTCCTTGTGATCCCAGGCGAGTTCGGTGGTCCGCGGCTCGGCGGAAGTGGCCTTGGCGGCGTCGATGGGCATGGGGCGGTCGCTCCTTCACCACGGGGGTGCACGGTGTGAAGACCCCGGCCCGGCCGTCCGCACCGTCGGCCGTGCCGGGGTCGTTTCGGGTCGGCCCGGCGGCGTCCGTCGCCGACGCACTTCTAGAACGCGTTCTAGCCGATGGCCCTCATGTATAGCCGATCCGCCGGGCACCCGGAAGACCCATGACGCGTTGTCAGAACGGGGGCGGGGGCCCGGTGCCCCTGACATCCGTCACGGTGCCCCCGAAACATCTGGGGGCGCCCCTGAGTGGTGGCCGGGGGACTCCTGACATCCGCCTGGCGGACCCCATGACATTTGTCAGGTCGGATCACACACATTCGCCTCTGCCGCCCCGCCGCAACTCTCCGTAACGTCATGGACAGGAAAACAACGGGGAGGTCGGACATGACATCGAGCATGGCGTCGGACATGACGTCGGATGCGTCGCCGGGCGGGACGCGGACGGCGGGGCCGGTGAGCGCGGCGCGGACGGCGGGCGGCGCGGCGGCGGTGGGGTTCTCGGGAGTGACCCGGAGTTACGGCGCGGTGCGTGCCGTACAGGGGCTGGACCTGGAGATCGCGGCCGGTGAGACGGTGGCACTGCTCGGGCGCAACGGCGCCGGGAAGTCCACCACCCTCAACATGCTGCTGGGGCTGCTGCCGCCCACCTCGGGGACGGTGCGGCTGTTCGGCGGCGAGCCCGAGGCGGCGGTGCGGGCGGGCAGGGTGGGCGCGATGCTGCAGGACGGGCGGCCCATTCCGCGGGTCACCGTCCGCGAACTGGTCACCTTCGTCGCCGCCACCTACCCCCGGCCCATGGACGTCACCGAGGCCCTGGAGCTGGCGGGCCTGGGCGAATTCGGCGGGCGCCGGGTGGACCGGCTGTCCGGCGGGCAGGCCCAGCGGGTCCGCTTCGCGGTCGCCCTGGCCGGCAATCCGGAGCTGCTGGTGCTCGACGAGCCGACCGCGGCGCTGGACGTCGAGGCGCGCCGCGCTTTCTGGCGCTCGATGCGGGCGTACGCGCGGCGCGGCAACACCATCGTGTTCTCCACCCACTACCTGGAGGAGGCGGACGACAACGCCGACCGGATCGTGGTGATCGACGGCGGCCGGGTGGTCGCCGACGGCAGCGGCGGAGAGATCAAGCGGCAGGCCGGCGGGGCGCTGGTCTCCTTCGACCTGGCGGGCGCGCCGAGCGAGCCGCTGCAGGCCCTGCCCGGTGTGAGCGCCGTGGAGATACGGGGCGACCGCGCGCTGCTGCGTACGGCGGACTCCGACGCGACGGTCCTGGCGCTGGCCGGGCTCGGTCTCGTACGGGGCCTGCAGGTCGCCCCCGCCAGCCTGGAGGACGCCTTCCTCACGCTCACGGCCCCGGCCTCGGCCCCGTCCGCCGCCCCGTCCCCGAAGGAGATCGCGTAATGCTCGACTACATCCGCCTCGAAGTCCGCCGCACGCTGCGCGACAGGGGCTTTGTCATCTTCGGTATCGGGATGCCGGTGCTGATGTATGTGCTGATGACCAACATCGGCGCCGGCCCCGGCGGCGCGGGCATGGAGTGGAAGACGGCCTCGATGGTCGGGATGGCCGCGTACGGCGCTCTGGGCGCGGCGATCGGCGCCGGCACCGGTGTCGCCGAGGACAAGCAGCTGGGCTGGCTGCGGCAGCTGCGCATCACTCCGCTGAGCCCGGTACGGGTGGTGGTGGGGCGCGGCCTGACCAGCACGGTGACGGTGCTGCCCGCGATCGCCTCCGTACTGCTGGTGGGTGCGCTGGTCAACGGCGTCCGGATGCCCGGCTGGCAGTGGGCGGCGCTGGCCGTACTGCTCTGGGTCGGCACGGCACCCTTCACCCTGCTCGGCCTCGGCAACGGCTATCGCCTCTCCTCGCAGTCCACCGGCGTCGTCAACACGGGCTGCATGCTGCTGATCTCGATCATCGGCGGTCTGTGGTTCCCGCCGGAGCTGTTCCCCGGCTGGCTGCGCTCGCTGTCCGCCTGGACGCCGGGCAACCGCTTCGCCGAGCTCGGCCAGAGCGTCACCCAGGGCGGCGCACCGGGCCTGGGCACGGTGGCGGTGCTGGCCGCCTGGCTGGCACTCTTCGGCGGTTACGCGGTGTACGCGTACCGTCGGGCCGCACGGACGGTGTGATCGACGATGGCGCAGACCTGGGAAGCGACAGTGCGAGACAAGAAGCGGCGGGACCTGGTCGGCGAAGACTGCGGCAACGACGCCATGGACGGCGCCTCCTGCACGGCGAAGGGGCCCGGAAAGGGGCCGGGGAGGAAGCCGGACAGGGGTCCCGGCAAGTACGCCTTCCTGCCGTGGCTGCTGATGGGCCTGGGGGCCTTCTCCAACATCGTCCAGGGCAAGACGGGCAGCCCCTGGCTGGCCGGCCTGGGTCTGCTCGCCTTCAACTCCCTCTACATCAGCGTCGTCTGGTCGTCGTTCAACCCCCGGCTGCGCGACTCCCGCCGTCCGCTGATCGCCCTGGGGCTGCTGACCGCCGTCACCTTCGCCATCGCGCTCGGGTTCCGTGGCAACTGGTTCCTGTTCTTCCCGCTGCTGTCGCTGGCCTCCGGCACGGTGCGTGCGCTGCGCGGCAAGAAGCTCGCCCTGTGGCTGGTCGCGCTCAGCGGCGCGGCCGGCTACTTCTCCGGCTGGCACGAGGGCAGTGGTCCCGGAGGCGCCTTCGGCATCGGGTACGGCACGTTCCTGTCCGGCACGGTGACGGCCACCGTCCTCAGCCTGTTCGACACCATCCAGGAGCTGAACACCACCCGCCAGGAGCTGGCCCGCAGCGCCGTGGAGAAGGAGCGGCTGCGCTTCTCCCGCGATCTGCACGACCTGCTGGGCCACACCCTGTCCGTGGTGGTGGTCAAGGCCGAGGCGGTCCGCCGGCTGGCGCCGCGCGATCTGGAGGCGGCGCTCGGGCAGGCCGCCGACATCGAGGCGGTCGGCCGGCAGGCGCTGACCGAGATCCGCGAGGCCGTCACCGGCTATCGCGAGGGCAGCCTGACCACCGAACTGGACCGGGCCCGCTCGGTGCTGGAGGCGGCCGGTATCGAGCCCGTCGTACGACAGGCCGGTCCGCCGCTGCCCACCCAGGCCGAGGCGCTGCTGGGCTGGGTGGTCCGTGAGGGCGTCACCAACACCGTCCGGCACAGCCGCGCCACCCGCTGCGAGATCGACGTGCATGCCGATGAGGAGCGGGTACGGCTGACGATCACGGACGACGGGCGCGGTCCCGTAAGCTCCGGTGCTGCCCCAGCACACGGCCTGTCCTGGATACGGGACCGGGTCCCGGGGCGCGGCGGCGAGGTGGACGGCGGCGCGGGTGGCGGCGGGGACGACCCGGCCGGCCCGGACGCTACGGGGCGCGCGGCGGGGCCGGGCCGTTCCGGTCCGGTGGGCGGCACGGGTCTGAAGGGGCTGGCCGAGCGGCTGGCCGTGGCGGGCGGCACACTGCGCACCGGCCCCGACGGCCGGCGCGGCTTCCGGGTCGCGGCCGAACTGCCGGTGGGCACGGGCGATATGGCGGATGCGGAGGAGTTGACCAGGTGATCAAGGTCCTGCTGGCAGAGGACCAGGGGATGATGCGGGGCGCGCTGGCGCTGCTGCTCGGCCTGGAGGAGGACATGGAGGTCGTGGCCCAGGTCGCGGCGGGCGATCAGATCGTCGCCGCCGCCCTGGACGCCCGCCCCGACATCGCGCTTCTGGACATCGAACTGCCGGGCCGCAGCGGCCTGGACGCCGCGGCCGACCTGCGCGGTCAACTGCCGTCCTGCAAGGTGCTGATCGTGACGACCTTCGGCCGGCCCGGCTATCTGCGCCGCGCGATGGAGGCCGGGGCGTCCGGATTCCTGGTCAAGGACGGCCCCGTGGAGGAGCTGGCGGCGGCGATCCGGCGGGTGCTGGCCGGGGAACGGGTCATCGACCCCGGCCTCGCCGCCGCTGCCCTGAGTGCGGGCCCCAACCCCCTCACCCAGCGCGAACGCGACGTCCTCACCGCGGCCGTGGACGGCGCCACGGTCGCCGACATCGCCACCAAGCTCCATCTGTCGCAGGCCACGGTCCGCAACTACCTGTCGGCGGCCATCGGGAAGACCGGCACCCGTAACCGCATGGAGGCCGTGCGGGCGGCCCGGCGCAACGGGTGGCTGTGAACGGGTGGCAGTGAACGGGTGGCAGTGAGCGGGTGGTTGCAGGGGCCGGCGTGGGGCCCGGCGGGGCCCGTCAGCCGGGCGCGACGTCCGGCCGGCGGCGCGGCAGGGCGATGATCATCAGCAGGATGCTGCCCAGCAGCACCACCGAACCGACCTGGAAGGCCAGGGCGTAACCGTCCGCCAGCGCGGTCCGGCCGTGGCCGGCGGCGATCCGGGTGGCGGCGATCGTGGAGAGGACCGACAGGCCGAGCGCGCCGCCCATCTGGCGGGAGGTGTTGATCAGGCCGGAGACCAGGCCCTGGTCGGCGGGGTCGGCGCCGGAGGTGGCGATGGAGGCGACCGGGGTGGCGGTCAGGCCCGCGCCGAGCGCCATCAGGATCCCGGGGCCCAGGAGGGTGGCGAGGTAGGTGCCGTCGGCGTCCATCGCGCCCTGCCAGACCATGCCGGACGCGGAGATCACCGCGCCCGTGACGGCCAGGCTCTTGGCGCCCACCCGGTTCATCAGGTGCGGCGCGGCCTTCGATCCCAGAACGATCGACAGCGAGTGCGGGATGAAGGAGAGCCCGGCCTGCAGGGGCGTGTAGGCCAGCACGTTCTGGGTGTAGAGCGACAGGAAGTACCACATGGAGAACATCGCGGCACCGGCCAGCACCATCGCCGCGTTGGCGGAGGAGACCGAGCGCAGCCGGAAGAGTCCCAGCGGCATCAGCGGGGCCTTGGCCCGCGCCTCGACGGCGATGAAGACGGCGAGGACGACGAGCCCGGCGGCCAGCGGCAGCAGCGCGGAGGCCGCGGTCCAGCCGTCCGTCTCGGTCTGCACGATGCCGTACGCCACCAGCCCGAGCCCGCCGGTCACCAGCAGCGCGCCGGGCACATCCAGCCGCCGCCCGGCGCCCTGACGGCTCTCGGTGAGCCACAGCACCGCGCCGGCCAGCACCAGCGCCCCGACCGGCACATTGATCAGCAGCACCCAGCGCCACGACAGATATTGCGTGAGCACCCCGCCGACCAGACCGCCCACCGCGCCGCCGCCCGCGCCGACCGCCGTCCAGGTGGCGATGGCCCTCGTACGGGCCGGGCCCGACGGGAACGACGTCGTCAGGATCGTGAGGGTGGCCGGCGAGAGCACCGCCGCGCCGACGCCCTGGACCGTACGGGCCGCGATCAGCTGCCAGGGCTGCTGAGCCAGCCCGCCGCCCAGGCTCGCGAGGGTGAAGAGCGCCAGCCCGACGACGAAGATCCGCTTGCGGCCGAAGAGGTCGGCGGCCCGGCCGCCGAGGAGCATGAAGCCCGCGAAGGTGATGACGTAGGCGTTGACGATCCACTGCAGGCCCAGTTCGCTCAGGCCGAGGCCGGTCCGCATGGCGGGCAGCGCCACGTTCACGACGGAGACGTCCAGCACGACGAGGAACTGCCCGGCGCAGACCAGCAGCATCACCAGCCAGGGCGGTGCGCCCGCGCGGCGTTCGGTGGCGGACAGCGTGGCGGGGCTGGCTATCGGGGGCATGCGGGCCATGCTCGCATTCGGCGCTTGCCCGGCGCATCGGGATATCGATGCACCCACCACCTGTCCCGAGTCCTAGGACCCGGGGCCGGCCCCTGTCTCATCCCCGCCCCTCTCACCCCCGCAACAACGTCACCACCGCCGCACCCCCCAGCCCGATGTTGTGCGCCAGCCCGACCCGGGCGCCCGGCACCTGCCGGTCCCCCGCCGTCCCCCGTAGCTGCCACACCAGCTCGGCGGCCTGGGCGAGGCCGGTCGCGCCCAGCGGGTGGCCCTTGGAGATCAGGCCCCCGGACGGATTGACGACCCAGCGTCCGCCGTACGTCGTGGCCCCGTCGGCGACGAGCTTGCCCGACTCCCCGTCCGCGCACATCCCCAGCGCCTCGTACGTCAGCAGCTCGTTGACCGAGAAGCAGTCGTGCAGCTCGATGACGTCCACGTCCTCGATGCCCAGTCCGCTCGCGGCGTAGACCTGGCGGGCCGCGGACCGCGACATCGGCTTGCCGACCACGTCGATGCAGGAACCGGAGCCGAAGCTCTCCTGTGTATCCGTCGTCATGGCCTGGGCCACGATCTCCACCGCCCGGTCGGCCAGCCCGTGTTCGCGGACGAACCGCTCGGAGGCGATGACGGCCGCGGCCGAGCCGTCGGAGGTCGGTGAGCACTGGAGCTTGGTCAGCGGGAGGTGGATCGTCCTGGCGGCCAGGATCTCGTCGACCGTGTAGACGTCCTGGAACTGGGCGTGGGGGTTGTGCGCCGAGTGGCGGTGGTTCTTGGCGGCGACCGCGGCGAGTTGTTCGGCGGTGGTGCCGTAGCGCTCCATGTGCTCGCGCGCCGCATTGCCGAAGATCTGGGCGGTGGGCGGGGTCATCTCGAAACCGTGGGCGGCGGCCATCACACCGTAGTGGCGGGCCACCGGGGAGGTACTGAAGTCGCCGGCGTCCGCGCCGCCGCCCAGTGCGCCACGCTTCATCTTCTCGAAGCCGA
Organism: Streptomyces sp. NPDC028368; assembly: GCF_055565615.1. NCBI lineage: Bacteria > Bacillati > Actinomycetota > Actinomycetes > Kitasatosporales > Streptomycetaceae > Streptomyces > Streptomyces sp. NPDC028368. The sequence continues at coordinate 216,583 of NZ_JBVHTY010000002.1, read as the reverse complement.
GGGCCAGGACACAGTCGTTGATACCCGACTCGACGAACTGGCGCGCCATCATCAGCGCCGTCGAGCCGGTCGCGCAGTTGTTGTTGACGTTGTAGACGGGGACGCCGGTCAACCCGAGTTCGTATGCGGCGCGCTGGCCGGCCGTCGAGGCCTGGTAGCAGTAGCCCACCGGTACCTGCTCGATGGCCTCGTAGCCGATCCCGGCGTCGGCCAGCGCCTTGCCGCCCGCCTCCTTCGCCATGTCCCAGTACTGCCAGTCGCGGGTCTCGGGCTTCTCGAATGTGGTCATCCCTACGCCGACGATGTACGCCTTGCCAGCCATGCGTGTCCTCCAGAAGTCACCGGTGAGTCGTCCGGGAGTCGTCAGATCAGGGGGCGGGGCTCGGGGTCGCGGGGCAGGCCGAGCAGCCGCTCCGCGACGACATTCAGCTGTACCTGGGTGGTGCCGCCCGCGATGGTCAGGCAGCGCGACATCAAGAAGCCGTGCAGCGCCCGTTCGCCGGCTTCCTCGCGCACCGCGCCGTCCGGCCCGAGCAGTTCCAGCGCCAGCTCGGCGACCTTCTGCTGGTGCGGGGTCTGCACCAGCTTGCGGATGCTGGCCCCGGCACCCGGTTCCAGGCCCGACACCTGCCGGAGGGTGGTGCGCAGTCCGATGCAGCCCAGCGCGTGCGCCTCGGCGGCCAGCGCGCCCACCCGTGCCCGTACGGATCCGTCCAGCTGCGCCGAGCGGTCGATGAGCGCCTGAAGGCCCGTGTCGAAGGTCAACTGGTCGGCCATGTGGACGCGTTCGTTGTCCAGGGTGGTGCGGGCGACCTTCCAGCCGTTGTCGACCTCGCCGACCACGGCGTCGGCGGGCAGCAGTACGTCGTCGAAGTAGACCTCGTTGAAGAGCGCGTCGCCGGTGATCTCCTTCAGCGGGCGGATGTCGATCCCCGGGGTCTTCATGTCGACGACGAAGAAGGTCAGCCCCTTGTGCTTGGGCGCCTGGGGATCCGTACGGGCGAGCAGGATGCCGTGGCTCGACCACTGGGCGGCCGAGGTCCATACCTTCTGGCCGTTGATCCGCCAGCCGCCGCCGGGACCGTCCACCCGCTCGGCGCGGGTCCGCAGCGAGGCGAGGTCGGAGCCGGCCTCGGGCTCGGAGAACAGCTGGCACCAGAGCAGATCGCCGCGCAGGGAGGGCAGCAGATACCGGTCCTTCTGCTCCTGGGTGCCGTGGGCGATGAGGGAGGGCACCACCCAGGTGGCGATGCCCAGATCGCTGATCTTGACCCCGGCCGCCGCCAGCTCCTGCTGGATGGCCAGTTGCCGGACGGGGTCGGCGCCCAGTCCGTAGGGCTGGGGGAGGTGGGGGGCGGCGTATCCGGTGGGGGCGAGTGCGCGGCGTACGGCCGCCGGGTCGAGACCACGTACGCCGTCGATGACGGTACGGGCCTCCTCCCGGTATGCCGCCGCCGTTGCCGGGAGTTCCAGGCGCAGTTCGCGGCGGGCGCCGTCCGCGCCGTAGCGGGCGGCCCGCAGGCGGTGGGTGTCGCCGCTGCCGAGCAGCTGGCGGGCCACGGTGGCCCGGCGCAGGTGGAGGTGGAGGTCGTGTTCCCAGGTGAAGCCGATGCCGCCGAGGATCTGGAGGCAGTCCTTGGCGCAGGTGTGGGCGGCGTCCAGGGCGGTGGCGGTGGCCAGCGCGGCGACCAGGCCGCGGACCTCGGGCGCCTCGTCGAGGGCGCGGGCGGCGTCCCAGGCCAGGGCGCGGGCCTGTTCGCAGCGGACGAGCATGTCGGCGCACAGGTGCTTGACCGCCTGGAACTGGCCGATGGGGCGACCGAACTGCTCGCGTACCGCGGCGTGTTCGGCGGCGGTGGCCAGCGCCCAGGCGGCGGTGCCGCAGCCCTCGGCGGCGAACAGCACCCCGGCCAGATCGCGGACGAGCGCGCTGTCGACGGCCAGGAGCCGCCCGGCGGGTACCAGGACGCCGTCCGCGCTCACCTCGGCGGTCGGCCGGGTGGGGTCGGCGCTCTCCTGGACGCGTACGGACAGCGTCCCGGCGTCGGCCGCCAGCCATACCGTGCCCGTGGCGGCCTTCGCGGCCAGCACGATCAGATCCGCGTCGCCGCCGGCCAGGACCGGGGGTGCGGTGCCGTCCAGGACATAGCCGCCGGCCCCTTCGACGGCGGTGAGCGAGCCGGCGCCCAGTGCGACGGCGCCGAGGAGTTCGCCCGTCGCGAGGGCGCGGACGAGGTCGTGGTGGCCGCCGCGGCGGAGCAGTTCGGCGGCCAGGGTGGTGGGCAGATACGGGCCCGGGAGGGCGGCGCGGCCCATCTCCTCCAGTACGACGGCGAGGTCGAGGAGTTCGCCGCCGCCTCCGCCGTCGGCCTCGGGCAGGTGCGGTCCGAGCAGGCCCTGCGCGGCGAGCTGGTCCCAGTACGCGGGCCGGCCGTGCCGCCCCGGCGCGCTGTCGAGCAGCTTGCGGACCTCTTCGGGCGGCACGGCCCGTGCGGCCCAGCCACGCGTCGCCTCTGCCAGGTCACGGTGATCTTGCGTGATTCCGATGCCCATGCCGGGCAGAGTAGAACACGTTCCATTCTGACGGAAGGCCGGATGCCGTCCCGGGGCGGCGGGCCCGGCTCCCTGAACCCTGCACATTCGGCGGGAAACGGTCCGGAGCCGAAGAGGAAACAGTTCGGTGAATTTCCGTCACCGGCCGCCAATACCCGCTTACCGCCCCGCCTGCCGCCCACCGCGAATTCCCCGTATTCGGGCATCCGGGAATCGACCGGCAGAAAATACGGTCCGGTATGTCGATATCCAGAATCGGAATGCATGATTCCGGCCGGACTCCGCTATACCGTCCGCCGGGGTACCCGCACACCGCCCGCCCCGCCCCGTACGGCAGCATGAGCCACCCGAGCCCCGACCGCACCATCAGGAGGAAGCCCATGGCCGCTCCCACCGCTCCCACCCCGCCGACCGCTCCGCAGCCGGAGATTCTCGCCGCGTTCGAGGCGGCGAAGGGCTTCATGCCGGTCGACGAGGGGCTCGCGCTCTACGGGGCGGCGGTCGAGGCGGCGGGGCTCGGGCTGCCGCTGGTGGAGGTCGGCACCTACTGCGGCCGGTCCACGATCCTGCTCGCGGACGCGGCGCGCGGCGCGGGCGTGATAGCCGTCACCGTCGACCACCACCGGGGCAGCGAGGAGCAGCAGCCGGGCTGGGAGTACCACGACACGACGGTCGTCGACCCCGAGGCCGGCCGGATGGACACGCTGCCCACGTTCCGCCGCACCCTGCACGCCGCGGGCCTGGAGGAGCATGTGATCGCCCTGGTGGGCCGGTCTCCGCAGGCCGCGGCCCTCTGGCAGGCGCCGGTGGGCCTGGTGTTCATCGACGGCGGGCACACCGACGAGCACGCCGGCGCCGACTACGAGGGCTGGGCGCCGCATCTCGCACCCGGCGGCCTCCTGGTCATCCACGACGTCTTCGCCGACCCGGCGGACGGCGGCCAGGCCCCGTACCGCATCTACCGCCGGGCCCTGGAGTCCGGCGCCTTCACCGAGGTCGCGGCGCACCGTTCGCTGCATGTGCTGCGGCGTACCGGGTCCGGGATCTGAGCAGGCCACGCGGAGGCCGGGCTACGATCGCGGACGTGTCGAACGGCAGTACATTCCCCCCGCACCGCCGCCTGCGCGGCACCACCGTCCTCGTCGTCCTGGCTGCCGTCCTGGTGGCCGCCGGCGCGGGCTATCTGGCCCTCCGGTCGCTGAGAGGCAACGGCGGTGAGCCGCCACGGGCCGCGCACCCCGCGCCTAGCGGGTCCGCCGACGGCAGCAAGGCCGCTCACGGCGGCGGCACGCCGCGGAAGAACGGCGGCAAGGACGGCAAGGGCGACGGGGGCAGCAAGGGGAACCCGCACGGCAGCCTCAAGGGGATGACCGTGGTCCTCGACCCCGGGCACAATCCGCACAACCGCGATCACGGCCGGGAGATCGCCCACCTGGTGAACATCGGCAACGACCGCAAGGAGTGCGACACCACCGGCACCTCCACCAACGCCGGTTACGCCGAGGCGTCCTTCACCCTGGACGTCGCCCGCCGGGCCCGCACCCTCCTGCAGAACGAGGGCGCCAAGGTCGTCTTCACCCAGGACGGCGACCGCCCCTACGGCCCGTGCGTGGACGAGCGCGCCGCCACCGGGAACAAGAAGCACGCCGACGCCGCGGTCTCCATTCACGCGGACGGTTCGGCCGTCGGCAACCGCGGTTTCCATGTCATCCTCCCCGCTCGCGTCAGGGCGGGCGCGGCCGACACCTCCGCGATCGTCGCGCCCTCGCGCCGGCTGGGCGAGCGGCTGGCCGGACGCTTCGTCGCGGTCACCGGAAGCGCGCCGTCCAATTACATCGGCGGCGGCACGGGACTTGACGTACGCTCCGATCTCGGCGGACTCAACCTCTCCACGGTGCCGAAGGTGTTCATCGAGTGCGGCAATATGCGCGACCCGAAGGACGCCGCGCATTTGACCGACGCACAGTGGCGGCAAAAGGCGGCGCGCGGGATCACCGAGGGCATTACGGACTTCCTGACGAGCTGACGACCCGACCAGCCGGCGAAGCCCCGGATACCGTCGTCGCGGGGCATCCCTACGGCACCTTGTACGGCATTCCGTACGAGAACCGATACCAAGAAGACGGCCCGGCGGATTCGGCGATAGGTTCCCCTTTACGATGGGGCCCTGCCGTGCCTCGCACCGCGCGCGCCAGCGACAGCGTCGACCCGTTCCACGAAAACAACAAAGGACCCTTTACGTGAACATCCGCTCCCTCACTCGAGGCGACGGCGTGGTGATCGGAGCAGCGGTGTTGCTGTTCATCGCCTCGTTCCTCAACTTCGTCTCCGCGAGCTGCCCCGGAGACTGCGGCACCGACAACGGCAAGCTGCCCAACGGCTGGGACTCCAGCATCTTCCCCGTCCTCCCCTCGATCTTTCTCGCCGGCATCATCGCCGCGGTGCTGATCGTCGTCGGCCGCGGGCTGGGCGACCGCAAGTTCCTCGGCCTGGAGCTCGGCCAGCTGGGCACCGGTTTCGCCCTGTTCGCCGCCTGGTCCTCGCTGTGGACGCTGTTCGACGGTCCGCTGCGCGGCAGCGGCGGCGGCTACAGCATCAGCCTCGGCGTCGGCGGCATCCTCGCCTTCATCGCCCTGCTGGCGATGGCCGGTGCTGCGGTGGCCACCGGCCAGGTGCCCGCGCTCAAGGCCCAGCTGATCCCGGACAAGCCGGCCGGCGGCCCCTCTCCGTACGGCGTGAACCCCAACCCCGGCTACGGCTACCCCGGCGCCCAGCAGCAGCAGCCCCAGCCCGGCCAGGGCTACGGCTACCCGGCCGCCCAGCAGCAGCCGCAGCCCGGCCAGCCCCAGCCCGGTCAGCCCTACGGCCAGCAGCCCCCGGCCGACGCCACGGCCGGCGGCCCGCAGGGTGCGGCGGCCCCGGCGGGTGCCACCCAGGCGGCCGGCGGCCAGGCCGACTTCGCGCCGTTCTGGTTCGCGGTGCCCGTCGCCCGTCCGCTCTACGGCGAGGACGGCTCCCCGGCGCCGATCGCCGAACTGGCGCCCGGCACCTGGTACCTGGCGGTCGAGCAGCGCGGCCAGGCCCTGATCGCGCAGACCCAGGATGGCCGGCGCGGTGTCCTGCAGGACACCACCGGCATCCAGCGCGGCTGACACCGGACGCACGCGGCTGACACCGGACGCAACAGTTCGGACGCACACGGTCCTTTCGCGGCCCCTCGCCCCTCACGGGCGGGGGGCCGTTGCCATGTCCGCGGCCCGGTCGTACAGTTCGCGGACACGGGATATCTGACGTAGCGTCAGGAAATCGCTGTCGTGGTCACCGTCACTGTCACCGTCACTGTCACCGTCACTGTCACCGTCGTCGGAGAGAGGCGATCCTGTGCGACTCGGTCTGGCACTGGGCTACTGGGGCCGCGGCCCCGACCCCCGGCACCTCGAACTCGCCCGCGAGGCCGAGCGGCTGGGCTATGACTCGGTATGGACCGCGGAGGCCTGGGGCTCGGACGCCTTCACCGCGCTGACCTGGATCGCCGCCCACACCTCCCGTATCAAACTCGGCACCGGCATCGCCCAGATGGCCGCCCGCACCCCCACCGCCACCGCCATGCACGCGCTCACCCTCGACCATCTCTCCGGCGGCCGGATGCTACTGGGGCTGGGGCTGTCCGGGCCGCAGGTCGTCGAGGGGTGGTACGGGCGGCCGTTCCCCAGGAGTCCGCTGACCGCGACCCGCGAATATGTGGCGGTGATCCGCCAAGTGCTGCGCAGGGAGGGCCCGGTGGAGGCGGACGGGCTCTTCCACCCGCACCCCTACCGCGGCGCGGACGGCACCGGCCTCGGCAAGCCGCTCAAGCCCATCACACATCCGCTGCGCGCCCACCTGCCGCTCCTCCTGGGCGCCGAGGGCCCCAAGAACATCGCCCAGACGGCCCGGATCGCCGACGGCTGGCTGCCGCTGTACTGGTCACCGTTGCGCGGCGACGTCTATCAGGCATCCCTGAAGGACGCCCCGGACGGCTTCCTCATCGCCCCCATGGCGCGCGCCGTGGTCTGCGACGACATCGCCGAGGGGCTGCTGCCGGTCAAGGCGATGCTCGGCTTCTACATCGGCGGGATGGGGCACGCGGCCAAGAACTTCCACGCCGACCTGATGGCCCGGATGGGATACGAGGCCGAGGCACGCCGGATCCAGGAGATGTTCCTCCAGGGGCGCAAGGAGGAGGCGGTGCTGGCCGTACCGGATGCCTTCGCGGACGAGATCTCGCTGGTCGGTCCGCGCGAACGGATCGCGGAGCGGCTGGAGTTGTGGCGCCGGGGGCCGGTCACCGACCTGCTGGTCACCGCCCCGGACCCGCACACGCTACGGGTCCTGGCCGAACTGAACTCCTGACGGCGGCGCCCGCCCCTCAGCCGCCCAGTTGCGAGAGGGACGGGACCTTGTCCGTCACCTGGGCGCCCGCGCTCTTGCCCGCCCCCTTGACGTCGTTGATGACGTTCTGGAACGAGCCGACATCGGTGCCGTTCACCTCGCCCTTGCGCAGTTTGGTGCCCAGGTTCTTGAGCGAGTCGATGCCGCTGGAGAGCGGGGCGACGGCCTTGGACAGCGTCGGGTCGCCCTTGGCGTTGGTCACGGCGGCCTTGAGCCTGTTGTAGGTGAACACACCCGCCAGCCCCGCCTTGACCAGCGCGAACGTCCGCCCGTCCGCGCCTTTCTTGAACTTGCCGGCCCGGAACGGCTTGACGATCCACTGGTAGGTGGCGCCCGCCGCCAGGCCCGCGTTGGTGACGAACCGCGTTTTGGCGAACTTCTGCCGCTCCGCGGAGCTGGTGCCGCTGGGCGTCGTACCGGAACCCGTCGACTTGTCCTTGGGCCCGCAGGCCGCGGTGCCCAGCGTCAGGGTGCAGGCCAGCAGCAGCGCGGCGGCGGCCCGGCGCAGGGGCCGGCGGGCATCGGTACGGGGCGGGGAGAAGGGCACGGCACGCCTCCGGCGGGCTCGGTCGTCTGCGGTCACACGTCCGCAGCCTGACCCGCCCGCCGGACCGCCGCCACCCGGCGCCCGCCGAACAGGCGAGCCGGGGGCCGGGTGCCGGACAGGCCCTAGCGGCAGCAGTCGGGGGCGAGGCCCTCCGGCAGCCGTTCCCCGCCGAACACCGACGTGGTCGCCTCGTCGCCGCCCAGCGCGGCCACGGCGAGCAGCATCGAACCGGCGGTCCAGGAGGTCAGCTCGCGCGGCCAGATCGCGTCGTCCTCGAAGACATAGCCGGTCCAGTACATGCCGTCCTCGGCGCGCAGATGCTGGATCCACTTGAGGATCTGCACCGCCCGCTCCGACTCCCCCATCGCCCACAGTGCCAGCGCCAGCTCCGCGCTCTCGCCGCCGGTGACCCAGGGGTTGGGCAGCACACAGCGCACGCCCAGGCCCGGTACGACGAAGCGGTCCCAGCCCTCGTCGATGCGGGCCACGGCGTCCGCGCCGCGCACCGCGCCGCCCAGGACCGGGTAGTACCAGTCCATGGAGTAGCGGGCCTTGTCCAGGAACCGTTCGGGGTGGCTGCGTAGCGCATGGCCCAGGCGGCCGACGGCCAGCTCCCAGTCGGGCTGCGGCTCCTCGCGCTGGTCGGCGAGGGCGAGCGCGCAGCGCAGTGCCTGGTAGACGGAGGACGAGCCGGTCAGGAGCGCGTCGTTGACGGGGGTGCCGTCGTCCTCGCGCTTCCAGCCGATCTCGCCGCCGGGCTGCTGCAGCTCCAGGACGTACTCGATGGCCGCGTAGACGGCGGGCCACATCCGGTCGAGGAAGGTCTCGTCGCCGGTGGACAGGAAGTGGTGCCAGACACCGACCGCTATATAGGCGCAGAAGTTGGTCTCCCGGCCGCGGTCGGTGGGCGCCCCGGCGTCGCCGTCGGCGTAGGCCGCGTACCAGGAGCCGTCGGGATTCTGATGCCGTACCAGCCAGTCGTAGGCGGCCTCGGCGCGCTCGTGTTCACCGGCCGCGTCCAGGGCCATGGCGGCCTCGGTGTGGTCCCACGGGTCGAGGTGATGGCCGCGGAACCACGGGATCGCGCCGTCCTCGCGCTGGGTCGCCAGGATGCCCGCGACCGTACGCGCCGCCTGTTCGGCGGTGAGCACCCCCGGCAGGACGAGGCGTTCGGTACGCCCGGGACTCGTCACTTGGCGGCCCCGGCGGAGGTCTTGGCGGAGGTCTTGGCGGCACGCTTGGCGGCGGGCTTGGCGGTCTTCTTCGCGGCGGGCTCGGCGGTCTCCTCGGCGGCGGGCGCGGCGGCCGTCCCGGGAAGGTGCGGCTTGGTGGCGTAGGCGACGAAGCTCTTGCCGATGACGGGGTTGAGCGCCTGCTCGGCGAGCCGGGTGGCCAGCGGCTTCTTCATGATGTCCCAGACCAGCAGCTTGTGGTACGCCTTCACCGGCAGCGCCTTGTCGTTGTCCACGCCGAACGCGCACTTGAGCCACCAGTAGGGGCTGTGCAGGCCGTGCGCGTGGTGGGTCCCGTACGGCTCGAGCCCCGCCTCCCGCATCTTGCCGAGCAGTTCGTCACCGCGGTAGATGCGGATATGGCCACCCTCGACCTCGTGGTAGGCGTCGCTGAGCGCCCAGCAGATCTTCTCGGGGCCGTAGCGGGGGACGGTGATGGCGATCCGGCCGCCGGGCCGCAGGACGCGGACCATCTCGGCGAGTACGCCCTTGTCGTCCGGGATGTGCTCCATGACCTCGGAGATGATTACGACGTCGAAGCTGTCGTCGGGGAAGGGCAGGGCCAGCGCGTCGCCCTCCATGGCGGTGGCGGAGGCCCCGGCCGGGGCCTCGCCGGCTTCCTTCATCGCGGCGAACCACTTGGCGACCTCGCGGATCTCCTCGCCGTTCTGGTCGAGGGCGACGACCTGCGCGCCGCGCCGGTAACACTCGAAGGCGTGCCGGCCGGCGCCGCAGCCCAGGTCGAGTACGCGGTCGCCCGGGGCGAGCGGGAAGCGGGAAAAGTCGACGGTCAGCACGGCGTTCAGCTTTCGTCCGGCGGTTGGTGGCGGTGGTGGCTGCGAAGGGGGTGCTAGGTGCGGCGGGCGGCGGCGGTCCGGCCGCCCTGGAGGGCGATGGCCTCGCGGTAGCGCTCGGCGGTGCCGATGGCGGCCTGCCGCCAGGTGAAGCGGGCCAGGACGCGTTCCCGGCCGGACACGCCGAGGCGCCGGCGGAGCGTGGCGTCGCCCAGGAGGCGGAGCAGCCCGGCGGCGAGCGCACCGGCGTCGCCCGGGGGCACCGCCAGGCAGGTCTCGCCGTCGGGGCCGGCGACCTCGGGGATCGCGCCGCCGGTGGTGGCCAGCAGCGGCGTCCCGGTGGCCATCGCCTCGGCGGCGGGCAGCGAGAAGCCCTCGTAGAGGGAGGGGACGCAGGCGATCTGGGCGCCGCGGACCAGGTCGACGAGTTCGGCGTCGGTGATGCCCTTGACGAACTCGATGGCGCCGGACAGGCCGAGCCGTTCGATGGCGGCCGCGACCGGCCCGTCGTCGGCGCGCCTGCCGACGACCACCAGGTGCGCTTCGGGATTCTCGGTGCGGACCTTGGCGAGCGCCTCGACGAGGTGGATCAGTCCCTTGAGGGGGACGTCGGCGCTGGAGGTGGTGACGATCCGGCCCGGCACCTCGGGGACGGCCGGGTCGGGCGAGAAGAGGTCGGTGTCGGCACCGATGTGCACGACGTGGATCCGGCCGGGGTGCACGCCGAGGTCGTCGACGATCTCCTGGCGGGAGGAGCCGGAGACGGTGAGCACCGAGGGCAGCCGGCGGGCGACGCGCTTCTGCATCCGGGTGAAGCCGTACCAGCGGCGGACGGACGCGCGGCGCTTCCAGCCGTCGGCGGCGTCCAGGTCGAGGCGCCGGTCGACGGTGATGGGGTGGTGGATGGTGGTCACCAGCGGGGCGCCGAGCGCGCCGGGGCCGCCGAGCAGGCCGTAGCCGAGGGTCTGGTTGTCGTGGACGACGTCGAACCGGCCGCGGCGGGCGGCGAGATGGCGCCGGGCGCGCAGCGAGAAGGTCAGCGGTTCGGGGAAGCCGCCGGTCCACATCGTGCCGACCTCGAGGGCGTCGATCCAGTCGCGGTACTCGCCGCGCCCCGGCGTACGGAACGGGTCGGGCTGGCGGTAGAGGTCGAGGCTGGGCAGCTCGGTGAGCGGCACTCCCTCGTCGAGGACGGGGTAGGGCTGGGCGCCGATGACCTCGACGCTGTGGCCGAGCCGCGCAAGCTCGCGCGAGAGGTGCCGTACGTAGACACCCTGTCCGCCGCAGAACGGGTTCCCCTTATAGGTGAGCATCGCGATGCTCAGGGGGCGGTCACCGTCGGTCGGGGCGGAGGCCGAGAGGGCCTCTGCCGGGCGGGGCGCGGCTGCCTGGACGGCCTCTGCGGTCACGCTCGGCCCCCTTCTCACTGGACTTTCGCCGGAGCGTAACCGCTGGCGGTAATCTAGAACAAGTTTCAGAACTGATCGGCCGACGATTGGCTACTGATCAGTTCAGGAAGCCTCGAATCTACCGGCCGAGCACGACGCGAACAGAGGCGCACCAGGTGATTCGCGCCACGACCCGACCCCTGCCATGCTGTGCCGATCACACCACCGGCACCTACCGCATCGCGGACGGAAGCCACGGAATGGGACATATGACTACGGAATCCAAGGCGGCCAAGCCGGCGCTTCCCGCGAGTCCTCCCCTGACCGAGCGTCAGGAGGCCCGGCGCCGCCGCATCCTGCACACCAGCGCCAAGCTGGCCGGCCGTGGCGGCTTCGACGCCGTGCAGATGCGGGAAGTCGCCGAGCTCTCGGGCGTCGCGCTCGGCACCCTCTACCGCTACTTCCCCTCCAAGGTGCATCTGCTGGTCGCCACCATGCAGGACCAGCTCCAGCACATGCACGAGACGCTGCGCAAGCGCCCGCCGTCGGAGGAGGACCCGGGCGCGCGGGTCGCCCAGACCCTGATGCGGGCGTTCCGCGCCCTGCAGCGGGAGCCGCATCTGGCGGACGCCATGGTGCGCGCACTGACCTTCGCCGACCGCTCCGTGAGCCCCGAGGTGGACACCGTCTCCCGGCTGACCACCGCGATCATCCTCGACGCGATGGGCCTGGACGGTCCCCCCACCCCCGAACAGCTCTCGGCGGTCCGGGTCATCGAGCACACCTGGCACTCGGCGCTGATCACCTGGCTGTCGGGGCGGGCCTCCATCGCCCAGGTGAAAATCGACATCGAGACGGTGTGCCGACTGATCGCGGTCACGGCGCCGGGGGCGCGGGACTGAAGGCCGGGGGGCGAGGGCGAGCGGTCCGGGGCCCCGCCTCGCCCCCTCACTCAGTCCTCCGGCGGGAAGACCGCCTCACCGCTGTCCGCGTCGGTGATGAGGATCGCCTCGACCGGACACCCCTCGGCCGCCGCCAGCACGCCCTCGGAGGCGTCCGCATCCGGTGCCACCGGATGCGACTGCCGCGCCGGGTCCAGCCGGAAGCCGTCCGGCGCCGCGGCCGCGCACATGCCGGACCCGATGCACACGCTCCGGTCCACCTCCACCCGCCAGCGGTCCCCCATCACGCACCCGCCGGCAGATGGATCATCTTGTGCTCCAGATACTCGCCGAAACCCTCCGGCCCGAACTCCCGCCCGATCCCGGAGTTCTTGTAGCCGCCGAACGGGCCGAGCATGTCGATACTGAAGGTGTTGACCGAATACGTACCGGTGCGCACCTGCCGCGCGATCTCGATGCCGCGGTCGACGTCGGCCGTCCACACCGAGCCGGAGAGCCCGTAGTCGGAGTCGTTGGCGATCCGTACCGCCTCCGCCTCGTCGTCGTACGGCAGCAGGCAGATGACCGGCCCGAAGATCTCCTCGCGGGCGATCCGCATGGAGTTGGCGACGTCGCCGAAGAGGGTCGGCTCGACGTACCAGCCGGTGGCCTGCTCCTTCGGCCGGCCGCCGCCGGTCAGGACCTTGGCGCCCTCCCGCTGACCGAGCGCGATGTAGTCCAGCGAGCGCTGCTGCTGGCGGCGGGCGACCAGCGGGCCCAGTTCCGTGGCCGGATCGAGTGGGTCACCGACCTTCAGCGCGGCCGCCGCCGCGGTGAACCGTTCGGCGATCTCGTCGTAGCGGCTGCGCGGCGCGAGGATCCGCGTCTGGGCCACACAGGCCTGGCCGTTGATCATCCAGGCGAACGGCACGATGCCGGCCACCGCCGCGTCCAGATCCGCGTCCGGCAGGATCACCGCCGCGGACTTGCCGCCCAGTTCGAGGGTGACCCGGCTGAGATTGCGGGCCGCCACCTCCATGACCCGCTTGCCCGCCGCCACCGACCCGGTGAACGACACCTTGTCCACGCCGGGGTGCCCGACCAGGTACTCGCTCACCTCGCGGTCCGCGGGCAGGATCGACAGCACGCCCTCCGGCAGCCCGGCCTCGGTCGCGATCTCCGCGAGGACGTACGCATCGAGCGGGGTCTCCGGCGACACCTTCAGCACCACCGAACAGCCGGCCAGCAGCGCCGGCGCGAGCTTGGCGGCGGCGGTGAACTGCGGGACGTTCCACGGCACCACGGCCGCGACCACGCCGGCCGGCTCGCGCCGTACCAGCAGCGGCCCCAGCACCCCGGCCCGCCGCTCCTCGAAGGGGAAGTCGCGGGCCACCGTGAGCATCGCGTCCCACACCAGCATCGCGGCCAGCGACTGCACCATGACGCCGGAGGTGAACGGGGTCCCGTTCTGCGAGCCAATGATCCTGGCGAGCTCCTCGCTGCGCACCGCGATGGCGTCCTTGATACGGGTCACCACCGCGATCCGGTCCTCCAGAGGGGCGTTCGCCCAGACCCCGGACTCGAAGGACGTACGGGCCGCGGCCACCGCACGGTCGACATCGGCCCGCGAGGCGTGCGGGACGCGGCCGATGACCTGTTCGGTGTGTGGTGAGACGACCTCGATCGTGTCGCTGCCGGCCGGATCGACCAGCTCACCGCCTATGTAGAGCTTTCCGTGCTCGACCAGGTCGTCGCTCATCGCTGCCGCCTCCCGACGGGTTCGGAGGGTTCCTGCCCTGGGTGCTGTGCCGGTTCCGCCCACTGCACAGGAACTGATACCAGTTCTAGTTGGAGGAGTCCACGGCACCGACCGAATCCCAACTCCCTCTCCACCGGAGTAACTTCCGGCCGCTTTGAAACCAGTTCTAGTTATAGTGACGTGGTACGGCACACCGAGAGGGGACCGGGATGAGGGCTCAGGTGACCGATCACAAGGGCGGGGTGTGGAGCATCGCCGTTCCCATCCCGGACAACCCGCTCGGCCACACCCTCGTACACCTCCTGGAGACCGGCCGCGGGCCGGTGCTGATCGACACCGGCTGGGACGACCCGGACTCCTGGGACATCCTCGTCGCGGGAGTCGCCGCCTGCGGCTTCGGCATCGCCGATATCCACGGCGTACTGATCACCCACCACCATCCCGATCACCACGGGCTGTCGGCCAAGGTGCGGGAGGCGTCCGGCGCCTGGATCGCGATGCATGCGGCCGATACGGCGGTGGTCCGGCGCACCCGGGAGGCCGTACCGGGCCAGTGGCTCGACTACCTGCTCGCCAAGCTCACGACGGCGGGGGCGCCGGAGGATCATCTGGCGCCGCTGCGCGAGGCGCGGGCCGGCGGGCGCGGCCGGAAGCTGCCCGGCCGGCGGGCGGCGCTGCCGGACCGTGAGATCGAGCCCGGTGAACTGCTGGATCTGCCGGGGCGGCGGCTGCGCGCCATCTGGACGCCGGGGCATACGCCGGGGCATGTGTGTCTGCATCTGGAGGAGGAGCACCCGGGGGCGGGGGCCGGGCCTTCGCGACGGGCCGGCGGCTTCGGGCGGCTCTTCTCCGGCGATCATCTTCTCCCCGGCATCACACCGCACATCGGTCTGTACGAGGACCCGGCCGATGCCACTGTCACCGACCCTCCCCCAAGCTCTCAACTCCGTTCGAGCAGCGGGGACCCCCTCGGCGACTATCTCGACTCCCTGGAGCGGATCGCGCGCCTGGCGCCCGCCGAGGTGCTGCCCGCCCATCAGCATGCGTTCGGCGACGCGGAGGGACGCGTACGCGAGCTCATCGCTCACCACGAGGAGCGGCTGTCCGGATTGAGAGCACTGCTCCGCGAACCGCTCACCACATGGCAGCTCGCCGAGTCCATGGAGTGGAACCGCCCCTGGGAACAGATCCCCTACAGCTCCCGGAACATCGCCGTCTCGGAGGCCGAGGCGCATCTGCGGCGCCTGGTGAAGCTGGGGCACGCCGAGATGATCCCGGGCTCCGACCCCGCGACCTATCTGGCCGTGTGAGGACCATCGGCCGTCGTCCCCGGCGGCGGTGACTTCCGCAACAGCGCGATCACGGCCGTGGGCGGCGCGCTGCCGTCGACGGGGCGGTCGGGGCCCGGACAGCGGGCCCGGACAGCGGGGCGTTCGGCGCCGTACGGGAGGGTGAGGTGCCGCCGGCCGCCGGTTAGGGTGTGCGGGACAACTTCATCCGTGCCCGATCGGGGGAAGCCGGTGCAAATCCGGCGCTGACCCTCCCCCAAGCTCTCGGCTTCGCTCGAGCCCGGGGGCACCCCCATCCGTGAGGGCGGCCCGGCCGTCCGAGCCGGAACACCCGCTGGGGCACGGCCAAGGCTCCCGCCACCGAGGCCGCCCCCGGCGGTCGGTGTGCGGCACCGTCGAGGTATACGGAGCTGAGCCCGGTGCCACCGCATGCGATCCGCCGGTCGCCGCGCGGGTGGTCGGCCGAGCGCGGCTGCGTACACCGCTGCGAACCGACCCGAGAGGCACCGACCCGATGGCCACCATGGCTCCCATGGCGCATTCCCTCGCCGTCCTGGCACGCCGCGCCGCCCCGGCGCTGGCCACCGCGGCCCTGCTGGGCGCGACCGCTGCCCCCGCCGCGTACGCCGACGCCGCCGCCCCGTCCGCGTCGCCGGCGAAGCTGCCGGCCGGGCTGTACGGGACCAAGGACCCGCAGTACGACGGTGTCTGGCGGCAGTCGCTGGCGCTGCTGGCCCAGAACACCGCGGGCGTGCGGCCCGCGGCGTCCGGCATCGACTGGCTCACCGGGCAGCAGTGCGCCGACGGTTCGTTCACCGCCTTCCGTGCCGATCCGGGCAAGGCCTGCGATGCCAAGACGATGCGGGACACCAACCAGACGAGCGCCGCGGTGCAGGCGCTGGCCGCGCTCGGCGGGCACGACGACGCCGTCAAGAAGGCCGTCGGCTGGCTGAAGTCCGTGCAGAACAAGGACGGCAGCTGGAGCTCCCTGCCCGGCTCGGCCGGCGACGCCAACTCCACCTCGGTGGTCATCGGCGCGCTCGCCTCCGCCGGCCAGAAGCCCGCGTCCGTCACCGCGAAGAAGAGCGGCAAGAGCCCCTACGACGCCCTGCTCGCCTTCCAGCTGGGCTGTGACGCCAAGGAGGGCGAGCGCGGTGCGTTCGCCTTCCAGCCCAAGGACGGCAAGCTGGCCCCGAACGACGACGCCACCGCGGCCGCCGCGCTGGGCGCCCTGGGCAAGGGCTTTGTCGTGGTGCCCGCGGGCAAGGAAGTGAACGAGCCGGTCGAGGCGCTGACCTGCAAGGACGGCAAGCCCGGCGCGAAGAACGACCCGGATCGGGCCGCGTCGGCCGCGGACGCCTACCTCGTCGGGCAGCTCGATGCGCACGGGCAGCATCTGCTGTCCGTGATGCCGGGCGCGGAGCAGCAGCCCGATGTCGGCAACACGGCGGATGCGGTCGTGGCGCTGGCGGCCGGTTCGCACGGCGCCGCCGCGCAGAAGCCCCTGAAGTGGCTGCAGAAGCACTCGGCGGACTGGGCGAAGCAAAGCGGTCCGGCCGCGTACGCCCAGTTGGTGCTGGCCGCGCACGCCACCGGTGCCGACCCGCGGTCCTTCGGCGGCACCGACCTGGTGGCCGCGCTGAACGCCACCGGGCCCAAGCCGGCCGGCAGCGCGGCGCCGTCGGCCGCCCCGGAGAAGGACGCCGAGGACAACGACAACGGCATCAGCGTGTGGTGGATCATCGGCATCGGGCTCGCCTTCGGTGCCGGTATCGGCTTCCTGATCAGCGGCCGCAGGAAGAACCAGCCGTGAGGGAACCGGCTGTGGCCGGACCGGCCGGCCGGCGGCGGACCGGTCCCCTGCGGCCCCGTACGGCCCTCGGCGCGCTGCTGCTGGCCGGTGCGGTCACCGCCGGCGCGGCCGCGCCCGCACAGGCGCAGGAGTACCGGTACTGGTCGTTCTGGGACAGCAAGGGCGGCTCCTGGTCGTACGCGTCCGAGGGCCCGGCCACCATGCGCCCGGCCGACGGCGCCGTCCAGGGCTTCCGCTTCACCGTCAGCGCCGACTCCGCCGCGGCCGCCAAGCCGCGCGCCGCCGCCGACTTCGACGCGCTGTGCCACGGCACGCCCGCCAAGGCCGGCAGCAAACGGATCGGCGTCGTCATCGACTTCGGCACCACGGCGGACGCGCCCGACGGCGAGGCGCCGCCCAAGGCCCGTACGGCATGCGCCCGGGTGCCCGAGGACGGCTCGGCGGGCGATGCGCTGGCCGCGGTCGCCCGGCAGCTGCGCTACGACTCCAACGCGCTGCTGTGCGCGATAGCCGGCTACCCGAAATCGGGGTGTGCGGACCAGGTGGGCGGGTCGAAGGAACCCCGTCACCCGGCGTCGCCGGCCTCGGGGAAGGCGGCGGACGAGGACGGCGGGGGCCCCTCGGCCGGGCTGCTCGGCGGCATCGCGGCCGTCGTCGTACTGGGCGCGGCCGCCGTGTGGCAGGCACGCCGCCGGCGCGGATGAGCGCCCCGCAGACGACCCGTGGCAACGCGCTGCACGCCGGCGCGTGGTGGCTGTGGGCGCTCGGCCTGGCGACCGCGGCCTCCCGGACCACCAATCCGCTGCTGCTCGGGCTGCTGGTCGGCGTGGCCGGGTATGTCGTCGCGGCCCGCCGTACCCACGCGCCGTGGGCCCGCTCCTACGGCGCGTTCGTCAAGCTCGGTCTGCTGGTGATCGTCATCCGGCTGGTCTTCGCCTTCGTCCTCGGCTCGCCGGTCCCCGGTACGCACACCCTGGTCACGCTGCCCGAACTGCCGCTTCCCGACTGGGCGAAGGGGGTACGGATCGGCGGCCGGGTCACCGCGGAGGGCATGGTTTTCGCCCTCTACGACGGGCTGAAGCTGGCCACCCTGCTGATCTGCGTCGGCGCCGCCAACGCCCTCGCCAACCCCGCCCGGCTCCTGAAGTCCCTGCCCGGCGCGCTGTACGAGGCGGGCGTCGCGGTGGTCGTCGCGATGACCTTCGCGCCGAACCTGGTCGCCGATGTGCAGCGGCTGCGGGCGGCCCGGCGGCTGCGCGGCCGCCCCGACCGCGGGTTCACGGCGCTGCTCCAAGTGGGGCTGCCGGTGCTGGAGGGCGCGCTGGAGCGGTCCGTCGCGCTGGCCGCGGCGATGGACGCCCGCGGCTACGGCCGCAGCGCCCAGGTCCCGCCCGCCGTACGGCACACCACGTCCGTCCTCACCCTCGGCGGGCTGCTCGGCGTCTGCGCCGGCACCTACGGGCTGCTGTCGGACACCGGCGCAGGTTACGGGCTGCCGGTGCTGCTCACCGGGCTCGCGGCCGCGCTCGCCGGGCTCCGGCTCGGCGGCCGGCGCTCCGTACGCACCCGCTACCGGCCCGAGCGCTGGGGACTGCGCGCCTGGCTGGTCGCCGGCTCCGGCATCGCCGTGGCCGCCCTGATGATCTGGGCCACCGCCTACGCGCCCGCCGCCCTCCACCCGCCCGCCGTCCCCCTCACCGCCCCGGTCCTCCCCCTCTGGCCGGCCGCCTCCCTCCTCCTCGGTCTGCTGCCGGCGTTCGTCGCCCCACTGCCGCCCGGGACGGAACGCGGCACCGACGGCGGGGCGGAACGCGAGACGCAACGCGGGGCGCGGGCGGAGCGGCCGCGTGCCGGGGGGACCGGGGCCGGGTCCGTAACCGAGGCACCGCAGCCCTCCGCACCGTTGAAGAAGGAGCCCAACCAGTGATCCGGTTCGAGCAGGTCTCGGTCACCTACGGGGACGCCGCGGCGCCCGCCGTCCAGGGCATCGACCTGACCGTCCCCGAGGGCGAACTGTGCCTGCTGGTCGGCCCCTCCGGCGTCGGCAAGTCCACCGTCCTGAACGCCGTCTGCGGGCTCGTACCGCACTTCACCGGCGGGACCCTGCGCGGCCGCGTCACCGTCGACGGCCGCGACACCCGCACCCACAAGCCGCGCGAACTCGCCGATGTCGTCGGCACCGTGGGCCAGGACCCGCTCTCCCATTTCGTCACCGACACCGTCGAGGACGAGCTCGCCTACGGCATGGAATCGCTCGGCCTCGCCGCGGACGTGATGCGCCGCCGCGTCGAGGAAACCCTGGACCTCCTGGGCCTGGCCGACCTCCGCGACCGTGCCATCACCACCCTCTCCGGCGGCCAGATGCAGCGGGTGGCGATCGGCTCGGTCCTCACCACCCACCCCAAGGTCCTGGTCCTGGACGAGCCGACCTCGGCCCTCGACCCGGCCGCCGCCGAAGAGGTCCTCGCCGTCCTCCAGCGCCTGGTCCACGACCTCGGTACGACGGTCCTGCTGGCCGAACACCGCCTGGAGCGCGTCGTCCAGTACGCGGACCAGGTCATCCTGCTGCCCTCCCCCGGCGCGGCCCCGCTGATGGGCGACCCCGCCGACATCATGGCCGTCTCCCCCGTACACCCGCCGGTCGTGGCCCTCGGCCGCCTGGCCCACTGGTCCCCGCTGCCGCTGTCCGTACGCGACGCCCGCCGCAAGGCGGCAGCGCTCCGCGAGCGGCTGGCGGACGTGTCACCTGATGGTGTGGGGGGTTCTGACGGGGGGCGCGGTCCTGGTGGTGCGTCGAGTCCTGGTGATGTGCCCCCCGGCCCCTCTGCGGTGGTCTCGGGGCTCGGCGTCCGGCGAGGGCGAATCGATGCCCTGCACCGTGTGGACCTCACCGTTCAACCGGGCGAGACCCTCGCCCTGATGGGCCGCAACGGTGCGGGCAAGTCCACGCTCCTCACCACCCTCGTCGGCATGCACGAACCGTCCTCCGGCACGGTCCGCGTCGGCGGCGTCACTCCGCACCGCACCGGTCCCCGCACCCTCCTCAAGCACGTCGGCCTCGTCCCCCAGGAACCCCGCGACCTCCTCTACGCCGACACCGTCGCCGCCGAATGCGCCGCCGCCGACCACGACGCGGGCGCCGCCGCGGGCACCTGCCGGGAGCTCGTCACCCGGCTGCTGCCCGACGTGCCGGACTCCGTCCACCCCCGCGACCTCTCCGAGGGCCAACGCCTCGCCCTCGCCCTCGCGGTCGTCCTCACCGCCGGTCCGCCGCTCCTCCTTCTCGACGAGCCCACCCGCGGCCTGGACTACGCCGCGAAGGCCCGGCTGATCGGCATACTGCGCACCCTGGCCACCGAAGGGCACGCCATCGTCCTGGCCACCCATGACGTCGAACTGGCCGCTGAACTCTCCCATCGCGTCGTGATCCTCGCCGACGGCGAGATCGTCGCCGACGGCCCCACCAGCGAGGTCGTGGTTTCCTCCCCCTCCTTCGCCCCTCAGGTCTCCAAGGTCCTCGCACCTCTCCCCTACCTGACCGTCCCCCAGGTCGCCCACGCCCTGGAGGCCACCCCATGACCCGGTCCACCACCGACTCCCCTGCCGGGCGCGAGCCGGGGCCCGACGCACCGCGCCGCGGCCGCCGCCCGGCCGGGCAGCCGACCACCGGCCGCCAGGCCCGCGCCGTACGCCTCGGCCCCCGCTCCATCGCCGCCCTGGCCCTCATCTCGGCCATCGGCGTCATGGCGTTCGGCTGGCCGCTGCTCGCCGACTCCGCCTCCGGGCTCGCCCATTCCAAGGACGCGCCGTGGCTCTTCGCCGCGCTGCTGCCGATGCTGCTCGCCGTGGTCGTGGCGACCATCGCCGACGCCGGACTGGATGCCAAGGCCATCGCCATGCTCGGCGTACTGGCCGCGGCGGGGGCCACCATGCGCCCCCTGGGTGCGGGCACCGCCGGCATCGAGCCGATGTTCTTCCTGATGGTGCTGGCCGGCCGGGTGCTCGGCCCCGGTTTCGGCTTCGTCCTGGGTTCCGTGGCGATGTTCGCCTCGGCACTGCTGACCGGCGGTGTCGGCCCCTGGATGCCGTTCCAGATGCTGACCATGGGCTGGGTGTCCATGGGCGCGGGCCTGCTGCCCGGCCCCGACCGGCTGCGCGGCCGCCGCGAACTGGCCCTGCTGTCCGTCTACGGAGCGGTCTCCGCCGTCCTCTACGGCCTGATCATGAATCTCCAGGGCTGGCCGTACATCGCCGGAATGACCTCAGGAGTCTCCTTCGTCCCGGGGGACCCGCTCAACGAAAACCTCGCCCGCTTCCTCGCCTACTGCCTTGCCACGTCCCTCGGCTGGGACCTCCCCCGAGCCCTGGTCACCGTGATCCTCACGTTCACCCTCGGCGGCACCATCCTCAAGGCCCTTCGCCGCGCCACCCGACGCGCCGCCTTCGACACCCCCGTCTCCTTCACTCCCTGAGGCCGGCGCCCGCCCGAGGCGCGGCGAGTTCTTCGCAGCACCCCTTTCGACCGGCCGTCCGGTCTGCACAGCTCACATACAGGCGGGGATTTCCCTACAACCGCTGGATGATCGTCCCCGTCGCGAGCGCGCCCCCCGCGCACATCGTGATCAGCGCGAACTCCTTGTCCCTGCGCTCGAGTTCATGCAGTGCGGTCGTGATGAGGCGGGCACCGGTGGCTCCGACCGGGTGGCCGAGGGCGATGGCACCGCCGTTCACATTCACCTTCTCCAGGTCCTGTTCGAAGACCTGGGCCCATGAGAGGACGACGGACGCGAAGGCCTCGTTGATCTCGACGAGGTCGATGTCCCTGAGGGACATACCGGCCTTGCCGAGTACGGCGCGGGTCGCGTCGATGGGTCCGTCGAGGTGGAAGTGCGGATCGGAGCCGACCAGCGCCTGGGCCACGATCCGCGCCCGCGGCTTGAGTTTGAGGGCCCGCGCCATGCGCTTGGAGGCCCACATCACCGCGCTCGCGCCGTCGGAGATCTGTGAGGAGTTGCCCGCGGTGTGGACGGCGGTCGGCATCACCGGCTTGAGGCCGCCGAGTGCGTCCATGGTGGTGTCGCGCAGCCCCTCGTCGCGGTCGACCAGCCGCCACATGCCCTGGCCCGCGGCCTGTTCGTCCTCGGTGGTGGGGACCTGGACGGCGAAGGTCTCACGTTTGAAGCGTTCCTCGGACCAGGCGACGGCCGCCCGTTCCTGTGAGATCAGGCCGAGCGAGTCGACGTTCTCGCGGGTCAGGCCGCGGTTGCGGGCGATGCGTTCGGCCGCCTCGAACTGGTTGGGCAGGTCGACGTTCCACTCGTCGGGCCAGGGCTTGCCGGGGCCGTGCTTGGAGCCGCTGCCCAGCGGCACCCGGGACATCGCCTCGACGCCACAGCCGATGCCGATGTCGATCACGCCGCCCGCGATCATGTTGGCGACCATGTGGTTGGCCTGCTGGGAGGACCCGCACTGGCAGTCCACGGTGGTGGCCGCGGTCTCGTACGGGAGGCCCATCGTGAGCCAGGCGTTGCGCGCGGGGTTCATGGACTGCTCGCCGGCGTGGGTGACGGTGCCGCCGACGATCTGCTCGATGCAGTCGGGCTGGATGGCGGTGCGCGCGAGGAGTTCGCGGTAGGTCTCGCCCAGGAGGTAGGCGGGGTGAAGGTTGGCGAGAGCGCCTCCGCGCTTGCCGATGGGGGTGCGTACGGCTTCGACGATGACGGGTTCCGCGGCCATGACTGACTCGTCCTCTCCTCGCGTCCGCGGGGCGTCCCGGCACCCACGGAAGAAGAACTAGTACGCGTTCTACTTCTACAAACAGTCTTATGAGACCCGCCCCGGGGCGCAAGGGTCGTGCACCACCCTTGTCCGCAACAGGTCTCGCCGCGACCCTTGCCACTTATAGAACTCGTTACTACCTTCACCGCGACCAACACACCTGATGCACCGTCAGAATTCAGCACTCTCGGATGTCAGATGGACCAGGAGTCGCCCATGTCATGCCCAGCGTTGCCCGAGGGGTTCGACTTCACCGACCCCGACGTCTACCAAAACCGCGTCCCGCTCCCGGAGTTCGCGCAGCTGCGGCAGACCGCTCCCGTGTGGTGGAACGCCCAGCCGCATGGCATCGCAGGCTTCGGCGACGACGGCTACTGGGTCGTCACCCGCCACGAGGACGTCAAGGAGGTGTCCACCAAGCCGGACATCTTCTCCGCCAACCTCAACACCTCGATCATCCGCTTCAACGAGTCCATGACCCGCGACCAGATCGACGTACAGAAGCTGATCATGCTGAACATGGACCCGCCGGAGCACACCCGGGTCCGTCAGATCGTGCAGCGCGGCTTCACCCCGCGGGCCATCCGCGCCCTGGAGGATGCGCTGCGCCACCGGGCGGCGCGGATCGTCGACGAGGCGCGGCAGAAGGGGTCCGGGGACTTCGTCACGGACATCGCCTGCGAACTCCCCCTCCAGGCCATCGCCGAACTCATCGGCATTCCCCAGGACGACCGGGCCCGCATCTTCGACTGGTCGAACAAGATGATCGCGTACGACGATCCGGAACTGGCCATCACCGAGGAGGTCGGCACCAACGCGGCCATGGAGCTGATCTCGTACGCGATGAACCTCGCCGCGGCACGCAAGGAGTGTCCGGCCAAGGACATCGTCAGCCGGCTGGTCGCGGCGGAGGACGAGGGCAACCTCGGGTCCGACGAATTCGGCTTCTTCGTCCTGCTGTTGGCCGTCGCCGGCAACGAGACGACCCGGAACGCCATCACGCACGGCATGCATGCCTTCCTCACCCACCCCGACCAGTGGGAGCTCTACAAACGCGAGCGCCCCGCGACCGCGGCAGAGGAGATCGTGCGGTGGGGGACGCCGGTGGTCTCCTTCCAGCGGACCGCCACCCAGGACACCGAACTGGGCGGCTCGAAGATCAAGCAGGGGCAGCGGGTCGGCATTTTCTACTCTTCCGCCAACAACGACCCGGAGGTCTTCGACCGCCCAGAGGTCTTCGACATCACCCGCGACCCCAATCCCCACCTGGGATTCGGGGGCGGCGGCCCGCACTTCTGCCTCGGCAAGTCCCTCGCGGTCCTGGAGATCAACCTGATCTTCGATGCCATCGCGGACGCCCTGCCCGGCATCTCCTTGGCGGGCGACCCGCGCCGGCTCCGCTCCGCCTGGCTCAACGGCGTCAAGGAGCTGCAGGTGCGGTACGGGTGACGCAGGACGGCCGGCGACGCAGGACAGCCGGCGCAGTACGGCCGATGCAGTACGCCGATGCAGTACGGCTGACACGGTGCGGGCGGCGCAGTACCTCCCCATGGCGGGGCGGCTGCCCGGCCGCTCAGTGTGCGGTGAAGCCGGCGGCCGCCAGGGCCACCAGTGCCGCCACGGCCACCATTGCGCTGAGGCAGGCCGTGATCAGGCGTCGCCGCAGGGCCTGGTACGCGCCGTCGTATTCGGCCCGCAGCGAGGCGCTGCGGACGGCGATGCGTTCCAGATAGGCCTGCGACGTGTCCCGCTGGTCCTGGCAATAGCGCAGTTCCACCTCCCTGCGCTGGGTATCGGTCAGCCACGGCAGACCGGCACAGAATGCGTCCGCCCGGGTGCGTGCCCGCTCCTTCTCCGCCTCCCAGAGCAGATATCCCTCGATCTCGTTGATGAATTCTCCCGCTTCGTTCATCCGCATTCCCTCGCTCATCGGCGCGCCCCGATCTCGGGGGCACGGGCGACCGCCACCTCGCGCGCGATCTCCGGGTGGTGCAGGTCGAACGCCGGGGATTCGGAGCGGATACGGGGCAGCGTACGGAAGTTGTGCCGCGGCGGGGGGCAGGAGGTCGCCCATTCCAGCGAACGGCCGTATCCCCAGGGGTCGTCGGACTCGACCTTCTTGCCGTACTTGGCGGTCTTCCAGACGTTGTAGAAGAACGGCAGGATCGACAGGCCGAGGAGGAAGGAGAAGATGCTGGAGACGGTGTTGAGGGTGGTGAAGCCGTCGGCGGCCAGGTAATCGGGGATACGGCGCAGCATGCCTCCCGCGCCGAGCCAGTGCTGGACGAGAAAGGTGCCGTGGAAGCCGGTGAACAGCGTCCAGAAGGTGATCTTGCCGAGGCGTTCGTCCAGCATCTTGCCGGTGAACTTCGGCCACCAGAAGTGGAAGCCGGCGAACATCGCGAAGACGACCGTGCCGAAGACGACATAGTGGAAGTGCGCCACGACGAAGTACGAGTCGGAGACGTGGAAGTCCATCGGCGGCGAGGCCAGGATGACGCCGGTCAGACCACCGAAGACGAAGGTGATCAGGAAGCCGACCGTCCACAGCATCGGCGTTTCGAAGGACAGTGAGCCCTTCCACATCGTGCCGATCCAGTTGAAGAACTTCACACCGGTCGGGACCGCGATCAGGAACGTCATGAAGGAGAAGAACGGCAGTAGCACGCCGCCTGTCACATACATGTGGTGCGCCCACACCGTGACCGAAAGGCCGGCAATCGAAATCGTCGCCGCGATCAGACCGATGTAACCGAACATCGGCTTCCGGGAGAACACCGGAATGACCTCGGAAATGATGCCGAAGAACGGCAGCGCAATGATGTACACCTCTGGATGGCCGAAGAACCAGAAGAGGTGCTGCCAGAGCAACGCTCCGCCATTTGCCGCATCGAATACATGGGCACCGAATTTACGGTCCGCCTCCAGGGCGAACAGCGCGGCGGCCAGCACCGGGAAGGCCAGCAGGACCAGCACACCGGTCAGCAGGACGTTCCAGGTGAAGATCGGCATCCGGAACATCGTCATGCCCGGCGCGCGCATGCAGATGATCGTGGTGATGAAGTTGACCGAACCGAGGATCGTGCCGAAGCCGGAGAAGGCCAGACCCATGATCCACATATCGGAGCCGATACCGGGGGAATGCACGGCGTCAGAGAGCGGCGCATACGCGAACCAGCCGAAATCCGCGGCTCCTTGCGGGGTGAGGAAACCGCCCACCGCGATCAGTGAACCGAAGAGGTAGAGCCAGTAGGCGAGCATGTTCAGCCGCGGGAACGCCACATCCGGTGCGCCGATCTGCAGCGGCATGATCCAGTTCGCGAACCCGGCGAACAGCGGCGTCGCGAACATCAGCAGCATGATCGTGCCGTGCATCGTGAACGCCTGGTTGAACTGCTCGTTGGACATGATCTGGTGGCCGGGGCGGGCCAGTTCGGCGCGCATGAGCAGCGCCAGCAGGCCACCGACGCAGAAGAAGGCGAATGCGGTGACCAGGTAGAGCGTGCCGATGGTTTTGTGGTCGGTGGTCGTCAGCCACTTCACCGTTGACTGTTTCGCGGGGGACTGCCGGGACGTGGGAGCCGTCGTGAGGACCTTCATGCCCGGTAGGTGTCCGGGAGCCCGGAAATATTCACCGGTACGGGGTGTGAAGATCGGGGCCATGCCGGACACCAACGGTTCATGAGCACGGACGACGCCTTCGCCGATGCCTATCGCGCGCACTACTGGGCGGTCAGCCGCTTTGTGGCGCGGCGGCTGGACGGGCAGGCACATGAGGTGGAGGAAGTGGTGACGGAGGTCTTCTCCATAGCCTGGAGACGCCGCGCCGAACTTCCCCACGCCCCGCTGCCGTGGCTGTACGGGGTGGCCCGGAACTGCCTGGCCAACACGGTGCGCGGGCTCGGGCGTTACCGGCGGCTGCTGCACCGGATCGGCAACCACGAGGCGGCACATCGCAAGCAGACGGTGGACAGCCCGGACACGGAACGGCCCGGCTCCTGGGTGCACGACGTGCTGGCCCGCCTCTCGGCCGCCGACCAGGAGGTGCTGCGGCTGACGGCCTGGGAGGAGCTGACCGTCGAGGAGCTGGCGGTGACGCTGGGGTGCGGCCCGAGCGCGGCGGCCATGCGGCTGCACCGTGCGCGGCGGCGGCTTCGCGCGGAGATCGACCGTATGCGGATGACCGTGTCCGTACGAGCAGGAGGCGACCGCAATGAGTGACGAACTGGATCTGCTGCGCGCGGCCAATCCCGTACGGGCCGGCGAAGGCCCCTGGCGAGACCGCCCCCTGGACACCCGCGCCGAACGCGGCCTCAACCGCCTGCTGCACAGCAAGCGGACGAAGAAGGCCAGGCGGCGCCTCGTCCTGCGGGCCGAAGCGGCGGTGCTCGCCCTCGGCGCCGTGCTCGCCTTCACCTTCTCCGACGCCGGCACCAGCACGGCCGTGGCGATGCCCGTCGCGCTCGCCGCGCATGCCGATGCGCCCTCCGTGTCGCTGACCGAGCTCGCCCGTAGGGCGCAGGCCAGGGCGCGGACGGCCGGCGCCGCGGACGGGCCGCACCGGGGCAGCCATCTGCAGAGCTGGCAGATGAGCATGGAGGCGGGCCCCGGGGCCGCGCGGCCCGTGACCGTGCCCGAGGAGCGCCTCACCCGCTGGCGCGCGGACGGCAGCGGCTCCGAACTGGTCGTGGCCACCGACCCGCGGCATCCCGGCCGTCCGGTGATCGACGACACCGGTGGCAGCTGGCGCACCGTCAATGACGGCAAGGTGCTGCACCGAAAGACCTATCCGGCGGGTTCCGGAGGGCATCGCAGCCTCGCCGCCCGTACGAGGCCGCCGACCGATCCCCAGGCACTGCGCGACCAGCTCGCCGCGCTGTACGGGGGCGCGGGCAGCGAGACGCCGCAACTGCTCATGGCGCTCTCGTCGTTGCTCGAGGAATGGACTCCGGGGCCGCGGGAGACCGCGGCCATCGTCCAGGTGCTGGCCGATGCGGACGGGCTGCGTCCGGCGGGCGCGGTCACCGACCGCCTGGGGCGCCGCGGCCAGGCATTCCTCTACGACGGCCCGGACGGCGGCATGAACGCCACCCGGCAGATGGTGATCCTCGACCCCCGGACCGGGCAACTCCTGGGCAGCGAGGTCACCTTCACCAAGGACCTGCCCGAATTCCGGGTCAGGTCGGGGGAAGTGCTGTCGTACGAGGCGTGGATGCCGTGACCCGTAGCCGGTAACCCGTAATCCGCCGCACCCGCGCCCCGCCCCTTACCGCCGCGCCCAAGTGGCGGGGCCTGCGCGGATGACCGATCCTTGAGGAACGCGACGATCCATCGGCGCGGTGGCCCGGTGGGCCGCCGCGCCGTTTTTCTGCCCGGAACCATGACGCGTGGGGCGTGCCGCGCGTCACAGAGCGTCATGGTTGCAGCGAATCGCCGCGAGATGGATCACAGACGGAAGTCCCCCGGAAATCCGTCCGAGAGCGCGTTTGCCCAGCAAGGAGCGGGTATACGACCCACCGCGCGGTCATCCGTGCACCGTCCGTGATGACCCGGTCTGCCCCTATGGTCGACCTTTGCTCCCGTGTCACTCCATGGCGCCGGCGGGCAATGTCATGCAGTCGTCCAAGAGAGCGCAGGCGAGCGAACACGTGCCGACGCAGTCCCCCGTCGCACCCGGGCCCCTTTCCCACGGCCGCGGCCGTACCGACGCCGCACCCGACCTGGAGAAGCGGGCGTCGGACGAGGTCACCGTCGTCGATCCCACGATGGTCAAGCGCGCGGTGTCCGCGGCTGCCCTCGGCAATGCGATGGAGTGGTTCGACTTCGGCGTCTACAGCTACATCGCGGTCACCCTCGGACATGTCTTCTTCCCGTCCGGGAACCCGACCGCGCAGTTGCTGTCGACGTTCGGTGCGTTCGCGGCGGCGTTCTTGATCCGGCCCGTGGGCGGCATGGTCTTCGGCCCGCTCGGCGACCGCATCGGCCGGCAGAAGGTGCTGGCCATCACCATGATCATGATGGCGGCGGGCACCTTCGCCATCGGCCTGATCCCCTCCTACGCCACCATCGGCGTCGGGGCGCCCATCCTGCTGCTCGTCGCGCGTCTGGTGCAGGGCTTCTCCACCGGTGGTGAGTACGGCGGCGCGTCCACCTTCATCGCCGAGTACGCGCCCGACAAGAAGCGCGGTTTCCTCGGCAGCTGGCTGGAGTTCGGGACGCTGGCCGGCTACGTCGGCGGCGCCGGCCTCGTGACACTGATGACCGCACTGCTGTCCACCCACGACCTGAACGCGTGGGGCTGGCGGATTCCGTTCCTGGTCGCGGGCCCGATGGGCATCATCGGCCTCTACCTGCGGATGCGCCTCGAGGAGACCCCGGCCTTCGCCCGGCTGGAGCAGGAGGCGCGGACGAAGGAGAAGGCGCGCCGCGAGGCCGAGAAGCGGATCGGCGTGCGCGAGATGATCTTCGGCCAGTGGCGTTCGATGCTGCTGTGCGTCGGGCTGGTCCTGGTCTTCAACGTCACCGACTACATGCTGCTGTCGTACATGCCGAGCTATCTGACCTCGGAGCTGAAGTACGACGAGACGCACGGGCTGCTGGTCGTGCTCGGCGTGATGGTCGTGATGATGGGTGTCCAGCCGTTCGCGGGCAAGCTGTCCGACCGCTTCGGGCGCCGCCCGGTCATCGCGGCGGGCTGCGCCGGCTTCCTGGTGCTCTCCGTTCCGGCGCTGCTGCTGATCCGGCAGGGCTCGCTGGTGGCCATCGCGCTGGGTATGGCCGCGCTGGGCCTGCTGCTGGTGTGCTTCACCGCCACGATGCCGTCGACGCTGCCCGCGCTCTTCCCGACCAAGGTGCGCTACGGGTCACTGTCGATCGGCTTCAACATCTCGGTCTCGCTCTTCGGCGGTACGACTCCCCTGGTGGTCACCGCCCTCATCGGCGCGACCGGCAACAAGATGATGCCCGCCTACTACATGATGGCGGCGGCCGTGATCGGCGGAATCGCCGTCTGGCTGATGTCCGAGAGCGCCCGCAAGCCGCTGCCCGGCTCGCCGCCGGCCGTCGAAACGGAGGCCGAGGCCCGCGAGATCGTGCGCGCGTCCTGTCGCGCCACGGTCGGATCGGCGTCCTGAGCCAGGGGCCCAGGGGCCGCCACCACCACCGACGTCACGGCGTCACCGTCCGCCGAGCGGCCGGCCTGCGGGCCGGCCGCTCGGCGGTTCAGGACGGGGAACCGGAAGAGGATCCGGAGCGGAAACCGGAACCGGAAGGGGAACCGTCCCTGCCGTCGCGTCCGTCTGTGTCGCTGCCGACCGCGTTGATCGGCGAGAAGCGAAACGGGGGACGACGGTGAGCGTGGATACGGGGCCGGGGCACCGGGGAGTGCTGCGGCGAAAAGCCCTGCTGGTGGTGCTGCTCCTGCTTGCCGTACAGCTGGTATCGCTGGCCAGGCCGGCGTACGCCTGCGGCTGCGGTGCGATGGTGGTCGACCCGAGGACCACGATGGCGGTGGACCGGGAGACCTCGGCGGTGCGCTGGGACGGCAAGACCGAGCAGATCGTGATGAGCCTGACGGTGGACGGGACCGCTCCGGACGCCGCGTGGATCATGCCGGTGCCGCACCGCGCCACGGTGAAGCTGGGCGATTCCCACCTGTTCGACGAGCTCGCCGCGCTCACGGCGCCGGCCGAAAAGGAGCGCCACTACTTCTGGCCGCGCAGCGGCGACTGGCCGTTCGACTGGGGCGGCATGGACGGCGCCGGGGACCCCGCGCCCGGCGCCGGCGCGCCCGGGGTCGGCGTTGTCGGCCGCGAGCGCCTGGGCCCGTTCGATGTGGCGCGGCTGACCGCCACCGACCCCGAGGATCTGCGCGGCTGGCTCAAGTCCCACGGCTTCCGGCTGCCGGCCGCGCTCGCGACCGAACTGCGCCCGTACGTGGCACAGCACTGGGAGTACGTCGCGGTCCGGCTGGCCCCGGCCGAGCAACACGGCTTTCTGCGCGGCACCCTCGATCCGCTGCGGCTGTCCTTCGCCAGCGACCGGCTGGTCTATCCGATGCGGCTGTCCCGGCTCGCCAGAACGCCGCAGTCGCTGGGGCTCTACGTGCTCGCGCCGCACCGGATGGAACCGCGCGGCGCCATCGGCGGGTCGGCGCCTGAGGTCTTCTTCGCGGGCCGCATCAAGCCCAGGGGGACCGCGGTCGGTGACCTCACCGGAGCCGGCGGAGCTTTTCTGACCGCCATCGACCAGCGCTTTCCGCGTCCGGAGCGGATCACCGGCGATCATGAGCTGCGGCGGACGGCCGCCGACACGCCGTATCAGCGGGTCAACTACACGTACTCCCTGATGAGGGTGGGCGACATCCCCGCCTGGGTCCTTGCGGTGAGCGGGGCGCTGGTGCTGATGGTGATGGTGGCGGCAGCGGTGGCTGTGCTGGTGGTACGGGCACGCAGGCGGCGCCGCGGGGTGGCGTCGCCCCTGGAGCCGGTGCCGCCGCCCACCTGACCGGGGCGGGCCGGGACGGGGTTCGTCATGTGCGGGCGGCGCCCGCGCGGCGGAAGGCGCCCGGTGTGATGCCGAAGCAGCGGACGAACCAGCGGTGGAAGTGCGCCTGGTCGGCGAAGCCGGCCTCGGTGGCCGCCTCGGAGGCAGGGCGGCCACCGATGAGCAGCGTGCGGGCGCGGCGCAGCCGGAGCAGCCGCTGGTAGTCACTGGGCGCCATGCCGTACTCGGCGTGGAAGGCCCGGTAGAGCGCGAAGCGGCTGCACCCGGCGGCGTCGGCGAGGTCCCGGGCGGTCAGCGGCTGGTCGTAGGCGGCCGTCAGAAGGTCGCGTACCCGACGGGCCGTCCCGGTCCGGGCGCCGGCGGGCAGCTCCCGGGGCCCCGCCTGGGCGGCGTTCCTGGTGGCGTTGCGCCGCACCATGGCCTCGACGGCGGCGCTGAGCCGCTCCTCCCGTACCAGCGGGTCGGCGGCACCGACGAGCGCGGGGTGCAGTCTGCGGAGCGCCCGTGCCAGCACCGGGTCGTCGACCACCGGCTGGGCGAAAAGCGGCATGGCGCCGCGTCCGCCGGTGACATCGTCGAGGACATCGCGGACGACGTCGGGGCCGATGTGCATGATCCGGTAGGTGAAGCCGAGTTCGCCGGCCGACTTTCCGTCATGCGGGTCGTCCGGGTTGAACGCCATGACCATGCCGGCGGCGCTGGTGTGGTCCGCGCCGCGGCAGGTGAAGCGCTGGGCGCCGGTCTCGGTCACGGCGAACGAGTACGCGTCGTGGCTGTGCGGGTGGAAGACGTGCCGGACGAAGTGGGCGTGCATCGCTTCCAGGGGCCGGTCGGGGTCACGCCAGTACCGCGCCCAGTCGCCGCCGTCCCCCTCGCCGCGGGGCCCGTCGTTCCCGTTCCGCTGCCGGCTCATCTCCCCAGTGTGCCGCGCCGCACCAGCGTTCAAGACGGCGGTCCGGATGCCGGACGAGACTCCCGCCATGACTACTCCGACCACGACCGCTTCCACCACGGCCACTTCCACCACGGCCACCGCGATCACGGCCACGCCCGCCGCCGGGGCCGCCCAGCGCTTCGAGACCAAGATCGCCGTCATCGTCCGCGACGACCTCGCCGGATGGCAGAAGCTCAATGTCACCGCGTTCCTGGCGAGCGGCATCGCCCATTCCTGCGACGACATCATGGGCAAGCGCTACGAGGACGCCTCCGGGAACGACTACCTGGCGCTGTTCCGCGAACCGGTGCTCTGCTTCACGGCCGATGCCCGATCGCTGCCCCGTACGCACGCCCGCGCCCTCGGCCGCGGCGTGCCGACCGCCCTCTACACCGCCGAGATGTTCCGTAGCGGCAATGACGACGACAACCGGGCGGCGGTGCGGGCCGTGGCCGCCGGTGATCTCGATCTGGTGGGGCTGGCCGTGTACGCGCCGCGCGGCACCGTCGACAAGATCACCAAGGGGCTGAAGCTGCACGGGTGAGCCCGGCGACGGGGCCCGGCCCTGGTCCGCAACGCCGGTGCGCCATACGGCACGATGGTCGGCATGAGCATCGTGAAGATCAACGTACTGGCCGTCCCCGCTGAACAGCGGGAAACCCTCGAGAAGCGCTTCGCCTCCCGCGCACACGCGGTTGAGAACTCGGACGGCTTCGAGTGGTTCGAGCTGCTGCGCCCCGTGGAGGGCACCGACCAGTACCTCGTCTACACCCGCTGGCGGGACGAGGAGTCCTTCCAGGCCTGGATGGAGGGCCCGATGAAGGCGGCCCACCAGGGCGGTGCCACCGAGGGCGGCGAGCGGCCGAAGCCCGCCGCGTCCGGGTCCACCCTGTGGTCCTTCGAGGTCGCGCAGCAGGCGGGTCCGCGGAAGGGCTGACGGCCGGCGTCGGGGCGGGCATCCGGTCGCCCGCCCCGGCGCGTTCCCGTCCGCTGAATTCCCTTGCGCATCGCCTCTCTCCAACGGCCACAATGCCGCCATGAACGACACCGCCGCCCCCCGGATTCCCTGGGCGATTTCCGCCGAGCCGTTCGACTCGCCGGACGCCTGGGCACTGCTGCGGGAGTACTACACCGAAGTGGCCGACCGCTACTACACGCTGCACGAGGGGCGCCGCGCGACGGCCGAGGAGGTCGAGCAGGGGCTGGCGGGATATCCGAAGGACCATCTGACGCCCCCCGACGGCGTGCTGCTGGTGGCCCGGCACGGCGGTACCGCCGTCGGCTGTGCCGGGGTGCGGCTGCTGGACGAGCGGACCGCGGAGCTCAAGCAGATGTTCGTACGGGTCCCCCGGCGCGGCCTGGGCGGCGGGGGCGGACTGCTGGCGGCCGCCGAGACGACCGCGGCCCGGATGGGCGCCGCGCGCATCCGGCTGGACACCCGGCTGGATCTGCTGGAGGCGATCGCGCTCTACCGGCGGCACGGCTTCGTCGAGATCGCGCCGTATCACGACGACCCCTATGCGGAGATCTTCTTCGAGAAGCGGCTGCATGGGGGCGACGGGCCGGACGGCCAGGTCACCTGAGCCGCTGCGGCGGCCGCTCCCGCAGACCGCCGCACGCGTGTGCGCGGTTCCGCGCCGTGTCTCACGCGCCGTCAGTTTCCTTTCCCCGCCCACCGCTTCCGCCCCTCCCCCGCAGCGCCCCACAACGCACCGTCACATCCGCTCCCGAACGTAACCGACGCCACTGACAATCCCGGGAGCCTCCGGTCGTCCGGGTGCTCACTTCGTCACGCCAGGCGGGCGCGGTGCCCGGTGCGGTGTGCGGGTGACGGTCTGGCGGGCATCGCCGTTGTGCGGTTCCTCCGCGTCCGAGCCGCACAGCTCTGCCGTCAGCTCGCGGACGAGTTCGGTCAGGTCGGTGGGGCGGTCCTTGGTCCACCAGTCACCCAGCAGCTCCGCCAGTGATTCCTGGCGGGCGGCCGAGAGCCGGGCGGCCACGTCGCGTCCGAGGTCGGTGAGCATCAGCATCAGGCCTTCGCGCTCGGCGAGGCCGCGCTCCTCGATCTGGCGGATGCCCTCGGTGATCACGCCGAGCGGCACATTGGTGCGTTCGGCGAGCAGGGCCGCTTCCACCGATCCGTAGCGGTAGATGCGCAGCACCAGCCAGCCGGCGGCCGGTTTGAGGTCGAGGCCGGCGCGCGCGGTGATCTTCTCGTAGATGTGCTTGCGGCCTTCCATGCTGCCCAGTTTGGACAGCGCGCGGGCGCACTCGTCGCGCGAGGACCGCTCGACGGGGTTGGAGGAGACCACCTCGCTGGTGTCGGGGGCGGTGACGCTGGCGCGCAGCGGCTCTTCCTTGAGGAACCAGGCCAGGGCGAAGGCGACGAGGACGACCGGGACGGCGTAGAGGAAGACGTCGGTGATGGAGACGGAGTAGGCGTTCAGGACGCCGGCGGCCTGGCGGGCCGGCAGCCGGGCGATGGTGCGCGGGTCCTCGGCGATCTTCAACGGGTCCATGCCGGCCGGCAGTTGCTGCCCGGCGAGGGCCTGGGCGATCCGAGGGCCCAGCTTGTTGGCGAAGAGCGCGCCGAAGATGGAGACGCCGAACGAGGCGCCGATGGAGCGGAAGAAGGTGGCGCCGGAGGTGGCGACCCCCAGGTCCTGGTAGGGGACGGCGTTCTGCACGATGAGCACCAGGACCTGCATGACCAGGCCGAGTCCGAAGCCGAAGACGAAGAAGTAGGCACTCATTTCGGCGACGCCGCTGGCCGGGGTGAGTTGGTGGAGAAGCAGCAGGCCGAGGGCCACCACGCCGGTACCGGCGATCGGGAAGACCTTGTAGCGGCCGGTGCGGGAGACGATCTGCCCGGAGCCGGTGGAGGAAATCAGCATGCCGAGCACCATCGGCAGCATGTGCACAC
Organism: Streptomyces sp. NPDC028368; assembly: GCF_055565615.1. Taxonomy (NCBI): domain Bacteria; kingdom Bacillati; phylum Actinomycetota; class Actinomycetes; order Kitasatosporales; family Streptomycetaceae; genus Streptomyces; species Streptomyces sp. NPDC028368. The sequence continues at coordinate 181,756 of NZ_JBVHTY010000002.1, read as the reverse complement.
CGGACAATGTCGGCGTAACCCCCTGCACGACCTGCAGGAACGTCGGCAGGAACGTCATCGATCCGAACATCGCGAAGCCGATGACAAAGCCGATGACGGCGCAGAGCGTGAAGGTGCGCAGGGTGAACAGGCGCAGCGGGAGTACGGGTTCGGCGGCCCGGCGCTCCACCAGGATGAACGCGGCCAGGAGTACGACGCCGAGCACCCCGAATCCCACGATCTGCCAGGAGCCCCAGGGGAAACTGACGCCACCGAGCGAGGTCATCAGCACGAAGCACACGGCGACTGCGGCGATCAGGGCGGTGCCCACGTAGTCGATCCGGTGCGGGGTCCGGCGGCGCGGGATGTGCAGCACGGCGGCGATGACCGCCAGCGCGATGATGCCGACGGGGACATTGATGTAGAAGACCCAGCGCCAGCTGAGCTGGTCGACGAACAGCCCGCCCAGCAGCGGCCCGAGGACGCTGGTGCCGCCGAAGACGGCACCGAACAGGCCCTGGTACTTGCCGCGTTCGCGGGGCGGCACGATGTCGCCGACGATCGCCATGGACAGCACGATCAGGCCACCGCCGCCCAGGCCCTGGATGGCCCGGAAGGCGATCAGCTCGCCCATGTTCTGCGCGATGCCGCACAGCACCGAGCCGATCAGGAAGATGACGATCGCGGTCTGGAACAGCTTCTTGCGGCCGTACTGGTCGCCTAGCTTGCCCCACAGCGGGGTCGCGGCCGTCGAGGCCAGGAGGTAGGCGGTGACCACCCAGGAGAGGTGGTCCAGGCCACCGAGATCGCTGACGATGGTGGGCAGCGCGGTGGCGACGATGGTCTGGTCGAGCGCCGCGATCAGCATGCCGAGCAGCAGCGCGCCGATCGCGACGAGGACCGTCCGTTGGGACTGGCCCTCGCCGGGTATGGCCGGAGCGCTGGTGTCCTGCGCCATGAGCGCCTCCCTCTGTTCGGGGCGGCCCTCCCCCGGGACGGACCGCCCTTCGCGTCCCTTCCATCGTGGTGGGTTCCGCCCGATATGGCCCGCCGAGAGCCGATCCGGCGGCCACGGTCGCCCGGGGGTCACCCGGGGGACGCCCCCTGGATGTCCCCGAGTGCCTGTGCAGACCCTGGCGGGCTCTGGATAATCGCTGCCTGTTCGAGCGCTCTATGGCCCCATGGAGGCGACCATTCGTGACGGCACAGACCTGCCCGCACTGCTTTGCCCCCGTACGCGGCGACGGCCGGCCGGCCTGTCTGTGCGCGGCGGCCGGCGCGGAGAACTTTGATCCGCTGCGCATACGGCCTTATGTGACGTTGGCCGGCCAGGGAGAGGGCGATGACCCATTAGGCGGCTCGGATGGCCCGTTAGGCGGCTCGGGTGACCCATCAGGCAGCCCCGCCGGCCTGTTGGACGGCCCCGGCGAAGGCCCTGAGGCCCGTACGGGAACGCCCGCCCCCGTCATGGAGGCGCCGCCCGCCGTCCCCGGGCCGCGCCGTTTCGGCCCCACCTCCAGAACGTTCACCTCGTCCGAGGACCCCCCGGCCGCTCTGGCCGGAGCGGCTGGCCCCGCCGCACCCCGCAGGCGCGCGTTACCGGCAGTACTGGCCGTCACCGGGGCGACGCTGGCGGCCACGGCAGTGCTCATCGGCAGCGATGTCCTCTCCGGCGGCGAGCGGGACCGGGCCGTGCCGCCCGACCACGGCACGGTCGCCCCCACCGCCGCCTTCCCCACACACGACAGCCCGCGCCCCTCCCCATCCGGCACCCCCACCGCCCCGCCCACGGATCACGCGCCGTCGCGGCACCCCGGCTCCGGCCCGACTCCCCGCGACACCCGCACGGCGTACCGCACGGCGACGCCGCCGCCCGCCCCCACCCGGGCCGCCGGCAGCGTCGGCCAGGCCCCCGGCGGGCGGCCGAGCACCGCGCCCACCGGCCCGATCGTGCTGCGGGAGGGGTCCGGCGGCCCTGAGGTGGCGGAGCTGCAGAACCGGCTGCGGCAGCTGGGCCGCTATCCGGGCCTCGATGACGGGCGCTATGACGCGGACGTACGGGCCGCGGTATCGCGCTATCAGGAGGCGTACGGGGTGACGGGCGATCCGGACGGCGTCTACGGGGCGCAGACCCGGGCGTCCCTGGAGGCGCGGACCCAGGAGCCGTAGCGGGCAGTCGGGCCCTCTGCGGTCAGGCGCTCGGGAGGGGCCCGTACGGGATGCCACAAGGGGTGCCGCAAGGGGTGCCACGAGGAGTGCCACGAGGGCCGGATCCCGACGCTGACCAGGGCAGTTGTCGGAACCCCCCACCGCTTTGTATCTTGTAGGAACAAAGTGGTTCCGCCCGCACTCCCTGACCGGCGGGCGGGACCGCTTGGTGTTCTCGCACGTCCTGCCTGTCCCTCTTGTCCGTAGCGCCCAGGAGCCCGCCGATGACGGCCACCACCACGCTCACCGCTCGCGCCCTGCTGCTGGACATGGACAGCACGATCGTGAACTCCGAGGCCGTGGTCGAGCGCTGCTGGCGCCGCTGGGCGGCCGAGCAGGGGCTGGAAGCGGACGAGGTGCTCAAGGTGGTGCACGGGCGGCAGGGCTGGGCCACCATGGCCGCGCTGCTCCCGGACCGCCCGATGGAGCTCAACCTGGCGGACAACCGCCGGATGCTGGCACAGGAGACCGCCGATACGGACGGCGTGGTACCGGTCCCCGGTGCGCCCGCGTTCATGGCCGCCATAGCCCGGCTGCCGCACGCCCTGGTGACCTCCGCCGATATCGCCCTCTCCGACGCCCGGATGGGCGCGGCCGGGCTGGCCATGCCGTCCGTACGGATCACCGCGGAGTGCGTCAGCGCCAGCAAGCCGGACCCGGAGGGCTTCCTCAAGGGCGCCGCCGAGCTGGGCCACCGCCCCGAGGACTGCCTCGTCTTCGAGGACTCCGAGGCGGGCATCCTGGCCGGCCGGGCGGCGGGGATGCGGGTCGTCGGGGTCGGCGACCGTGCCGCCGCATTCGCCCCCACAGTCCACGTACGCGACCTGACCGGGATTCGCGTCGAGGCGCTGCCGGACGGCCTGATGGCGCTGCACCTCGCGCCCTGAGCGGACGGCCGGTCTCCTCGGCGGCGGCCAGGGCAGAGCCGGATCAGCCGCTGCTGGACCGCGGCCAGGTGTGGGCGGGCCTGCTGCGCAAGGCCGAGAACGCGGTGCCGTTCGTCCCCGGAATGGAAGCCTGCACGGTCGTGGCGCGGACTTCCGACGGCCTGGTGCGGGAGGTCGTCGTCAAGGGCGAGGCCTTCCGTGAGGACGTCGTCCTCACTCCCGGAGAACGGATTACCTTCACCCGCGCCGACGACCGGACCACCTGGGTGATCCACAACGTGATCGGCGAGGACGCCACCGGGGCGCTCACCCTCACCTTCGCCGCCGAGATGGCGGACGGACCGGCCGTGGACGCCGGCGATGACGTCGACGCTCCGGAGCGGATGCGGGCCGCTGTGCGCCGCACGATGCACACCACCCTGGACGTCATCCGCCGCGCAGCGGCCGCCCCGGCGCATTCCTGAGAGGCCGGGGCGAGGGAGGCTCGCCCGCCCGCGCCCCCGCAGACCTCAGCCCGAGATCGCCTCGTACAGGCTGAACCCCGCCAGCAGCAGCATCACACCGGCCGCGACCTTGGTGATCAGCTTGAGCGGTACGTACTTCATCAGCGTGCGGCCGCCGAGAATGCCCAGCCCCGCCACGGCCCACAGGCCCAGAACGGCGCCGACGCCGACCGACAGCGGGTCGTCGTAACGGGCGGCGAGGTTGGCGGTCATGATCTGGGTCAGATCACCGAACTCGGCCACCAGGATCATCGTGAAGCCCGCCCCGGAGACCTTCCAGAAGCTCTGGTCGGCGGGCTTCTTCACCTCTTCCTCGTCGTCGTCCTTCTTGAACAGCAGGACGGCGGCGCCCGCCAGGAAGAGCACCCCGACCACCGCCTGGACGAGGCGGTGCGGGAGCAGGGTGAGCACGCTGCCCGCGGCGATGGCCAGCGCGACATGCACCAGGAAGGCGGCGGCGACGCCGACGAAGACGTACGAGGCGCGGTAGCGGGTGCCGAGCATCAGGCCCGCGAGGGCGGTCTTGTCGGGCAGTTCGGCAAGGAAGATGACGCCGAAGACCACGGCGGCAACGGTAAGGCTGAACACGGGCTGAATACCTCGATCGGTCGGGCCGCACCAAAGGGGCCCGGAAAAGGGATCGCTTCGGCACGGCAGCGTCGAACACTGCGGCCGAAGGTCTCGCTGGCCAGGTACGTACGTACCGGGCTCCGGGCGCCGGCGCGCCACGAGGGCGCGCAGTATGTCGACGGTCCGGCGGAGAGCTACTCCCCTTCTGCTGCCGCCAAGGGTACGCGGTGCATCAATCCGCGGGCGACCAGTTCCAGCACCGTCGCGCACGCCGCGGCCTGCACCGCGAGCAGGGCGACCAGCACGAACAGCTGCACCGCACCGGCCTGTACGGGCGAGGCGCCGCCCAGCAGCATCCCGACGAAGGCACCGGGGAGCGTGACCAACCCCACAGTCCTGGTCTGGTCCAGCCCCGGCAGCAGCGCGTCCGACGCGGCCGGCCGGGCCACCTCCATCCGCGCATCGCGGTCCAGCAGACCGAGCGCGAGGCCCGCCTCGAACTCCCCGCGCCGGGTCTCCAGCTCGTCCAGTGCGCGCCGCCCGCCGAGGACGGTGGCGGTCAGCGCGCCGCCGATGAGGATGCCGGTGACGGGGATGAGGGTGAGGCCGCGCGGCGGGAGGAGGCCGGTGAGCAGCAGGAGGCCGACGACCGGGACGACCGCGACGGCGATCGGCACCGCGGCCCACTGCCAGGTGTGGTTCTGGGTGATCCGGCGGCCCGCGGTGCGTACCGCCACCGCGAACATCAGCACGAGGAAACACAGCAGCCAGGGGAGCGCCCCGACCACCCAGCCGATGAGGTACGAGACGGCCGCCAGCTGAGCGGCGGCGCGCAGGCCCGCGAGGGCGATGGCCCTGGCGTGGCCGAGGCGTGCCACGGCGGCGATGGCCACGGCGACGGCCAACAGGACGGCGAGAACGACCCCGAGGGTGAGGTTGACCGGCAGCAGCACGCGCTCACTGTAGGGGGGCGTACACGCGGGAGCACCCCAACCAGACTGCCCCGACACGCTCATGGCGGTCCGTCACGGCTTCCGCCAAGCCCTTGAACTGACGTGGGCATGTCGCCACTCTGTTACCTGGAGCCCACCCGGTGGAAACCCCACGTCGCCACCATGGGCCCGCACCGCACGTCAACTTCCCCCCACATCAAGGGAGTTCCGATGTCAAAGGTCTACGCGCGTCGAGCGTCCCTCGCCGCGGGCGCGGCCACGGCGCTGGTCTGCACACTGATGCTGAGCGGCCAGACCGCCCAGGCCGCCCCGCCCAGCCCGCCGAATGCGGCCACCGCCCGGACATACCTCGCCGAGATCAAGGAGCAGCCCGAGGGCCCGCAGGACGGATACAGCCGCGCCAAGTTCCCCCACTGGATCGACCAGGGAAAGAACTGCAACACCCGCGAGGTCGTCCTCAAGCGGGACGGTACGAACGTGCAGCAGGACGGCAGCTGTGCGGCGGTGAGCGGCACCTGGGTCTCGGCGTACGACGGGGCGACCTGGACCAAGGCGTCCGACCTGGACATCGACCATGTCGTACCGCTGTCGGAGGCGTGGAAGTCCGGCGCCGCGCAGTGGACGACGGCGCGCCGCCAGGCGCTCGCCAACGATCTGACGCACTCCCAGCTGATCGCCGTCACCGACAACGTCAACCAGGAAAAGGGCGACAAGGACCCGGCGAAGTGGCTGCCGCCGAAGGCCTCGTACCACTGTGAGTACGCCCGGATGTGGGTGTGGGTGAAGCACGAGTACGGCATGACCGCGGACTCCGCGGAGAAGGCCGCGCTGAAGAAGATCCTCGACGGCTGCTGAGGCCTCCTGGAGATTCCGCGCGCCCGTCGGCCGGGTCCACGGCCGGCGGGCGCGCCGCGTCCGGGAGGTGGTGAGGCACCGTTCGGACGGTGTCGGGGCGGTTCGGATTGCCTCGCTACGGCGGGGTTCGCCCGGCCCGCGCACGGGTTGCCGGGGAAAGCGGCGATGCGGGCGGTTCGGCGCCCGCAGGGGCTCCGGCCACCGGGCAGGCGGCCCGCGGATCCGGCGTGTTGCGTGGGCCGACCCGGGTGCCGCTCCCCGGCGGCGGGCGGTGATGATGGGGCGCACGCTTCGCCCCGCCGCCCCAGGGAGTGCCCCTCTTGGCCGCCGACCACATCGCCGACCGCCACGCCCGTCCCGCCATCGCCGTCGTCGGCGCGGGGCCGCGCGGGACGAGTGTGCTGGAGCGGATCTGTGCCTCGGCCGCCGACCTGGCTCCGGGCGCCCGGCCGACCGTGCATCTCATCGACCCCGCGCCGCCCGGGGCGGGCCAGGTGTGGCGCACCGCCCAGCCGCCCGAGCTCCTGATGAACACCGTGGCGTCGCAGGTCACGCTGTTCACCGACGAGAGCGTGGAGTGCGCGGGGCCGATACGTACCGGGCCGAGCCTGTACGCATGGGAGGGCTGCGACGTCGGCCCGGACGACTATCCGGGGCGGGCGCTGTACGGCCGCTATCTGGAGTGGTTCTACCGCCAGGTCGTGCGCACCGCCCCCGAGGGGATGACGGTGGTGCCGCACACCGCACGCGCGGTGCGCCTGACGGAGGCGCCCGACGGCACGCAGTCGCTCCACCTGGACGACGGCCGGGTGCTGCACGGCCTGGGTGCGGTGGTGCTCGCCCAGGGCCATCTGCCGGCGACGGCCGCCCCGGAGCAGCGGCGGCTCGCCGACCACGCCGCCGCGCACGGCCTGCGCTACCTCCCGCCGGCCAACCCCGCCGACCTCGCCGCGGACCTGTCGGCGCTGGCCCCGGGCCGCCCCGTGCTGCTGCGCGGGCTCGGTCTGAACTTCTTCGATCACATGGCGCTGCTGACGACGGCCCGCGGCGGACGGTTCGTACGCGATGCGGACGGCACGCTGACGTACCAGCCGTCGGGGCGCGAGCCCCGCTTGTACGCGGGTTCCCGGCGCGGCGTCCCGTACCACGCGCGCGGCGACAACGCGAAGGGCGCGCACGGCCGTCACCTGCCGCTGCTGCTCACACCGGACGTGATCGCCGCCTTCCGCAAGCGCGCCGACAGCGGTGATCTGCCCGACTTCCTGACGGAGGTGTGGCCCCTGGTGGCCAAGGAGGTGGAGGCGGTCTATTACCAGGCGCTGCTGGCCCGCCGCGCGCCGGACGGCACGCCGGTGCAGGAACGATTCCGCGCGCGCTTCCCGGTCAGCGCGCACCGCAGCCCCGAAGAGGCCGCCGCCCTCGAGGCGTTCGGTATCGCGCCCGCCGACCGCTGGGACTGGGACCGGGTCTGCCGGCCGCACGCGGGCCGGCGTTTCACCGACCGCGCCGCCTTCCGGGACTGGCTGCTGGCGAGGCTGCGGCAGGACGTCGCGGACGCCCGGCAGGGCAATGTCGCGGGTCCGGTCAAGGCGGCGCTGGACGTGCTGCGGGATCTGCGCAACGAGCTGCGGCAGATCGTCGACCACGGCGGGCTGCGGGGCGCGTCCCGCCGCGACCACCTGGACCGCTGGTACACCCCGCTCAACGCCTTCTTGTCCATCGGGCCGCCGCGCCGCCGCCTGGAGGAGATGGCGGCGCTGATCGAGGCGGGGGTGCTGGAGGTGATCGGGCCCCGTATGGAGGTGCGGCCGGTCGCCGCGGACGGCGGCGGGCCGGGCTTCACGGCACGCTCACAGGACGTTCCGGGGTCCGAGGTGACGGCGCCGGCCCTGATAGAGGCGCGGCTGCCGGAGCCGGATGTGCGGCGCACCGCCGATGCGCTGCTGGCCCGCCTGCTGGCCGACGGGGGCTGCCGGCCGCACACGGTGGACGGTTACGAGACCGGTGGGCTGGATGTGTCGCCGAGCCCGTACCACCTCATCGAGTCCGACGGCCGGCACCATCCGCGGCGCTTCGCGGTCGGGGTGCCGACGGAGGGGGTGCACTGGGTGACGGCGGCGGGAGCGCGCCCCGGGGTGGGGTCGGTGACGCTGGCCGATACGGACGCGGTGGCGCGGGCCGCGCTCCAGGCGGCGGTGCGGCTGTCGGCAATTCGGCCAAATGTTGAACTTGCAAGTATAGATTAGGCACCCCTAACCTATGCCTTCAGCGGTTCTCTCGTCCCCAGAAACCGCAGAAACCGTAGGAGTCCCCTTATGTCCGCTCCCCTCACGTCGTTCACCCAGAGATCCACCCCGCACATACTCGCGCTGTTCCGTGTCGTCGTCGGGCTGCTTTTCGCCTCCCACGGTGCGGCTTCGCTCTTCGGCGTCCTCGGCGGCGCCATGGGTACCGGCGCCGCCGTCCCGACCGGCGTCTGGCCGTTCTGGTACGCCGCGGTCATCCAGCTCGGCGGCGGCATCCTCGTGATGCTCGGCCTCAGCACCCGCGCGGCGGCGCTCGTCAGCTCCGGCTCGATGGCGTACGCGTACTTCTCCACCCACCAGGGCTCGGCGCTGTGGCCGATTCAGAACGGTGGCGAGGCGTCCGCGATGTTCTGCTGGGCCTTCCTGCTGATCGCCTTCATCGGCCCCGGCGCCTGGTCGCTCGACCGCCTCTTCTTCGGCGACCGCCAGACGGCGCAGGTCCCCGCCGTCCAGCGCGAGCCGAGCGCCGCCTGACACTCGCGGCAGGCCGTCCGGCGCCTTCGGACTCCGGTGCTCTCGCGGCCCGTACGGCACCGCTGCTGTACGGGCCGCGCCGTCGTTCCGGGCCCTCCACAGGGCCCGGCGCCCCACAACCGTGACCCGCATTACACCTACCGCCCCAGGTCAGACGGCCACGAAGGCCAGGCGTACGCTGTATGGCTGTAGAGCCGCCCCTGCCGCACCGAGCGACGTCGCGGCGGGGTCCGGACCGGGAGTGGCACGTTGTTGGAAAACCTGGGGTCCCTCAGTGGCACCCCGTGGGTGTATGTGATCGTCAGCCTCTCCGTCGTCCTCGACGTCTTCGTGCCGATCCTCCCCAGCGGGTTCCTGGTGATCGCCGCGGCCACCACGGCCGCCGGCACCAGCACCGCCGCCGGCGCGGTCGACCCCGTGCGCGTCGGCGCCTCCGTACACGGCGGGACCCACCTGGCCGAAATGTTGTCCCTGGTGCTGTGCGCGGCCACCGCCTCGGTGCTCGGCGACATGGTCGCCTACCGACTGGCCTGGCGCGGCGGCGACCGCTTCGACCGGGCCATCGGCCGCTCCCGCCGCCTGTCCGCCGCGCAGGAACGTCTCGGCACGGCGCTCACCCGCGGGGGCGGCGGCATCGTCGTCCTCGCCCGCTTCGCGCCCGCCGGACGCTCGGTGGTCAGCCTCGGCGCCGGCGTCGCGCACCGTACGGTCCGCGAGTTCCTCCCCTGGTCGGCGCTGGCCGGCCTCGCCTGGGCGGCGTACAGCGTGAGCCTGGGCTACTTCGGCGGCCAGTGGCTCGGCACGTCCTGGGTGGGCACCGCGCTGTCCGTGTTCGCCCTCTTCGCGGCAGGGTCGGTGGCGGTGTTCGTGATGCGGCGCCCGGAGCGCCGGACGGCCCACTGAGGCGAGCGGCGTCGGGCGGAAAACGCATCGCCCGCTGTCAGACCCTGGTGCGACGATTGCCTGCATGAGCGGTTCGAACGGTTTGAGCGAGGCAAGCGGCACGAGCGACCTGCGCCGCCCGGCCGGCACCGGCGCCGGGCGGGCCGGCCCCTGGCGCCCCCGCCCCGAGACCTCCGCGGACATACCGTCCGTCCGCCGGGTCAACGCCTCCGCGTTCGACACGGCGGAGGAGGCGGACCTCGTCGACGCGCTGCGGCACGACCCGGCGGCCTGGCTCCCCGGTCTGTCGTACGTCGCCGACGCTCCGGACGGCACGGTCGCCGCCCACGCCCTGCTGACGCGCTGCTACGTCGAGGAGGTCCCCGCCGTGGCGCTCGCCCCGTGCGCGGTGCTGCCCGAGCACCAGAATCGGGGTGCGGGCGGTGCGCTCATCCGGGCGCTCCTGGACGCGGCGCGGGCGGCCGGCGAGCGGACCGCGATCGTGCTCGGCCATCCGCCGTACTACCCGCGCTTCGGCTTCGTACCGGCCACGGCCCGCTTCGGCATCCTGCCCCCGCAGCCCTGGCCGGAGGCCGCCTTCCTGGCGCTGTCCCTGGACGGCTCCCCGCCGCCGCGCGGCACGGTCCGCTATGCGGCGGCCTTCGGCATCGGCTGACCCGCTCCGGCCGGCACGGTGCCGCCCTGCTCCGGCCTGCCCGGCCCACCACCGTGCAGGCGCCTGCTCACGGCTCCGGGTCCTTCGGGACGACGGCGATCGGGCAGAGGGCGTGCAGCAGCACGGCATGCGCCACCGAGCCCAGCCGCCGGCCGAACGGCAACCGCCGGCGGCGCCGCGCGACCACGACCAGATCGCTGTCCCCGGACGCCTCCACCAACTGCCCCGCGGCGTCCGCGTTCCGCAGCTCCACCTGGACGTCGACCTCCGGGTACCGCGCACGGTGCGGGGCGAGGGCGTCCGCCAGCTGGGTGCCGAGCGCGTCCTCGTACTCCTGCTGTGTGGTCGCGCAGTCCGTGACGTACTCGAAGGCGGGCGGCATCAGCATCGGCCAGGCGTAGCCGGAGACGACCTTGAGACGGGCACCGCGGCGGCTCGCCTCGGCGAGCGCGAAGCCGATGGCGCCGGGCTCCTCGGAGGACGCGTCCACGCCCAGGGTCACCTGCGGGACGGCCGGCGGCAGCGCCTCGCCGTCCTCGTCCCGCCCGGCAGGGCCCCGGTCCGGGCGGGGCACGACCACCACCGGGCAGGCCGACTGGGCGGCGCAGGCCAGACCGTTGGAGCCGAGCAGCAGGCTGGCGAAGCCGCCACGCCCGCGCGAGCCCAGGACGAGCAGCTGCGCCTCTGCGCCGAGCGCCGGCAGCTGGGTGTCGGGCAGCCCGCTCAGGCTGCGGAAGTCAATGCCCGGCAGGCTCCAGGCCAGCGGCTGCGCGCGCAGCTCGTCGAGCACCGGATCGCCGGATCCGTCGTCGTCGGCGACCCGCGCGGCGGTGACATACGGCCAGACATGGACCACCTGGAGCGATGCGGACCGCAGCCGCGCCGTCTCCCCGGCCCAGCGGAGCGCCCGCTCGCTGTCCGCGGATCCATCCACCGCGACGATCACCGGGAGACTGCCCTGGCCCGCCATATACGCCCCCATACGGCTTCACATTCCGAACGGCTTCACATTCCGAGTGATCGCGTCGTGCGCCGTTTCGCCGAACAGCTGCGCCGTTTCGCCGAACAGCTCCATCACGGCTGAACAGCTCCATCACAGCCTGATATCTCCCTCTTCGCCAGATATCACCATCCGGCTCCCGCCCGGGTGCGGACGACAGCGGACACAGATCCCGCCCCGGCACGGAGTAGAGTCGACCGTCACCCTCCGCAGGGAGGGGTCCGAACCACTACCACGAGGCACATTTCGGTGAACTCTGCGCCGGTCGTCGAATGGACCGAGGCCGACGAGGTCCGCTCCGCCCGTTGGCGTTCCGAGAACGGCTCCCCGCCGCCCCGCCGGATCGTCCTCGCGGACGACCGCACGAAGGCCGACGACGCCTACAAACTCGCCTGCGAGGGCGCCGCGCTCCTGTGGCGCGGCGATTTCCACAATGCCCGCCAGCTGCTGACGGCGCTGGCCCGGCGCATCGACCGCCGCCCGCGCAAGACTCCCCCCGCCGACGTCACCCAGGCGTTCCACCTGCACCGCGCCGCCCAGAACCAGCGCGCCCGCATCCTGGGCATGCTGCTGATCCCCCTCGACGCCTCCTACGCCGTCCCGCTGCACCGCGCGCCCGACGTCCGCGAGGCCTGCACCAGGGCATACGGCCCGGCGGCGGCACAGGAAACCGCGGAGCCCGCGGCCGTCGCCTCCGTCCTGTCCCTGCGCGAACTGCTCGCCCTCATCGGCGCCAACGAATGGCGCAGGAAGGGCGTCGAGATCCCGGCGCTCGGCGGCGACCGGATCCATCCGCACTACGGCGTCTTCTCGCCGGCCCGCGGCGAATACGTCGACCTGGTGGCCGAGGCGCCGCTGCCCGGCCAGGAGCTGGCGTTCGACATCGGCACCGGTACCGGCGTGCTGGCCTCGGTGCTGGCGCGGCGCGGGGTGCGGCGGATCGTGGCCACCGACCAGGACCCGCGCGCGCTGGCATGTGCCCGCGAGAACATCGAACGACTGGACGTCGCCGGGCAGGTGGAGCTGGTCGAGGCCGATCTGTTCCCGGCCGGCCGCGCCCCGCTGGTCGTCTGCAATCCCCCTTGGGTACCCGCCAAACCGACGTCCCCGGTGGAGCGCGCGGTGTACGACCCGGGCAACCGCATGCTGTACGGCTTCCTGAGCGGCCTGGCCGAGCATCTGGCGCCGGGCGGCGAGGGCTGGCTGATCCTCTCCGACCTGGCCGAGCACCTCGGGCTGCGGCCCCGCGCCGAACTCCTCGACGCCTTCGCCCGCGGCGGCCTCACCGTCCTGGACCGGCTCGACATCACGCCGCGCCATCCCCGCGCCCGCGACACCTCCGACCCGCTCCACGTGGCCCGCTCGGCCGAGGTCACCTCCCTGTGGCGGCTGGGCGCGGCGAACTGACCCGGTAGGGCCGGCGGCCGGGGCGCGTATCGCCGGCCGGGCGCGTATCGCCGACTGGTCGCGCTGTCGGTCCCCGTGTCGGCCTCACGGCCGGTCCCGCCCCGGTCCCGGCGTCGCGGCCGGCCCCGGTCTCGCGCTCAGCTCGAAGCCCGCAGACCCGCGCACGCGTTACGCACATAGCGGCGCCAGTCCCCCGCGTCATGCCGGATCACCGCGGCCAGCCCGCACACGATCATCACCACATCCGCGACCTCGGCATCCGCCCGTACGGTGCCCTCCTCCTTGCCGCGGGCGAGGAGTTGGGCGGCGACCGCCTCGGCTCCCGTACGCCCCTCCCCGGCCGGCTCGGTGGACCCGAACGCCGCCTCGATGGACGCGGACAGCCCGCGTTCGGCGTTGAGCACCTCCCCGATGTGCCCGATGTACGCGGCCAGCCCTTCCGCGGCCTGGGCACACGGCAGGCAGGCCGTACGCCCGAACTCGACGATTTCCGCCTGCCGTTGCTCCCCCACGGCGGCGATCAGGGCCGCGCGGTTCGGGAAGTGCCGGTAGACCGTACCGACGCCGACGCCGGCCGCTCGGGCAACCTCGGGCATCTGCGCCTCGTCGCCGCGCGCACGGAACACCTCGCGTGCGGCGTTCAGCACCCGGGCGCGGTTGCGCTCGGCGTCGGCACGGGGCCTGCGTTGCGGTGCGGAGGAGGTCGAGGAGGCTGCCACATCGCCGATGCTACTGCTACGCTGATGAAACGGAATCGGATTCCGGTTCCGGTTCCACTCCGCTTCTGCCTTCCTTCCACTTCTTCCCCCACATGTGTCTCGGCATCTGGCCACGTCCACGCCTTCCGACCCCGGAGAGGATCAGCGATCACCATGTCCCAGGAGACAGCGCCCCAGGAGACAAAGGACCCGATGGAGCCCGCAGACCCCAAGGCACGCTTCTTCGTGCTCCAGGCCGGCGAACGGCGCCCCGGACGGGTCCCGCTCCCTCCCGGATTCGCCGTAAAGGCCCGCAGGAACGACACCGAGGGCCGGCTCTCCATCCTGGAGAACCAGCTCGCCATCGACATCCCGCCACACGTCCACCACGACGCCGACGAATTCCTCTATGTCCTGGAGGGCGAGATGGAGGCCGACATCGACGGCACGACCCACCGCCTGACTCCCGGCATGTGCACCCTGCTGCCCCGCGGCGTACCGCACGCCCTGCGCAGCGTCTCCCAGCCACCCGCCCGGTGCCTGCAGATCTCGTCACCGGGAGGCTGGGAGGAGTTCGTGGAGGCCATGCACGAAGCCGGTCCGGTGGTCATGAAGGACGGACACCCCGACCTCACCCGTCTCAATGAGATCGGCGCCCCCTACGGGATGGAGTACCAAGTCTGAGACTCCCCCTGGCAACCGGCCACCCTTCGGGCACCATGGACCCACCATGGATCCCCAGCACCTCCTGTCCCGCGCCCGCCGACTCGCCGCCTCGGCCCGCCCCGGCCGCCGCCGTCTGCTCGGCATCACGGGCCCGCCCGGCGCCGGCAAGTCCACTCTCGCCGCCCATGTGGTGGCGGAGCTGGCGGGACAGGCCGTACTCGTCCCGATGGACGGCTTCCATCTCGCCGAGGCAGAGCTGCACCGCCTGGGCCGAATCGGCCGCAAGGGCGCGCCGGACACCTTCGACCCCGCCGGATATGCGGCACTGCTGACCCGCCTGCGTTCCCCGGAAGCGGACACCGCCGTCTACGCCCCGGCCTTCGACCGCCGTATCGAGGAGCCGGTCGCGGGGAGCATCCCCGTAGCGCCACATATCCCCCTCGTCGTCACCGAGGGCAATTACCTCCTCCTCGACTCCGCGCCGTGGACCCGTATCCGCGCCCTGCTCGACGAGGTCTGGTACGTCGACCTGGACACCCCGGAACGGATCCGGCGCCTGGTTGACCGTCACGAACGCTTCGGCCGCCCACGCCCCGACGCCGAACACTTCGTCCGCACCTCGGACGAGGCCAACGCCCGCACCGTGGCAGCGACCCGCGACCGCGCCGACCTCATCGTCACCTTCACCCCCGAAGAAGCCCCCGCCCCCCGGCTCTCCTAGGCGTCGGTCAGCAGACCCACAACGGACGGCGCGCCCCACCCCAACGACACCGCCACCCCCGCCCCCCTCCCGCCCTCGGTCCGCCTGGCACTTCACCAACCTGTCTGGCGCTTCACCAACAGCCTTCCGCGGCAGGCCCCTTCCCAAACGACACCTTCGATGCCATCATGACATCATGAGTGTCGTTAAGCCGGATGACGGCGACGAACCGGCCCCGGCCGAAAAGCTTCTGTACGACGTCATACGGCGCCTGTGGCCCCTGCACCGCACGATCGTGCGCGCGGTGGAGCGCGAGCTGGAAGGCACCGGCATGACCGCAGGCGAGCACGCACTGCTCGATGCGCTGCGCAGCGAAGGCCCCCGGACCGTGCCGCAGTTGGCCCGCACCATGGAGCTCGACCGGCAGCCGGTGCAGCGCTGGGTGAACCACGCGGCGGAGCTGGGCCTGGTGGTGACGGCCCCCAATCCCGCACACCGCCGCTCGTCCCTGATCCAGCTCACCGCCGAGGGCGGCGAGGTGATACGCGGGATCCAGGAGTCCGAGGCCACCGAGCTGCGCCGCGGGCTGGCCGACCTGTCCGCACAGGACATCTCGACGGCCCTTCGTGTACTCGACCGACTCGGCGAGGAATTCCGGCACCTGGCGAACGGCTCAGGCGTTACCCGAGAGGATCCCGACAACCAGGACAACCAGCCGGAATAGCCCCAGCCGCCGACACCCCCACACCGTTCACGCATCCGCCCCCTCCCCTCTCCCCCCCTCCCCTCTCCCCTCCTCCCTCTCCCCTCCTCCCACTCCCCTCCTCCCCCACCCTCCGCCCCGCCACCGCTCACCAAGGGAACGCACAGAGAATGACCCACCCGTTCAGCGCCTGGACCGAGCTCGACAACGGCACCGTGCCGGTCAGGGACGGTGAGCTGTTCTACGAAACGGCCGGCGAGGGTCCGGCGGTGGTGCTGCTGCACGGCGGCATGCTCGACCAGCGCATGTGGGACGAGCAGTTCTCCTGGCTGGTGGGCTCCGGCCACCGCGTGATCCGGTACGACTCCCGCGGTCACGGCCTGTCCTCCACGGTGGCCGGGGACTGGGCCAACCACGACGATCTGTGCGCCCTCCTCGATGCCCTCGACGTCCCAAGCGCCGTCCTCGTCGGCCTCTCACACGGCTCCCGGGTCGCCCTCGACACCGCCCTCGCCCACCCGCAGCGGGTCAGCGCCCTGGCGCTCGCCTCACCCGGGGTCAGCGGCCGCGCCTTCACCGACCCGTTCCTCCTGGAGCACATCAGGGCACAGGTGGCGGCGATCGGCGCACCGGACGGCATGGAGCAATATGTCGAGCACTTCCTGCGGATGTGGGTGGACGGCCCGCACCGCGGTCCGTCCGACGTCCACCCCGGGCTGCGCGAGCGGATGCGCGCCGCGGCCGCGGCAACGGTCGAGGTGCACGCCGACGGCATGGGCGCCGGGATGCCCATCGAGGTCGGCGCCGCCGGCCGGCTGTCCGACATACGCGTGCCGACGGTGGTGTTCGACGGCGACCTCGACAGTACGGACATCGCCGCCAACGCCCATGCGATCACCCTCGCCGTCCCGGGCGCCCGCAGGGTCCGAATACCGGGCGCGGCTCATATGGTCAATCTGGAGAACGCCCCGCTCTACGACCACGAACTGCGCGTCTTCCTGTCCTCGCTGTCCTCCCCGCCCTCCGTGGCCCACTGATGGCGCCGAGCCCTCCGAGGCCGTCGATACCGCTGCGGGACGGCGGTTAGAGTGGTCATGCCGTGGTGTTCGGGAAGACCGGTGACGGACCTTGTGGTCCCAGGCCGGAGCGGCCCTCGCCACTGTGATCGGGGAGTTTCCGGCCCTTTCCGTATGCGCCTGCGCGCGTACGGCGCCACTGACCGCAGCCCGCGGCCGGGAAGGCGGGCCGGACGCGTCCACCCTCCCCCGAGCTCTTCAGGAGCAGGGAGGTACCCCCAAGCCAGGAGACCGGCCACGGCATCTCACGAACTGATCCACGAGGTGCTGGAGCGTGACCGCCGGATGGCCCTGTCCACCGATACCCCGAACACCCCTGCCTCCGCCACGTTCCGCTGGCGCCGGCAGGACACCATCCGTACCGCGGGCCTGATAGCCGTCATAGCCGGGCTGCATGTCGTCGCCTTCGGCATGCTCTTCCTCCTGGTGGCCCCGCAGCACTACACCGTGGGCAAAGAAACCTTCGGTGTGGGGCTCGGCATCACCGCCTACACCCTCGGCATGCGGCACGCCTTCGACGCCGACCACATCGCAGCCATCGACAACACCACCCGCAAGCTGATGGCCGACGGCAAGCGGCCCGTCTCGGTGGGCTTCTGGTTCGCGCTCGGCCACTCCAGCGTGGTCGTCGTGATGGCGGCCCTGGTGGCGGGCGGCACCCACCTTGCCGGGGCGCTGCTCGACGACCGGTCACGTACCCACCAGGTCCTGGGCACTCTGGGCACCACGGCCTCGGGGGTGTTCCTCTACCTCATCGCCGCCCTCAACCTCATCGCGATGGCCGGGATCTGGCGGGTCTTCCGCGGCATGCGCGCCGGCCGGTTCGACGAGGCCGAGCTGGAGCAGCAGCTCGATTCGCGCGGCTTCATGAACCGCTTCCTGGGCCGGTTCACCCGCTCGATCTCCCGCCCCGGGCAGATGTTTCCGCTCGGCTTCCTCTTCGGGATCGGGTTCGACACCACGACCGAGGTGCTGCTGATGGTGATGGCGGGCAGCGGCGCGGCGGCCGGGCTGCCCTGGTACGCGATTGTGTGTCTGCCGCTGCTGTTCGCCGCCGGCATGAGCCTCTTCGACACCCTCGACGGCACGTTCATGAACTTCGCCTACCAGTGGGCGTTCTCCAACCCGGTGCGCAAGGTCTACTACAACCTCACCATCACCGGCCTGTCCATCGCGGTCGCCTTCTTCATCGGCACCATCGAGCTGGTGACGGTCCTGCACGAAAAACTGGGCCTCAACGACCCGGTGACCAGCTGGATTTCCACCCTCGACCTCGACAACGTCGGCTTCATCATCGTGGGCCTGTTCGTGGTGGTGTGGGCGGCGGCGCTGGCGTACTGGCGCCTGGCCGGGGTCGAAAAGCGCTGGGCGGCGCGGGCGGGGTCGGGCTCCTAGGCGCCGGCTGCCGGCCCGGAACGCGGGGCCGGCTCCCGGGCCCGCCGCTCGCAGGTCCGGCCCCCGGGCCCGGCTCGCGGGTCCGTACGCCCAGCCCGTCCCCCTCCCCCCTCCTACCCCCCCCGCGGCCCGTCAGGTGGCCGAGCCGGCGGCCGCGCCCGTCATCAGGTCGGGCCCCCAGCGCTTCAGCTCGGCCGCGAGATCGAGCGGGCGCAGCCGGTTCGGCTCGTCGGGACCCGGCCAGTCCTCCCGCGGAACCCGCCACATCACCTCGAACTCGTTGCCGTCCGGGTCCTTGGCGTACAGGGACTTGGAGACAAGATGGTCGGTGGCGCCGACCAGTGCGCCGCGGGCCGCGAGCCGGGCCTCGGTGGCGGCGAGTTCGCCGAGCGTGCCGACCTCCCAGGCCAGGTGGTAGAGACCGGCCCGGCCCGCCTCGGGGCCCGGCGCGTCCGCCCCCACCGTGAACAGCCCCAGATCGTGATCGTTGAGCGAGCCGGCAGCGCTGAGGAAGGCGGCGCGCCCGGGTATCTCGATGTCCAGCGTGAGCCCGAGGGCTTCGGTGTAAAAGGCGACGGACCGCGCCACATCGCGGATGTAGAGCACCGCGTGATTGAGACGTCGTACGGACAAGACCCTCTCCCCTCTCCCGCCGCAACGCCCCCAGGGCGCCCCGGCCTTACTGTTGCTGCGTGCTTCCGCCTGGGTTACTTCCGGACCAGCAGCACGCCGCCGGCGACCACCGCGGCGAGCACCAAGGCGACCACGCCGTAGACGAGCCGGTGCGCGCGCAGCGCCGGCACCAGGCGGTCGGCGGCGTAACGCCCGGGGCCGGTCAGCGCCAGCGCGCCCGCGCCCGCGGTCAGCAGCAGCTCGTACTCCACGCCCTTGGGCGCGAAGAAACCGCCGCCCCACTTCACGACCAGAGCATTGATCATCGTGCCCACGACCGCCGCACCCGCGAGGGGTGTGAGCAGCCCGAGCACCAGTCCGAGCCCGCCGAGCGTCTCCGTCAGCCCCGCCACCAGGGCCATCGTCTTGCCCGACGGATAGCCGCTCATCGCGAAAAACTGCCCGGTCCCCTCCAGCCCGCCACCACCGAACCAGCCGAACAGCTTCTGGGCCCCATGGGCGGCCATCGTCAGCCCGAGCGCGATGCGCAGGACGAGCAGGCCGGCGTCGTAGCCGTGCGGAGACGGAGCGTGGCGCGTGTCCACTCCGAGTCGGGGGGTCTGGATCGTGCTGAGGGGGGATGTCATGGCGAGCGCTCTTCCCGTGTGGGGCCAGTCAGATTTACTTGAAAGTTCAAGTCAACCCTCACGACGATACACAGCACCCCCACCCCCGAACAACCACGAACAAGCCGAACCACCACCCACCACAACGGCCCCCGAGCCCTCTCACCCCGACCCGGGACCCCCACCGCCTGCACCTCCCCCTCCCTCGCCTGCCCCACCACCCCGCATCACCCCCGGAAGCCGATGACCGAATCTCGCCGCCGGTCACAAACTGCGCGCCCTCCACGGCCTCCACGGGCCGGGCCATGGCGTCGCCCGTAAGGGGACGGCCACAAACATGACAAAGGCCCCCGTACCTTCCTGGTACGGGGGCCTTTTCGCTGATCACACATGGTGGCCACAGACGGATGTGAACCGCCGAAATCCGCTTTGCAAGAGTGCCGAGTCCCCGAATGCCCCTCTTGACGGCAGATCCGCTTGACGGCAAATCCGCCGACCACGGCCCACAACACTTCCGCCCCCCGCCTGCCCCCCGTCGACGGAGCGGAGGCCGATGACCACGCCGTCAGGATCGCGGCCCACAGCGAAAGCAAACGCGCGGACGTTCCACGCCCGCACGGCGAGACCGTCGCGTCAGTCCAAGGGCGATCGCCTGCGGATCCGGCTAGGGACGCTGAATAATCCGGGCCACACCCGCTCCGTAAATCCCGAGCCCCGCAGCCCACTGGCCGCCCGACCAACCGTCAGATTCCGTTGCCACCAGTTCAAATACGGTTGCGGGACAAGAAAATCATGAACCTGTCGTTCGAGCGGCCGCCACCGTACGACCTGGGGCCCGGATGCGGACCTCGGCATGTGGCTGACGGAGTGGGGCGAGTTCGCGGACCGGATCGTCCACCTCGGGCCGGACGACGGCCGCAACCACGCGCAGCTGTGCTGGGACGTCCTGACGCCCACCGGATTGCTCCCAAACCCCTGCAAGCCGACACGATCGCCGCGGCCTGGCAGTGCGATGACAGGCCGAACCGCTGACCATCCTCTTCGCTTCGGCCCAGCACTCGCCCCGGCGCGGGCACCGCGCGGGAACATCACGGATTTCCGTCCCACTATCCAGGACCGGCTGATCTTTTCAAGATCGATCCAGTACCTTCGCAATCAAACTTCGGCCTTTGTCCAACGTCTGGGCTCCGCGGTCCAGCCCTGTTTACACATGCGAGATTCATGCCCAACATGGCAGGTGCCGACTGGCAGTACGACGTCCCCACCAGCGGTAGCAAGCAGCTGCCGCCTGACTCCGGTTACGCCGATGCGCTGAAGAACCAGGGCTACGGATTCGAGGTGGCCGTAGCGGACCTCATCGACAACTCCCTTGATGCGGACGCCCGTAACGTCGTCGTGCACTTCCTGCGCGACGACGACCGTCTGCTCAGCCTACTGATCGTCGATGACGGCAGAGGCATGAACGATGCTGGCCTGGATGCTGCCATGACAGTCGGCAAGCGTCGCAACTACGGACCCCAGGCGCTCGGCATGTACGGCACTGGGATGAAGGCCGCATCCCTCTCCCATGCCGACGCGCTCACCGTGGTCAGTAAGACCCGAACAAGTCGCGCCGCAGGGCGCCAGTTGACCTCCGCCTCTCTTGCGGATGGCTACCGCTGCGACACGGTCACTCCGGACTACGCCCAAACTCTCGTCGACCGATACGACGGACTTATCGAGTGGCATGGAACAGTCGTGCGCTGGGATCGTGTCCGGGCCTTCGAAACCGTCGAGTGCAGCCAGACCGACCGCTTCCTCTCCGAGGCGATCCAGAAGCTGGAAACCCATCTCGGCCTTTACCTGCACCGCTTCCTGGACAGCGGGGATCTGAACATCGACATCGCAGTGGAAGACGTTCACACCCGCCTGATCCTTGACCAGATAGGTGTGGAAGCACTCGACCCGTTCAACTACAGAGTCCCGGGCAAGGCCGGATATCCCCGAGTCTTCACCGCACCCGTAGAAGGCGTCGGCAACGTAGAACTGACCGCGCATATATGGCCAGCCCGGTCGCCCCGCACCGAGTACAAACTCATCGGTCCGCTCGCCGAGCGCCAGGGTTTCTACTTCTACCGCAATGACCGGCTCGTCCAGGCGGGCGGCTGGAACGGCCAGCGAGGTGCGGCCGAGGGGCATCTCAACCTCGCCCGCATCGCCGTCGATCTCCCCTCCCAGCCCAATCAGGTATTCAGCCTCACTGTGAAGAAGGAAGGCGTCACTGCGACGCAGGCCTTCGCCCGCGGTGTAGAGAAGGCCGTGGACGCCAAGGGCCGCGCCTTCCGTACGTACCTCGAAGACGCTGAGGCCGTTTACCGCGAGGGTGCTTCCCGCGCCGAGGTGAAACGCCCTCCAGTGATCCCTCCCGGCAAGGGCCTCGATCCGAAAGTCAGGCGGGTCATCCGGGAGGAGTTGCCGGAGAAGCCCGGCGAAAACCCGATCGCCATGAACTGGGTCCCTCTCCCCGAGGACCGATTCTTTGAGCTGGACCGTGACAACCGGGTGATCCAGCTCAACAAGAACCACCGCGACACCTTCAACGCGGGCCGGCGCGGCGGCAAAAACGACGCCCCAGTCACCAAGACGCTCCTCTATCTGATGCTGGAGCAGCTGTTCGGCTTCAACCGCTGGGAGAAGAAGCGCAGTGACCAGATCGACTACTGGAACAGCATCCTGATCGCCGCTGTCCACGCCGAGCGCGACCGTTTCACCGACTGATCCACGAAGGAATGTCTTCCGTGACTGACGCACTCCTAGAGATACATACCGCTGTCCTCGGTGGGATGACGCGGGGACCGAAGCACTTCGCCAGGCGAGCCGAGGTCGAGGCAGAGGACTTCCCATACGCCGATCTCACGGAGGACACCTTCCGGGAGCGCCTCGCGAGCGAATCCGATGCCCTGACCGTTCTCTGGGAACGAAAGCTCACTGCCTGGGACTTCGAAGAACGAGCCGCCTGGTCCACCGCACCTGCTCGGACAGACGAGCGCCGCTCGGACACATACGACCTCCTTGGCTTTGACGACGGACTACGGAAGGCCTTGACCGAGGCCGCCCTCGTGTCCAAAAAGCCCGGGCATGTAACCATCACCGAAGAGTTCACCCCTTGGTACACCAGGGAGCGCGCTGAGGCACGCGCCTTCTATTGGCCTGCGTACGAGAATCGGTTGCGCGCCAAGGGCTGGAGTAGTGACGCAATAGCGGGGCTCGACGAGGCCAGTCGATCCGTCGTCGAACGCCTCACTGATCCCGAACAAGAAGCCCGCCGCCAGGCAAGAGGCCTGGTTGTCGGTTACGTACAGTCCGGCAAGACCGCGAACTTCACCGGCGTCACCGCCAAGGCTATAGACGCCGGCTACCGCCTCGTGATCATCCTCGGCGGCACGCTCAACCTGCTACGCAAGCAGACGCAGCGCCGTCTAGACATGGAGCTCATCGGTCAGGAGAACATCCTGCGCGGAGCCGACATCAACAACCTGGACTCCCTGGTCGGTATCGACTATGTCGGCGACGACGAGGAATGGTCAGAGTTCGTCTCGCACGGCGGGCGCCCCTCTACTCAGCGGGCCTTCGACATCGAGCGCCTCACCACCCGGGACCGGGACTACCAAAGCCTCCTCCAGGGCATTCGGGGCATCGAATTCGAGAAGAGGGAACGGAGCCTTCCGCTCTTTGACCCCCGCAACCTTCACCATGCTGATGCCCGTGTCATGGTCGTCAAGAAGAACAAGTCGGTCCTCGACAAGCTCATCAAGGATCTCAAGCAGATCCAGGGTCTGCTCGGTGAGCTACCGGCTCTGATCATCGACGATGAATCCGACCAGGCATCCGTCAACACCACCAACCCGACAAGGTGGGAGTCGGATCGCCCGAAGCGCACCGCGATCAACTCCCGGATCGGTCAGCTGCTCTCCCTCCTGCCCCGTGCCCAGTACGTTGGCTACACAGCGACTCCGTTCGCGAATGTCTTCATCGATCCGAGCGACAGCGAGGACATTTTCCCGAGGGACTTCCTCATCTCGCTGCCGCGTCCGGACGGCTACATGGGTGTCCAGGACTTCCATGACCTGGACTCACCCGTCCCGCCTGAGGACCGGACGTACGCCAATTCCCGTTCCATGTCTCATGTCCGAGGCATCTACTCCCCGGACGAGATTGATGATAAGTCCATGCAAGAAGCTATGGACACTTTCGTCCTCACCGGTGCAATGAAGCTCTACCGAGCGGACCGGGGAGTCTCCGAACGCCCGTACCGACACCACACCATGTTGGTCCACGAGTCCGTGCGTAAGGACGACCACGCCGAACTCGCACAGCGCCTGATCAGCATGTGGCACCACGCCGGCTATTCCACCAGCTCGTCAGCCCACGCACGCCTGGCTGATCTATTCCAACGAGACATTAAGCCAGTTTCCCAGGCTCGCGCAGCTGACCTGCCAATCCCCCGTTCGTACGACGAACTCAGGCCATACATCGGCCGAGCCTGCAGCCGCATCCGTAGGGGCGGCAGCCCTGTCGTCATCGTCAATGGCGACAGCGACAAGTACTTCGACCAGCTCGACCTCGATTTCGACCGCCAGGCGTACGTCTGGAAGATCCTCGTTGGCGGCACCAAGCTCTCTCGCGGCTTCACCGTCGAGGGCCTAACAGTCACGTACTACCGCCGGACAACCCAACAGGCCGACACCCTTATGCAGATGGGTCGTTGGTTTGGATTCCGCCCTGGCTACCAGGACCTGGTCCGCCTCTATATCAGTCGCGCCGAGAAACTAACCAAGGCCAGTAGGTCGACTGTCGACCTCTACGAGGCATTCGAAGCCATCTGCCTCGACGAGGAGACGTTCCGCGACCAGCTCGCGCAGTATGCCGAACTCATCAATGGAAAACCTCTGGTGACTCCCCGTGACATCCCACCACTGGTATCCCAGCACCTGCCCTGGCTGAAACCAAGCAGCCGTACGAAGATGTATAACGCTCGGGTCCAAGAGATAGCGAGCCCTGGACAGATCATCGAGCCAACCGCCCATCCCCTAACATCTGAGGACCTAAGCCACAACACCAAACTGTGGCGCCCTCTCCTCAACAGCCTTTCGCGGACTCCGGAGACCTTCACCTCTCACGACGATCACCACGACAAGAACTATCACCTCACTGCACTTACGGGATCTGTTTCGCACGCCGATCTCATGGAAGTGCTGGAAAATCTGCGCTGGTGGAACAAAACTCCCTTCCTCCCCCACTTGCGCTTCCTTCGCGAGATCACAAAACATCCTCACTTGATCGATGATTGGCTGTTGATTACCCCCCACTACACGACCGGACGCGGCGCCGCATCCGCAAGGATCCTCGGATCGGTTCCCCTCGCAATTTCCAAGCGCGAGCGTCGTCGCGTCCAAATCTTCGGCTACATCAGCGACCGCAAGCACCGTGCGACAGCCCGACGCATAGCCCGTGCGATCCCGCCGACTTTGGACCCCGTGACCGAACGCTTCTCCCGCGAGCGACGCGGCGCGATACTCCTCTACCCCGTGATTGAGGAAGACCCAGCAGCTGTCGTTCGGGATGGCGAGGTGGATCCGTCCAAGGTCGCGATGGTCTTCTCGCTAGTCGCCCCCGCCTCCAGCGCCGCGGCCGGCCGCCCACCAATCACTTTCAGCACCATCGACAAGAGCCGCCCCGAGTCCCTGGTCGTTGACACCACCAGCTGAACCGGCGGTCCCAAAGGTCAAACTTGTCGGCACCAACGTTGTTGGCCAGCCGACATGTTGGCGCCACCGCAGGTGGGCGGCCGTTCTTCGAGCCTGGCGGCGACCGAGGCCCGGCCCGGGAGTCTTTGGTGCGCGCTGGCGAGGGCGCCTTCGCGCACAGGTTTCTGAACCCTTGCCGAACCCGGGCCGGGTGAGCTTGTTCGACGGGGCCGGCTTCTCCCAAGGCAGTCGCAAATCGGCAACCAGCGGCCGGGCGAGGCGGGTCCAGGTGTGGGCGGTGATCACCAGCCACGTCCACCGATTCCCCGCCGAGGAATCACGAAGCCTCGGTTTCGTCCAGCCCGGGTCTGCTTGAACAGGCGGAACGTGTGAGGTCGACTTGGGTCGCCCTGCCGGTGGTGCCACCAGTGGGTTCCCCGAGTCGCCTCCCGAACCCGACGTGCCCGTTGTCCAAGCACCGGACTCTCCGCAAGTCCCAGCGGTCGGTGATTCTCAGGCGCTCGGCCACGGTGTGCGGATTTTCGATCCCCGATAGCTGTACCGAGTTTTCGACACTGCTCCAGGGTCGAAGTGAACCCTCCCAGTGCAGAGCAAACGGATAGAACCAGCTGGGACCGCACGCTATCGTTCACGATCACTCACACTGAGCTTCCCCGCGCCCCCGCCTAAGTCGATCGGAACAGGTGCCGGAGTCGGATGTCCTGACCTGCGACTCCGGCAAAAATACCCTCCCATATCATGACCAGGAAGGAAATTTTCCGAGTTTGCACTGGTCAGCGCGATGGGCACAGACAGTTTTAAACCGCGGACATCTGCTTTGTAAGCCTGGCGTGGCTTCCAGCGCATCTGCGGTGGTCACGCCACGCACCGTCTCCTCCCGCCGGCAAAGCAGTCGCTGCGCTTCCATGAACCCTCGTTGACCGTGCCTGTCCGCCTGATCGGGCACGCATCTGGCACGCGCCGACCACCGCTCTAGGAGTTCGATCGGGGGCCTTCCTGGAAGGGCTCGGATCGAACTGCTGGCGTCACGGGCAGCCGCCCAACGCTGCCACCATCCACCGACGTTGATGTCACCGCATCAAGAGACTGGGATGTGGGCATCGCTCTACCGGCTCGTCAAGTTGGTCAGCCTAGTTCCGCCAGACGTGCCGCTCCTGGCATTGCCACGCAGCGAGGCAGGCCCATTTTCCGCCATCGATGCACCAAATATACTTTACGTCGTAGAATTCGCTACACCCCATAACCGCAATCACCCTGAGATGTACTCAAGAACCGCAGCCGTGGCTGCATTCATCATGTGCCGAGACCGAACCGGTCCGATCCCTTTGGCTCGCATGAAATCGGTTTCCGACGCGGCCAAGGCCTTCCCAACAGTATCGAAACCCAGCTCTTTAAATTTCTTTCGCAAGAAATAGGTCAGGTCCAGCTCGTCTACCGACTTCACGAGTTGCCTATTGAGGGACTCATTACTCCCTTCGCCTAGCTTTTTTATATCTAGGCGTGCAATTGGGGCGTATGCCGAATGATTCGATCCAAATTCCACCATCCGCTTTATCGATACGGACCTTCTCAGCGAAGTCGTGAAGGCGACTGGGTTCTGCTGCCGGCCAGATCGGGTACCGATGTTGAGCATGTAGCGAGTGCCGATATAGCCGCGAGTTGCAACCAGTCCAGTCCCCGCTTCGTGCAAAATTCCGCTATAGCAAAGCAAGCGGAGAGCCTCCAGGATTGCCGCAGGAGCGTCACGATGAATCCACATGAAGATTCGGGGGTCAGCTTCCTCCCCTCTCTTCTTCTGATCCAGGTGCGGCATCACGGTCTCCGTAATGAATGTTCTCCCCCAGTCGATCACCTCACGATGGCCTTTGTACCTATTTCCGAGATCAGTGTGCTCTGACCAAATCCTGTCGCGATAGTACTCCCTCATTACCGTTTGAACGTTATTCGTATTAAAAGGCAAGGCGGAAGAAACGGTCTTGAGGAGAATTCTCGGGTTTCCACTAGCAGAGAAGGCCAGCGCATCAAACGCTTCCCCGTATTTGGCGATCAGTTGCTCCAATGAGGAGTCTTGTCGAATCACCATATCTCGCATGGAATCCAAATAGCCCGGATCGAGGATATCCCTATTCACATCGATAAGCTCGGCGTCGTGACTCATCTGAAACGAATCGCCAAAATAGGTCACTCCAGGGTATACGGCGGCCTTGACTGATAGATAGGGAGTGCGAAGGTCTCGCATGAGCGTAAAAAACTGTCGCTGCTGTTCTGGGATGAAGACGTGCGCCGCTTCATCGACGAGAAGTACCACACGGCGGAGCCCGGTCGTCAGACACATATCCTCAACCGCATCAGTAATATCTTCCGGGTCAAGCCCAGAGTCAAAGTCAGTGACAGCCGCGACCTGCTTCCACGATGCTTCGAGATCCCGCTCAAGTTGTTGCAGACGATGCTCCGTGGCCTGGTCTTCACTATCCTGAGCCAACGAGGAAAAGACTGTACTGTTCGCCTTGAGTAGTCCCTTTCGGCGAGCAGACCGCATGACCCTGTTACAGATTTTCGCCAGCATCCAGTGCTTGAATTTTTCAGGATCTGAGGTTTTGAGCAGACCCGCTTTGTTGAATGTAATGTAGACAGGCAGGATCCGCTCTGTCGAAAACTCGTCATCAAGCTCACTTTGAGCGACCTTAAGGAGAAACGACTTCCCTACTCCGCGTGCGCCTTGGATAACAACTGTTTTCTTTGTCTTAAGAGTATCGATCGTGCTTCGGTCCGTTGGGGTTTCGACGAAGAACTTTCCAATCTCCTCCGGGGTGAGATCTTCTGTTCGGAAGTTGAGTTCATTACTCATGATTCTTTCACCTCTACGGGGAGATCCAGAATGTTCCTTACAGACTCAAGGTGAAGAAAATTCTCTTCCAGGGACCCTTCCACCTTGCGTCGCTGATCGTCATCGAATTCTTCAATGTAACGCACCATATAGCAGTGCATTATGGTGAGCAACGTGGTTTGGCTCAAAGAAAGCCATTCGCGTGTGACGTTCTCGTCGTAAGAGATGGTTTTGGGCAGTAGCTGCGATGTCGCAACATTGCCGTGGATATATTCAGAGCAGTGCCGGTACGATTTCTTAGCCGCCGTCAGCATCTGAGTACGGTCCGGAATGGCGTGGGGGCAAAACTCGGAGAGAAAAGCTTTAGAGTAGATCCCTTCATCAGGCGAAGTAATGTAAGACCAGCTGATGTCCAATTTGCCGCTCACCCATTGCCGGCGCTTGAATTCGGATGCGCTCAGATAGACGGTGGCAGCAGAGACTTCCAGAAAGGATCGCAGGCTCGAAAATGCCTGCCTGTAGAGTCCACTGGCGGCTGCGTAAAATGCCAATCCGAAATCTTGATGTGCCGAACGGAGCTGAGGTCCCTCCACTCGGCCGCTCAACACATCAAGCCACTGGCTGATATCTGCTTCGAGATGCAGCGTTTTTTCGATTTCTGACCTCAGGGATGACGTGGCGTTCTCGATGTGGGCCAAGCAGGACTTATGGAGGGCGATCATGAGATCACGTGCTTCGCTAGCTGCCTGCAAAGGGAGCTGATCCATGTCCACAAAACTAGCAGTAGTACTGTTTACCTGTCGTGCGAACTCGCATGTCCGGAGGGGCAGTTAGGCTGCGGCACGGGCTTCAGCGCTCTTGCCCTCTACCTGGCTAGGGGGCCGTACGCTTGCCGGCAACTCGGGCAGGCTTGTGAGCTGCCCGGAATTTGAACGAGTGGCCCCCTGGTCTTGCTCGACGCGGGACCCGAACCGGGGAGGTGGGTAAAGCCGTGGAGCCGATCGCCCTACCCCCGGCCTGGTTTTTCGCCCCTTGTGGGCGCGGGCGTCGACGCCGCGCGGCCCCCGGCGGCGAAGACGAAGAGGGTGCCGGGCACACGCGGCGGCCAGCGCCGCCGCGCGTGCCCGGCACCTCTGATCTGTGATCTGACTGCTTGCAGTTCCAGAGGCCGGGAACACCAACGCCCCCTGCGTCAACGTGTGGTGTACTCCCGAACTGCTGGCTTCCGCCGGGCCGGCAGCGAGCGCAGCAAGCCTTGAACCCGTAGAGAAGGGTTTTGCTCACTGCCATGCAAGGTCGATGAGGTAGTGGAACGTGAACCAGCCCCGCCTACGCGATGAGTACGTCCGGCGGTGGCGCTCGGCCCTACTCGACAAGATCCAGCGGAACCCGTGCCGCATCAAGGGCGCCGGCGCAGCCAAGACGGCCGAACGGCCGTACCTGACGGTGCCGGAGGTCTACCGCATCGCCAATGCCATGCCGCCCTACTTCCGCGTCCTGGTACTCCTTGCCGCGTTCACCGGACTGCGTTTCGGTGAGCTCGCGGCGTTGCAACGCCATGACATCGACCTGGAGCGGCGCACGATCGCGGTCCGCCGCTCGCAGGCCGAGACACGGGCACAGGGCCTGACGATCAAGACCCCGAAGAGCAGCGCCGGCATTCGTACCGTGGCGTTCCCGGCCTCGCTCGTCGAGGAGCTGGCGGCTCACCTCAGCCACCATGCCGAGTCGGGACGGTCCGGCTTGGTCTTCGTCGGGCAGCGGGGTGGCTGGTTGCGACGCAACAACTTCCGGCGGGTCTGGCTCCCGGCCTTGCGCACCGCCGGCCTCTCGGACGTCCACTTTCACGACCTGCGGCATACAGGGAACACCCTGGCGGCGACCGGTGGCGCGACGACCCGCGAGCTGATGCATCGCATGGGGCACTCGTCGGTACGGGCCGCGCTGATCTACCAGCACCTGGTCAATGGTCGTGATCAAGCGATTGCCGATCACGTGGATGAGCAGATCCGTCGGTCGAAGGGGGATCGGGGCGGCTCGGACGGGCCATCTGGCACGTAAGTGGCACGAACCCTGTCGGGCGCCGTCCGGGACAGAAAATGATCAAGGCCCAGGAATCCGAATCTACCTCGGATGACCTGGGCCTTTGTCGTTCTGCGAAAGGAGTGGGCACAGACGGATTTGAACCGCCGACATCTGCTTTGTAAGAGCAGCGCTCTACCGCTGAGCTATGCGCCCTGGCCGAGCCGACAGACTACCTTGCCGACCGGGCTGGACTGCAAACCAGTGCTCGAACTGCGAACTTACCGGCCGGTGTGTTCGTTTCCGTGGAGTGGGAGAATGACAGTCGGTTCTGGGGCGAATCCGATCGGGAGAGGGATGTGACGGCGACACACACGCAGCCGCATGAGCAGCGAGCACGCCGTCGACCCCGTGGGGGGCCCGTCAAGGACATGGTGGCGCTTGTGCTGCTGCCGTTGCCGTTGCTGGTGGCGATGGTGCCGCAGTCGTTCGCGGGTGGGGGCACGCGCCGCTGGTTCGGGCGCGGGGAGGGTCAGCGGGCCGATGCGCAGGCCGCGAAGGATGCCGCGGCGGCGGCGTTCTACGAGCTCGACACCGCGCAGCGGGATCTGCGGATCTCCATAGAGACGATCACCGCGGTCGACAATTCGCCGTCGGCCAGGCGGGCCGCGGACGAGTACGAGGGGTTCGGCCGCCGGATCGATGAGGTGAGCCAGGGCTATATCACCGCCGTTGATTCCCATGATCTTGATCGTGACGACCTGGACGGCGCGGCGGTGGCACGGGCGCGGGCCGACCTGACGCGCGCCAAGGACGAGCTGAACCGGGTCAAGGGCGAGCTCGACCGCTTCGCGCAGGGGCTGGGGCCGCTGCTGCGGAGCGCCGAGACGCAGCTGGAGCGGCTGGCCCCGGCGGTGGAGCGGGCGCGGCAGGCGCTGCTGGCGGCGAGTAACGCGCTGGACGCGGTCCGGGCGCAGGGGCTGAAGGCCGACGAGCTTGCGGCCCGGCTGGCGACGCTCGCGCCGGAGCTGACCAAGCTCAATCAGGGTGCCGGACAGCATGGCGTGCAGGAGACGATCCGGCGCGCCGACGAGGTGCTGCGCAAGGCCGAGGAAGTACGGACCGAGGCCGCGCGGCTGCCGGAGAAGGCGGCGGAGATCGACAAGCGGCTGGTGTCGCTGCGGACGCGGGCGCAGGCGATCACGACGCGTGCCGAAAAGGTCGATCCGGTCCTCAGTGAGCTGCGGCGGCGGTACAGCGCGGCGTGCTGGCAGGACCTGCAGCAGGTGCCGGCGCAGGCCGCGCAGGCCGTCAAGCAGGCCGAGGTCAAGCTGCGGGAGGCGCAGCAGGCACGCGACGAACAGCGCTGGGCGGATGCCACGAGCCGGCTGGGGACCGTGCGGGCGCTGCTGGACAGTACGGACGAGGCGGTGTCGGCCGCGGGCGACCGGCTGCAGCGGCTGGATGCGGTGTCGTTCGACCGGCAGAAGGAGGTCGAGCGGACGCGCTTCGCGGTCCGGGACGCGCAGCGGCTGGCGATGACCGGGCGCAGCACCCCCGATCCGCGGCATGCGGGGCCTCTGGACGACGCGGTGGCACGGCTGGACCGGGCGGTTGCGGGCCTGGAGGGGCGGCATCCGGACTGGTGGCACTTCCTGACCGAGACCGAGGCGGTACGGCAGACGGCGGCCCGGGTGGTGCAGGAGATCCGGGACGCGCGGGGCGCGGCCGGCGGCTGAGGCGCGGAAGCGGGCCGACGGCGCGGGGCAGGCGCGGAAGCGGGCCGACAGCGCGGGGCAGGCGCGGAAGCGGGCCGACAGCGCGGGGCGCGATCCGTTGCCGGGCGCGATGGCGGTAAGCGGCGGCTTGGCGGATGCTGGAGTGAGTACGGCCCAGGCGGCACATCGGCGCGAAGGAGGCCGGACATGGCTACTGGGGCTACGGGCCACACCCTGCACGGGTCCGCGAACCCACTCCACCGGGTCAAACGGCACCGGACACGGCTCGATGAGCATCTGCCCGTGGATCATCGGCTCAGCAAGGTCTACCGGATCGGTGCCGGGCTGATGGGGCTGGTGCTGGTCGCATTCGGCGTCCTCGGTCTGACCCACCACATCGGCTTCTTCGACACCGGCGGCGACACCGTTGCCGGGCTGAACACCAACGGCTCCCTGAGCGTGCTCTCGATCGTCGTCGGAGCGATCATGGTCGTCGGCATGGTGATCGGCGGAAATATCGCCTCGACCCTCAACATCGTGTGGGGCGTGCTCTTCCTCCTGAGCGGATTCGTGAACCTGGCGCTGCTCCAGACCGGCGCGAACTTCCTCGCCTTCCAGATCCAGAACGTCCTCTTCAGCTTCCTGGTCGGACTGATGCTGCTGGTCTTCGGGATGTACGGACGGGTGAGCGGCGGGCTGTCGCAAGACAACCCCTACTGGCGCGCCCGGCACCCGGAGGATGCGGAACGCTTTGACCGCGGACAGCTGCACGCCGTATCCGGCATGACGGCGGCACGGCAGGCGGCGCGCGTACGGATGCAAGGCGCCATGCATGCCGGGCGCGGTTCGCTCGGACCCGGCACCAGCGGCAGCGCCCACAGAGGCGCAGGCACCGGCAGCAACGCCGACACGAGCACCAGCACCGGCAGAAAGGGGACGTGAGCCGGGGCGAGGAGACGTCAGGGCGTACCGAGGTGGGGTCGTGACTCGGTACGCCCTGACGGCTGGGCGGACGGAGCGGGGCGGACCGGGGAGCAGGGAGCAAAGGATGACGCAGTCGGGGAACGCCGCCTCGCCCCCGGGACATGGGGTTCAGAAGGTGACCGTCGAAGCGCTCGCCCGGCGGATTCTCGACGGCACCTATGGTGAGGGGGACGCCCTCGTCCTGCCGGATCTGATGGCGGAGCTGGACGTCAGCCAGACCGTTCTGCGCGAGGCGGTCAAGGTGCTGGCCGCCAAGGGTCTGGTCGATGCCCGCCAGAAGGGCGACAGCCTGGTCCGTCCCCGCGAGGAATGGAACCTCCTCGACGGTGATGTGCTGCGCTGGAAGCTCGCGGCCGGCGTCTCGTCCGACTTCTTCGCCGACATGCTGGAGCTTCGCCGGTCCATCGAGCCCGCCGCGGCCGCCCTCGCCGCGGAGCGGCGTACCGATGACGATCTCGCGGCACTGGATGCCGCGCTGGGCGCGATGGCGGCCACGGAAAGCGATCCGGTGCTGTTCGTACGCGCCGACGCGTCCTTCCACACGGCGATACTGCTCGCGTCCAACAACCGCTTCTATGCGCAGCTGCACCGGGTGATCGTGCCCGTGCTCATCCAGCGCGACCGGGCGGTGCACGGCAGCGGCGGCGAATTCGAGCATCCGCATGCCGTGCACGCCGCGGTCGTCGAGGCCGTACGCAACCGGGACGTCGACGGCGCCTATATGGCGATGCTCGAACTGCTCGACAAATCCGGACGCGAACACCCGTAGGCGGCCTCCTGCTCCTCGGTGCTTCCGCGCGACAATCACGATGACCATGGCCATCGCCCGGAGCACGGCCGCGGTCACGGCCGTGGCCGCAGCGATGACGGCCGTGGGCGGAACGACGCGCAGGAACCCGACGCCGAAAGGACGGTCCGCTCCATGAAGATCAGCCGCATCGAGACGTTCCTCGCTCCGCCGCGCTGGATGTTCGTGCGGGTGGAGACCGATGACGGCCTCGTCGGCTGGGGCGAGCCGGTGGTCGAAGGGCGGGCCGAACCGGTGCGGGCGGCCGTTGAGGTGCTGTCCGAGTACCTCCTGGGGCAGGACCCGTCGCGTATCGAGGACCACTGGCAGGTCATGACCAAGGGCGGTTTCTACCGGGGCGGCCCGGTGCTTTCGTCCGCCGTCGCAGGCCTGGACCAGGCGCTGTGGGACATCAAGGGGAAGCGGCACGGCGCGCCTGTCCACCAGCTGCTCGGCGGCCCCGTGCGGGAGAAGATCCGCGCCTACGCCTGGATCGGCGGCGATGAGCCGCACGCCATCCGGGACGCGCTGACCGCACAGATCGAGGCGGGCTTCACGGCCGTCAAGATGAACGGCTGCGGCCGGATGACGCCGGTGGCCACCCGCGCCGAGGTGCGGGCATGTCTGCTGCGCGCCGAGACCGCACGCGAAGTCCTGGGCGACGACCGGGACTTCGGTCTCGACTTCCACGGGCGGGTCTCCCCCGCCAATGCCCGCAGGCTGCTTCCTCTTCTGGCCGAGTACGCGCCGATGTTCGTCGAGGAGCCCGTCCTCTCCGACCACATGCATGCTGTCCATGACCTCGTGAACACCTCCACCATTCCCATCGCACTCGGTGAACGTCTCTTCACCCGCTGTGAGTTCCTGGCTCCGCTCCAAGCCGGCGTGTCGATCCTGCAGCCCGACATCTCGCATGCGGGCGGCATCTCCGAGCTGCGCCGGATCGCCGCACTCGCCGAGGTCTACGGGGCGCAGCTCGCCCCGCACTGCCCGCTCGGCCCGGTCGCGCTGGCCGCCAGTCTCCAGGTCGCCTTCACCACGCCGAACTTCCTCATCCAGGAGCAGTCGATCGGCATCCACTACAACCAGGGCGCCGAGCTGCTGGATTACGTCGCGGATCCGGAGCCGTTCCGCTTCCACGGCGGGACGCTGCTGCGGACCGACCGCCCGGGACTGGGCGTGGAGGTGGACGAGGCCGCGGTGCGCGCGGCCGACAGGAAGGGCCACGCCTGGCGGAACCCCGTCTGGCGTCATGAGGACGGCGCGTTCGCCGAATGGTGAGCGGCCGCACACGGCAGGGGAGAGCAGGAAACCCATGGACTTCAGCACAGCGCTCCGGGCCGAGCGGCTGGTCGCCATCATCCGGGGCAAGGATGCGGAGGCGTCTTTCCGTACGGTCATGACCTTGGCGGAGGAAGGCATTCCGCTGATCGAGGTCTCGCTCAGCGGCCGCGACGCCCTCACGGTCATCCGGCGGGCGCGCGCCGAACTCGGCGACGCGGCCTGGCTCGGAGCGGGCACCGTCCTGTCCGCCACGGACGCCCGACGCGCCGCCGAGGCCGGGGCCAATCTGGTGGTCACGCCCGGTCTCGGGGCCGGTCTGGAGGAGTCCGTACAGCAGGGGCTGCCGACGCTCGCCGGGGTGCTGACACCGTCCGAGGTGATCGCGGCCGACGCCCTGGGGGTCTCCGCGCTGAAACTCTTTCCGGCCTCGGTCGGCGGGCCCGGGTATCTGGAGGCGCTCCGCGCGCCCTTCCCCGAGCTGCCGTTCGTGCCGGTCGGCGGGGTGGACGCGGCCGTGGCGAGCGCGTATTTCGCGGCCGGCGCGGTGGCGGTGGGCGTCGGCTCACCGTTGATCGGGGACGCGGCGGACGGCGGCGACCTGGACGCGCTGCGCAGGCGCGCGGCGGAATTCAAGGCGGTGTGCGCACGATGACCGAGCGAGGCCAACGCAACGGACCGGGGCACGGACGCGCGAGCCGGCAGGAGCGGCGCGCTGCGCTGCGGGAGCGCGAGAGGCATCCGCGTCCCGGGCCGGACGTCTTCACCTTCGGCGAGACGATGGTCGCCCTGCGCGGCAGCGGCCCGCTGAAACTCGGCGGCACGATGAACGTCTCCATCGCCGGCGCGGAGACCAATGTCGCGATCGGCCTGTCCCGGCTGGGGCACCACGTGCACTGGGCGGGCGCGGTCGGCGGCGACGAGGCCGGGCAGCTGGTGCTTCGTACGCTCCGGGCCGAGGGCATCGAGGTGTCCGCCGCCTCGACCGACCCGGACGCCCCGACCGGACTGATCCTCTTCGAGCCGCGGCTCCCCGAGGTCACCCGGGTGCACTACTACCGCGCCGGATCGGCCGGTTCGCGGCTCCAGGCGGGCGCGATCGAGCGGGCCTTCTCCGCGGCCCCGCCCCGCATCCTGCACTTGACGGGCATCACCCCCGCGCTGGGCCCCGCTCCCCTCGCAGCCGCCCGCCGCGCCCTCCAACTCGCCCGGCAGCACGACACGTTGGTCTGTCTCGATGTGAATTTCCGTGCCCGCCTGTGGACCGCGCCAGAGGCCTCCCAGGTCCTGCGCGAGTGGATTCCTTACGTGGACGCCCTGGTCGCCTCCGATGACGAACTGCCCCTCTGTCTGCCGGCGAGCCAGGCGGCGGAAGCCACGGCGGCGGGCCCGGGGCCGGAGCACGACGCGGCAGCGGCCATCGCGGCGCAGGCGAAGCTGCTGCTGAAGCTGGGCGTCGGCGAGGTCGTGGTCAAACTGGGCGCGGACGGAGCAACGGCCTTCACCCACGAGGGGTCACTCCACCGCCCCGCACAGCCGGTGCGGGCCGTGGACGCCGTGGGCGCGGGCGATGCCTTCGTGGCGGGCTATCTTTCGGCGCTGCTGGACGGCGAAGACCTGGCCGGACGCCTGGGGCGCGCGGTCACCACCGGGGCCTTCGCGGTCGCCTCCCCCGGGGACTGGGAGGGCGCGCCGACCCGCGCGGAACTGGGCATGCTGGGCGCACCGCCCGGCACGGTCGTGCGCTGACCGCGCCGCCGCTAACCTGTGGCCATGCCTCGTTACGAATACCGGTGCCGCCCCTGTGGCACCACCTTCGAGCTGAACCGGCCGATGGCCGAGTCCTCCGCCCCGGCCGTCTGCCCCGACGGCCACGAGGACACCGTGAAGCTCCTGTCCACGGTCGCCGTCGGCGGCTCCGCCTCCGCCCCCGCTCGCGCCCCCGCTGGTGGCGGGGGTGGCGGCTGCTGCGGGGGCGGCTGCTGCGGCTAGCCTTCGCCGGTCGGGCCCGCTACCGCCTGCGCGCCACCGTCACTCCGTCCGCCACCGTGAGCATCACCGCCTCCACACGGTCATCGGCCCTCACATGGTCGTTGAACTCCCTGATCGCCAGGGCCGGTCCGGTCGCCGCCGGATCGGTGACCTGGCCGTGGAAGAGGACGTTGTCCGCGACGACCAGCCCCCCGGGCCGCATCCGGGGCACCACTTCCTCCCAGTAGGGGATGTAGTTGGTCTTGTCCGCGTCGAGATAGACGAGGTCGATGTGCGGCTCGGCCGGCATCGCCCGCAGGGTGTCCAGCGCGGGCGCGATCCGCAGCTGAATACGGTCCGCGACCCCGGCTTCCGCCCAGGCGTCCCGGCCGTACGCCGTCCAGTCCTCGGAGACGTCGCAGGCGATCAGCGTGCCGTCCGGGGGCAGCGCCTGGGCCATCGACAGCGCCGAAAACCCGGTGAACGTCCCCACCTCGACGATGTGCCGGGCGCCGATCAGCCGTACCAGGAATGCGAGCAGTGGCCCCTGCTCCTGCGCCGACTGCATCCCCGCCACGTCAGGGAACCGCTGTCGCGTCGTCTCCACCAGGCCCCGCTGCGTGGAGTCCAGCGGCGGATTGTGGGCAAGGACGTAGTCGTACAGCTCAGGGGTGATCGGCGTGCTTTTGGACTCGGTCACTGGGTCTCCTCCTGGTCCCCGGCAGCGGTCGCGGTACGACACCCGGTCGGAGCGGTCAACCGCCCCGCCGAGGCTGACCGGGCAACGTCGCCGCTCTTGGCTTCAGCCTGCCCTCTGCAGGTCGTGGCTATCTCCCGATCGGCACCCGGTCCAGCCTCCGCCGGCGGTGGCGGCCTCTGTCCCTGTCCGCGTCAGCGGGCGCGGCCCGGGACTGCGGCGCCGCGGATGAAGGCCCGGACGATCTCCTCGCCCGCCGCGACGCCACGCTCGTCGAGCGCCGTGACATGCGGGGCCTGCCAGCCGGAGTCCGCCAGCTCGCCATGTCCCGGCCGCCAGCCGCGGTCCGCCGCGAGCAGCAGGTCGGCGTCGAGCAGGGAGTCGCCGGCCGCAAGGATCTCGGACGCCCCCGTGCGCCGCGCCACCTCCGCGACCGCGGCGCTCTTGGTGAGCGGCTTCGGTACGGCGTAGATCTTGCGGCCTTGCAGCGACACGGTCCAGCCGCGTTCTTCCGCCCAGCCGGTGAGGTCCTTCACCCAGGTTTCGGGCAGCAGCGGCCGCTCGACAACGAGGTAGGCGAACAGTTCCTCGGCGACACGTTCCTTGAGCAGCCACGCCGGGTCGGCGGTGCGCACGAGATGCGCGCGGACCTCCTCGAGAGGTGCGCACTGTTCGGCCAGACGCTCCGCGACGACGCGCTGCCAGTCCGGGTCCGACTCGCCCCGGACGAGAAGGTGGCCGCCGTTGGCGCAGATGGCGAACTCCGGTGCCGGGCCCGGGAGATGGATGCGGCCGTACTGCTCGCGGGTGCGGGTGGTGGTCGGGACGAACGTGGTGCCCGCGGCCAGTTCGGCAAGCAGTCCGGCCGCGGTCTCCGTCATATACGAGAGCGGCTTGTGTTCGTAGGTCTCGACGCACAGGAGACGCGGGGCCTGCGCGTCGGGCATGGCGAGGTTCAGCGCGGCGGCCGAATAGATCAGGGTGCGGTCGAGGTCGCTGGCGACGATCGCGCTCATCAGGAGGCCACCGTCTTTCCGTCAGCGCCCGTAGCCCCGCGAGTGAAGCGGGGGTGGATCAACCCGACACAGGTATAGGGCAGTTCGTCGACCTCTTCGACAGGAACGCCCCGTTGCTCAGCCAGGAGGCGCACATGATCGAGATCGGCCCCGGCACCCCGCTGGGCAAGAATCTTCCAGGGGACCCGGCGCAGCAGGACGCGCGTGGTCTCGCCGACACCGGGCTTCACGAGATTGACATCGTGGATGCCGTACTCCTCACTGATCCGCTCGACGGCCGTCCAGCCCTCCCAGGTCGGGGCCCGGTCGGCGGCGGCCAGTTCCTTCACATCCGCGGCGACGGCCTCGGCGACTTCGCCGAACCGCGCGCTGACCGCGTCGAGGAACGCGCCCGACACATCGGCACCGGAGAGCTCGCGGTAGAACTTGGCGCCGTGGAAGTCGTCCGGGCCCACGAGGTCGTCGCGCAGGACGGTCCGCGATATGAGCCCGGAGACGGTGGAGTTGAGGCAGGCGGAGGGGATCAGGAAGTCGTCGCGGGTGCCGTAGGTCTCGACGCAGCCTCCGGGGTCGGCGAGCACGGCGATTCGCGGGTCGAAGCCCGGGAAGTCCGCCAGCGCCTGGGCGAGTTCGCGGGTGATGGCGCCCTTGCCGGTCCAACCGTCCACGAAGACGACATCCGCCGGATCGTGATGGGCGGCCAGCCAGCGCAAGGCGGTGGTGTCGATCCCCCGGCCGCGCACGATGGAGACGGCGTAGTGCGGCAGGTCCAGGCCATGGGCGTGCAGCGCCCAGCGGCGCATCAGTACACCGACAGGGGTGCCGGCCCGCGCCAGCGACACCAGCACGGGGCGCGCCTGGGGGTCCTGCGGGCGCGCCCGCTCGGCGAGCACGGTCTCGGTGACGGCACCGACAGCACGGGCGATCCGGCTCGCCGAGGTCCCCAACGCGCTGTGGAACAGCGCCTGGTACTGCTCGCTCGGCTGGTATTCGACGGGCAGCGACTCGGCGTAGTGGGCTCCGCCGCTCTGAATCGCTTCCTCGCGCT
The DNA here is from genome assembly GCF_055565615.1 of Streptomyces sp. NPDC028368. NCBI lineage: Bacteria > Bacillati > Actinomycetota > Actinomycetes > Kitasatosporales > Streptomycetaceae > Streptomyces > Streptomyces sp. NPDC028368. The sequence continues at coordinate 142,482 of NZ_JBVHTY010000002.1, read as the reverse complement.
CCTCGGTGGGCGCTTCCAGGGTGACGTCGGAGAGGTCCTGCAGCAGCCAGCCGACCTCGTCGGGAGCGTAGGAGGAGAAGGCGGGGCCGCGCAGCGGCTCGGGGAGGGCCATGGAACGGGTCCGTCCTTGCGGGGCTTGCGGGGCGTACGACGGGATGACGGCCAGCACCAGCCGGTCGGTGTGCTCGGCGAGCCGCTCCAGCAGGCCGTCGGCGGCGTGCAGCTCGGGGCCGTCCCCATGCGAGTCGACGACGGCCACGATGGCGTCGAAGCGGCGCGCCGGGTCGGTCCCGGCCGCGACGTTGTACGCGTACCGCTCCCCCGGCCCGTCGGCCGGCCGGTCGTGGGCCGGGAAGGAAAGGCGGGTCCGTATCGCATAGCCGGGGTCGTCCACGGCGAGCACGGGCGACCGGGTGGTGGTCGAGAAGAAGACCGCCGTGTCCTCATCCGGAGAATCCGAAGCGGCGAGGTGGGCTTCCAGGGCCTCCGCGATCCGCAGCGGCGTGTACATCAGTTCTTCGTTGCCCAGGACGAGGATGCGGCGGGCGCCGTCCAGCTGCGCCGCAAGGCGGGCGGCGATGGCCGGAAGCCCGGCCTCCAGCCGTCGGCGGTGCGACGGTGTGAAACCGTGCCGTCCGCCGTCCGGCAGCCCGGCGGGCCAGTCGAGGTCCACGCGTACGGCGTCGCTTCGACGGCCGCTCGCCGGCGCCGGGACGGCCGCCTCATGGGCGGCGACGAGGTCCTGGCCGCGCCGCAGGACGTCCGCCGGCAGCCCTACACCGCCCGTGGCCAGGGATATCAGGTCGACCCGGGCGCCCAGTTCCGCCGTGAACTTCTCCAGGTGGCCGCGGTCCGCCTCCGAGCGCATGTCGACCAGTGCGACGACCACGTACCGCTCGCGGGGAAAGCGCGCGTGCAGCGCCTTGATGGTGTTGAGGACGGTCCTGCCGGTGGAGAACTCGTCGTCGACAAGCACCAGCGGGCCGTCCCCGGCGAGGAGGTCACGGTCCTCCGGGAGCAGCAGATGCGAGGTGGCGTGGCTGTGCTCCTCCTCGAAGCCGCCCACCTTCTCGACGCCGCTCACCGGTCGACGGGTGGAGTGCAGATACGGCGCGAGGGCCAGCCCGTCGGCCACGGAGTGCCCCAGGCCGGTGGCGGTCTCGGCGTAGCCCAGAACGACGGAGCGGGCGGCGGCTTCGTCACCCAGCAACTCGCGTACTCGGCGCCCCAGTCCGAAACCGGCGCCATGGACCACGGCGGGTCGCTGCGGCACGTGCTTGCCCAGCACGTTCGACACGAGCAGATGGGCCCGCTTGGGGTTGCGCCGCAGCGCGAGGCCCAGCAGCTCCGGCAGATCGTCCCCGCCCTTCAGCGAGACGCCCAGCCGCCCGGCCACCCATTCTCCTGTCCACACCACGCGCTGCGTCTCCACCCTCGTTGAGTCCATGTCGTTCACCGGATTTCAGGTCTGCGGGAGGCTTGCCGTGAGGAGTTCCACGAACCCGATGCCCTCCCGGGCGACGCCGAACGCCTCCGCGCGCAGCAGGGTCCGTTCGGCCCAGGCGCGGTGCGGCTTCACCTCGTTCATCTTGTTCGTGTAGGCGGAGCGCAGGACCCCGCCGTCGCAGCGCTCGGGCCGCAGGATGTCCGCCGCGTCGCTGAACTCCTCGTGGCTGACGACGGAGAGCGCGTGCACCGGCGCGACGTGCGAGGGGTGGATGCAGGTCTTGCCCTGCAGGCCGTTCGCACGGTCCAGTTCGATCTCGCGCAGCAGGCCGTCCATGTCGTGCTCGATCAGTGCCGTCCGCAGCTCCTCGGCCCGGCCGAGGAACGGGCTGCGGCGCAGCTGCGGCTTGAACATCCGCTCCTGCAGCCGGAAGTACTCCCACACCGGGCCGGTGACCGTGAAGCCGGTGCCGTCCGCCCGGCCCAGCACGTTGACCACGTCAGCGATCACCGAGGCGACGATGTGGACGTCGTAAGCCGTCATGTCGGGTGCTCTGCGCAGCCCGTAGGCGGAGCAGAAGTCCGTGACGCCGAGCCGCAGGGCGAGCACCCGTTCGCGGTATTTGTCGACCGTTTCGGCGATGCCCTGGAGGGTTTCGGCGCGGCTCTCCAGATGCAGCAGCTGCGGGGATTCGAGCACCGGCATCGCGAACAGCCGCCGCCCGCACGCCTTCTCTGTCGCGCTCAGGGCCTCCAGGAAAGGCGCGCCGCGCTCGGCGGTGAATTTCGGCACGACGAATCCGGACAGCCTGCGCACCGCGGGTCCCATCCGGCGCACCAGATCCGGTATCTGACCGGGCGCCCGGACGCGGATGAAGAGCAGCGGCAGGTCGGTGCCCGCGTCGGCCGCCTCGTCCAGAAGGCCGAACTGCCGCACGAGATTGTCCTCGCCGGCCGCCACGTCCCCGTCCCCTATGGAGTCCTCGAGGCACAGCACCATGGACACCACGCCCCGGCCGGACTGTTTGAGGATGTCGGCGGCGAGTCGCGGACGGGTGGCGGGGCTGTAGAGCGTGGCACCGAGGGCGGCGGCGAGCGTGCGGGCCGGGGAGTCGGCGGTGAACTCCATCGGCTCCTGGTGGAACAGTGTCTTCCGGATGTCGGGCGCAAGGTGCCCAAAGTGCCGCATACAACTCCCCGTCTACAGGCGGGACCCGGCGCCCCCGCTGCGTCTCGCTGTCTGGATCCAGCCGGTAATCGTACGTGCGCGGGGGTGCCGTTAGTTCCCCCGTGCGTGAAAATCTCGTATCCCGCACGGGGCGCCCAGATGTCCGCGATGGCGATCCGACCACGCCCGGCAGGCCCCCGCGTTGTCCCTGCGACCTCCGGGAAGGCAGGATTGCGGCATGACGCACGCGATGCTGAAAGGGTCGAACGTACCCCTCGACACCACGGCTGTCCGGGCCGTCCTGCGCTGGACGCCCGGCGCCGGTGTCCCCGATGTCGATGCCTCAGCCCTGCTGGTGGGGCCCGAAGGACGCGTGCGCTCGGACGAGGACTTCGTCTTCTACAACCAGCCACGGCACCCCAGCGGCCTGGTCCGGCATCTGCCCAAGACCCGCCTCGCCGACAGCCTGACCGACACCATCGAGGCGGATCTGGCCACGCTGGACCCGGCCGTGGAGCGGGTGATGCTGACCGCTTCGTCGGACGGCGGCGCGTTCGGGCTGGTGCCGGATCTGCGCGTTCTGCTGTACGACGCGTCGGCGACCGAGGGCGAGCCGATTGCGGTCTTCGATGTGGAGCCCGAGACGGGCGACGAGACGGCGCTGATCTGCGGGGAGCTCTACCGCCGCGCCGAGAGCTGGAAGTTCCGCGCGCTGGGGCAGGGGTACGCGAGCGGGCTGGTGGGTCTGGCGACGGAGTTCGGGATCTCCGTGGAGGAGAACGACTCCCCGGCCTCCGGGCGTACGGCACCCCCGGCCGCAGAGGCTTCGGCCGCGGCACCGGCCGCCTCACACCCCACGGCAGGCGCCGAAGCCGCTGTCGAGACGCCCGCCCCCGGCCCGGCCGCCGGCGCGTCCGGCCCGGTGTCCCCGCCGCCCAGCGCCTGGCCGGAGGAGGCGGCCGGTCCGCCTGCGGCCCCGGACCCGGATGCCGTCACCCAGCACATGCCGGATGCGATGCCGGAGCCGTACTCCGCGGCCCCGCTGCCGTCGGCCCCCGCAGGGCCGCCGCCGCAGCCCACCGGCGGCGGTTACGGCTACCCGTACAACGTTCCGCCACCGCCCGTGCAGCCCCCGGCCCAGCCCTCGTACGGCTACCCGGCCCCGCTGCCTCAGCAGCCCCCGTACCAGCCGCAGCAGCCGCCCGCCTACGGCTATCCGCAGCCGCCCCAGCAGCAGCCCGCCCCGGCGTACGGCTATCCGACGCAGCAGCAGCCGTTCGTGCCGGACCCGTCGTTCGTGCTGCCGCCGCAGGGCCCGCAGTTCCAACGCCGGTAGCCCGGCCGCGGGCGGCGGCACGCGGCCGCGGAGTGTCAGACCTTCGACTTGTACCCCCGTCCCCACTGGAGGCCCCAGCCGTACAGCCGGTCGAGCTCCGCCTGGAAGCCGTAGACGTACTTCACCTCGCGCCGCACCGTCAGCTCGTCCTTGGTGTTCTCGAGCATGAAAATGGCGCAGGAGCGGGCCTGTGGCGCCCGCTCGTCGAGCTTGATCTCCATCCGCGGTCCGTTGCTCGGATAGAGCGTGACCACGGCGTGTGTGCGGTCGAAGGCGGGCGTCCCGTCGTAGATGTAGACGAAGATCAGCAGCCGCTTGATCTCGTCGCGGTGGTCCATGTTGATGTACAGCGTCTCGCCCGACGGCGAGCCGAACCGGTCGTCGCCGCTGAGCTGCACGTAAGGCGGCGCATTGAGCTCGCCCAGGAAGTTGCCGAGCGGCTGCACCACGCCCTTGGTGCCGTCCTTGAGCTCGTACATACAGGCCAGGTCCAGGTCGATCTTGACCACGGCCGGCCCCTGCGCCTGCACCACCTCGGGCTTGAACAGCCTGCCGGGATGGCGCAGCAGACCGCCCGTGCGCCGCCCGCCCCGCTCGCCGAGGTCCGATGTCCGCATCTGCCAGTGCAGATTGACCCGCAGATGCCCGCTGGCCGCCCCCTGCTTGCTCAGCGAGACGACCGGATTCCGCTTCGTCAGCTCGACGACATACGACGCTCCGCCGCTGTCGAACTCGTACTTCGGCGCCCCGCCACGCCACCAGTTCCCCAGGAACGACACCTTGCCCACCCCCTTGCTCGACCCCCATTACCGCGGGGCGGCCCCGAGGTCTGCACCCCATGGCCGCCCCGCAGAGAGCGTTCCTCAATCAGAGCCGCGTCACACTCCGGACGCGACTTCCGACCTGGCTCCCGTCTCGTCCCCCGGTTTGCCCTCGCGCTTGTTCCGCAGCACGGACGAGCCGAAGGAGAGGCCGATCAGTACGATGCCGACCAGGCCTGTGATGACCTCGTGGATCTCGTACTTGATCGTGATGAGCAGGATGACCCCGAGCGCACCGATCGCGTAGTGCGCGCCGTGCTCCAGGTAGACGTAGTCGTCCAGGGTCCCCTTGCGGACGAGGAAGACCGTCAGCGAGCGGATGTACATCGCGCCGATGCCCAGACCCAGCGCCATCTCGAAGATGTCGTTGGTGATCGCGAACGCGCCGATGACGCCGTCGAAGGAGAAGGACGCGTCGATGACCTCGAGGTAGAGGAACATGAAGAACGCGGCCTTGCCGGCCAGGCCCACGGCCGCGCCGGTCCCCGAGCCGTTCTTCGCGGGCTGCGCGGCGGCCTCGCCGTCCTCCGCGTCGTCCTCCAGCTTGTCCTCGAAGTAGCCGGAGATGCCGCCGACGACGAGATACGTGATGAGGCCGGCGACGCCGGACAGCAGCACGGTGGCGCTCTTGTCACCGCCGCCGTGCGAGACGCTGGTGGCCACCGTCATTGCGGTCACCAGCAGGACGACGAGCGCGATGATGACGGACAGCATGTCGAGCTTGCCCATCTTGGCCATGGGCTTCTCGATCCACGACAGCCACTTGTAGTCGCGCTCCTCGAAGATGAAGTCGAGGAAGATCATCAGCAGGAAGATCCCGCCGAAGGCCGCGATGGCCGGGTGGGCGCTGGTGACCAGTTCCTGGTAGTGCGCCTTGTCGTTGATGGCGAGCTTGACCGCCTCGATCGGCCCCAGTTTCGCGGTGATCGCGACGATGACGACCGGGAAGACCAGCCGCATGCCGAATACCGCGACAAGGATGCCGACGGTCAGGAAGATCTTCTGCCAGAAGGCGTTCATCTTGCGCAGAATGCCTGCGTTGATGACGGCGTTGTCGAAGGAGAGCGAGATCTCCAGGATGGACAGGATCCCGACGATTGCGAGGCCCTGCCACCCCCAGAGAACGCCCGCCAAGGCCAGGCCGAGCACCGTGATGGCGAACGACCAGCCGAAGGTTTTCAGGAGCACTGCCTACCCAATCCCTCGCTGTATGGGGTCCCCCGCGCGCAGCGCGCGGCGCTTTACGAAACGTTGACCCCGAAGTCTAGAGCGATGCCCCGCAGCCCTGACGCGTACCCCTGCCCCACCGCCCTGAACTTCCATTCGCCGTTGTAGCGGTAGACCTCGCCGAAGATCATTGCGGTTTCTCCGGCGGCATCCTCGCTGAGGTCGTAGCGGGCGAGTTCACTGCCGTCGGCCTGGTTGACGATGCGGATAAAGGCATTGCTGACCTGGCCGAAGCTCTGGCCGCGCAGCTCGGCCTCATGAATGGAGACCGGGAAGATGATCTTGTCGACGTGCTCGGGGACCCCGGTGAGGTCCACCAGGATCGACTCGTCGTCGCCCTCCCCCTCGCCGGTGAGGTTGTCACCGGTGTGTTCGACGGAGCCTTCGGGGCTCTTGAGGTTGTTGTAGAAGACGAAGTACTCGTCCCCCAGCACCCGGCCCGACCGGCACAGCAGCGCGCTGGCGTCGAGGTCGAACGGCGCTCCAGTGGTGGAGCGTGCGTCCCAGCCGAGACCGACCATGATCTGCGCAAGATTCGGCGCGGCCTTGGACAGGGAGACGTTGCCCCCCTTGGCGAGCGTGACGCCCATAGTGTTCGCTTCCTCCCCGGTGACGGTGCGAGCCGCTCTCACGCCCGGCCCGCGTCCCTTTCAAGCGCGCCCGGCGCCGCACTCCCCGAACGGGGCGTACGGCGCCGGACAGCGGTGAATGTGCTCGCTCAGACGTTGACGCCGAAGTCCTGCGCGATGCCGCGCAGCCCCGAGGCGTAGCCCTGCCCGATGGCCCGGAACTTCCACTCCGCGCCGTTGCGGTACAGCTCGCCGAAGACCATGGCGGTCTCGGTGGAGGCGTCCTCGCTCAGGTCGTAGCGCGCCAGCTCGTTGCCGTCGGCCTGGTTGACGACGCGGATGTAGGCGTTGCGGACCTGGCCGAAGCTCTGCTGGCGGGTCTCGGCGTCGTAGATCGACACCGGGAACACGATCTTGTGGACGTCGGCCGGCACCCCGGCGAGGTTCACCTTGATCGCCTCGTCGTCGCCCTCGCCCTCACCGGTGGTGTTGTCACCGGTGTGTTCGACCGAACCGTCCGGGCTCTTCAGGTTGTTGAAGAACACGAAGTTCTGGTCGTTGCCGACCTTGCCCTGGTCGTTCGTCAGCAGGGCACTGGCATCCAGGTCGAAGTCCGTACCGGTGGTGGTACGCGCATCCCAGCCCAGACCGACGAGGACGGCGGTCAGATTGGGGGCTTCCTTCGTCAGCGAGACGTTGCCGCCCTTGCTGAGGCTGACTCCCACGAGTCCTCCCATAGATTCGAGGGGTACGTAAAGTTTTGCGCCCCCATCGTGCATGGCATCGGATCAACGAATCGATCCTAGTGACCGGTTCCCACCGATTACAGATATCGCACTCGGATGCACACGGATGCCGGTCCTGCGGGCGCCCGCAGGCGCCCCGGAGAGGCGGCTCAGAGGGAGTCGAGGGCCTTGATGTAGTCGTTCAGGTCGCGGGCGTCGGGCAGGCCGTTGACGACCGTCCAGCGCACCACGCCCTCCTTGTCGATGACGAAGGTGCCGCGCACCGCGCAGCCCTTCTCCTCGTCGAAGACGCCGTACGCCCGCGAGGCCTCGCCGTGCGGCCAGAAGTCCGACAGCAGCGGGTACTCCAGGCCCTCCTGCTCGGCGAAGACGCGCAGGGTGAACGGGGAGTCGTTGGAGACGGCCAGCAGCTGGACGTCGTCGTTGGCGAACTTCGGCAGCTCGTCGCGGAGCGCGCACAGCTCGCCGGTGCACACACCGGTGAAGGCGAAGGGGTAGAAGAGGAGGACGACGGCCTTCTCGCCGCGGAAGTCGGAGAGCCTGACCAGCTCGCCGTGCTGGTTCTTCAGCTCGAAATCCGGAGCCTTCGTGCCGACCTCGATCGCCATGGGGTTGCTTCCCTTCCGCTCACGCACAACTGGACGCGGCCAACCCTACGCGCCGCGCCGAACGCCCCGAAAACCGCTCCTGAACAGCGCCGAGCCCCCTCCGGGACGAGGCCGGAGGGGGCTCGGCGAGGAACGGCTGAGTGTGCCGGTCAGCGCTTGCCGGACTTCGCCGCCTTAGGCGTGACCAGCCGGCTGCCGGTCCAGTCCTTGCCCGCGTTGATGCTCCTGGTCTGGGACAGACCCGCGGTCTGCGCGGCCTCATTGATGTCGCTGGGCTCGATATAGCCGTCGCGGCCGGTCTTGGGCGTCATCAACCAGATCTCGCCGCCCTCATCGATCAGACCGATGGCATCCACCAGCGCGTCCGTGAGGTCGCCGTCGTCATCGCGGAACCACAGCACGACGACGTCGGCGACGTCGTCATAGTCCTCGTCAACGATCTCCTGGCCGATCACGGCCTCAATGGCTTCACGGAGCTCCTGCTCGACGTCATCGTCGTAGCCGATCTCCTGGACCACCTGTCCGGGCTCGAACCCCAGCCTGACGGCCGGGCTGGTCCGCTCCTCCGCGTGGTCCGCGGTCGCGCTCACGGATTGCCTCCTGATCATGTTTCGGAAAATGCTTTTGGACCCCACGCGTGCGCGGAGCTTTGGGCGTAGTCCACACGGGCCGGGCGGATCGCGCAAGTACCCGGCGGCCGAGACCGCCGAAACGGTGACGATTGGACGCGTCTCGCCGCAACTACGACCCCTCTGGGACAGCCTGAAGTGATTCACACCACAGCGTTCTGCCGGGTTTATCGGTACTGGCGCGCGACTGGTCCCTTCGGGTGTGCGCCGCCTCGCGCGGGATGCGGATTCGAGGGCCGCACGGCCGTACGCAAAGGACTTTCGACATGGGCGTATGGTTGCGATTTGGCCGACCCGAGGATCGGCCTTTCAGCGCCCATCTCTCGGCGGGTGGTTACCCGGCGGTAGAGATGACGTATCCCAGTGACTCGGTACACGATGGAAGACGGCGCGACACAAGGCAGAGACAACATTCGTCCGCGTGCGCAGCATCAATAGCGTGCCGAGCACGACACGAACCGAACACCGAAGGAACAGCGTGGCTTCCGGATCCGATCGAAACCCGATCATCATTGGCGGCCTTCCCAGCCAGGTCCCGGACTTCGATCCAGAAGAGACCCAGGAATGGCTCGACTCGCTCGACGCAGCCGTCGATGAGCGAGGCCGGGAACGTGCCCGCTACCTCATGCTCCGGCTGATCGAGCGGGCCCGCGAGAGGCGTGTGGCCGTCCCCGAGATGCGCAGCACGGACTACGTCAACACCATCGCGACCAAGGACGAGCCGTTCTTCCCGGGCAACGAGGAGATCGAGCGCAAGGTCCTGAACGCGACCCGGTGGAACGCGGCAGTCATGGTTTCGCGTGCCCAGCGCCCGGGGATCGGCGTCGGCGGCCACATCGCCACGTTCGCCTCCTCCGCCTCCCTCTACGACGTGGGCTTCAACCACTTCTTCCGGGGCAAGGACGACGGCAAGGGCGGCGACCAGATCTTCTTCCAGGGCCACGCCTCCCCCGGTGTGTACGCCCGCGCCTACCTTCTGGACCGGCTCAGCGAAGGGCAGCTCGACGCCTTCCGCCAGGAGAAGTCCAAGGCCCCCAACGGCCTGTCCAGCTACCCGCACCCGCGGCTGATGCCGGACTTCTGGGAGTTCCCGACCGTCTCGATGGGCCTCGGCCCCCTCGGCGCGATCTACCAGGCCCGGATGAACCGCTACATGCAGGCGCGCGGCATCGCCGACACCTCCGACTCGCATGTGTGGGCCTACCTCGGCGACGGCGAGATGGACGAGCCCGAGTCGCTCGGCCAGCTGTCCATCGCCGCCCGCGAGGGCCTGGACAACCTGACCTTCGTCGTCAACTGCAACCTGCAGCGCCTGGACGGCCCGGTCCGCGGCAACGGCAAGATCATGCAGGAGCTGGAGTCGCAGTTCCGCGGGGCCGGCTGGAACGTCATCAAGCTGGTGTGGGACCGCAGCTGGGACCCGCTGCTCGCGCAGGACCGCGACGGCATCCTGGTCAACAAGCTCAACAGCACGCCCGACGGTCAGTTCCAGACGTACGCCACCGAGACCGGTGCGTACATCCGCCAGCACTTCTTCGGCGACGACCACCGGCTGCGGGCGATGGTCGAGAACATGACCGACGACCAGATCCTGCACCTGGGCCGCGGCGGTCACGACCACAAGAAGATCTACGCGGCGTATGCGGCGGCCAAGGCCCACAAGGGCCAGCCGACGGTGATCCTCGCGCAGACCGTCAAGGGCTGGACGCTCGGTCCGAACTTCGAGGGCCGCAACGCGACCCACCAGATGAAGAAGCTCACGGTCGACGACCTCAAGGGCTTCCGCGACCGGCTGCACCTGCCGATCCCGGACAAGGACCTGGAGGACGGCCTGCCGCCGTACTACCACCCGGGCCCGAAGTCCGAAGAGATCCAGTACATGCACGACCGCCGGAGCTCGCTGGGCGGCTACGTACCGACCCGTGTCGTGCGCGCCAAGCCGCTGCAGCTGCCGGACGACAAGGCGTACGCGACGGCCAAGAAGGGCTCGGGACAGCAGAAGATCGCCACGACCATGGCGTTCGTGCGGGTCCTGAAGGACCTCATGCGGGACAAGGAGATCGGCAAGCGCTTCGTGCCGATCGCGCCCGACGAGTACCGCACCTTCGGTATGGACGCCTTCTTCCCGTCGGCGAAGATCTACAACCCGCTGGGCCAGCAGTACGAGTCCGTGGACCGCGAACTGCTCCTGGCCTACAAGGAGTCGCCGACCGGCCAGATGCTGCACGACGGCATCACGGAGGCGGGCTGCACGGCCTCGCTGATCGCGGCGGGCTCGGCCTACGCCACGCACGGCGAGCCGCTGATCCCGGTCTATGTCTTCTACTCGATGTTCGGGTTCCAGCGGACCGGTGACCAGTTCTGGCAGATGGCCGACCAGCTTGCGCGCGGCTTCGTGCTCGGCGCGACCGCCGGCCGTACGACGCTGACCGGTGAGGGTCTGCAGCACGCCGACGGCCACTCGCAGCTGCTGGCGTCGACCAACCCGGCCTGTGTCGCCTACGACCCGGCCTACGGCTACGAGATCGCGCACATCGTCAAGGACGGTCTGCGGAGGATGTACGGAGAGAACTCCGAGGACATCTTCTACTACCTCACCGTCTACAACGAGCCGATCCAGCACCCGGCGGAGCCCGCCGACGCCGACGTCGACGGCATCCTGAAGGGCCTGCACCGCATCAAGGCGGGCGACAAGGGCGAGCACGCGGCCCAGATCCTCGCCTCGGGTGTCGCGGTGCCGTGGGCCGTGGAGGCCCAGCAGATCCTCGCGGACGAGTGGAACGTCAAGGCGGACGTCTGGTCGGCGACCTCCTGGAACGAGCTGCGCCGTGAGGCCGTCGAGGTCGAGGAGCACAACCTGCTGCACCCGGAGGAGGAGCAGCGCGTCCCGTATGTGACGCAGAAGCTCCAGGGTGCCGAGGGCCCGAAGGTGGCGGTCTCGGACTGGATGCGTTCCGTCCCGGACCAGATCTCGCGCTGGGTTCCCGGCACGTACCAGTCGCTGGGTGCCGATGGCTTCGGCTTCGCGGACACCCGTGGCGCGGCCCGTCGCTTCTTCCACATCGACGCGCAGTCGATCGTCCTCGGCGTGCTCACCGAGCTCGCCAGGGAGGGCAAGGTCGACCGCTCGCTGCTGAAGCAGGCGATCGACCGTTACCAGCTCCTGGACGTCACGGCCGCGGAGGCGGGCGAGGCCGGCGGCGACGCCTGACCCACCCGCGGACCGTTGCCGCGTCTCGTGCGCCGCGCCCCCCGACCAGCGTTCTTCGCCGGCCGGGGGGCGCGGTGTCGTGCGCCCCGGTGCGGTGCAGGCCCCGGCCACCCGTTCAGCGCTCCCAGATCTTGAACGCCCGTACCTGGTACGGCGACCGGGGCACCCAGGTGCCACCGCCCGGGTAGGTGTTGAACTCGCCGGTCTCCGCGCATTCCACGCTCTGGTACGTGGTGACCGGCCGGCCGGTGCGGTTGACGAACGACGCCGCGCGGCCCCCTTCGGGCAACGGGATGCAGCTTTCGATGTCGGTGTCGGACAGTTCATGGGTCAGGCGCTTGCCGGCGAAGCCCGCCTTGGGCCAGAGGCACAGCTGACCGGCCGCGCAGTCACCCGAGGTGGCGGCGGTGCGGCCGCCCGCAGCCGCCTGCGCGGCCGGGGCTCCCAGGGCGGAAGGTGTGATGAGCGCTGCGGTCAGGGCGGCGAGGCCGGTGATGAGCGCGGTGGTGCGGAACGTGCGCAGACGCGGCATGGGAATCCCCCGTGAAGTGAGTCGAACAGCGTTGACGTCCCGCGGCGGGACGGTTGCCCGCGGCGGGTTGTGGTTCGAGCTTCACGAGTGCGCGGTGCGCTTGCCAAGGCCGTGGCGGTGAGTCCATCCGGATCAGGGATGTGGATAACCGGACGGCGCGGAAAGCGGTTCCGTGGGCGCGGAGTTGACGGTGGCCCGGTGGCGGGGCGGGCGGCAAAACCGTTCCTCCCGGGCCCGGGGGCGGATCGCGGTGCGCGCCGCGCGGGTGGCGCCAAGCCGGTGCGACGGCCGGTTCCCCGGACCGCCTCATCCGGATGAGCGATTCGGCGGCGGGTGCGCCGGCCGGGTGTCCCTTGGATTTCGACGGGCGAGCACGCGCGGCGGCGGGCGGGGCGGACGGGCTCGGGCGCCGCAGCCGGATACGACGGCGCGCGGCGGGCCGAGGACCTGCCTCGGCCCGCCGCGCGGCGGGTACTGCTGGATGGTGCCGGCCGCCGCTCGCGCGGGGCCGCGGGGTCAGATGTGCCCGACGCCCGCGCCGGCCTCGGCGTTCGCACCGCGCTTGGTAAAGGTGGCGACGACGGCCGCGACGATCGCCACGCCGCAGGCGACCGTGAAGGCCAGGCCCATGCCGGAGACGAAGGTGTCGTGCGCGACGGACGTGATCTTCTGTGCGATCTCCGGCGGGGTGCCCTTGGGCACCGGCGCGATGCCTGCGGAGACGGCGTCGGACAGCTGGGACGCCTGCGCGGGCGGGACCGGCGGGAGACCGGCCGACTGCCAGTTGCCCGGGAGGTCGTTGTCGACGCGGGAGGCCATCACCGCGCCGAGCACGGCCGTACCGAGGCTGCCGCCGACCTGCATCGCGGCCTGCTGCAGACCGCCGGCGACTCCGGAGAGCTCCAGCGGGGCGTTGCCGACGATGACCTCGGTGGCGCCGACCATGACGGGTGCGAGGCCCAGGCCGAGCAGCGCGAACCAGACGGACATCGGGCCGGTGCCGGTGGTGGTGTCCAGGGTGGACATGCCGTACATGGCCACCGCGGTGAGGACCATGCCGCCCACCAGCGGGATCCGCGGGCCGAACTTGGTGATCAGGGCGCCCGCGAGCGGCGAGCCGACGATCATCATGCCGGTGAGCGGCAGGAGGTGCAGACCGCTGTCGACGGGGCTCATGCCGTGCACGTTCTGGAGGTAGAACGTCACGAAGAAGAGGCCGCCCATGAAGGCGAAGGCCATCAGCACCATCAGGATCGTGCCGGCGGTCAGCGGCACGGAGCGGAACATCCGCAGCGGGATCAGCGGCTCGCGGACCCGGGTCTCCAGGACGGCGAACACGGCGAACAGAACCACCGCACCGATCAGGAAGCCCAAGGTCTTCATGTCGCCCCAGCCCCACTCCGAGGCCTTGATCAGCGGCCAGATGAGGCAGAACATCGCGCCGGAGAGCAGCACGATGCCGGGGATGTCGAAGGAGCGGGGGGCGTTCTCCGCGCGGTGGTCCTTGAGGATCACCAGGCCCAGGACCAGGGCGAGGATGCCGACCGGGACGTTGATGAAGAACACCGACTGCCAGTTGACGTGCTCGACCAGCAGGCCGCCGACGATCGGGCCGCCGGCCGTGGAGGCGCCGATGACCATGCCCCAGATGCCGATGGCCATATTGAGCTTCTCGGCCGGGAAGGTGGCGCGCAGCAGTCCGAGCGCGGCGGGCATCAGCAGCGCGCCGAAGAGGCCCTGCAGTACGCGGAAGACGATGACCAGCGTGACCTGGCTGGAGAACCCGATGGCGCCGGAGGCGGCGGCGAAGCCGACGATGCCGATGAGGAAGGTCTGACGGTGGCCGAAGCGGTCGCCGAGCTTGCCCGCCGTGATCAGCGAGACGGCCAGGGCGAGCATGTAGCCGTTGGTTATCCACTGCACGTCGGCGAGGGACGCGCCCAGGTCCTGCTTGATGGCGGGGTTGGCGATGGCGACGATGGTGCCGTCCAGGGCCACCATCATGACGCCGATGGCCACGGAGAAGAGGGTCAGCCACGGATGGCCTCGCAGCCCCTTCGGGGGCTCCGGTACAGGAAGTTCCGGCGCGGCGTCGGCAACCGGGGTCTGAGAGCTCATACCCCGAGGTTAATGTCAGCCACTGACAGTTGACAAAACAATTCATCAGTCGGTAACTGTCACCTAGCTCACAGATATCCTGATCAGCGAGAACACCATGGAGAGGCGGCGCAGGATGGCGACCCCGACGCCGCAGGCGGCACCCCCGGGTGGGCTGCGCGAACGCAAGAAGCAGCGCACCCGCGACGCTCTGATCCGTGCGGCACTGGAGCTGTTCACGGAGCAGGGGTACGAGGCGACGACGATCGATGAGATCGCGGAGGCGGTGAACGTCTCTCAGCGCACCTACTTCCGGTACTTCGCCAACAAGGAAGAGGTCGTCTTCGCCGTCCAGGAGATGGTGGAGGCCCGCTTCCTCGACGAGCTGCGCCAACGGCCCGCGGCGGAGGCCCCGTTGACGGTGCTGCGCAGTGCCGTGATGGTCGCCTGGGACGAGATCGGCAGCGCGATCGAGTCGGTGGTCCCGGTGGAGCTGCACATGCGCTCGTACCGGATGATCGAGTCGACTCCCGCGCTGATCGCGGCGCATCTGCGGCGCTCCTCCGATCTGGAGGAGCAGATGGCGCGGCTCATCGCCGGGCGTGAGGGACTGGACGTGGACGCCGACCCGCGGCCCCGGGTGGTGGTCGCGGCGTTCTGCGGTGTGATGCGGGTGGCCGGGAAGGTCTGGGGCGAGGGGCAGGACTGCAGCGTGGCGTCCATCCGCGAGCTGACCAAGTCCTATCTGGATCACATCGGCCCGGCCATCGACGACGACTGGCGAGCCCGGTGAAAAACGGCGTAAAAACGCCGGTGAGCTTCCTCACGCCCTGAGGGCGGGCGGCGGTCCGGCCAGGGCGTCGCGTGGTGCAATATGCCCAGGTCTGCACTGGTGCGTACCTGGATTCCCTACCCTCTGCCCGGTTTAGTCGAAATACCCGGCGCGAAACGTGATATGCCTCACGGCCGCGGCAGGCACCCTCCCACGTCTCCTAGGGTGGCTCGCGGTGACTTCCTTCCCGGGCCTCGGCCCCTCCTACGGTTTCCTGCAGTCCACCGCCTGGCGCGCCGCGCTCGCCCTGGTGGTGGTGTTCGTGATGCTTGCCCTGACCGGCTGGACGGCCATCAGAGGCACCAAGGAGGACGCCAACCCACTGGCCACCGCCAGAAACGCCTGGCAGCACGCCACCTTCCACGGACGGCCGCTGCCCGACCCCACGGCCGCTCCGGCCACGCTCCGGGCCTTCTTCACCAAGCTCGACCGGCCCGAGCAGCAGCGGCTCGCGTCCCGGTTCCCGCTGGTCGTGGGCAACATGGGCGGCGCACCGGTCCAGCTGCGCTATCGCGCCAACCGGATCGCGATCGACCACGCCCGCGCCATTGAGAAAAAGCGCATGGTCGATCGGCGTCTGACGCCCGTCGGGCGCCAGACGGCGGGCCAGCTGATGCACCGCCTCGAGTCGATGATGAGCCCCGGCCGGCAGATCCTGGCCTTCGACCCGGCCGGCGACGGCCGGGCGGCGGAGGTCTTCGGCGATCTCGCGACGGCCCGCCGGGTCTCCGTCGTGGTGCCCGGTGTGGACACCAACCTGTCGACCTTCGAGCGCACCGCGAAGGCGCTCACCGCGCCCGTCGGCATGGCGAAGTCCCTGTACAAGGCCGAGCGCAAGGCCGGCCCGCACGCCCGTACGGCGGTGATCGCCTGGGCCGACTACACCTCGCCGGGCGGGCTGGGCGTCGAGGCCGCCACCGGGCAGCTCGCCGAGGCCGGCGCCGTCCGGCTGCGGGGCCTGGTGGAGGCGCTGCCGTCCGCCCCCGCCGTCTCGCTGTTCTGCCACAGCTACGGGTCCGTGGTGTGCGGCGTCGCCGCCCGGCAGCTGCCGTCCAACGTCGAGGACATCGCGGTGGCGGGCAGCCCGGGGATGCGGGCCGAGAGCCTGTCCGGACTGGACACCCACGCCCGGGTCTGGGCGATGCGGGACGCCGACGACTGGATCCAGGACGTGCCGTACCTGGAGGTCGGCGGGCTCGGCCACGGTGCCGACCCGGTCGATCCGTCCTTCGGCTCCCGGATCCTGTCCTCGCAGGGCGCCCAGGGGCACACGGGCTACTTCGCGCCCGGCACCCAGAGCCTGCGCAACTTCGCCCTCGTCGGAGTCGGCGCGCTCACCTCGGTTCAGTGCGCGGCCAACGACCCGCACTGCAGCGCCGACCTGGCCTGAGGGGCCGGAGGCCGCAGTTCCGGTGGCCGGGAGGCTCTTGACGCGCGTAGCGCAAGGTGTCCGGAAGGGGGACGGGTGGGCAACCGCCCGCATACGATGAGCCGCATGGGTGATGTGCTGGCCGGTTTTCACGCCGTCTGGGAGTTCGACACGGACTCCGTACTCATCCGCTTCGAACGGGGGATCCGCAGGCCGAAGCTGTTCCAGGCGCTCGGCGAGCGACGCATTCCGTACGAGGCGTTGAGGTCCGTCGAGCTGACCGAGGGCAGACGCGGCACGGTGGTGCTGCACGCCGTGCCACGGCACGGCGCCGACCCCTTGATGGAGGCGGCGGACGGACAACTCAAGGAGGACGCCGACCCGTACCGGCTGGTGCTGCCGGCCGAGCGCGAGACGCTCGCCGAGTACTACGCCGAGGAGCTGCGCACCGCGCTGCGTCCCGATGCCAAGGAGCCCGCCGACCGCCATCTCGTGGCGGCGCCGGAGCCTCCGCTGCACTTCAAGGCGTATGACGGCAAGGCGTCCTTCGACGGCAGTGCGGTCGCCTTCCGCTGGTTCTGGACGGGTGCGTCGTCGGCGAAGTGGAAGCGCGGCGACCAGAGCTTCACGGTCGGCGAGCTGGCCGGGGTCGAGTGGCGTTCGCCGGAGATCTTCAACGGGCATCTGCGGCTGCTGGAGCACGGGGCTCAGGAGGCGGAGTCCGGCGCGGCCGACCAGGATCCGGCGGCGGTGGTCTTCGGGCTGGGCTACGGGCCGGTCCATGAGTCGCTGCCGTTCGCGGCCGCCGTGCTGCAGGCGGTACGGGCCGCGGAGCCGGCGCCGGATGGGCGGGACCGCGAGCGGGTACGCCGGGCCGGGGAGACGCGCCGGGACCCGGCCGATATCGCGGAACGGATACGGCATCTCGGCGAGCTGCACGACGCGGGGCTGCTGACGGACAACGAGTTCAGCGCGAAGAAGGCCGAACTACTGGCGGAGCTTTAGGGGCGGGGCCTTCGGCCGCGGGCACGTCATACCGTGGTACGGCTCGCAAGCCCGAACCCTGGTATGACGCGGCGGCGAGAGGGGTCCGCTTACATTGATTTTGCGATGTTCAAGCGATCTCTCACCCCAGAACGCGAGCCGACCCGCAGCGCCGAGCGCGAGTCGACCCGCGGCCGGATGCTGCGCGCCACACGTCAGGCGCTGCACGTCCTCGCCGTCGAGCTCGGCACCCCGACCGACCCTGGCACCCCCCTGTTCGGCGGGGTCCACAACCGCTGGCTGCGCCGGCTCCCGTACCTGATCGCCTTCCTCTTCGCCGTATCCCTGCTGCCGACGAGCATCAACGTGCTCAGCCATGATTACGGCATGAGTGGCGGCCTGGCGGGCGGGCTGGCCACCGCGCAGACCGTGCCGCTGCTGCTCGCGGTGACGCGGCCGCTGCAGGCATGGTGGGTGATCTTCGCAGCGGACGTCATCTGTGCCGTGGCCCTCACCGGCACCGACGGCGTGGCCGGGCGCGCCTGGCCCTGGCCGCCCCCGTTGATCGTCGGGTATCTCGCGCTGATGCTCGCGCTGTCGCTGCGCGAGCGACGTCGCACCCTCATCGCCGTGTGGCTGACGACCGGAGCGGCCGGCATCCTCTCCGGGCCGATCGCCCCCGAGCACGCCATCGACACCTGGGTGCTGCTCTTCGTACTGGCCGGCGTGATGCTGCTGGTCGGCGCCACCTTGCGGGAGCGGGGCGATGCCCAGCGGAAGCTGATCGAACAGGAGACGATCAGCGAGGCCGAGCGCGCCCGCCGCACGCTGCTGGAGGAGCGCACCCGTATCGCCCGCGAGCTGCACGATGTCGTCGCCCACCACATGTCCGTGATCACGGTGCAGGCCGACAGCGCGCCCTACCGCATCAGCGGGATACCCAAGGAGGCCCAGGAGGAGTTCGGGGCGATCGCCGCGACCGCGCGTGAGTCGCTGGCGGAGATGCGCCGGCTGCTGGGGGTGCTGCGCAGCGAGGAGACCGAGCGGCACGGCGGCCCGGAGAAGGCCCCGCAGCCCGGGATCGGCCAGCTGCCGAAACTCGTCGAGGGGACCGTACGGGCCGGTGTGCCGGTCGAGTTGGCGCTGCCCGAGGAGCCGGTGGTGCTGGAGCCGGCGGTGGACCTGTCGGCGTACCGCATCGTGCAGGAGGCGCTGGCCAATGTGGTGCGGCACGCCCCGGGTGCGCAGACCCGGGTATCGGTGACGGCCACGGCGGGCGGCTCACGGCTGACCGTACTGATCGTCAACTCCGCGCCGCCTGCCCCGTCCGCGCCGCTGGAGCCCAATGGCACCGGGCACGGCCTGATCGGTATGCGGGAGCGGGTGCGGCTGCTGGACGGCTCGCTGGACACCGGGCCGCTGCCCGACGGCGGGTTCCGGGTCGCCGCGCAGCTCCCGCTCACGGCCTCCGCGCCCCCGCCCGCGTCGTCCTCGCCGGGCTCATCTGCCGCCGCGGCTCCCGGCTCGCCCTCGCCCTCCCCCTCTCCTCTCCCCCCGACTCCCCTCTCAGCGAAGGACTCCGACTCCGCATGACCACTCGGGTGATCATCGTCGACGACCAGGCCATGGTGCGGGCGGGGTTCGCCGCTCTGCTCGCGGCGCAGAGCGATATCGATGTGGTCGGCGATGCGCCGGACGGAGTGCAGGGCGTGGAGCTGAGCCGGCGGGTGCACCCCGATGTGGTGCTGATGGATGTGCGGATGCCCGAGATGGACGGCCTGGAGGCGGCGCGCCGGCTGCTCGATCCGCCCATAGGTGTCCACCATCGCCCGAAGGTGCTGATGCTGACCACCTTCGATGTCGATGACTACGTCTATGAAGCGCTGCGCGCGGGTGCGTCCGGATTTCTGCTCAAGGATGCGCCGCCCGCCGATCTGATCTCCGCGGTCCGCGTCGTGGCGGCGGGTGAGGCGCTGCTCGCGCCGTCGGTGACCCGTCGGCTGATCGCCGACTTCGCCCGGCAGCGGCCGGCGCCGCGCAAGGACCGTACGTCGCTGCGGCTGAACGGCCTGACGCCACGCGAGACGGAGGTGCTGGAGCTGATTGCCCGCGGCCTGTCCAATCAGGAGATCGCCGATTCCCTGGTCCTCGCCGAGCAGACGGTGAAGACCCATATCGGCCGCGTACTGGCCAAGTTGGAGCTGCGGGACCGCGCCCAGGCAGTGATCTTCGCGTACGAGTCGGGGTTGGTGGCGCCTGGGGAACGGTGAGGCAGGGGTAGCGGTAGGGGCAGGGCCGGGGGCGGCCGGTCCGGCGTGCCTGAGGCGTGCCCGTCAGCCGCCGCTCCGCGTCCCTGAGCCGTGCCAGGGAGTTCCCGCCCCTCGCTTCCGGGGCGTACGGGACGGCTCCCGCGCCTCACTTCCGGATCGCACCGGACGGGCCCTCGCCGCTCGCCCCTCGCCCCTCGCCCCTCGCCCCTGAGGCGTACCGCGCTCGCTCCTCCTCCTTGAGGACGAGCGGGGCGGGCACCCCCTACCCCGGTATCACCCCGCAGTTGGCTCCGCGGTGTGACGCCACGTCATACACCCCCTTCCTACGTTTCCCTCCGCCACACCAACGGAAGAGGGAGACACCACCATGTCCGTCCTGCGCACCGCCGCGCTCCGCAGCAAGCGCACGCTCATCGCCGCCGTGCTCGCGGTGGCCGTCGCCGCCGGGACCGGCGGCTGGGCGGCCGGTTCCGCGCAGACCGCCGTCACCGGCCCCGCACCGGGCGCCGCCGCCTGGCGGGCGGACCACTCCCTGGGCCGGTCGCTGCCGGACCCCGCGACCGCGAGCCCCGCCGCCGTCGCCCACTTCTTCGCCTCGCTGACCGGTGCCCAGCGGCATGCGCTCGCGGCCCGTCACCCCCTCACCGTCGGCAACCTCGACGGCGCGCCCATCCCCCTCCGGTACGAGGCCAACTCCCTTGCCCTGAAGGCGGAACGGAACCGCTACCTGGCCCGCTCCACCGATCCGGCCGGCACCCTCCAGGACCACCAGCAGGCCAGAAAGGCCGCCGACCGCTGCGCCGAACTGCTCGCGCCCGGCCGCCACATCCTCGTCTTCGACCCGCGCGGCCGGGGCCAGGTGGCCGAGGTCCACGGGGAGTTGACCACGGCCGAGCGCGTCGCCGTGATCGTGCCCGGCTCGGACATCGACCTGGGCTCCTTCGACCGCGCGAAGGACCCGTACGGCACGCCAACCGGCATGGCCACGTCGCTGCGCAGGCAGATGGCGGCCGATGCGCCCGGTACCCGTACGGCGGTCATCGCGTGGGCCGGGTACACCACCCCGGTCGGTCTCGGTCCGGACGCCGCCACCGGGCGGCTGGCCGAGGCCGGGGCGCCGCGGCTGGCGCGTTTCGTGACCGGCCTCGCGGCCACCGGCGTACCGGCACCCGCCGTGCTCTGCCACAGCTACGGGTCGGTGGTCTGCGGAATGGCCGTACCGAAGGTGGCCCGCGGCGACATCGCCGACCTGATCGTCTTCGCGTCCCCCGGGATGCGGCGGGCGGGCGTGGCGGAGCTGCACACCTCGGCCCGGGTGTGGGCGGCCCGGGACGCGTCCGACTGGATCGGTGACATCCCGAACGTCGAACTCCTGGGCCTGGGCCACGGAGAGGACCCCACCGACCCCGCCTTCGGTGCCCGCCGTGTCCCCGCCGACCGGGCCGAGGGCCACACCGGCTATCTCGCCCCCGGTACGGACTCCCTCCGCGGCTTCGCCGCCATCGCGCTGGGCCGTTACGGCGACGTGCGCTGACGTCGGCGGGTGCCCGCAGTCCGTTCGCCATCCTCCGCACGCAAGGACGTCTCATGGCCACCACCGCACTTCTCGCATTAGCCAGTCATGCCAAGCAGGTCAACCGGATCGGCCGGGTCAGCCGGCTCGGCCGGATCGGCAGAGTCAGTGGTTCGTTCCGCGCCACGCTCGGCGGGACGGTCCGTTCGATCGAGGGCCGGACCCCCGCCGGACGCGACCGCGCCATCGACGGTCTGCGCGCCCTCGCTCTCCTCGCCGTCCCCACCGGCCACTGGCTGCTCGGCGGCTTCAGCCGGGATCCGGATGGTGCGCTGCACAACGCCAGCCCGCTGACGACTCTCGGCTTCCTCGCGCCGCTCAGCTGGGTGCTGCAGATGCTCGGCATCTTCTTCCTGGTCGGGGGCTATGCGTCGGTGCTGTCGTATCGGCGCGCCCTGGAGCGGGGTGAGTCGGCGGCGCGGTGGCTGGGCGGGCGGCTGGCCCGGCTGGGGCGCCCGGTGCTCGGGGTGACCGCCGTATGGGCGGCGATGCTTCCCGTGCTGTACGGGCTGGGGGTGCCGGCCGCGACGCTGCGGACCGGGGCGACGCTGGTCATCCAGCCGCTGTGGTTCGTGGGTGTCTACGCCGGGGTGACGGCACTGACCCCGTACTGCGTGCGTGCCGCCCGGCGGATGGGTGCATGGGCCGCGGTGCCGCCGGTGGCCTCCGTCGCCGTCGTCGACTTCCTGCGCTACGGACCGTACGCCGATGCCATGCCCTCCTGGCTGAGCCTGCTCAACCTTCTCCCCGGCTGGATGTTCGCCTACCAACTCGGCGTCAGCTGGGGCGAGAAGAGGCTGGACAAGCGCGCGGCGTGGGTGCTTGCGGCCGGCGGCGCCGCCCTGTTCGCGCTGCTCCTGCTCGCCTTCCACTATCCCGCGAGCATGGTCGGCGTTCCCGGCCAGGACCGTAAGAACTCCCATCCGCCGTCGCTGCTGGTGCTCGCCCTCGCCGCCGCCCAGTCGGGCGCCGCCATCCTGCTCCGGGACCGGATGGCCCGGCTGCTGCGCCGGCCCGCCCTCTGGGCGCCCGTCGTCATCATCAACCTCTGCGCGATGACGATCCTGTGCTGGCACCAGACGGCGATGCTGGCGGCGGCCGTTCCGGCGTCCTTCCTAGGCGCCGTCCCGGGCCTCACCGTCGCCCCTGGCTCGCTCGGCTGGATCCTGGCGCGGCTGGCCTGGATGCCGGTCTTCGCCGCCGCACTCGTCCTCATCACGCGCGCCACCCGCCGTTTCGAGGCACCGTGGACCGGCGCCACGGCCGTACGCCGGGTCGCGGCCGGGCTGCTCGCCGCCGGGTTCGCGGTCTTCGCGCTCGGGCTCACGTGAGGGAGGCGGCGCCACGGCACGGCGGGCGCGCCACCGCACAGCGGGCGCGCCACGCGTGCGAGTTCAAGCCACCTCAGGCGAACCCGCCCCCTGCTCCTACTCCCGTACTCCCCTCCCCTGCTCCCCTCCCGTACTCCTACTCCCGGCCCGCCGAAGTGAACGTCATGTCCGCATACCGTGCCCCCGCCACCTGGCCCGCGATGGGCTCCAGCAGTGCCAGGTCCTGTTCGGTCAGCCGGATCCGCGTCGCGGCCGAGTTCTCCTCGACGCGCGTGCGCTTGCGGGTGCCGGGGATCGGTACGACCGCGAGGCCACGGACCGTGGCCTGCTGCTGGACCCAGGCCAGGGCGATCTGGCCGAGGGTTGCGCCGTGGGACTCGGCTATCTTGCGGACCGGCTCCAGCAGGGCGGCGTTGTCGGTGGCGTTGGTGCCGGTGAAGCGGGGCTGCTGCCGGCGGAAGTCGTCGGCGGTCAGTTCCTTGTCAGCGCTGACGAACGAGCCGGTCAGGAAGCCGCGGCCGAGGGGCGAGTACGGGACGAGGGCGATGCCGAGTTCGGCCGCGGCCGGCACCACGGTGTCCTCGACGTCGCGGCTGAAGAGGGACCACTCGGACTGGAGGGCCGCTATCGGGTGGACGGCCTGGGCGGCGCGGAGTTCGGAGGCGGTCACCTCGCTCAGGCCCAGGTGCTTGACCTTGCCCTCGGCCACCAGCTCGGCCATGGCGCCGACCGATTCCTCGATGGGGACATTCACATCGCGGCGGTGCATGTAGTAGAGGTCGATCTCGTCCACGCCGAGGCGCCGCAGGCTGGCCTCCACGGACCGGCGGATGTACGGCGGGTCGTTACGGATGGTGCGCTTGGCGGGTTCGGCCGGGTCGATGGCCAGCGCGAACTTGGTGGCCAGGACGACCTCGTCGCGGTGCGCCTGGATGAACGGGGCGATGAACTTCTCGTTCTCCCCCATGCCGTAGACATCGGCGGTGTCGTAGAGCGTGACGCCCAGCTCCAGGGCGCGTTCCAGGGTGGCGCGCGCCTCGTCGCCGTCCGTCGGGCCGTAGGCGAAGCTCATGCCCATGCAGCCGAGGCCCTGGACCCCGGCCTGCGGGCCGCCGGTGCCCAGCTCGACCGTTTCGATCTTCTTGCCAGTCATGGAGACCTCAGAACCTTTCGGACGCCCGCCGGGCGTCGGCATAGATGTCGATCTTGTAGTCGAGGACGTTCAGGGTGCTCTGCAGTTCCGATATCCGCTGCCGTACGTCCTCGCGGTGCGCGGTCAGCAGCCGCTCGCGTTCGGCGAAGGTGCTCTCGCCCTCCCGTACCAGCTCGGCGTAGCGGACCATGTCGGCGACCGGCATGCCGGTCAGCCGCAGCTTGGCCACCAGGCTCAGCCAGTCCAGGTCGCGGTTGGTGAAGCGGCGCTGCCCGGTGTGGGTGCGGTCCACATGCGGCATCAGGCCGATCCGCTCGTACCAGCGCAGGGTGTGGGCGCTGAGGCCGGTGTGCTCGGCCACCTCGCTGATCGTGTACTGGTCGCGGCCGGCCGGCCGCGGGTGGCCGGGTGTGCCCCGGCAGCCGCTCGGCCTGGCCGGCAGCTCCCCGGGATGGCGCGCCTCCGGGCGGTCCCGGTCCCCGTCCCGGACCCAGACCTGGTCGCGGTCTCCGTCCCGGCCCCCGTCCTGTTTCCGGTCCGGACGCCGGACCTCGGTCGCGATCGCGCCGTCCAACGCCGGTTCGCTCTGCGTGACCGTCATGCCCCGTCTCCCACCGTCATGCCCCGCTTCCCCTTGTCACCGGACGTCGTGTCCGGCCGTCAACGGGTCCCTCCGCAACGTTTCTGCGGCGGCGCCCCCTGACGTCCTCAACGCTAGAGAGTTCGAGTGCACTCCAAGCAAGTGCGGATCACAGCCGGACTTGACCGGAATTTGAGAGAGCGGGGCGCCGGACGGGATCGGCGAGGGCGCCGGGCAGGCCGGGACGGGCACCGGGCGGGCCCGGGAAAGGTACCCCTTAGGCTCGGGGCATGCAGAGCCTGCGGATGACAGAGAACTGGCCGGTGCCCACCGCTGCGGCCGCCGTCGTACGAGCCGATGGCACGGTGGCCGGCGCTCACGGGCCGCTGGAGCACCGGTTCCCCCTGGCGTCCGTCACCAAGCCGATCGCCGCGTACGCCGCGCTGCTGGCCGTCGAGGAAGGCGCGGTCGAGCTGGACGAGCCGGCCGGTCCGCCGGGGTCGACGGTCCGTCATCTTCTTGCGCACACCTCGGGGCTGGCGTTCGACGAGCAACGCACGATGGCCGAGCCGGGGACCCGTCGGCTGTATTCCAACGCGGGGTTCGAGGTGCTGGGCGACCACCTCTCCAAGGCGACCGAGATTCCCTTCCCGCAGTACGTCCGCGAGGCGGTGTTCGAGCCGCTCGGCATGGGCGCGACCGAACTGGCCGGGTCGCCCGCCAAGGACGGCGTCTCCACGGTCGGGGATCTGATCCGTTTTGCGGCCGAGCTGCAGGCGCCGCGGCTGCTGGCGCCGCAGACGCTGGCCGAGGCGACGTCGGTGGCCTTTCCCGGCCTGACCGGTGTGCTGCCGGGCTACGGCCACCAGAAGCCCAATGACTGGGGGCTGGGGTTCGAGATCCGGGACGGGAAGTCGCCGCACTGGACGGGCGCCTCGTCCTCGCCTCGCACTTTCGGGCACTTCGGGCAGTCCGGGACGTTTTTGTGGGTGGACCCCGAGGCGCGGGCGGCCTGCATCGCGCTGACCGACCGGGCCTTCGGCCCGTGGGCCGTCGAGGCCTGGCCGCTGCTGACCGACGCGGTGCTGGCCGAACTGGGCTGAACCCCGGCGCAAACGGACCCGAGCGGACCGGACCGGCCTGCGCCGGGGGAGCGCGGGCCGCGCTACCCGTGGGCCGGCTCGGGCTCGCCCCGCATCTCCCAGACCAGGCACTCCGCGGCCGCCAGCCCCCGCAGCTCCAGGCCCTCCCCGCCGGTGATCCGCGCCGCATCACCGGCCTCCAGCCGTGCGTCACCGATCGCCACGGCGCCCCGTACGACATGGACGTACGCCCGCGCGGCATCCGGCACGGCGGTGCGTTCGCCGTCGGCCAGGCGGCGCAGATGCAGCATGGCACCGGCCTGGGGAACGGCGTACGGGGTGCCGTCGGCGATACCGCGCACCACCTCGTACGCCGCCTCGCCCCCGAAGGAGAGCGGCGCCAGCCACATCTGGACGAAGCGCAGCGGGGCCGTGCCGTCGTTGCGCTCGATGTGCCGGACCCCGTTTGCGGAGCTGAGCCGCTGGAGATCGCCGGGCCGTACGGTGGTCTCGTGGCCCGCCGAGTCGCGGTGGGTCAGCTCGCCCTCGACGACCCAGGTCACGATCTCCGTGTCGCGGTGCGGATGCTCGTCGAAGCCGGCGCCGGGCGCGAGGCGCTCCTCGTTGCAGGCGATCAGCGCGCCGAAGCGGAGGTTGTCCGGGTCGAAATGCGGCCCGAAGGAGAACGAGTGGAATGTCTCGATCCCGGCGTCCGGATCGCCGCCCCGATAGCGTTCCTGGCCTCTGCGCACCTCAATCATGGCGCCACCGTAGCCCCGCCGCGTCACCCCCTCATCCCGATAGGGCAGGCTTGTCCCCGTGTCTGAACCCGCTTCGCGCGCCGCGCACCCGCACACCGCGACCCTCCGCCGCCTGGAGAAGTCGTCCGGCAAACTGGCGGCCGCGGCCATCGCCCGTATGGATGCCACGCTGCCGTGGTACCGCGCGATGCCGCCGGAGAACCGTTCCTGGATCGGCCTGGTGGCACAGGCCGGTATCGCCGCTTTCACCGAATGGTTCCGGCACCCGGAGACCCCGCAGGCGATCAGCACCGATGTCTTCGGTACGGCGCCGCGCGAGCTGACCCGGGCGATCACGCTGCGGCAGACCGTGGAGATGGTCCGCACGACGATCGAGGTCATGGAGTCCGCGATCGATGAGGTCGCGGCGCCGGGCGATGAGTCCGTGCTGCGCGAGGCGCTGCTCGTCTACGCGCGGGAGATCGCCTTCGCCACCGCGCAGGTCTATGCGCAGGCCGCCGAGGCACGGGGTGCGTGGGATGCCCGGCTGGAGTCGCTGGTGGTCAACGCGGTGCTCTCCGGGGAGGCGGACGAGGGGGCCGTATCGCGGGCCGCGGCCCTTGGCTGGAATTCGCCCGAGCATGTGTGTGTGGTGCTCGGCACGGCCCCCGACGGGGACAGCGAGCTGACGGTCGAGGCGATCCGGCGGGCGGCGCGGCACGCCAAGCTGCAGGTGCTGACCGGGGTGCTGGGGACGCGCCTGGTGGTGATCGCGGGCGGTTCGGACAATCCGCTCAAGGCGGCGAAGGCGCTGATCGGGCCGTATGCGGCCGGGCCCGTGGTGGCCGGGCCGGTGGTCTCGGACCTGCTGGCGGCGACGCGCTCCGCGCAGGCCGCGGCCGCCGGACTGCGGTCGTGCGCGGCCTGGCCGGACGCCCCGCGGCCGGTCCTCGCGGACGATCTGCTGCCGGAGCGCGCGATGGCCTCCGACCCGGTCGCGCGGGACCAGCTGGTGGAGGAGATCTACAGACCGCTGGAAGAAGCGGGGTCGGCGCTGCTGGAGACGCTGAGCGTCTATCTGGAGCAGGCGAGCAGCCTGGAGGGCGCGGCGCGGATGTTGTTCGTCCACCCCAACACCGTGCGCTATCGGCTGCGACGTGTGACGGACGTCACCGGCTGGTCGCCGTCCGATGTGCGCTCGGCGTTCACACTGCGTATCGCACTGATTCTGGGGCGTCTGGCTGACGGTGAGTCGCAGCCCTAGACTTTTGTCGGACACCAACAATTCCCCCGATGGTTCTTCGTCCCTGTCCCCACGGGCGGGCGGAACCTCCCACAAGAGAGAGTGTGAGGGTGCTCGTACTCGTCGCTCCCGGCCAAGGCGCTCAGACGCCCGGCTTTCTGACCCCCTGGCTCGACCTTCCCGGTGTCGAGGACCAGCTCCGTGAGTGGTCCTCCGCCATCGATCTGGACCTGGTCCGCTACGGCACGAAGGCGGACGCGGAGGAGATCCGCGACACCGCGGTGGCGCAGCCGCTGCTGGTGGCCTCCGCTCTCGTCTCCGCCCGGCAGCTGTTCGCCGGCGGCGAGGACATCTCCCGCCAGGTCGGCGCCGCCGCCGGCCACAGCGTCGGTGAGCTGGCCGCCGCCGCGCTGACCGGCACCCTGACCGACGGCGCCGCGATGAAGCTGGTGCGCCGCCGCGGGCAGGCGATGGCCGAGGCCGCCGCCGTCACCGAGACCGGCATGGCCGCTCTCCTGGGCGGCGACGAGGCCGTGGTGCTGCCGCATCTGGAGCAGCTGGGCCTGACGGCGGCGAATGTGAACGGCGCCGGCCAGATCGTTGCCGCGGGCACCGTCGAGCAGATCGCGGCGCTGGTCGAGAACAAGCCGGAGGGCACCCGTCGGGTCGTACCGCTGAAGGTGGCCGGTGCGTTCCATACTCACCACATGTCGCCCGCCGTGTCGGCCCTCGAGGCCGCGGTCACCGAGCTTTCCGTCGCCGATCCGCACACCGCCTACGTCTCCAACAAGGACGGTCAGGTGGTCGGCTCCGGCCAGGAGCTGGTGCGACGGCTGGTGGGCCAGGTGGCCAACCCGGTGCGCTGGGACCTGTGCATGGAGACCTTCAAGAAGCTCGGCGTGACCGCTCTCATCGAGGCGGCTCCCGGCGGCACACTGGTCGGTCTGGCCAAGCGTGCGCTCCCCGGTGTGGAGACCCTCGCACTCAAGACCCCGGAGGACCTCGACGCGGCCCGCACGCTGATCGCCGAGCACGCTTCTCCCGCAGCCGACATCTCGGCCGAATAAGGAGACCCAGGAGCATGACCTCGAAGATCAAGCCCGCCAAGGGTGCGCCGTACGCGCGGATCATGGGCGTCGGCGGCTACCGCCCGACCCGTGTCGTGCCGAACGAGGAGATCCTCAAGCACATCGACTCGTCGGACGAGTGGATCCGCTCGCGGTCGGGCATCGCCACCCGCCACTGGGCGGGCCCGGACGAGACCGTCGCGATGATGTCGGTGGAGGCCGCGGGCAAGGCGATCGCCGACGCGGGCCTGACGCCGGAGCAGATCGGCGCCGTGGTCGTCTCGACCGTCTCGCACTTCAAGCAGACCCCGGCGATCGCGACCGAGATCGCGCACCGCATCGGCGCGGGCAAGCCGGCCGCCTTCGACATCTCGGCGGGCTGTGCGGGCTTCGGCTACGGACTGACCCTGGCCAGGGGCATGGTGACCGACGGGTCCGCGGACTACGTCCTGGTCATCGGCGTCGAGCGGCTCTCGGACCTGACCGACCTGGAGGACCGTGCGACGGCGTTCCTCTTCGGTGACGGCGCCGGCGCCGTGATTGTCGGCCCCGCCAAGGAGCCCGCGATCGGCCCGACCGTCTGGGGCTCGGAGGGCGACAAGTCCGAGACCATCAAGCAGACCCTCGCCTGGGATGTGTACCGGACCACTCCGGTGCCCGGCGGCAACGGCCCCGAGGAGCGCACCGCTCCCGAGGCGATCCGGTACCCCGCCATCACGCAGGAGGGCCAAGCGGTCTTCCGGTGGGCGGTGTTCGAGATGGCGAAGGTCGCCCAGCAGGCGCTGGATGCGGCCGGAGTCAGCCCGGACGACCTGGATGTCTTCATTCCGCACCAGGCCAATATGCGGATCATCGACTCGATGGTGAAGACTCTGAAGCTGCCGGAGAGCGTGACGGTCGCCCGCGATGTGGAGACCACCGGCAACACCTCGGCCGCCTCGATTCCGCTCGCCATGGAGCGGCTGCTGGCGACCGGGCAGGCCAAGAGCGGGGACACCGCGCTGGTCATCGGCTTCGGGGCGGGTCTCGTGTACGCCGCGACGGTCGTTACTCTCCCCTAGGCACGAACTGCACGGCGCCGCACGATTTCGTAAGTGTCGGTCGCTGTGCACCGCTTCACCGCTTCACCGTAAATAACGCAGTACCACGCAGTACCACGCAGTTTCCCCCTAAATGACCGAAGGAGCGCCATCATGGCCGCCACTCAGGAAGAGATCGTCGCCGGTCTCGCCGAGATCGTGAACGAGATCGCCGGGATCCCCACCGAGGACGTCCAGGTGGAGAAGTCCTTCACCGACGACCTGGACGTTGACTCGCTGTCCATGGTCGAGGTTGTCGTCGCCGCCGAAGAGCGCTTCGACGTGAAGATCCCCGACGACGACGTCAAGCACCTCAAGACCGTCGGCGACGCGACCGACTACATCCTCAAGCACCAGAGCTGATCCAGCTCCCGCGTATGTCGCCACCTGGCGGTGGCGCCGTCGATTCAGACCCCTCTACCCGTGGAGTAAGAATTCCCGTGAACGCGACCAATCGCACCGTGGTCGTCACCGGTATCGGCGCAACCACACCGCTGGGTGGCGACAGCGCTTCGACGTGGGAAGCCATGCTCGCCGGCCGGTCCGGTGTCAGCATCCTCGAGCAGGACTGGGCCGCCGACCTGCCGGTCCGTATCGCCGCGCAGGCCGCCGTCGACCCGGGTGAGGTCATCCCCCGGGCGCAGGCTCGCAAGCTGGACCGCTCGGCGCAGTTCGCGCTGATCGCGGCCCGCGAGGCCTGGGCGGACGCCGGTTTCACCGCGCGGGCCGGCGAGGACACCTCGGTCGACCCCGACCGGCTCGGCACCGTCATCGCCTCCGGTATCGGCGGCGTGACGACCCTGCTCGGCCAGTACGACGTGCTCAAGGAGAAGGGCGTCCGCCGCGTCTCCCCGCACACCGTGCCGATGCTGATGCCCAACAGCCCGTCCGCCAACGTCGGCCTGGACGTGAACGCCCGCGCGGGTGTGCACACCCCGGTCAGCGCCTGTGCGTCCGGCTCCGAGGCGATCGGCTATGCCATCGAGATGATCCGTACGGGCCGTGCCGACATCGTCGTCGCGGGCGGTACGGAGGCGGCGATCCACCCGCTGCCGATCGTCGCGTTCGGCAACATGATGGCGATGTCGAAGTCGAACGACGACCCGCAGGGCGCCTCCCGCCCCTACGACGCGGCGCGCAACGGCTTCGTCATGGGCGAGGGTGCCGGTGTGATCGTCCTGGAGTCGGCCGAGCACGCCGCCAAGCGCGGCGCCAAGGTCTATGCCGAGGCCATCGGCCAGGGCATCTCCGCCGACAGCCACGACATCGTGCAGCCCGAGCCGTCCGGCAACGGCATCGCGCACGCGCTGCAGAACCTCCTCGACTCCAACGACCTCGACCCGGCCGAGATCGTGCACATCAACGCGCACGCCACCTCGACCCCGCAGGGCGACCTGGCCGAGCTGAAGGCGCTGCGCAAGGTCTTCGGCGACGACGTCGACCACATGGCGATCTCCGCCACGAAGTCGATGACCGGTCACCTCCTGGGCGGCGCGGGCGGTGTCGAGACGGTTGCCTCGATCCTGGCGCTGTACCACCGGGTGGCGCCGCCGACGATCAACATCGAGAACCTCGACCCCGATGCGGATGCGGACATCGTCCGCGACGAGGCGCGCAAGCTGCCCGCCGAGGGCCGGATCGCCGCACTGAACGACTCGTTCGGCTTCGGCGGCCACAACGTCGTCCTGGCGTTCCGTACGGTCTGAGCAGGCACTTCTCTTCGCGAAGGGCCCGCCGGTGTCTCCACCGGCGGGCCCTTCGCCATGCCGGCGGCGCGTTCAGTCGTCGAAGCTCGCGAAGTAGGCGGCCGCGCCGTCCTCTCCGCCGTGGCCCTGTGCTTCCGCCCTGCGGAACCGCTCGGCGATGGCCTGTGCCACGTCCATGTGCACACCCGCTTCGCCGGCCGCCTCCGTGATGAGCCGGGCGTCCTTGCGCCCCGCGGAGACCGTGAAGCTCGCCGGATAGTCGTCGGCGAGGATCAGTTCCGCCTTCATCCGCAGATACGGCACGTCCAGCGGGCCGCCCGCGACCGCGGCCAGGAAGTCCCGCGGGTCCACGCCGAGGCCCTTGGCCAGGCCGATCGCCTCGCCGGCGCCGCCGATCAGGGTCAGCACCCAGCTGTTGATCACGAGCTTGAGCCGGCTGGCGGCGCCGCTCGCGGCCTCGTCACCGACCCACCGGGTGGTGCGCCCGACGACGGAGAAGATCTCTTCGGCCCGCTCCCGCAGCTCGTGCGGCCCGGCCGCGAGGACCGTCAACTCGCCCTTCTCGGCGGGCGCTTTGGTGCCGAGGACGGGGGCGTCCACGAGGAGCAGCCCGTGCTCCCTGGCGAACGCGGCGAGCGGTGCGAAGGCTTCGGTGCCCACGGTGCTCATCTGGAGCCAGAGTGCGCCGGGGGTCAGCTTCGCGGCGGCCTGGCGCAGGGCTTCGAGGACGGCGGGGCCGTCGAGGAGCATCGTGAGGACCACATCGGCGCCGTCCACGGCCTGCGCGGGGGTGTCGGTGATGCGGATCCCGTCGGCGGCCAGCGGCTCGGCCCTGGCGCGGGTGCGGTTCCAGGCGCGGACGTCCAGCCCGGCGCGGGCGAGGTTGCGGGCCATCGCGGCGCCCATGATTCCGGTGCCGAGTACCGCTACTGAGGTCTTGTCAGGCATGCCGGAAACGCTACGGCCTGGAGTGCGCTCCAGGGCAACCCGGTGGCCCGGCGGCCCGGCGCGCGCTTTTCAGACGACCTGGTGGAGACAGCGGACCGGCGTCGCACTCCTCATACGACTTGGTGCAGCCAGCGCACCGGGGCGCCCTCGCCGGCGTACCGGAACGGTTCCAGTTCGTCGTCCCAGGGCTTGCCGAGCAGTTTGGAGACCTCGGCGGCCAGCTCGGTCTCGCCGCGCGCGGAGCGGGCGACCGCGGCGCGCAGCCGGTCCTCGGGGATGAGGATGTCGCCGTGGATGCCCGTGACGGCATGGAAGATGCCCAGCTCGGGGGTGGAGCTGTAGCGCTCGCCCTCGGCGGTGGCGCAGGGTTCCGCGGTCACCTCGAAGCGCAGCAGATGCCAGCCGCGCAGCGCGGAGGCCAGCTTGGATGCCGTACCGACCTCGCCCTGCCAGGAGAACTCTGCTCTCCAGGTGCCCGGGGACGCCGGCTGGCGGATCCAGTCGAGATTGACGCGCACACCGAGGACGCCCGCCACTGCCCATTCGACGTGCGGGCACAGCGCGCGCGGAGCGGAGTGGACGTACAGGACTCCACGTGTCGTCACCGGGACCTCCAGTGCGGTTCGAGGTTCGCCTTCCCCAGCGGCCTCGTGCCCGTTCCGGTTGCGGCCGGGACAGCTGACATTCTGCCCCAATGATCACGTCGGCACCAGCATGCGAGGTGACCTACAGTAAACACCATTAGCCGTAATTTGCCGCAAAAGGGACAGGAAATGACGTGATGTAATTTATCTGTGCCGACTGCACTTGCCACTTTGCGTCACCGCCCGGCAGGCACGGGGCAAAGCTACCGCGCGGTGCCGGTCGAGGGGTGACGTACCGTCGGTACCCGAAGAGATATCACTCGCACGCCGGAGGGGACAGGGGATGACGCAGATCGATCGGCCCTTTCGCCCTCGGCGTCACCGCTCCACCCGCCCGGCCTCCCGCGTCGCGGCGCTCGCCGCGGCCCTGGCGATGGGGCTCGCAGGATGCGGCGGCGGGTCCGCCGGCCCGCACAACGGCCCGGCCACCAAACGCCCGGCGGCGAAGGCGGGGCCCGTCTGGCACACCCGCCCCGGCTCCATCGCGGCGCTCGGCGACTCCATCACCGTCGGCTTCGACGCCTGTACGGTGCTCTCCGACTGCCCCGAGGTCTCCTGGGCCACCGGCACCAATCCCAAGGTCGACAGCCTGGCCCGGCGGCTGGTGAAGAATCCCGCCGGGCACAGCTGGAACTACGCCCGCACCGGCGCCCTGATGAGCGAACTGCCCGACCAGATCGCGGCGGCCGCGCGCCGTGAGCCCGAGCTGGTCACGGTCCTGATCGGCGCCAACGACGCCTGCCGCGGCGACGTACGGGCGATGACTCCCACCCGCACCTTCCGCGCGGACTTCGAGCGGTCGATGCGGCAGCTGCGGAAGGCCCTGCCGCACACCCAGGTGTATGTCGCCGCGGTGCCCGACCTGCTGCGGCTGTGGTCGGAAGGGCGCAAGAACCCGCTCGGCAAGCAGGTGTGGAAGCTGGGGATCTGCGGGTCGATGCTGCGCGACCCGGACGATCTGACGCAGACGGCGGAGACGCGGCGGGTAAAGGTGCGGCACCGGGTGATGGCGTACAACCGGGCGCTGGAGCAGGTGTGCCGCAAGGACGCGCTGTGCCGGTTCGACGGGGCCGTCTTCGACTACCGCTTCACGGGCCGTCAGCTGAGCACCTGGGACTGGTTCCACCCGGGCATGCGCGGGCAGCGGGAGCTGGCGGAGCTGGCCTTTCGGACCATCACCCGTACGGATCCGGGCACGTGACGGCCGGTGAGGCCGTCGGGCCGAAAACCCTTACCGGAAACCCTTAGGGGCGCGGGGTCAACGGTTCATCCCGAATGGTGATGCCGGGCGGGCAGGCTCGGCGGGAGGATGAGTTCCGAAAGGTTCCGTTGACCTGTTGGGGGATATTCGTCATGGCCCGGCTCCGCGCTTTTCCACTCGTCCTGTTCGGTGCCGTGCTGGCCGTGAGCGGATCGCTGACCGGCTGTTCGCTGGCGTACGGCCCGACGGAGACGGCGCAGCGTACGTACACCGTGGACGGCAAGGTCACGGCCGTGTCGGCGACCACACACGGCGGGGACATCGAGATCGTGCCGACAGCGGCGGGCGGGGCGGTCAAGGTGACGGAGAAGTACGAGTACAACGACCAGAAGCCGAGCCCCGCGCATGCGGTCAAGGACGGCCGGCTCACGCTCAAGGCCGAGGAGTGCACGGGCTCCGGGCGGCAGTGCGTGGTGTCCTACCGGGTGCTGGTGCCGCGTAACGCCTCGGTCGATCTGCACACCAGCGGCGGGGACATCACGGTGCGCGGCACCTCCGGCACGATATCCGCGCAGACCAGCGGCGGGGACATCACCGTCGCGGACTCCACCGCGCGCACGACGACCGCGAAGACCAGCGGCGGAGATGTGGATCTCGCCCTGTCCGCCGCTCCCGATGAGGTCTCGGGGCAGACCAGTGGCGGCGACGTCACCATCCGCCTGCCGAAGGGCTCCTACGCGGTGGACGCCTCGACCAGTGGCGGCAACCGCAAGGTCTCGGTGCCGACGGCCGGCGGGTCGGCGCACAAGATATCGGCGAAGACGAGCGGTGGAGATGTGTCGGTGGTGCCGGCGTCCTCCTGAGGCGGGCTGCCCGCTCGGGCCCGCAGGGCGAGGGCGGGTCCGCCCGTCTCCGTTGGACGACGGTGGTGCTGTCGTCCAACGGAGACGGCTTCGGCCGTCAGACGTGGGTGACTTCCGCGGTCAGCCGACGGTGACCTCTGCGGTCAGCCGGCGGTCGGCGATGCTGTGCGCGGCCTCGACGGTGTAGTCGCCCCGGATGCGGCGCCAGCCGCCGGCCCGCTCGCTCCAGATCTCGAAGGCGCGGCCGGGCAGCGGGATCTCTACCTCCACACTCTCGCCGGGTCCGGCCTCGACGGCGGCGAACCCGGCCAGCCAGCGGACCGGGCGCTCGGCGGCTTCAGGAGCGGCGTCGTCGGAGGCCGCGTTCCCCATGGCGCCGGTGGCCCCGGTGGTGGCCCCGGAGTGCCTGGTGGCGTTGGGGACGAGGTAGATCTGGACGACCTCGCGGCCGGTGCGCTGCCCGGTGTTGCGGAGCCGGACGCGTACCGAGTCCGGGGTGGTGTCCAGCGACTCGTACTCCCAGTCGGTGTAGCCGAGGCCGTGGCCGAAGGCGTATGCGGGGGCGGGGGCCAGGGGGGAATGGGCGGTGCGCTGCTGCCAGGCCCGGTAGCCGATGAACACACCCTCGGAGTACGGGAGTTGGCCGTCCACCGGAGTGACGCCGGTGACCGGTGCGTCCTCGAGGCGGGCCGGCCAGGTGGTGGGGAGGCGGCCGCCCGGCTCCTGGGTGCCGAGGAGGACATCGGCGAGTGCGGCACCGGCTTCCTGGCCGGGGAACCAGGTCAGGAGTACGGCCGGGACCAGCTCGCGCCAGGGCAGCTCCACCGGGGAGCCGGAGTTGACGACCACGACGGTGTACGGGTTGACGGCGGCGACCCGGGCGACCAGCTCGTCCTGGCGGCCGGGGAGCCGCAGGTCCGTACGGTCGAAGCCCTCGGACTCGACCTCGTCCGTCGTGGCCACGACGACGATCGCGACATCGGCGGCGGCCGCGACGCGGACCGCCTCATCGAGCTCGGCGTCGGGGTCGAGCTGCGGTTCGGTGTGGCCGAGGGTGAAGTTCAGGGCGGCCATGCCCTCGCCGAGGCCGGTGCTGAGAGGGACGAACCGCAGGGTCAGCGCGGTCTCCTCGCCCGCCGTCAGCGGTACGGCGATCCGCCGCTCCTCCGGGTGCATCAACGCCTCGAAGGGGTCGGTGCCGGCGGGCGAACAGTGCTCGTCGAAGAGGACCGCGTCGCCGACGGTCAGCCGCAGGGCGCCGGTGCCGCTGACGGCGAGGGTGTGGCTGCCGGTGACCTGCGGGGTGAAGGTGCCGGTCAGTTCGACGGCGTGGAGGTTTTGCGGGGTGACGCCGTCGGGGAAGCTGCCGACGGCATGCACCCTGCCGTCGAACTGCGGTGTATCGGCGATGAGTTGACCGTCCGCGGCGAGATAGCGGGCGCGCAGCGTGAAACCCTCGCGGGCCTGCGGGACCCGGGTGCGGGGGTCGGCGCCGAGGGCGAAGGTGACCTCGACATCGTCCGGCAGCGCGGCGCGCAGGCCCTCCAGAGGGGAGACGACGCGGTCCGGGAAGACGGTGGCGGAGCCGCCGCCGAGGACGCGGGCGTCGCGGGCCGCCGCGCCGATGACGGCGGCCTTACGGATCCGGGTGGCGTCGAGGGGCAGCGCGGGCCGTACGGGGGCGGCCGCCGCCCCGCCCACCGGCTCGTTGCGCAGGAGCACGAAGGCCCGGTGGGCGATCTCGCGGGCCAGCGCCCGGCCGTCGATCCCGCGCGGGACCTCCTCGGGGGCGACGGCGGCCGGCACTCCCGCCAGGCATCCGGTACGGGCGGCCAGCCGCAGCACCCGGCGCACCGCGTCGTCGACCTCCGCCTCGGTCACCTCGCCCGCGCGGACGGCCGCGGCGAGCGGCGCCCCGTAGACCGTCCGCGGCCCCGGCATCGCCACGTCCAGGCCGCCGCGCAGCGCGCGCACCGTGTGGCGGGCCGCCGTCCAGTCGGAGACGTTGAAGCCGTCGAAGCCCCAGTCGCCGCGCAGGACGTCCTGCACCAGGCGGCGGTGCTCGGTCATCGTCGAGCCATTGACCTGGTTGTAGGCCGTCATGATGCCCCAGGGGCGGGCGTTTTCGACGATGTGCGCGAAGGGCGCGAGGTAGAGCTCGCGCAGCGGGCGGGCGGCGATGCGGTTGTCGACGGTGAAGCGTTCGGTTTCGGCGTCGTTGCCGACGAAGTGCTTGACGGTCGTGCCGACGCCGCCTTCCTGGACGCCGCGCACATATCCGGCGCCGATCGCGCCGGTGAGCAGCGGGTCCTCCGAGTAGCACTCGAAGTGGCGGCCGCCGAGGGGCGAGCGGTGCAGATTGACGGTCGGCGCGAGGAGGACGTGGACGCCCTTGCGGCGGGCCTCCTGGGCCAGGAGGCGGCCGGCGCGGCGGGCCAGTCCGGGGTCCCAGGTGGCGGCCAGCGCGGTGGGGCTGGGCAGCGCGACGGAGGGGTCCTCGGCGCTCCAGTGGCGGCCTCGTACCCCGATCGGACCGTCCGACATCACCAGCGACTTCAGGCCGATCCCGGGCAGGGCGGGCAGCGTCCACATGTCCTGGCCGGACAGCAGCCGGGCCTTGGTGTCGAGGTCGAGCGCGGCCAGCGCCTCCTCCACTGCCGTGGTGCGGTCGTAAGGGTCGGTCATGCGGCGCTCCCTGAGTGGACGTATGGACCATGGCTCCCGTGGCCGAATCCTTACCTCTTCGCCGTGTGAGCGGTAGGTGACGAGACTGTTCCGTTACTTGTATGTCGAGGGTTCTCCTCAGGGGGATACCCTCTGCCGGTGAGTGCACGAGATCAGGGCGGGCGCCGGAGCGGCGGGCGGCAGGCGCAGCGCGCGGAGCGGCGCGAGGCGATCCTGGAGGCCGCCATGGAGCTCATCTCCGAACGCGGCTACCGCCGCACCTCGCTCGCCGCGGTGGCCGAACGCGCCGGGCTCACCCAGCAGGGACTGCTGCACCACTTCCCCACCAAGGAACTCCTGCTGGTCGCCGTCCTGGAGGCGCGCGACCGCTGGGACCTGGCCTCCTCGGCCGCCGCGGCCTGCGGCACCTGGCGCACCGGCGCCCTCGCCCAGCTCGTCGACTACAACGCCACCCGGCCCGGCATCGTCCAGACCTACACGGTCCTGTCCGCCGACAGCGTCACCGAGGACCACCCCGCCCGCGCCTTCTTCGAGTCGCGGTTTCGCGCCGTACGGGAATCGATGGCGGCCGCGCTGCGCGCCGAGTTCGGGGACACGCTGCCCGGCGGGCTGACACCGGAGCGGGCGGCGCCGCTGCTGGTCGCCGTGATGGACGGGCTGCAGCTGCAGTGGCTGCTGGATCCGGAGAACGTGGACATGCCGGGGGCGTTCCGGGACTTCGTGGCGCTGCTCGGGGAGGCCGAGGAATGACGGCAGGCCGAGGAGTGACGGCCCGCGGCCTCCCGGCGTGGGCGGCCGCGGTTGCCGGGTGTCAGCGGAGCGGCTCGAGGCAGGACGTGGTGGTCCCGCCCGGACCGTACTTGAGGTCGGCGTAGTACTCGCCGTCGGCACAGGTCGACTTCGGCTTGTCGAGCCGTCGAGCCTGCGGGTCACCTTGTACTCGGCGTCGGCCGACCCGCAGTCCGTGACCTGTGGGTCCTCCGGTGGGGGCGGCCGGTTCGCGAAAGCGCGCCCGGGGGACGGGATTCGCTGCCGGGCCCGGCGGCAGCGGAGAACCCTACCGGCCGGCGCCCGCCGCCTTGTCCTTGCGCCACCCCCGCGTCGCGAGATGCGCCACGACCCCGAAGACCAGCCCCCAGAAGGCCGATCCGATACCGAGGAGGGAGACCCCGGAGGCGGTGGCCAGGAAGGTGATCAGGGCGGCCTCGCGGTCCTTTTCCTCCTTCACCGCGCCGGTCAGGCCGCCGGCCAGCGCGCCGAACAGGGCGACACCGGCCAGCGCGGCGACCAGCTCCTTCGGCAGACCGGCGAAGAGGGCCACGAGGGTCGACCCGAAGGCGCCGATGAGGACGTAGAAGGCTCCGGAGGCGACGCCCGCCACATAGCGGCGCCCGGGGTCGCGGTGCGCCTCGGGGCCGGTGCAGATGGCGGCGGTGATGGCCGCGAGGTTGATGGCATGGGAGCCGAAGGGGGCGAGCACGGTGGAGACCAGGCCGGTCGAGCCGATCAGCAGCCGGTCCTTGGGCCGGTAGCCGGAGGCGGTGAGGACGGCGATGCCGGGGGCGTTCTGTGAGGCGAGGGTTGCCAGCGTGAGCGGGACGGCGATGCCGATGAGGGAGGCCAGGGAGAAGGCCGGGGTGGTGAACTGCGGCCGGGCCAGCTCGATGTGGTCCAGGTGGATGTGCAGACGTGCGGTGGCGGCGGCGCAGACCACGCCCGCGACCAGGGCGAGGAGTACGGCGTAGCGGGGCAGCCACCGCTTGCCCAGGAGGTAGGCCAGCAGGACGGCCCCGGCGATCAGCGGTGCGGTCCTGAGTGAGGCGAACACGCCCGTACCGAAGGAGAAGAGGATGCCGGCGAGCATGGCGGACACCACGGCCGGGGGTATCTGCCGCATCAGCCACCCGAAGACCCCGGTCAGCCCGACCAGGGTGATCACCACGCCGGTGACGAGGAACGCCCCGACGGCCTCCGGGTAGGAGTAGGCCCCCAGGCTCGTCACCAGGAGGGCGGCGCCCGGTGTCGACCAGGCGGTGATGACCGGCATCCGGGTCCGCAGGCTCAGGCCCAGGCAGGTCAGACCGCTGCCGAGGGAGATCGCCCAGATCCAGGACGTGGTCTGTGCGGCGTCCAGGTGCCCGGCGGCCGCGGCGGCAAGCACGATGACCAGCGGTCCCGAGTAGGAGACGACGACGGCGACGAAGCCGGCCAGCACCGCGGAGAGGGAGATATCGCGCCACAGGCGGGGGCGGGGGCCGGGCGCGGCCGGGGCGGCCGGGTCGGCGGGGGCGGTGCCGGTTTCGGACTCGGCTTCGGACCGGGTGTCGGTTTCGGGTTCGGTTTCGGGTTCGGTGTCGGTTTCGGAGCTCAACGGTTTTCCCCTGTACGGGTGATCAACTTGTGGTCGGCTCCAGTATCGGGATCTCTGCCGCTGTGGGGGATGTATCCCGTGAACCTGCGGCATCATGGCCGAATGATCATTGCTGCCGCGCAGTTCGCGCCCCTACCGGGTGACATCGATGCCAACGCCGCGCGGATGGCCGCGCTCATCACCGAGGCCGCCGAGCGCGGTGCCGGGCTGGTGGTCTTTGCCGAACTGGCGCTGACGCACTACGACCTGGCGGCGATAGCCGGCGATCCGGAGACGATGACGGTCACGCAGGACGACGCCCGGCTGGCGCCCGTACGGGAGGCCTGCCGGGCGTCGGGGGTTACGGCGGTGGTGAACGCGGCGGGGCGGGGCGCCGAGGGGGCCGTGCCCGCCATCGCCTCGTTCGTCTACGGGCCCGACGGCGAGCTGCTCACCCGCTATGACAAGCGGCATCTGTTCGAGGGGGAGAACGACGTCTTCGCGCCGGGCACGGCCGATGGCCGGTTCGTGCTGGGCGGGGTGCGGTTCGCGCTCACCACCTGTAACGACAACAACTTCCCGGCGGTCGCGGCGCGGGCCGTGGCGGACAACTGCGGGGTGTATCTGGCCAGTTCGTTCCACGGTACGGCGGAGCGGGTGGCACGGTATGCGGACCTGGCCCGGGACAACGGTCTGCATGTCGTGCTCGCCAATGGGACGGGCGTGGGGAGCCCCGGCCCGGCCTGCGGGCGCAGCGGGGCCTGGCTGCCCAGCGGCGAGCAGGTGGCGGCGGCCGGCGAGGGGGCCGCGGGCGGCGGTTCGGAGCTGGTGCTGACGGATGTCCGGGACCGGATCACGTTGATGGGGGACCCGGCGATCGCCGCGGTCCCCGTCAAGGAGTGCGGTGAGGCCCTGGTGGACGTACGGGCCGTGGCGCCCGAGCTGCTGGTGTCCGAGGGGCGGCACGACGAGCGGGGTGCCCACGCCCGGCTGCGCGAGGGTGTGCTGCGGCGGCTGCTGGCGGCGCAGGAGGCGCTGCCGGACGGGCTGCGGCTGGAAATCGTCGAGGGCTACCGGCCGCCGGGGCTGCAGCGCCGCTATTTCGAGGAGTACACCGACGAACTGCACGCCGCCCACCCCGAGTGGGACGCGGCGCGCATCCGCCGGGCCGCCGGCCGGTATGTGTCCCCGCCCGAGATCGCACCGCACAGCGCGGGCGGCGCGGTGGATCTGACGCTCGTCACGAAGGACGGCGAACATGTCGACATGGGGACACCGATCGACGCCTCCCCGGAGGAGAGCGACGGCGCCTGCTACACCGGCGCCCCGGGCCTGACGCCCGCGGCCCGCGCCGGCCGGCGGGTGCTGAGCGCGGCGCTGAGCGGCGCGGGCCTGGTCAACTACCCGACCGAGTGGTGGCACTGGTCGTACGGCGACCGCTACTGGGCCCTGATGACCGGCGCCGAGCACGCCCTTTACGGGCCCCAGGAGCTGGACGGCTGACGCCCACCGGGGACATCGGCGCGGTGGCGGCGGCGCTGCCGCCTCAGGCTCCCGGCAGCGCGTCCAGCTCCGCCGGCGTCGGGTAGGACGGCTGGGCGCCCGGCTTGGTGACCGCGGCGGCGCCGACGCGTACCGCGAAGCGGGCCGCGCCGGGAAGCGTGTCGCCGCGGGCCAGGCGGGTGGCGAGGGCGCCGGTGAAGGCGTCGCCGGCGCCGGTGGTGTCCACGGCCTTGACCCGTACGCCCGGGACCTCCGTCGCACCGGAGGCGTCCAGCACCAGCGCTCCCTCGCCGCCGAGGGTGACCACCACCGAGCGGGCGCCCTTCGCGCGCAGCGCGTCCGCCCACTCCCCCGGCTTGCCGTCGGCGAGCCCGGACAACTGCCGGGCCTCGTGTTCGTTGACCACCAACGGGTCGGCGACGGAGAGGAGTTCGGGAGCCAGGGCCGCCTCGGGCGCCGGGGAGGGGTTGAGCACGACGCGGGTACCGGCGTCCTCGGCGGCCGCGGCGGCCGCGCGTACCGACTCCATCGGGATCTCCAACTGGAGGGAGACCACCGAGGACGCGGCGATGGCGTCCCTCGCGGCGGCCACGTCGGCGGGGGTGAGGGCGGCGTTAGCGCCGGGCGAGACGACGATGCTGTTGTCGCCGTCCGGGCTGACGATGATCATCGCGGTGCCGGTGCGGGCCGCCTCGTCGACGATGACCGGTGCGACATCGGTGCCCGCGTCGCGCTGGGCGGCGAGCAGCAGTTCGCCGAAGGCGTCGCCGCCGATCCGCGCCAGCAGGGCGGTCCGCCCGCCGAGCCGGGCCGCGGCGGCCGCCTGGTTGGCGCCCTTGCCGCCGGCCGATTCGACCAGGTCGGTGCCGAGCACGGTCTCGCCCGCGCCGGGCCGCTGCTCCACCCGTACCGTCAGATCCGCGTTGGCCGAGCCGACCACCAGGACGTCGTACATACGCCGCTCTCCCATTTCCCTCAACTCACTCGTGCGTCTCGAACTTCGCGGCGTTCTCCGCCGTCACCAGCACCACCGGCACCTTGACCGTCTGCGGCAGCTTCTCACCGCGGGCGGCCTTGAGCGCCCAGTCCACGGCCTGCTTGCCCAGGAGTTGCGGCTGCTGGGCGACGGTGGCGGTCAGCGTGCCGCCGCGGACCGCCTTGACGCCGTCCGGGGTGCCGTCGAACGCCACCACCTTGACGTCCTTGCCGGAGCGGCCGCCCAGCGCCTTGGACGCGCCCAGCGCCATCTCGTCGTTGGCCGCGAACACCCCGGCGATATCGCGGTG
This sequence comes from Streptomyces sp. NPDC028368, assembly GCF_055565615.1. Classification (NCBI taxonomy): domain Bacteria; kingdom Bacillati; phylum Actinomycetota; class Actinomycetes; order Kitasatosporales; family Streptomycetaceae; genus Streptomyces; species Streptomyces sp. NPDC028368. Next base: position 99,603 of record NZ_JBVHTY010000002.1, on the reverse strand, counting down.
CGCCTGAAGCATGTTGGTCATCACGTCCATGCCCTTGGTGCGGTCGAAGTCGGCGGGCTGCCGGGCGACGACCTGGATGCCGGGGTACTTCTTGATGCCCTCCTCGAAGCCCTGGCCGCGTTCGCGGGCGGCGGAGGTGCCGGGCCGGCCCTCCAGGAAGGCCACCTTGCCCTTGCCGCCGAGCGATCGGGCCAGCGTACGGGCGGCGAGGCGGCCGCCGGCGACGTTGTCGGAGGCGATGGTCGAGCCGACCTTGCCGCCGCTGACGCCGCGGTCGATGGAGATGACGGGCACGTTCGCGCGGTTGGCGACGCCGACGGCCGGAACGGCGGCGTCGGAGTCGACCGGGTTGATGATGGCCGCCTTGACGTTCTGGCTGGTGAACGTCTCCATCTGGTTGATCTGCTGGGTGGGGTCGTTCTGTGCGTCGGTGATGTTGATGTGCAGGCCGCGGGCGTCCGCCTCGGCCTGCGCGCCTTCCTTGATGCCGACGAAGAACGGGTTGTTCATGGTGGAGAGGGCCAGCCCCAGGTCCGTGTTGCCGCCGCGGTCGCAGCCGGCCAGGCCGAGGGCGAGGGTCGCGGCCAGCCCGGCCGCCAGCGGCATCCGGATCCGGGCGGTCGTCCTCATCCCGGCGGTCGTCCTGATCCGGGCGCTCATCGCGCGCTCCGGCGCCGCAGCGTGTCCAGGAGGACGGCGAGCGCGATGACCAGCCCGGTGGCCACCTGCTGCCAGAACGCCGAGACGCTCAGCAGGTTGAGGCCGTTGCGCAGGACGGCGAGGATCAGCGCGCCGATGAGCGTGCCGGACGCCTTGCCGGAGCCGCCGGAGAGGCTGGCCCCGCCGATGACGACGGCGGCGATGGCATCCAGCTCGTATCCGGTGGCGGCCTGCGGCTGGGCGGAGGTGAGCCGGGCCGCGAGCACGATGCCGGCGACCGCGGCGAACAGGCCGGACAGCGCGTAGATGACCAGCTTGCGGCGCCGCACGTTGATGCCGGAGAGACGGGCCGCCTCCTCGTTGCCGCCGATCGCGAACATCGCGCGCCCGGCATACGTACGGGCCAGGACCAGCGCCGCGATCAGCCCCATCGCGATCATGACGAGCACGGGGACCGGCAGCCAGCCGCCGAGGGTGTCGCCGAGCGCGCTGACCGAGGAGGGGAAGGCGATCGGCGAACCGCCGGAGATGACCAGGGCCAGGCCGCGGCCGACGGAGAGCATCGCCAAGGTGGCGATGAAGGCGGGCAGTCTGCCGTAGGCGACGAGCACACCGGAGAGCAGTCCGGCCGCCGCGCCGACCGCGAGGCCGAGCAGCACCGCGATCCACACGGGCAGGCCCTGGTCGGTGGCCGCCCAGCCCACGACGACGGCCGAGAGCCCGGCGAGAGAGCCGACCGACAGGTCGATGCCCGCCGAGACGATCACGAAGGTGACACCGAAGGCGAGGATCGCGGTGACCGATGCCTGGACGCCGACGTTGAGGAGGTTCTGCCCGTTGAGGAAGTCCCTGGACAGCACCGCCATGACGACCACCAGGGCGATCAGTCCGCCCAGCGGGCCGTTTTTGAGAACCGCCCGGGACAACCACGGCCCGGGGCCGACGCCATCCGGTGCCCGTCCTGCCACCTCGGCGGCGGCCCCGGTTTTCAGCTCAGCGGACATCGGAGCCCTCCATCGCGCTCTCGTGGGTGTTCTTGGCGGGTGCCCGGACGGCCAGTTCCATCACGGCGTCCTGGGTGGCCTCTTCGGCCGACAGCTCACCGGTCAGCCGCCCCTGCGACATCACCAGCACCCGGTCGCTCATCCCGAGCACCTCGGGCAGATCGCTGGAGATCATCAGCACCGCCCGGCCGGACGCCGTCAGGTCGTTGATGAGCTGGTAGATCTCGACCTTCGCGCCGACGTCGATACCGCGCGTCGGCTCGTCGAGGATCAGCAGCCTGGTGTCCGTCAGCAGCCACTTGCCGATGACGATCTTCTGCTGGTTGCCGCCGGAGAGCGTCCGCGCGTGCTGCGCCAGACCGCTCATCCGTACCTTCAGCCGCGCGGCCACGGCGGCCGCTTCGCGCCGCTGGGCGGCACGGTCCACCAGGCCGCCGCGGGTGTCGCGGTCGAGGCGGGCGAGGGTGAGGTTGTCCTGGAGGGACGCGTCCAGGACCAGGCCCTGGCCCTTGCGGTCCTCGGGGACGAGGCCGAGTCCGGCGCGCATCGCGGCCCGTACGTCGCCGCGGGCCAGTGTCCTGCCGTCGATCTCGACCGTGCCGGCGTCGTAGCGGTCCACGCCGAAGACGGCCCGGACGACCTCGGTACGGCCCGCGCCGACCAGTCCGGCCAGGCCCACCACCTCACCGGCCCGCACCTCGAAGTCGATGCCCTCGAAGACCGGTCCGGCCGCGGGGCCCCGGCGGGTCAGGCCGCGGACCTTCAGCAGCGGGGCGCCCGGCGCGTCGGGGCGCCGGCGCGGGTACTGCTCGGCGATGTCGCGGCCCACCATCAGGCGGATCAGCTCGTCCTCAGCGGTGGCGGCGGGCACCTCGTCGACCGAGCGGCCGTCGCGCAGGACGGTGACGCGGTCGCCGAGCGCGCCGATCTCCTCGAGGTGGTGGGTGATGAAGATGATGCCGACGCCCGACGCGCGCAGTTCGCGGACGATCGCGAAGAGGGTCTCGACCTCCTCGGAGGTGAGCACGGCGGTCGGCTCGTCCATGATCAGGACGCGGGCGTCCAGGCTGAGCGCCTTGGCGATCTCGACCATCTGGAGGCGGGCGATGCCGAGTTCGGCGACCGGGGTGTCCGGGGAGACATCGAGGCGTACGCGGCGGAGCAGGTCGGCGGCGCGGGCCCGCATCGTCTTCCGGTCGACCAGGCCGAGCGCGGTGCGGGGCTGGCGGCCCAGGAAGATGTTCTCGGCGACGGTCAGGCCGGGGACGAGGTTGAACTCCTGGTAGATGGTGGCGATGCCGAGGCGTGCGGCGTCCTGCGCGGAGCGGATGTGCACCTCGCGCAGGCCGTCCGTGCCGTCTGCGCCGTCTGCGCCGTCTGCGCCGTCTGCGCCGTCGACCAGGATGCGGCCCGCGTCGGGGCGGTGGGCGCCGGAGAGCATCTTGATCAGCGTGCTCTTGCCCGCGCCGTTCTCGCCGAGCAGGACGTGCACCTCGCCGGTGCGCAGACTCAGGTCGACGCCGTCCAGCGCGCGCACGCCGGGGAATGACTTGGTCACCCCCTCCACGCGCAGCAGTTCGCGGCCGCCCGGTACGTCGTCGTTGACGCCGGTCATGCGCTGCCCTCTCTTCCTTCCGGGGTCCTGATACGGCTGGGTCAGTGGGCGGGCGGCTCACCGCAGGAGCGGCGCGTGACGAGCCGCGCGGGCAGCAGCACCGAGCCGGCCGGGCGGCCCTCGATGCGCGCCAGCAGGGTGTGTACGGCGGCCCGGCCCAGTTCGCGGGTGGGCTGGGCGATGACGGTCAGCGGCGGATCGGTGTGCGCGAACCACGGCACGTCGTCGTAGACCACCAGGGCGACGTCGTCGGGGACCCGCAGCCCGCGCGCTTTGAGCTCGTCCATCGCGCCGAGCGCCATCAGGTTGTCGGTGGCGAGCACCGCGTCCGGCGGCCGGTGCAGGTCGAGGAGGGCGCTCATCACCCGGCGGCCGCCGGTGTGCTGGAGGTCGGGGGTGGCGCCGACGCGTTCGTCGGGCAGGTCGATGCCGTGTGCGGCGAGCGCCGTACGGAAGAGGTCGAGGCGTTCGTCGCCGGTGGGGGTGCCGGCCGGGGCGACGATGATCGCGGGGCGGCGGCGGCCGAGGGCGGCGAGGTGGGCGGCCAGGCCGGTCATCGCGGCGCGGCCGTCGGCGCGGACACAGGGGGCATCGATGCCGGGGACTATGCGGTCCAGCAGGACCAGCGGGGTGCCGGAGCCGACGACCTCGCCGAGCATCGCCGAGCCGGTGCCGGCCGAGCTGACCAGCAGGCCGTCGATCCGGCGGTCGAGCAGGGTGCGGATGTAGTCGTCCTGCTGCTCGGGGCGTTCGCCGGCGTTGCCGATGACCAGGCTGTAGCCGAGGCTGCGGGCCTCGTCCTCGACGGCGTCGGCGAGCTCGGTGAAGAAGGGGTTGGTGAGGTCGCTGATGATCAGACCGAGCGCGCCGGTCCGTGCGGTGCGCAGCGCGCGGGCGACGTTGTTGGGCCGGTAGCCCAGTTCCCGTACGGCGGCCAGCACCCGCTCGCGAGTCTCGGCGACCGGGCTGTGGCCGTTGAGGACCCGGGAGACGGTGGCGACGGAGACTCCCGCCCGCTCTGCCACATCTTTGATGTTCGCCATGGCGCCATTGCCGTCCTGTCCGGGCGGTCCGCTTCTTTGCGGACCGGCTGCGTCGCGCGGTCGAGCTTCGCCCGCGGCCCGTCGTGTAATCGATTCCGTGGGGTGCGCGAGGCCCTACGTAATCGATTACACGGCGGTCGCGTCAAGACATCGCGAAAGTGACCTGCGTCACAACGGCCGAGGGCCGCACCCCGGTGGGGTACGGCCCTCGGCTTCGGCCCGGTCGGCAGGCGCGCCGGACGCGTCAGGCGACGGTCAGCTTGACCTCGATGTTGCCGCGGGTGGCGTGGGAGTACGGGCAGACCTGGTGCGCCTTCTCCACCAGGGACCTGGCGGTGTCCGCGTCGACATTCGGGATCGAGGCGGAGATCTCGACCGTGAGGCCGAAGGCGCCTTCCGGGGTCTTGCCGATGCCGACCTTGGCGGTCACCCGGGAGCCGGAGACATCCGCCTTCTCCTGGCGGGCGACGACGCTGAGCGCGCCCTGGAAGCAGGCGCTGTAGCCGGCTGCGAAGAGCTGCTCGGGGTTCGTGCCGGCGCCGCTGCCGCCCTGCTCCTTGGGCGGGTTGACGACGACGTCAAGCTTGCCGTCGTCGCTGGCGACCCGGCCGTCACGGCCGTTCTCGGCGGTGGCGACGGCGGTGTAGACGACGTCGACAGTCGGGATGGACATACAGAATCCTCCTGTGATTCGCCGCGACTCGCGCCCACGGATCGCGGCGGCCTGCCGATGAGCCTAACGGGCGGGGGCAAGGGGGCGGCGGGCGAGGCCCGTGGTCCTCAGCTGTCGAGGCTCACGATCATCTTTCCGGTGTTCTCGCCGCGCAGCAGGCCCAGGAAGGCCTCGACGCCGTTCTCGACGCCGGACACCTTGGTCTCGCTGTACTTGAGCTCGCCGGAGCGGATCCAGGGGGAGACCTCCTCGACGAACTGCGACTGCAGCGCGGAGTGATCGCTCACCAGCAGGCCCTGGAGGCGCAGCCGCTTGCCGATCACCATCGCGAGGTTGCGCGGCGCGGGGCTCGGCTCGGTGGCGTTGTACATCGAGATCATGCCGCATATGGCGACGCGGCCATGGACGTTGAGGGCGGAGATGGCCGCCTCGAGGTGGTCGCCGCCGACGTTGTCGAAGTAGACGTCGATGCCGTCCGGCGCGGCCTCCTTGAGCTGCTTGGTGACATCGCCGTTCTTGTAGTTGAAGGCGGCGTCGAAGCCGTACTCCTCGACCAGGAGCTTGACCTTCTCGTCGGAGCCGGCGGAGCCGATCACCCGGGAGGCGCCCTTGAGCCTGGCGATCTGTCCGACCTCGCTGCCCACCGCGCCGGCCGCACCGGACACGAAGACGACGTCGCCCTCCTTGAAGGAGGCGACCTCCAGCAGGCCCGCGTAGGCGGTCAGGCCCGGCATGCCCAGCACGCCGAGGTAGGCGGTGAGCGGGGCCAGCGACGGGTCCACCTTGGCGGCGCGCTTGGCGTCCAGGACCGCGTACTCCCGCCAGCCGAGCCCGTGCAGCACATGGTCGCCGACGGCGAGGGACGCATCGCGCGAGGCGATGACCTCGCCGACCGCGCCGCCGTCCATGGGCTGGTCGAGCTGGAAGGGCGGGAGGTAGGACTTCACGTCGTTCATCCGGCCGCGCATGTACGGGTCGACGGAGAAGTGCAGGTTGCGGACGAGGATCTGGCCCTCGCCGAGCTCCGGCACCGCGGCCTCGCGCAGCGCGAAGTCATCCGGAGTGGGCCAGCCGTGCGGGCGGGCGGTGAGGTGCCATTCGCGGCCGGTTGCGGGCAGAGCGGACATAAGCGCGATCCTCCAAAAGCTTCAGGTACTGAAAGAATAATGCGCCTCGATATTTCATGTTGTCAAGTAATTGGGTATCCTGGTGTCATGACAGCGCGCGCAGACTCCTTGACCGTCGAGGTCGTCGACCTGATCGGCACCGTCGTCGCCCGTTACTACGAGGAGTACGAGCACGCCGCGGCCGAGCACTCCCTGACCGGTGCGCAGGCGCGGGTGCTGCGCCTGCTCTCCGCCGAGCCGCTGCCCATGCGCAAGGTCGCCCAGCGGCTGAAGTGCGAGCCGTCCAACATCACGGGCATCGTCGACCGCCTGGAGTCCCGCGGCCTGGTGGAGCGCCGGCTCGACCCGGCCGACCGCCGCGTCAAGCTGGCCGCCCCGACCGCCGAGGGCGCCCGCACCGCCGAACGGCTGCGCACCTCCCTCGACTTCGCCCGTGAACCGCTCGGCCGGCTGACGGCCGCCGAGCGCACCCTGCTCAAGCAGCTGCTCCAGCGGATGCTGGGCATAGCCCCGGAGTAGGGGCCCGGGGCGGGTAGGAGTCCGGGGCGGAACGGGCGCCCCGCCCCCCGGCGGCGAAGTGGCCCAGGAATACCGGGGGTGATTGTCCCGGGTGAGCGGCCTTCCGGCGCTCTAATCTGATCCCCATGACGTCCCAGAACGCCCGGAGTGCCCACGGCGCCCGGAATCCCGCCCGCCACTCCGTCGATTTCTACTTCGACCCCATCTGCCCGTTCGCCTGGATCTCCTCGCGCTGGATCCTGGAGGTCGAAAAGCACCGTGACCTGGACCTGCGCTTCCGGGTCATGAGCCTGTCGGTGCTCAATGAAGGCCGCGAGGACCTGCCGGAGAAGTACCGCGCGCTGCTGGACGAGGGCTGGGGCCCGGTGCGGGTGTGCATCGCGGCCGCGCAGGAGCACGGCGAGCAGGTGCTGCGCGACCTGTACACCGCGCTCGGCACCCGTATCCACACCAACGGCCGCGAGGACACCGCCGCCGTCATCGAGGAGGCGCTGGCCGAGGTTGGGCTGCCGGCCGAGCTGGCCGGCGCCGCCGGGCGGGACGCGTACGACGATGCGCTGCGCAAGAGCCACCACCAGGGCATGGACCCGGTCGGCGAGGACGTCGGCACGCCGACCGTCCACATCGACGGGGTCGCCTTCTTCGGCCCGGTCCTGACGGCGATCCCGCGCGGCGAGGAGGCGGTACGCGTCTTCGACGGCGCCCGCCTCCTGGCCGGTTACGACAAGTTCTTCGAACTGAAGCGGACCCGTACCGGGGAGCTCGACTTCAGCTGACGGCGGTCCCGGAGGCGGGCGTGACGGCTTCGGCGACCGGATCCATGGCGCCCGACTCCTCCGTCCCCTCCGCCCCGGTCTCCGCCGTCCGCACCCCGCGCAGCAGCGCCACCGCCAGCACCGCCGCGCACACCATCACGCCCGCGGCGCCCAGCACCGCCGTCTGCAGCCCGTCGGCGAAGGCCGCGCGGGCCGCCGTCAGCAGCGCCTCGCCCGCCCGGCCCGGCAGTTGGGCGGCCACCGCCACCGCACCCGCCAGCGTCTCGCGCGCCGCACCGGCCGCCCCTGAGGGGAGCCCGGCGGGCAGTGCGTCGCCGATGCCGGACCGGTAGACCGCGCTCCCGATGCTCCCCAGAATCGCCATGCCCAGCGCGCCGCCCAGCTCCGTTCCCGACTCCAGCAGCGCCGAGGCGGAGCCCGCCCGCTCAGGCGGCGCGACGCCGATGGCCAGCTCGTTGCCGAGCGACATCACCATCACCAGGCCCGCGGCGTAGACCGACGAGGCGACCAGGACGTACCAGAGGGCCGAGCCCGGCTCGAGCCAGGACAGCCAGAAGAAGCCGCCGGCCGCGATGAGGAACCCCAGGCCGATGACGTACGCCCGGTCCATCCGCCGGGCGAGCGCCGTGGCCAGCGGCGCCATTCCGCCCACCGCGAGGGTCGGCAGCAGATTCCACAGCGCGGCCTCCAGGGGGCTCATGCCCCGTACGGACTGCAGGTACTGGGTGAAGAAGACCGCGCAGCCGACGAGCGCGAACGCCGCCATCAGGTTCATCAGCACCGAGCCGCTGAATCCGCGGTGCCGGAACAGCTCCAGGTCGAGCATGGGATGGCGGGCGGTGCGCTGGCGGTGGACGAAGGCCGCGGCGGCCAGCAGGCCGGTCACGAGGGCGAGGACGGGCAGCATGGACAGGCCGTCGCGGGCGATCTCCTTGATGCCGTAGACGAGCGGCAGCATGGCGAGGAGGGAGAGCAGTGAGCCGGGCAGATCGAAGCGTCCGGCCGCCGGGTTCCGGAACTCCGGGAGCAGCAGTGGGCCGCAGACCAGCAGCAGCACCATCGCGGGCGCGTTGATCAGGAAGACCGAGCCCCACCAGAAGTGTTCCAGCAGCGCCCCGCTGAGCACCGGACCGACCGCGATCCCGCCCATCATGGCCGCCGACCAGATGGCGACCGCCTTGCCGCGCTGCTTGGCGTCGTGGAAGAGGTTGCGGATCAGGGCGAGCGTGGACGGCATCAGGGTGGCGCCGCCGACGCCGAGCAACGCCCGTGCGGCGATGAGCATTTCGGCGCTCTGCGCATACGCGGCGGCCCCGGAGGCGAGGCCGAAGAGGACGGCGCCGGACAGCAGCAGCTTGCGGCGGCCGATGCGGTCGCCCAGTGCGCCCATGGTGATCAGCAGGCCGGCGAGGACGAAGCCGTAGACGTCCAGGATCCACAGCTGCTGGACGCTGCTGGGCTTCAGCTCCGCGGTGAGGAACGGCACCGCGAAGTAGAGCACCGAGACGTCCATCGAGACGAGCAGGCAGGGCAGGAGCAGGACGCCCAGGGCGGTCCACTCGCGGCGGCCGGCCCGCGGCCGGGAGGGGGACGGGGCGCTGGGTGTGTACGGAGTAAACGACATGCGTGACACAGTAAGCAGGCCGCGCTTACGGTGCAAACAGTAAGCGCGACAAGGGAGTTGGAGGTGCATCACACTAGTGCACCTCCACCGAACGCGCCCTTGATGGGGCCGCACTGTTACGCTTCTGGCCAGCGATATCCCCTTGGTGCACTAGTACGGAGGCCACCCCGTGGATCAGCCCGCCCCGCCGCCCTACCGCCGGATCGTCGACGAGATCCGGCGCCGTATCGACACCGGCGAGCTGGCGCCGGGCGACCGGGTGCCCTCGACCCGGCGGATCACCCGGCAGTGGGGCGTGGCGATGGCGACCGCCACCAAGGTGCTGACGACGCTGCGGCAGGAGGGCGTCGTACGGGCCGTACCGGGGGTGGGGACGGTGGTCGCCGAGCCGCAGCCGCAGCCGGCCGCCCGCCCCGAACCGCCGCGCGGGCGCCGGCCGCGCGACACCGACACCGGGCTCAGCCGCGACCGCGTCGTACGGGCCGGGATCAAGGTCGCCGACGCCGAAGGGCTGCGGGCGCTGTCGATGCGCCGGGTCGCCGCCGAATTCGGGGTGTCCTCGATGGCGCTCTACCGGCATGTGGCCAACAAGGACGAGCTGGTGCTGCTGATGGCGGACGCGGCGTTCGAGGACGTCCACCTGCCCCACCCGGCACCCGAGGGCTGGCGCGAACGGATGGAGGCGGGCGCGCATCTGCAGTGGGAGCTCTACCGGCGGCACCCGTGGCTGGCGCAGTATCTGTCGATCACCCGGCCGCAGCCGATGCCGCGGGCGATGGCGCAGATCGAGTGGATGATGGCGCGGGTCGAGGGGGTGGACCCGGTGACGCTGATCCATATGGCCGTGACGCTGCTGAACTACGTACGGTCCACCGCGGCCGGCTTCGAGGACGATCTGGAGGCCGAGCAGGAGACCGGGATGGACCAGGACCAGTGGATGGCGGCGATGGAGCCGACGTTCGAGGGCATCCTGGAGTCCGGCGCGTACCCGATGTATGCGGGGATCGACGGAGCCGGGGAGGATGCGGTGACCCTGGAGACGCTGTTCGCGTTCGGGCTGGCCCGGCTCCTGGACGGCATGGAGGTGCTGGTCGGGCGGCGGGCGGCGGCCGCCTCCGACGGGGTCGGTGCCGCGTCCGACGGGGTCGGTGCCGCCTCCGACGGGGTCAGTTGAGCTCCCCGCGCAGCCGCCGGGCCCGTAACACCAGCTCCAGCTCGAAACGGCGGTCCGGGTCGTCGACCTCGGCGCCCCACAACTCCCGTATCTGGCGCAGGCGGTAGCGCACGGTCTGCGGATGGACGCCGAGCCGGGCGGCGACTTCGGGGGCGCCGCCGCGGGTCTCCAGCCAGGCGAGGAGGGTTTCGGCGAGGCGGCGGCCGTGGGTGGGGCCGCAGCGGGTCAGCGGGGCGAGGCGGCGGCGGGTGAGGTCCTCGATCAGCTCCTCGGGCGGCAGCAGGACCAGCGCCTCGGTGTGCTCGGTGCACTGCAGCAGCTCGCCCGCGGGCAGCAGTCCGCGCTCCATCAGGTCGACCGCGGAAGCGGCCCAGCGCAGCGACTTCGCGGCGTCCAGCAGCGCCACGGCCGGCCCGATCGCGCCTGACCAGCCGGCCGCCGCACGGGCCAGCAGCTCGCGCCGCCCGGGGGCGTCCGGCTCGGGCACCACCATCCGTGGCCGTTCGCACTCCATGTCCAGCAGGACGTCGGAGGCGACGGCGGGCGCCACCGCCTCGCGGGCCGGGCGCAGCAGGACCGCCACGGCGACGCGTTCGGGCAGCGGCCAGCCGATGCGGGCGGCGCGTTCGGCGAGGGCGGAGACGGGGCCCGCCGCGCCCGCCGCGCCGCCCGGTCCGGTGCGCCCCGGCCGCGCCGCGCCCCGTCCGCCGGTGCCCCGGCTCGCGAACAGCTGCTCCATCAGGCGGCGTTGCAGCCGCAGCCGCTCCCCGGCCTGGCGGGCGGCGGCCTCGGCGTAGCCGCGTACCGATTCGGCGACCAGCCCGTCGAGGTACTCGAAGCCCGACTCGGCGAGTTCGTACATCGCCGGTGCCGGGATGGCGACCTGCTGGCCGATCTCGGCGAGCCGCCGCCAGGCCAGTTTGACGCCGAGCCGGTAGATGGCCTGGAGGGCGTCCAGGCTGCGGCCCTGGATGCCCTCGCCGCGGCCGAACTCCTGGAAGACCTGCGGGTGGACGTGCGGCCGGTCCAGGCCCGCCGTCAGGTGCTCGACGAAGTGCTCCAGCGACTGCCGGATGCCGACCAGGGCACGCGGTTCCCCGCACTCGTCCGGTATCAGCTGCAGTTGGGGGAATTCGCGGCGGATCTCGCGCAGGATGCCCTCGGCCAGCGCGGGCACCTCGTCCAGTGCGAGGGCGGCGAACCGGCGTACCTGGCAGGGCGGGACCTCCCGCCAGGCGGAGCGTACGGCGGTCACCATGCCCCGGCCCTCCTGCGCATGCCCGGCCCGTCCTATTCGCCGGTCCGGTCGAAGGTCACCAGCGGCACATTGGGCTGCTTCGGGGCGGCGTCCAGGACGGCGACGATGCCGAGGGCGGCGCCGGCGGCGAGGGCGGCGGCGGCCACCGCGGTCAGTAAGGCAGCGAGCGTTCGGTGCATGGCGCGGCGAGCCCTTCGTCGATGCCGGGGACCCGGTCCGGTCCCCGTCGAAGCTGGTTCGGCACACGGCACGGCCCTCGGCGTACGGATCGGGGCCCGCTCGGTGCCGCGTCCCACAGCGCGGCACCACGGCAGTCGTGGTGCCTGCCGAGTGTGGAAGGGCATTGACTCGCTGTCAAGAGTTCCCTTACGTTCCCGGCCCATGGCGCAGCACGACGCCGCACGTGCACCAGAGCGTGTTCCTCTCACCGCTTCCAGGAGTGCTCGTATGTCTGCCCGTATGCCTTCCCGTACACCTTCCGGTCCTTCCGGTACGTCCTCCGGTACGTCCTCCGGTACGTCCGCCCCTGCGCCGCGAACCGGCACGTCCGCGGCCCGCACCGCCTCGCCCCTCTCGCTGTCCGTCCTGGGGCTCGGCGTCTTCCTGCTGGTCCTGGCACCCCTGCTGGCCTGGTATGTCACGCCGCGGGCCAAGGTCACACCGGTCGACGTCGATGTCACCACCGTCTTCACCGGCACCGGCAGCTACTTCGACACCGAGGCGCTGCAGAACCGGGAGCGGCAGAAGATCACCATCACCCGGCACGTGCTGGGCGACGTCGCCGCGAGCGAGGAGAGCGGGCGGGCGGTGTGGGATGTCTCGACGACCGTCGACACCCCCCGGACGCTGGCGCTCAGGGATCCGCGCAAGGCGTTCCAGTGGACCACCGAACGCTGGGTCACCGACCGGCGCACCAACGCCCCGGTGCACTGCTGCGAGGAGGCGCCGGCCCGGTTCGACGGCGATGCGTACCTCAAGTTCCCCTTCGATGTGGAGCGGAGGAGTTACCGGTGGTGGGACAACACGCTGGGCGCGGCCGTCCCGCTCCGCTTCGCCGGTACGAAGAAGGTCCAGGGGTACGAGGGCTATCGCTTCACCGGAACCGTGCCGCCCACCAGGACCGGCAGCCGGCAGGTGCCCGGCAGGCTGGTCGGCCGCCCGGGGCAGGGCCAGATCCAGGCCGAGGAGTGGTACGCGAATTCCGGTATCGAGCTGGTCGTCGAGCGGCGCACCGGCCGGATCATCGATGCCGCCCTCTCGCCGGTGAAGACGCTGCGCGCACCCGGCACGCGACGGGACGCGGTGACCCTGTTGCACGGCGAGAATCTCCGGTTCACGCCCGCCACGCGGCGGGCGCAGGTACGGCTGGCGAAGGCCGACAGCGACCGGCTGGCGCTGGTGAGCGGGCAGCTGCCGGTGGGCGCCGCGGTGGCGGGCGGGGTGCTGGCGGCGGCCGGGGTGGTGCTGGTGGTGCGCGGATGGGGGCACCTCCCGGTTCGAGGGAAGCCGAGAACCCGGGGGAAGCAGGACGGCCGGTCCTGAACGAAGTGATGAACCGTCAGACCGAAGCGACCCGGTTTTTGTCACTCCGGTGAGTAGCCGCAGCGCACGCCGCAGCGAAAACTATCGACCCCACACCGGCAACACCGCACCGCCCCGCACGACTCAGCACGCAGTACGTCCCCCACCGCTGGTACCGCACCCTGAGACGAGTTGGAGCGCCCATGCCCCAGCACGTACAACCGTCCCCGCCGCACGTACACCCCTCTCCGCCGCACGTGCCGCCCGCCCCGCCGCACGTGCACCCCGTCCCGCCGCTCGCGGCACCCTGCGTTCCGCCCTCCTCCGGGCATCTCCCGCTCCCCCGCCGTATCGTCTTTCTCGCCCGCCGCGACCTGGGCAACCCGGCCGCCGGCGGCTCCGAGCTCCTGGTGGACAAGATCGCCGACGGGCTCGCCGCACACGGCCACCAGGTCACCCTGCTGTGCGGCGGACCCGCCTCCCCCGACGTCCCGGCTCCTCCCCCGATCCCGCTCCCGACTCCGCCCGGCCGGGGGAACCCTCATGACCAGGGTGGGAGTACCCCCGCCCGCAGCTACCGGGTCATCTCGGCGGGCGGCGACGCCGGTCATTTCCTGCGCGCACCGCGGCAGCTGGCCCGCCGGGCCGGCGACTGCGATCTGCTGGTCGAGGTGTGCAACGGCATGCCGTACCTCGCGCCGCTGTGGCACCGCGGCCCCACCCTGTGCCTGGTCAACCACGTCCATACGGACCTGTGGGGGATGCGCTACCCGCGGCCCGCCGCCCGGCTCGGCCGCCGTCTGGAGCACTGGGCGCTGGCCGGCACCCACCGCCGCAATCTGATGGTCGCCGTCTCCGGCTCGACCGCGTCCGCGCTGCGCGACCTCGGCGTGGAGGGGGACCGTATCCGGCTGGTCCACAACGGCGTGGAGGAGCCGGGGCCGCTCGTCCCCAAGGCGCCCGAACCGCTCTTCGTGGCCATGGGCCGGCTCGTCGAATACAAGCGGATCGATCTGCTGCTGCGGCTGTGGGAGCGGGTCCGTCCGGTGACCGGCGGCCGGCTCGTCATCGTCGGCGACGGCCCCGAGCGGGACCGGCTGGCGGCGGCCGCCGGCCCGGATGTCACCTTCACCGGCCGCATCTCCGAACAGCGCAAACACCAACTCCTGTGCTCCGCCTGGCTGTTGCTGCACCCCTCGCTGGTGGAGGGCTGGGGTCTGGTGGTGATGGAAGCCGCCGCCCGGCGTACCCCCGCCGTCGGCTTCGACATCCCCGGACTACGGGATTCCGTCGAGGACGGCGTCACCGGGCTGCTGGCCCGCGGCGAGAGCGCCTTCGCCGCGCACTGGTGCACCCTCGCGCTCAGCGCACGGCGCCGGGACGCCCTGGGCATCGCGGCGGAACAACGCGCCGCCCGCTTCCGATGGAGCCACACCGTCAGCAGCTTCCGCGCGGTCGCCGCGGAGGCGTTCCGCACTACGCTCCCCGGGCGGTGAGGCCCCGGTGCGTGACCCCTCGCTGCGCAGGTCCTACACCCTCTTCCGCGCCTTTCTGCGGGAACAGACCGAACCGGAACGCTGTTACACGCTGCTCGCCCGGGACGCCGCCGACCAGGTGGCACGCCATGCCCCGCTGCGGGGCGCGGTGGTCGCCGATGTCGGCGGCGGCAGCGGCCACTTCACCGAGGAGTTCCGGCGGCGCGGCGCCCACGGCCTGCTCTTCGAGCCCGATACGGCCGAGCTGACCGCCCGCGGCCACGCCCCCGAGGGCGCGGTGGTCGCCGACGGCTATCTGCTGCCGCTCGCCGACGGCGCCGCCGACATCTGCTTCTCCTCCAACGTCCTGGAGCATGTCGCCGATCCGGGCACCTTCCTGAGCGAAATGATCCGGGTCACCCGTCCCGACGGGATCATCTACGTGTCCTTCACCAACTGGCTGTCCCCCTGGGGCGGCCACGAGACCGCGCCCTGGCACTACCTGGGGGCCGAGCGGGCCCGCGCCCGCTACCGGCGGCGCACCGGCCGCCCCGCCAAACACACCCTGGGCGAGAACCTCTTCGCCGTCCACATCGGCCGCACCCTGCGCCAGGTACGCGCCCGCGACGATGTCACCGTCCTCTCGGCCCGCTCCCGCTACGCGCCGTTCCTCGCCGAGACCATCCCCCGCCTGCCGGGCGTCCGCGAAGTCGCCACCTGGAACCTTCTCCTCATCCTCCGGCGGTTGCCATGACCCAGACCCTGCGGCCCTCCCAGTCCCCGGGCTCGCCCGACACCGGCGGCACACCGCCCCCGGCCCCGGCCGCCCCGGCACCGGACCAACCCCGCCGCAGACGCTGGCTGTTCGCCTTCTGGGCGCTCGCCCTGACCGGCTTCCTGGCGCCCTCACCAGGGAAGATGACGTTCGAGACCAAGCTGGGCGTCACCAGTGACCCCGGGAAGTTCCTCGGCGACCTGGGCCAGTTGTGGCACGACCGGGCGGGCTTCGGCGGCATCGCCGACCAGTACTTCGGCTACGCCTTCCCCACGCTCCCCTATTACGGCCTGACGCATCTGGCGCACCTCCCCGTCTGGCTGGCCGAACGGCTGTGGATGTCGCTGATCGTCACGGCCGCCTTCTGGGGCGCGCTGCGGCTGGCCGAACGGCTGCGCTTCGGCACCCCGCCCGCCCGCCTCCTCGCCGCCGCCTGCTACGCCCTGTGGCCGACGTTCACCATCGTCATCGGCTCCACCTCCGCCGCCGCACTCCCCGGCGCGCTGCTCCCCTGGGTTCTGCTGCCGCTGACGAACCCCCGGGCCGGCGCCCGTACCGCGGCCACCCGCTCGGCGCTGTTGATCCCGTTCATGGGCGGCGTCAACGCGGCCTCGACACTGGCCGCCCTGTTACCCGCCGGCCTCTATCTGCTCTCCCGTACCGGGCCGCGCCGCCCGAAACTGCTCGCCTGGTGGCTGCCCGGCGTCGTACTGGCCACCGCCTGGTGGGTGGTCCCCCTCCTCCTGCTGGGCATCCACGGCGAGAAC
This sequence comes from Streptomyces sp. NPDC028368, assembly GCF_055565615.1. Lineage (NCBI taxonomy): Bacteria > Bacillati > Actinomycetota > Actinomycetes > Kitasatosporales > Streptomycetaceae > Streptomyces > Streptomyces sp. NPDC028368. Next base: position 83,592 of record NZ_JBVHTY010000002.1, on the reverse strand, counting down.
TTCATGCCGTTCATCGAGCAGGCGGACACCACCACCGGCACCATGTCCGCCACCGAAATGCTGCGCGGCGCGGGCAACTGGGTCGGCTACCTCAACTTCGGCGAACCCTGGCTGCCGGCCGGCTGGACCATGACGGCCAACGCCTTCGCGGTACTCGGCTCGGCACTGGCCGCCGCGCTGGGACTGGCCGGGCTGGCCCGGCGCGATCTGCCCGAGCGCCGCTGGCTGCTGCTGACCGTCCTGACCGTCGCCCTGATCGCGCTGGCCGGCTACGGCGGTGCGCTCGGCGGCCCCCTCCACGGACTGTGGCAGGACTGGCTCAACGGTTGGCTCCGCCCGTTCCGCAACATCTACAAATTCACCCCGGGCCTGGCCCTGGCCCTCGCACTGGGCCTGGCCCATCTGCTCGCGGTCGCCACCGAACGCCGCGGCACCCGCCGGATCCCCGCCCGCCGCCGGCTCCCGCTGCTGACCGCCGTACTCGTCCTGCCCGCCCTCGCCCTCCCCTTCCTGACCGGCAGCATCCTCCAGCCCGGCCCCTTCACCAAACTGCCCGCGTACTGGGAACAGACCGCGAGCTGGCTGAGGACCCACTCCCCGGCCGGTCGCGCCCTGGTCGTCCCCGCCACCGCACACGGCATCTACACCTGGGGCTCCCCCATCGACGAACCCCTCGACGTCCTGGCCGAATCCCCCTGGGCGCAGCGCGACTTCGTCCCCTTCGGCACCCCCGGCGCCCGCCGCGCCCTGGACGCCGTCGAACAGGCCCTGATGACCGGCGCCCAAGTCCCGGGCCTGCGCGACTACTTGGCACGCGCCGGTATCCACGATGTGGTCGTACGCAACGACCTCGACCCGGACCAGATCGGCTATGTCCCACCGCAGACCGTCACCCGCACCCTGGAGGCCTCCGGCTACCGCAAGGCGGCGGCCTTCGGCCCGCTGACCACCAGCGGCAGGATCCCGGCCAAGGCGCCGCTGCAGATCCAGGGCCTGTACCCGCGCCTGCGCTCGGTCGAGATCTACCGGCCGCAGGGCAGCCCCGCGCCCGGCCCCGTCACCGCCAAGGCCGTCGCGGACACCGCACAGCTCAGCGGCGGCCCCGAATCCCTGCTCCAGCTGTCCGCCGACCCCGCCCTGCGGGACCGGCCCACCGTGCTGACCGGCGACAACCACCCCGGCCTGGGCACCGTGCCGCTCCAGCTGACCGCCGACGGCCTGCGCCGCGCCGACACCCGCTTCGGCCTGGTCAACAGCAATACGTCGTATACGTACACGGCCGACGAGAAGAACCACCCCGACAGCGTCCAGGACCCCGGCCGCCCGCCCCGGCAGATCCTGCCCACCTCCGGCATCGGCCACCAGACCACCGCCGTGCTGCGCGGCGCCTCCTCGGTCACCGCCTCCACCAGCGGCAACTGGCTCTTCCATCTGCCGCAGTACGACCCGGTGAACGCCTTCGACGGCAACCCGGACACCGCCTGGGCGGAGGGCAGCGCGGGCGACCCCGTGGGCCAGTGGGTGAAGATCGCCTTCACCCGGCCCACCTCGGTGCCGTCCTCGATCTCCCTCACACCGCTGCCCGGCGACGGACTGCGGGCCGCACCGACGTCCGTACGGGTGCAGACCGACCGCGGCAGCGCACAGAGCCCACTGCGGCCGGACGGGACGAGGCAGCAGGTCAAGGCGCCCGCCGGGACCGCGAAATGGCTGAAGCTGACCATCCTCGGCTCGCAGACACCGCGCGCGGGACTCTCCGGCGCGGGCTTCACCGAGATCTCCGTGCCCGGCGTCCAGGTCACCCGCCTGCTCCAGCTCCCCGCCGACGCGCAGCGCTCCGACGCGCCCGCCGAGACCATCTCCCTCCACCGGGGCAGCGACCCCGGCGGCCTGTCCCCGGTCTCCGCCGAGACCGGCCTGCACCGCCAGTTCCGTACGCACACGAGCGCGCCCTACGCCGTCTCCGGCAAGGCGCTGGCCGTCCCCGGCCCCGAACTCGACCGGCTGCTGGAGGGCATCGCGCCCGAGCAGAAGGACCGGATCACCGCCACCGCCGACTCCACCAGCTTCGGCTTCGGCCAGTCGCTCAGCCCCCGCAACCTCGTCGACGGCGACCTGACCACGGCCTGGATCGCCGGCGACCGGCCGACCCTGCATCTGCGCTGGCCGGGCAAGAAGAAGATCGACCAGATCGTGCTGGCCGCGGCCGGCGGTATCTCCACCCGCCCCGAACAGATCCTGATCAACTCCCCCGACGGCGCGGCCACCGCCGGGGTCGACGAGAACGGCCAGGCCCGCTTCGACCCGATCACCACCGACCGCCTGGACATCACGATCAGCAAGGTCAAGGCACTGACCCTGCACAACCCGGTCGCGGGCCAGGCCCTCCAACTGCCCGTCGGCCTCAGCGAGGTCTACCTCCCCGCACTCGACTCCTACCGCACCCCGCGGCCCCCCGCCGGCAAACGCTTCTCCGTCGGCTGCGGCCAGGGCCCGATGCTCGCCGTCGACGGCGTGCTGCACGCCACCAAGGCCTCGGGTTATGTCCGCGATCTCACCGAACGGCGTCCGGTCACGGTGGAGTTGTGCGCCGGCGAGGCCCGCGACGGACGGCTCCGGCTGCCGTCGGGGCGGCACCGGGTGGAGGCCGGCGACCAGGGACCGCTGACGCTCACCGATGTGACGCTGAGCAGGGGCCACGCGGCGGCCGCCGCCGCGCCCGCACGCAAGGTCGCCGCCAAGGACTGGGCGGGGGACCGCCGCAGCGTCACCGTCGGGGCCGGCCGGGCCGTCTATCTGCAGATGTACGAGAACGCCAACGACGGCTGGCATGCCACGCTGGACGGCCGCGCCCTGACGCCGCTGCGGCTGGACGGGTGGCAGCAGGGCTTCCTCGTCCCGGCCGGCGCGGGCGGCACCGTCGAACTGTCCTACACCCCGGCGACCACCTATGACCTGGGCCTGATCGGCGGGGCGGCGGGTGTGGTCCTGCTCATCGTCTCGGCTCTGGTGCGGCGCACCCCGCGGACTCCGCCGCCCGCTTCGGTGATCCCGCCCGCTCCTTCGTGGGTGCTGGGCGTGGCGGCGCTCACGGCGGTGGTGGCCATGGCGTCGGGTCCGTTCGCCGTGGTCGTGCCGCTGCTGGCGGTGGTGGCGCGGTTCCGGCGGGGGCTGCTGGTGCCGGTGGCGCTCGTGTCGATGGCGGGCGCGGGAATCACCGCGGCCATCGGGGCGGGTGAGCCGATCGCCGCGGACGAGGGGGCGTTCAGTGCCGTCGCGCAGGGGTTTGCCCTGGTGGCGCTGGCGGCGGCGGTAGTGACGGTGCCGGGCGTACCGGGGGCCGGTGCGACCGCGGGCCCGGCTCCCGCCGAGGGAACGGACCCGGGCTCACCCGCCCCGGCCGACCCGCCGCCTCCGTCGGCCCCGTCGGCCCCGTCAGACCTGTCAGACCCGTCAGACCCATCGAACCCATCGACCCCATCGGACACGTCGCCTCCGTCGCCTCCCCCACATCCGTCGCCTCCGTCGCCTTCCTCGCCTTCGCCGCTTCCTCGGCGTGCGCGGCCGGTGGCCGACGGGCCGGCCGCCGCCGGGCGGCCGATCCAGGCCCGGGGGCGGACACGGGGCGACGGCCCGGACTGGGCCGACCGGCGGCGGCCGGCCGGGCCGCCGCGCAACGGGGAGGACACCGGACGATGACCGCACTGCAGCAACCACCCCGGCAGGAGCCGGACGGCCAGGACGCCGCCCCCACCGGCGAACCGGCCCACGAACCGGCCCACGAACCGGCCACCGTCCGCGAAACCGCCACCACCGGCGAACCGGCCACCACCGGCGATCCGACCACCACCCGCGCCCCCGCCACGGCCCACGAACCCGCCATGCCCCGCCGACCGGCCACCACCCGCCAACCGGCCACCACCCGCCGGCCCACCATCGCCCGCGTCCCCTTCCCCGTCGTCGACGAGATCTCCCGGCACTGCCTCCAGGACGACGAACCGGAGACCGTCCATATCGAGGTGCATCTCCCGGGCCGGGTCGACCACGAGCGCCTGCGGACCGCCTTCCACCAGGCGCTCACCCGCCACCCCCGCATCCTGATGCGCCAGGCCCCGGTCCGCTGGTGGCACCGCCGTTACTCATGGCAGCTCACCGCCGCCCCGGACGTGGACCCGGTCGTCTTCCCGCCGCCCGGCCCCGACGCCCTCGTACGCGCCCGGGAACGCGCCCTCACCGACTGCCCGCCCCTGGACGCCTCGCCCCCCATCCGTCTCGAGGTGATCGAGCGTCCGGACACGGCGGACGGCACCGTCCTGCTCCTCACCCTCAACCACACCGCGCTGGACGGCCCGGCCTGCCTGCGGGTACTGGCCACCGCCGCCGAGCTCTACGGCGGCGCCGACAACTCCCCCGCCCCGCCGCCCGTACGCGCCCCCGATGCCGGTACGGACCAGGGGCGCGTACGGCCCGACGACAGCCCGGCGGCCGCCGGGCACGGCCTCGCCCGCCCGGCCCGCATCGCCCCGGACAACGGGGACGGCACAGGCCCGCCCCCGCGCCCCGATGCGCCCGGCAACGGCATGCTGATCACCGAGTTGCCCGTCCCGGCCCGGCCGCCGCGCGTGGCCGGCCGGGCACCGTACACCGTCAACGACCAGCTGCTCGTCGCCACCTGCCTGACGGTCGCCCGCTGGAACCGGCTGCACGACCGGCCCACCGCCCCCGTCCTCGTCACCATGCCCGTGGACGACCGCCCACGCGGCAGCGAGATGCCCATCGGCAACGGCACCCGGCTGGTCCCGGTCGGCTTCGGCCCCGGGGAACGCCAGGACGCCGCGCCGCTCACCGCCGATCCGCCCGACCCCGACGCGGTCGCCCGGCTGCTGCGCCGTACGGCCGCCCGCACCCGCGCCCTCAAATCCACTCACGGCTCCCAACTGGGCGCGACCGGAACCCTCTTGGCCTTGCCCGTACTGCCCGTGGGGATGCGCAGGGCCGCCACCCGAGCCCTCCGCACCGCCGCGGCCCCCTGGACCTCCACCACACTCCTGTCCAACATCGGCCGCATCCCCTACCCCCTCGACTTCGGCGACGCCGGGCGCCCGACCGCGGTGTGGTTCTCCGCGCCCGCCCGGATGCCGCGCGGGCTGACCTTCACCACCGTCTCGGTCGGCGGCCGCATCCAGCTCGCACTGCGCTGGTCGCACGCCCTCCTGGACGACGCGGCCGGCGCCCGCCTCGGCGCCCTCTTCGCCACCTCCCTCGCCGCCACCGAAGGAGCCACCCGATGACCCGGCCCCCCACCCGAACCGCCCAACCCCCACCAGGCACCGGCACCGGCACCGGCACCACCCAGCCCCCACCGCTGACCGGCACCACCCAACCCCCGCCAGGCACCGGCATTTCCCAACCCCCGCCAGGGCTACGGGACTTCTACGAGAACCCCGCCGTGCCCGTCGCGTCCGGCACCGCCCGCAGCCGGCGGCAGGCCCAGCTCCTGGCCCGCGCCCTCGGGCCCGTACGCACCGGGGCGCCGGCCGCGACCGTCCTGGACATCGGCTGCGGCGACGGCACCGCGGCCGCCACCGCCGCGGACATCCTGGCCGGGCACCGCCTCATCGGCGTCGACTGGTCGCAGGACGCACTGCGCCGCGCCGCGACCCGTATCCCCTATACCGTGCGCGGCGAACTGACCGACGGCGGGCTACCGTTCGCGACCGGCTCCGCCGACGCCGTCCTCTTCAGCGAGGTCATCGAACACCTCGTCGACCCCGACGCCGCCCTCGACGAACTCCACCGCGTCCTGCGCCCCGGCGGCCACCTCATGCTCTCCACCCCCAATCTCGCCGCCTGGTACAACCGCGGACTCCTGCTCGCCGGAGTCCAGCCCGTCTTCTCGGAGGTGAGCCTGCGTCAGATCCATGGCCGCCCCGGCACCCAGGTCGTCGGCCACCTGCGCCTCTACACCGCCCGCGCCCTGCGCGGCTTCCTCACCGCCTCCGGCTTCGACGTCGTACGGATCGCCGGCGCGCCCTACCACGACGTCCCCCGCCCCCTACGCCCTCTCGACCGCGCCGCCTGTCACGCCCCCTCCCTGGCCTCCATCCTGCTCGCCCACGCCCGCCGCAGACCGCTCCATCACTACAGAACGTGAAATACCCCAGGAACTAACTACTCTCTGTAATCGTTGCCGGAAAAGAAAGGTAAGGAGGAGGCCCACAAGGCAAAGCCCCAAGGCAGACCCCCGCACGCGCCCCATGCGCACCCCATCAGTCCCGTGCAGAACAGTCCCGTGCAGAACAGTGAAGAAGAACGGAGCAGAAGGGAGTACGGCGATGCTCTGGTGGGGCGTGGCCTCGGCGCTGCTCGCCAACGTCCTGTACAGCACCGGTTTTGTGCTGGAGAAGCGCGCCCTGTCCGCGCTGCCCGCCCTGAGCACCCGGCAGCCCGCCCGGGTCATCCGCCATCTCCTGGGCAGCCCGCTGTGGATCGGCGGCTCGCTCGCCCTGGCCGCCGGTTTCGCCGCTCAACTCGCCGTCTACCGCACACTCCCCATCGCCGCGGCCCAGGGCATCTTCGTCTCGGGCCTGGTTCTGCTGCTGCTCCTGTCCTCGGCGGTGCTGGGCGAGCGGACCAGTGGCCGGGAGCGGCAGAGCATCGTGGCGATCCTCGTGGCGCTGGTGATGGTCGTCGCCTCCCTCCAGGGCGGCGACGCCACGACCATCGCCCGCACCGCACCGCCCGCCACGCTGCTCGCCATCGCCGTACCGTCGCTGGCCGCGGGGCTGCTGCTGTACGGCTCGGCGGAACGGCGCGCCAGGCGCCGCCATCGCCTGCCGACCGCGGGCGTGCCCTACGGGGTGGCCGTCGGTCTTCTCTACGGCGTCAGCTCACTGGCCATCAAGGGTGTTTCCGGCCTGCTCACCACCCACCACATCCCGGCCGCCGCCGCGCAGCTCTTCCGCTCGCCGTATCCCTATCTTCTGCTCTTCACCGGAGCCACCGGCCTGGTGCTGTCCCAGACCGCCCTGCAACGCTGCCGCGCCTCCGTCATCGTCCCCGTCTGCTCCACCATCACCTGCGTCTTCACCGTCGCCGGCGGCACCGTCGCCTTCGGCGAACCGTTGCCCGCCGATCCCGTCCGGCTGGCGTTACGGCTCGGCGGCACGGCCGTGGCCCTGACCGTCCTGCTGGCCCTGCCCCGCCACGACGCCCCCGCAGCCGCACCGGCACAGACACCAGCCCCGGCCCCGGCCCCGGCCTCAGCCCCGGCACCCCCCAGCTCCGAATCCCCCGCTCCCCAACTCCCCACTCCCGCATCAGCCGACCCCGCATCAGCGGTCACCGACATCACCCGGCATCGAAATGCCCGGCACCGAAACACCCGACTTCGAAATGCCCGGCCATCACCCGGCACCGAAGCACCCGGCACCCCATCACACAGCCCCCGACAACCCACCGGAACACCCGCCGAAACACCCACCGGAACAACGGAGTTGAGCCATGAAGCCAGATGACCCGCTGCTGAAGATCCTCGCCTGCCCGCTCGACAAGGGTCCGCTGTCCCTTCTCGCCCCCGACGACGTCCTCTACAACCCCCGGTTGCGCCGCCGCTATCCGATCCTCGACGGGATCCCCCAGCTCCTCCCCTCCTCCGGTGAACAGGTCACCGACGCCGAACACGACCGCATCTGCCGCCGCCTGACCGAAGCGCCCCCGGCCGACGGCCCGGCCCCGGGCCTGGCCCCGATCCCGGCCTCAACCCCAACCCCGACCCCGGCGGTCCCCACCCCCGCCGCCCCCGCCGCCCCCGCCCCGGAGCCGCGGTCGTGACGCTCGCCGCACGGCTGGGCCCACGGCTGCCCGCGCGGCTGGTGTCGGCGCTGGCGGCCGGGCTCTATCCGCGCTTCGAGCCGGAGCTCGGCCGGCTGGCCGACTTCTGCCCGGCGGGCGGCACGGCCGTGGACGTCGGCGGGTGGCTCGGGCCCTGGACGCGGCGGCTGGCCCGGCGCGCGGACCGGGTCGTCACCATCGAGCCCGTCCCCCATCTGGCCCGGCTGATCGCGTCGGTCACCCCGGCGCATGTCGACGTGGTCTCCGCCGCGGCCACCGACCACTCCGGCCGCGCCACGCTCTGGCTGCCGCCGGACGGCCGCGGCGACCGCGGGGTCTCTTCGCTCGTCCGCCGCGAACTGCACGGCAGCACCCTCGATGTGCCCTGCCTCCCCCTCGATTCGCTGGAGCTGGCCTCCGTCACCCTCATCAAGATCGACGTGGACGGCGGTGAGCCGGCGGTGCTGCGCGGCGCCGCACGCACCATCGAGCGGGAACTCCCGGCGCTGTTCATCGAGCTGGAGACCCGCATCCAGCCGCTCACACCCGTCCTGGACTGGACGGCCGCCCGCGGCTATCGCGGCTGGGTCCTGCCGCACGGCCGCTGGACGCCGCTGGCCGACTTCGATCTACCCGCCCATCAGTCCCGCACCTCCCATGTCGCCGAGCACGGCCTGCTCCGCCGCTCCCTCGCCCCGCACCGCCGCTACGTCAATTCCGTGCTCTTCCTCCCCGCCGGCGCCCGCCCCGGCGCCCGCCCCGGCCCCCCGTCGTCCCCGCCCCGCCCGCCCCGCGTCCACAACCTCCACGACCATGTCCATCATGAACCCCGCCACTGACAATGACGGCCCGACCGGCTCCGCCCCGTCCGGGACGCCCGGACCCGTCGCGTTCCAGCTCGTTCTGCTGCGCCGCATGGCCGACCACCAGCCCGGTCTCGTCGAGGACGCGCTGCGCACCCTGGGCGTCTCCCGCGCCGATCTGCGCGAGGCCCACCGCCGCTGGCAGGCGCGGATGCACGCCCCTCGGGCGCCCGGCGGCCTGAAGCCCTATCGCGAACTCCTCGGCGCCCCCGAGACCGTCACCGCCCGCCGCATCGGCGATCTGGCCTGCGAGGCCCTGACCTGGCCGGTCCCGCTCTGGCCCGATCTGCGGTTCGAGATCCTGACCGCCGCCCGGGGCGCCGTCTGGAACGCCTGGCTCGTCCGCGCCCCCGGCGCCGCCGCCCCCGCGCTCCGTACGGCCGCGGACCTCACCCCCTGGTCGTGCACGGTCGACGAGGTCGCCCGCGCCTTCCCCCCGGCCCGCCCGATGGAGGGCAGCGCCCCCACCCGCTGGGCCCTGGCCTGTATGGTTCCCGACCCCGACCCGGGTGCCGAGCCGCACGCCCTGGTCACGGAATTCACCTGGGGCCTCTTCCAGCGGCTGGTGGACTGACCCGCCGCCACCCGGTCACCGCGTCCCCCAACCGGACCTCCCCAACGGGCAGCTGACGGCCGCTCGCCACACGATGGCCAGGAGCGCCTCTTGTGCACGCTCCGCCCACACCGGCCCACAGGTGCCATACCGGCCCTTAGGGGAGGAATCCTCCATGAACATAAGCCTCGCCCAGCTGCGGCGCTGCTCCGTTGCCGTCGACCTCGGCGCGGCCCGCACCCGGGTGTATGCCAAGAACCAGGGTCTGATCGTCGATGAACCGACGGTCGCCGCCGTCAATGTCCGTACCGGAGCGCTGCTGGCCGTCGGCGCCCGTGCAGAGGTGATGGACGGCCGCACACCCGACTACATCCGCGTCGTGCACCCGGTCGCCGGCGGCACGGTCGTGGACATAGAGATGGCCCAGCGTCTGCTGCGCACCCTCGTCGGCGGCAAGCTGCGCAAGACCTGGCGGCGCCGGCCCTCGATGCGGGCCGCGGTCTGTATGCCGTACGGCAGCGAGCCGCTGGCGCAGCGGGCCGCCGTGGAGACGCTGACGGGAATGGGCGCCCGGCGGGTGGAGCTGGTCGATACGCTGATCGCCGCGGCGGTCGGCTGCGGCCTGCCGGTGGAACAGCCGGAAGCGACCATGATCGTGGTGTGTGGGGCGGGCACCACGCAGATCGCGGTGCTCTCGGTCGGTGCGATCGTGGCCGCGGAGACCGTTCCGGTGGGTGGCAACGCCATCGCCCACGCGATCATCCAGCACATGCGGCTGCACCATGAGCTGATGCTGCCGGGCCAGGCCGTACGCCCCCTGCAGCTGATGCTGGCCGGCGACGATGCGCATGCCTCCTCGGCCGAGGTGCACGGCCGGGATGTGGTCAGCGGCCTGGCGCGCTCCGTGCGGGTCGACACCGAGCGGGTGCTGAAGGCCATCACGTCCCCGCTGACCGCGATCCTCGACGGCATCGGGTCGGTGCTGCGCAACTGCCCGCCGGACCTGGTGGCCGACCTCGGGGAGAACGGCATCATGCTCGCGGGTGGCAGCGCGCTGACCCCTGGCCTGGAGTCGATGCTCCAGCAGGCCACGTCCATGCCGGTGCATGTCGCGGACCGCCCCGACGTCTGTGCCGTACAGGGGCTGGGCGCCATGATCGAGGGCAAGGTGGAACCCCTGCACCTCGATCCCATGGCTCCGTAAGCGCAGCCGCCGGTCTTCTTCGCAGACCCCGGTCTCCTCTACAGGCCCCGGGCGTTTCTGCAGACCCCAGGCGTTTCCGGGGACTGTGGACCTCTTTGCAGATCTACAGACTCCGGGTGTTCCAGGCGATTACCGCGGGCCGGTCGTGCTCGGTCCCCAGGACGCCGACCGCCCCGGTCTCGAACGTGAACAGCCCGCCCGCGGCGGCCGGCAGCCCGAGCCGGCGGGCGGTCAGCACGCGCAGAAAGTGGGCGTGCGCCACCAGCGCCACATCCCCCTCGTCCGCCTCGAGCTGCGGCGCGATCCGCGCCAGCACCCGGTCGGCGCGCGCCCCGACCTGTTCGGGCGACTCCCCCGGGTGCCCGGCAGGGCCGGGGGCGACGCCGTCGCTGAACAGATACCAGGTGGGCCTGCTGCGGTGGATCTCGGCGGTCGAGATGCCCTCGTAGCCGCCGTAGTCCCATTCCTGCAGGTCAGGGTCTATCTGCGGCTGTGAAAGGCCCGCGAGTTCTGCGGTGCGCAGGGCCCGCTGCATCGGGCTGGTGTATACCTGCCCGATCTTCCGGCCCGACAGCAGCGGGCGCAGGGCGCGCGCCTGCTCCTCGCCGGCCGCGGTGAGCGGCAGGTCGGTGCGGCCGGTGTGCCGGCCGTTGCGGCTCCACTCGGTCTCGCCGTGCCGGATCAGCAGCAGTCGGCTCACTTGCTCTGCGCCTGCTGTCCCTGTTCGCTCTGCGCCTGCTCGGTCTGCTGGGCCTCGGCGACCGATGCGCGGACCTCGTCCATGTCCAGCCCGCGGGCCTGGCCGATGACGTCCTCCAGGGCGGCTTCCGGCAGCGCGCCGGGCTGGGAGAACACCGCGATGTTGTCGCGGACGATCATGACGGTCGGGATGGACTGGATCTGGAAGGCCTGTGCCAGCTCCGGCTGGGCTTCCGTGTCGACCTTGGCGAACACCAGGTCGTCGTGCTTCTCGGACGACCGCTCGAAGACCGGGCCGAACTGCTTGCACGGGCCGCACCACTCGGCCCAGAAGTCGATCAGGACGAAGTCGCTGCCGGAGACGATCTCGTCGAAGTTTTCCTTGGTGAGCTCTACCGTGCTCATACGTGCTTCCCTGCTTCCGGTCTGCGGTCGATATCCGTTCGGTGTCCAGCTGCGGTAACGGCCGCGATCCGCGCCGTATTCCACATACTGAACCGTCCCGCTCCCCTGCCCACCGCACGCCGTCCTAGACATCCGATCCGGGTGGCGAACCCCACGCCGTGTGCCGATCGCGCCGGGCCCGCGCGGCCGGCGCCGTCGGATCCGGTACGCAGATCCGGTACGGCCCCGTCAGATCCAGTACGGCGCGTCCGGCACCTCCCGGGCCCCGGATACGGAAAGCCCCACCGCCGCCGCGCCGCGCCCCGTGATCCAGGCGAGCAGATCCCCGAGCGTCCCGGTGATGACCGGCCCGCCACCGGCACCGATGTCCCGGACCAGGTCCCCGTCCGTCGCCTCGATCCGCATCCCGGGCACCGCGTCGCGCCCTGCCAGCGCGCCGATGACGTCCTCGATGACGGACCGGGCCGCGGAGTGCGGTACGTCTCCGAAGGTGTATCCGGCCGCCAGGTCCGCATGGTGCACCTCGAGCTCCCGCAGCCGCGTGGCCACCAGGCTCCCGGGGGTACGCAGCTCGCCGGTGCGCAGCCGTACGCGACGCCGCCAGGCTTCCTCGGGGAGCGTCCGCACCGCGCCGTCGAACCGGGCCGCGCTTTCGCGCACGTCGTCGACCAGTGCGGCGACCGGCCGCCGCGCCCCGGCCTCGATCTCCTCCTCGCGCGCCGCCATGCTCGCGTACTGCGGGATCTCCACCCCTGTACGCGCCCCCTCCAGCAACCGGCACAGGCTGTCCGCGGCCCGCGCGACGTGCGTGATGACGTGGCCGCGCGTCCACGGCGGAATCAATGTCGTCCCGCCCCTCTGCCGCTCCGTGAGCCCGGCAACGGTCGCCACGAACCTCTTCGTCGATTCATCGACCGAGGCCGGCAGCGGCCCCTTCTCCGACGCGTCCACCGTCTCCCCCACTTCCCCGTATCCGTTCGGTCCCCGCCCCGGGGGCCGGAAGGAAACCTCACCGAATTCCACCACTCAGAAACCTGATGCCGCATCGCGAGATCCGCGAGCTTCCGGATGGCGCCCGCGAAGTCCCGCCCGGCCACACCCGGCCTTGACGAGCGGCGCGTGCGCCATCCCAACACCCCGCATGCGCCGCACAATTGGGAAACCCGCGCGCCCTGCCGACGGAGAGCGGAGGACGGAGGGCGGAGGAGACGCTCCGTCAGACTCCCTGCCCGACAGCGGCGGTGGGACCCCTGTACTCCCTCACCCCCACCGGCAGGCGACACCACCGGCGGGCGACATCCGGGGCGGGCGACGCCATCGACTGGTGACACCTCGCGAACAGGGGGCATACCCAGCGATCGCAATGGGTAGCCGTTCGATAACGATGCGTAGTGATGCGAAGGGGAGGGCGGATGGCAGCCGCGGAGCGGCCGGGACGGACTCGAGGGCCGCCACGCGGTGCGTGACGACCCTCGTCCGTGCGCCTGGCCCGGTCTGATCGTTTCTGCGTCACCGGGCTGCGGTGGGGCGGGTGGGACTCGAACCCACGGCCGACGGATTATGAGTCCGCTGCTCTAACCGGCTGAGCTACCGCCCCCTCACGGCGCGCCGCGCACATTTGTGCGCGCCGTCTGCCGCAGCATAGCCGCTCATACGATCTGCTGCCCGTGTGGGCTTCCGTTGGGCTGCCGTCCGGCGACCATGCATGCCCAAGAGGACTTCGATCACCCGTGGTTCGGTTCCCGGGCACAAGAAAAAGGACCCCTTGCGGGGTCCTCGTTCTTTCTGCTCCCCCGACTGGACTCGAACCAGTAACCCTCCGGTTAACAGCCGAATGCTCTGCCAATTGAGCTACAGGGGACCGAGCTCCCCCGACTGGACTCGAACCAGTAACCTGCCGGTTAACAGCCGGCTGCTCTGCCAATTGAGCTACAGGGGAATGCTCTGTGTGCCTCGAATGCACCCTCGTCCGGGTCTCCGGACGGCGCGCGCTCGCTGCGACACATACATTAGCGCAAGCAGGGGGGTGCTCCGCCAATCGGTATCCCCACTGGTGGCCTCGGGTGATCTGCGGCCCCGGCGGGTAGGCGGGCGGCAGCGGAGCGCGGCGGCTTCGGGAGCGGCGCGCGGGACCGACGAGAGGAAAAGGTGGAGCGATGCGCTACCGGCTCACGTTCATCGCGGGACTGGCCGTCGGATATGTGCTCGGCACACGGGCCGGCCGGGAGCGGTACGAGCAGCTGCGCAAGGGCGCCCAGCGGATCGCGCAGAACCCCGCCGTCCGGAACACCGCGGAGTCCGCGGCGCTGAGCGGGCGCCAGGCCGCGTCGCGGGCCTTCGGAACGGTTTCGGCCAAGGTGAGCGACCGGCTGCCGGGGTCCGTCACCGACCGGGTCCGCTCGTTGCGCGTGCAGCGCACGAATGACGAGGACGACTGGGGCACCAGCAATACGTGAGCCGTCCGGGCTCCCGGAGTTCGCCCCGGGTGTCGGCCGGAGCTCTTCACGGCCTCCGGCCGACACCCGGGGGCAAAGCCTGACTCTCTCCTTATGCGTCTCATGGGGCATCATCTGGGGCCATGGGGATAGTCGCCGGGTTGGACAGTTCGTCCGCAAGCACACAGATCGTGGTCTGCGATGCGGATACGGGTGCCGTCATCAGGCAGGGGTATGCGCCGCATCCCACCGAGAAGGGGCCCGAGACCGATCCGCAGGCCTGGCTGATGTCCCTGGGCGAGGCCGCGGGCGGCGGGCTGCTCGAAGGGGTGCAGGCGATCGGCGTCTCGGCACAGCAGCACGGGCTGGTGCCGCTGGACGCGGACGGCAACCTCGTACGGCCCGCGCTGCTCGGCAATGACAAGCGGGCGCAGAGCGCGGCCGCGGACCTGGTGGACGCGCTGGGCGGACGTACGGCGTGGGCGCAGGCCGTCGGGGCGGTGCCGCAGGCGGCGCATCCGGTGACCAAGCTGCGCTGGCTGGCGCGTACGGAACCGGAGAACGCGGCGCGGATCGCGGAGGTCATGCAGCCGCACGACTGGCTGGCGTGGCAGCTGCTGGGGCGGCCGGCGCGGCATACGACGGACCGGGGCGGGGCCTCGGCCACGGGTTTCTGGTCGGCGGCGACCGAGTCGTACCGGCCGGAGCTGATCGAGCTGGCGTTGGGCCATCAGGTGCGGCTGCCGGAGGTGCTGGGTCCGTCGGGGACGGCCGGGTTCACGCCGGAGGGGCTGCTGATCTCCGCGGGTACGGGCGAGACGATGGCGGCCGCCTTCGGGCTCGGTGTCGGGGAGGGTGACGCCGTGGTGTCGCTGGGCGCCTCGGGGTCGGTGTTCGGGATTCATCACGAGGCGCTGGCCGATCCGAGTGGCACGATCACCTCGTTCGCCGATGCCACCGGGCGGCATCTGCCCGTCGTGCACACGACCAATGCGGTGCGGGTGCTGCGGGGCGCGGCGGAGATGCTCGGGACGGATCTGGAGGGGCTCTCCGAGCTGGCGCTGCAGTCGTCGCCCGGTGCGTACGGCATGGTGATGCTGCCGTATCTGGAGGGTGAGCGGACGCCGTATCTGCCGCACACCGCCGGATCGCTGCACGGGATGCGGCGCGAGAGCATGCGGCCGGAGCATCTGGCGCGGGCGGCCGTGGAGGGCATGCTCTGCGGGCTCGCGGATGCGCTGGATGTGCTGCGCGGGCGGGGGGTGGCGGTGCGCCGGGTGTTTTTGCTGGGTGCGGCCGCGGAGCTGGGGGCGGTGCAGGCGGCGGCGCCCGGTCTGTTCGGGGTGCAGGTCGTGGTGCCGCAGCCGGCCGAGTATGCGGCGCTGGGTGCGGCGCGGCAGGCCGCCTGGGCCTGGGGCGTGGCGCACGGCACGCTCGCGCCGGCCGCCGGCGCGGAGCCGGCACCGGGCGGCGGGTCCCCGTGGGTCGATCCGCCGCAGTGGCCGGCGGCGGCGAGCCAGATCTTCGAGCCGGGTGACGAACTGGCCGTCGGCCAGGCGGTGCGCCAGCAGTACGTGGCGGTGCGCGAGGAGGCTCATCCGGGGGCGTTCCAGCAGCATCCGGGAGCGTTCCGGCACGAGGCGTGAGCCGTTCGGGGTACCGGGCGGGCCGGGGGCGGGCGTCAGTCCAGATAGCCCCGTAGCTGGTCGGCGAAGGCGTGGTCGCGGAGTTTGCCCAGGGTCTTGGACTCGATCTGCCGTATCCGTTCGCGGGTGACGCCGAAGATGCGGCCGATCTCCTCCAGGGTGCGGGGGCGGCCGTCGGCGAGGCCGTAGCGGAGCTGGACGACCTTGCGTTCGCGTTCGCCGAGGGTGGACAGGACGGCGTCGAGGTGTTCGCGGAGCAGCAGGAACGCGGCGGATTCGACGGGTGAGGCGGCGTCGCCGTCCTCGATGAGGTCGCCGAAGGCGACGTCGTCCTCCTCGCCGACGGGGGCGTGCAGGGAGACCGGTTCCTGGGCCAGGCGCAGCACCTCGCTGACGCGTTCCTCGGTGAGGTCGAGGTGGGCGGCGACCTCTTCGGGGGTGGGTTCGTAGCCGCGTTCCTGGAGCATCCGGCGCTGGACGCGGACCACGCGGTTGATCAGCTCGACGACGTGGACGGGGACGCGGATGGTGCGGGCCTGGTCGGCGAGGGCGCGGGACATCGCCTGGCGGATCCACCAGGTGGCATAGGTGGAGAACTTGTAGCCGCGGGCGTAGTCGAATTTCTCGACGGCGCGGATGAGGCCGAGGTTTCCTTCCTGGACGAGGTCGAGCATGGTCAGGCCGCGGCCGACGTAGCGCTTGGCGACGGAGACGACGAGGCGGAGGTTGGCCTCGATCAGGCGGCGTTTGGCGATCCGGCCCAGGACCACCAACCGGTCGAGGTCGTAGGCGAGTTGGGAGGTCAGGTCGGGGGTGCTGGTGAGTTTCTCCTCGGCGAAGAGGCCGGCTTCGACGCGGCGGGCGAGCTCGACCTCCTCGGCTGCGGTGAGCAGCGGGATCCGGCCGATCTCGCGGAGGTACTGGCGGAAGAGGTCGGAGGAGGGGCCGCTCGTATCGGGGCGGGGCACGGGCTCCGGGATGATTTCCTCGACGAGCGTCTCGGCGGCGGGGGCCCCGGGCTGCTGCGGCACGGTGACCTGCTCGGCCGGCGGCTGCGGGGGCGGCTCGGCCTGGGGTGTCCCGGGGCGGGAGGGCGCGTCGGGGCGGGTCCGGGTCTGCACGGGGGCGACCTCCAGTGTGATCGCGGCTGAGGCGGCAGAAAGGCCGGGAACGGCTGCGGCCGAGCCGCACGCCGTCCCGTACGTCACGAGCGGCTGCGCGGGAGATTCACGATCCGGCCGACCGGACCCGCCGCGCTCCGAGGACTCAGGCACCGCTCCTCAGTGTGGGGTACGACACACTCCCGCCACGAGGGGCGTGCGTCCACTTTTTGAGTCCGTTCCGTGACCGGGCGGCTACGGCGGGGTGTTGCGGGGCCCTGGGGGCGGGGCGAACAGATCCCGTAGGGGATGCGAGGGCAGCCGGCAAGGGGGGCGGCGGCGCCTAGAGGGCGGCGTAGCCGCGTTCGCGGAGGGATTGGCCGTACTGCTGGAGGACCCAGAGTTCGTTCTGGACGGCGGCGAGGTGTTCGGGGTCGGCGCGGGGGCCCAGGCGCTGGAGGGTGCCGCGGATTTCGGTGATGCGGTGGTTGACGGCGGCGAGGCGGACGGCGACCAACTGGACGCCGGCGTAGGCGTCGTCGGGGTCGCGGCGGGTGTGCAGGGGTTCGACGGCGAGCTCTCTGACCATGGCGCGGACGGTGTCGTCGGCGGCGGCGTCGATGACGCGGGTGAGGTAGTCGTGGTCGGCCGCGGAGGCGCCGCCCGCGTCCTCGATGCACTGGCGGACGGTGGCGTAGGGCGGGGCGGTGAACTCGTCGGCCCCGTAGGCGTCGAAGGCCGGGGAGACCAGGTCGGGGCGCTGGAGGGTGAGTTTGAGGAGTTCGCGTTCGACGCGGTGGGCGGGGCTGCGGAGGTTGAGGGCCGGGCCGCGCGGGCCGGGTGCGGGGCGCTCCGGTCCGGGGGCGGGGGCGGGGCCGCGGCGCTGTCGGCCGCCCTGGTCGCCGCCGTCGCGGCCGCGCTCGCGGGCCCAGCGGGCGAGCTGGCCGACGCGGCGGACGACGAACTGGGTGTCGAGGATGCCGAGCATGCCGGCGAGCTGGACGGCGGATTCGTGCTGGATGGAGCTGTTCTTGATGTTGGCGACGATGGGGGCGGCTTCGTCGAGGGCGGCGGCGCGGCCGACGGTGGTGTCGAGGTTGTGGCGCGCGACGACGTGGCGGAGGGCGAACTCGAAGAGGGGGGTGCGGGTCTCGACGAGGTCGGCGACGGCCGCGTCACCCTTGGCCAGGCGCAGCTCGCAGGGGTCCATGCCGCCGGGGGTGATGGCGATGGAGGTCTCGGCGGCGAACTTCTGGTCGTCCTCGAAGGCGCGCAGGGCGGCCTTCTGGCCGGCGGCGTCGCCGTCGAAGGTGAAGACGACCTCGGAGCCGGAGTGGTCCATCAGGAGGCGGCGCAGGATCTTGATGTGGCCTTCGCCGAAGGAGGTGCCGCAGGTGGCGATGGCGGTGGTGATGCCGGCGAGGTGGCAGGCCATGACGTCGGTGTAGCCCTCGACGACGACGGCGCGGCTGGTCTTGGCGATCTCTTTTTTGGCGAGGTCGATGCCATAGAGGACGTGGGACTTGCGGTAGATGGGGGTTTCGGGGGTGTTGAGGTATTTGGGGCCGTTGTCGTCGTCGCGGAGCTTGCGGGCGCCGAAGCCGACGACCTCGCCGGCGATATCGCGGATGGGCCACATCAGGCGGCCGCGGAAGCGGTCGATGGGGCCGCGGCGGCCTTCCTGGGAGAGGCCGGAGAGGATCAGTTCCTGGTCGCTGAAGCCGCGGCCGCGCAGGAAGCGGGTGAGGTGGTCCCAGCCGGCCGGGCTGTAGCCGACGCCGAAGTGCTGGGCGGCGGCCTGGTCGAAGCCGCGCTCGGCGAGGAATGTGCGGCCGATCTCCGCTTCGGGGCCATCGAGCTGTTCGATGTAGAACTGGGCGGCGGCTTTGTGGGCCTCCACCAGGCGGGTGCGTTCGCCCTGCTGGCGGCCGGGGGTGTAGCCGCCCTCTTCGTAGCGCAGGGTGATGCCGGCCTGGGAGGCGAGGCGTTCGATGGTCTCGGCGAAGGAGAGGTGGTCGATCTTCATGACGAAGTCGACGGTGTCGCCGCCCTCCTGGCAGCCGAAGCAGTGGTAGAGGCCTTTGGCGGGGCTGACGTGGAAGGAGGGGGACTTCTCGTCGTGGAAGGGGCACAGGCCCTTGAGGTTGCCGCCGCCGGCGTTGCGGAGCTGGAGGTACTCGGACACGACGGCGTCGATCGGGACCGCGTCCCGTACCGCCTTCACATCGTCATCGTTGATCCGTCCTGCCACGCGTGAATTCTACGGTGGGGGTCGGACAATCCCCGCCGCCCGTCCCGTCCGGCGGCTGTCGCATCAGTTCCAGGAAGCGGTCCAGGCCGATGTTGCCGCCGGAGATGATCACGCCGATGCGGGGCGGGTGGGGGTACCGCCCAGGCGCTGGGGGAGGGTCGACGCGCCCGGCGAGCAGGGCGGCGAGGGCGCAGGCGCCGCTCGGTTCGGTGACGATCTTCAGCCGTTCGAAGGCCAGCTTCATGGCGGCACGGATGTCGTCGTCGCTGACCAGGACGATGGAGTCGAGGAGCTTGCGGTTGATGGCGAAGGTCAGCTCGCCGGGTGCATCGACGGCCTGGCCGTCGGCGATGGTGTGCGGGACGGGGATGGTGACCGGGTGCCCGGCCGCCAGGGAGCGCAGGGTGTCGTCGCCCGCCTCCGGCTCCACGCCGATCATGCGGATGCCGGGCACCAGGGCCGTCGCGGCGGTGGCCGAGCCCGCCATCAGCCCGCCCCCGCCGACCGGTGTGAGCAGCGCGTCCAGCGGGCCGGTCTCCTCGATCAGCTCGAGGGCGGCGGTGCCCTGCCCGGCGATGATGTGCGGATGGTCGTACGGCGGGATCAGGGCCAGGCCGCGCTCGTCGGCCAGCCGGCGGCCGAGGGCGGCGCGGTCGCCGGTGTAGCGGTCGTAGGTGACGATCTCGGCGCCGTACCCGGCGGTGGCGTCGAGCTTGGAGCGCGGCGAGTCCTGGGGCATCACGATGACGGCGCGGCTGCCCAGCTCGCGGGCGGCCAGCGCGACGGCCTGTGCGTGGTTGCCGGAGGAGTAGGCGACGACTCCGCGGCCCAGCTGCTCCGGTGACAGCCGCGAGAGCGCGTTGTAGGCGCCGCGGAACTTGAACGCGCCGGCCCGCTGGAAGTTCTCGCACTTGAGGAAGACCTCGGCGCCGACCAGCGCGTCCAGGGTCCGCGAGTGCAGGACGGGGGTGCGGTGGGCGACGCCCGCCAGCCGGCCGGCGGCGTCCCGGACGTCATCGAGGGTGACGGCCGGGACGTCTGCTTCGGGGCCGGCGGGGCCGGTGGCCTTGCGGGCGGTCATACGGGCACGCTACGGGAGCAGCGAGTCCAGCGGAACCTCCGGATCGGCCAGTACGTCGGCGTCCAACGGCTGCCCGGCGCGGATCAGTTGCTGGACGGTCGGGGCGACGTCCCAGACGTTGACGTTCATGCCCGCCAGGAGACGGCCCTCGGTGAGCCAGAAGGCGATGAACTCCCGTTTGCCGACGTCGCCCCGGCACACCACCTGGTCGTAGCTGCCGGGCGGGGCGTAGCCGGAGTACTCCATGCCGACGTCGTACTGGTCGGAGAAGAAGTACGGGATGCGGTCGTAGCTGACTTGCCGGCCGAGCATGGCGCGGGCGGCGGCGGGGCCGCCGTTGAGGGCGTTGGCCCAGTGTTCGACGCGGATGCGGCTGTCGAGCAGGGGGTGGTCGGCGGCGGCGACATCGCCGGCGGCGTAGATGTGCGGGTCGGAGGTGCGCAGGGACGCGTTCACCGCGATACCGCCGCCGTCGAAGCGGTCGACCAGGGCGAGCCCGGCCTGTTCGGCGAGGGCGGTGCGCGGGGCGGCGCCGATGGCGGCGAGCACGTCGTGGGCGAGGTGTTCCTCGCCGTCGTCGGTGCGCACCGCCAGCACCATGCCGTCCTGGCCGACGATCTCGGTGAAGCGGGCGCCGAAGTGGAAGCGGACGCCGTGTTCGCGGTGCAGGTCGGTGAACAGGTCGCCCAGTTCGGGGCCCAGGACGCCGTGCAGTGGCGTCGGCGCGGGCTCCACGACGGTCACCTCGGCGCCGTAGGAGCGGGCGGCGGCGGCGACCTCCAGGCCGATCCAGCCGGCGCCGGCGATGACCAGGTGGCCGTTGTCGCGGCCCAGGGAGGCCAGCACGCCGCGCAGCCGTTCGGCGTGCGCGAGGCGGCGCAGGTGGTGGACGCCGGCGAGTCCGGTGCCGGGGATGTCCAGGCGGCGGGGTTCGGCGCCGGTGGCGAGCAGCAGCTTGTCGTAGACGATCAGGGTGCCGTCGCCCAGGCGTACGGTCTTGGCCGCGGCGTCCAGGTGGACGGCGGGCTGGCCGAGGTGCAGTTCGATGTGGGCCTGGGCGTACCAGGCGGGTTCGTGGACGAAGACGCTGTCCCGCTCCTCCTTGCCGAGCAGATACCCCTTGGAGAGCGGGGGGCGCTCGTAGGGGTGGTCGCGCTCGTCACAGATGAGGATCACCCGGCCGGTGAAGCCCTCCGAGCGGAGCGTCTCGGCGGCCTTCGCCCCGGCCAGGCCACCCCCGACGATGACGAACGTCTGGTGTGCGTCGACCACTTGCTTCCTCCTCGTTGCGGTGCCGTACGGCCGCGTCCGCGTCCGTGAACGCCCCGGTGGTGCCCCCCGTGTTCCCTGCCCCCGTGTGTTCTCTGCCCCCGTGTTCTCCTGCCCCCGTTCTCCGCCTCCGTTCGTCGCCCCCGGTTCTCCGCCCCCGTTTTCCTTGCCCCCTGTTGATGTGTCCGGTGCGGTCGGGGTTCCCCGTTCGAAGCAGTCGTGTTCGAGCGTCCCGCACGGAGCGTGAGGGGGGAAGGGGGTCTGCCTTCCCAGGGTCACCCTCGGTTGCCCTAAGCGTTACCAGGGCGACGCGTGAGGCGGGCGTGAAGAGAGCGCGCGGAGGCGTCGGTGAGGGCCGCGATCTGGTCGATGACGGCCCGCATCCGGGCGGTGTCGTCCTCGGCGGTGTCGAACAGCGAACGGAACTGCGGGTCAAGGCCGTCGGGGGCGCGGGCGAGCAGCACCGCGGCCAGTTCGGCGATCACCACGCGCTGGTCCGCGCGCACCGCTTCCTGGTCGGGCCGCTGCATCACGTACCGGTCGGCGACGGCTTTCAAAACGGCGCATTCCAGCCGTGTTTCGGCCGGAACCATCAGCTGCGCCCCGTAGCGGGTGAGCCGCCCGGTGCCCCATGCGGCCCTGGTGGCGACCTCGGCGGCCAGGCAGAAGCGGCCGATCAGCTGGCTGGTGGCGTCTTTGAGGCGGGCCTGGGCGAGCGCGGAACCGTCGTAGCCGTGCGGCCACCACTCCTGCTCCAGGAGGCGGTCCAGGGCGTCGGCCAGTTCCTGGGGGTCCGCGCCGGGCGCGTAGCGCTCACCGGCGACCGCGAAGATCTCGGCGCGTTCGGCGTCGGCGAGCAGGAGGTTGGGGTCGAGATGGCCGGCGTGCAGCCCGTCCTCGACGTCGTGCACCGAGTACGCCACATCGTCCGACCAGTCCATGACCTGCGCCTCGAAGCTGCGCGCGGCGACGGGCGCGCCCTGCCGGAACCAGTCGAAGACCGGCAGGTCGTCCGCGTAGACACCGAACTTCGGCGACGCGGCGTCGGTGGGGTGCGCGCCGCGCGGCCAGGGGTACTTGGTGGCGGCATCGAGGGCGGCGCGGGTGAGGTTGAGGCCGACGCTGGTGGTGGTGCCGTCCGGGGCGGGCACGAACCGCTTGGGTTCCAGGCGGGCCAGCAGCCGCAGCGACTGGGCGTTGCCCTCGAAGCCGCCGCAGGGCGCGGCCACTTCGTTGAGGGTCTGCTCGCCGTTGTGCCCGAAGGGCGGGTGGCCGAGGTCGTGCGCCAGGCAGGCGGCCTCGACGAGGTCCGGGTCGCACCCCAGGGCCGCGCCCAGTTCGCGGCCCACCTGGGCGCACTCCAGGGAGTGGGTCAGCCGGGTGCGCGGGCTGGCGTCCCAGGCGTGGGTGAGGGTGCCCGGGGTGACGACCTGGGTTTTGCCGGCCAGGCGGCGCAGGGCGGCGGAGTGCAGGACCCGGGCCCGGTCACGCTGGAAGGCGGTGCGCCCGGGGCGTTTGTCGGGCTCGGTGACCCAGCGTTCGGCGTCCGTCTCGGTGTAGCCCGGTGTGCCGGGTGCCTGTCCGGTTGTTGATGGTGTGCCCGTCATACAGCGACGGTAGCCGCCTTGATGCCGTCGGGGCCGGATCCGGTACATGCCAGGAGCGCCTGGTCGTAGCGGTGGAGTACGAGACGGGCCAGTGCGGGGTGGTCGCCCAGGGGCGCGGCGGCGATGCGGGGGGCGTGTGCGGCGCACTGGGCGGCGAAGCGGCCGGGGGCGGTGAAGCAGGCGGCGACGGCGATGTGGTGGTGGCCGCGGGCGGTGAGCAGGCGGACGGCTTCGGGGACGGTGGGGGTGGCCGAATCCGAGAGGCGACGCGAAGCGTCTCCACCTGGGGCGGTGGTGGGCGACGGGTGGGCGGGGATGACGGGGATGCCGCCGAGGCGGGCCGACAGGAGCCGGCCGATGCCGGCGGTGTCCTCGGCGGAGCGCGCCGCCCGGGAGCCGGCCGAGGCCAGGACGACGGCGGTGCGGTGGCGGGCGGGCGCCGAGGGGAAGCCGGCCTCCAGGAGGCGGCCGTGCAGCGCCTCCGCCAGGAGGGGATGGGGGCCCAGTGGCTCGGCGATCCGGCCCGCCAGGTGGGGCGCGGCCGCCAGGGCGGCGGGCAGGTCGTGCGTCACGTGGTAGCCATGGCCGAAAAGCAGCGGTACGAGGACGGCCTCGCCGCGCAGTTCTTCGAGGGTGTCGGCGAGCGACGGCCGGTTCAGCTCGATATGGCCGAGCCGTACGGCCAGGCCGGGGCGGAGGGCGCGGATCCCGTCGAGCAGCGCGCGGACGGTGTGGAGGGCGCGTGGGTCGCGGCTGCCGTGGGCGACGGCGACCAGTGTGGGGGCGGCGTCACCGGGGGCCGTCGCGGGCCGGGGAGGGCGCCGGAAGCCGTGCAGCCGGACCCGGCTGAGCTGGCTGCTCAGCTGGGCGGTGATCTCGGTGGCGAGACCCGCCGAGGCCGGGGCGAGGTCGATCGGGGCCGGGGCGAGGTCGACCGGGGCCGGGGCGAGGTCGACCGGGGCCGGGGCGAGGTCGACCGGGGCGGGCTGGTGCGGTATCGACTCCGTCATGGCGGGAGCCTGGCAGCCGGTCGTTGCGGTTCCGTTTCCCCGAGGGGAACTTCGCGTGGCGTCCGGCCCCGCACGCCCGCGCCGCGCGGGAGGTACCCGCCGCGCGCCCGCAACAGACCCGGTCGGCGCCCGTAACACCCTCCCCCACCCCGCCGGCGCGTGGAGACGCCCCGGCTGCCCCGCCCCGACACGGCCTTCATGCGGGCGGAGCGGATGGAACGGGTGGGGTGAGCGGGGCGGGCGGGGGCCGCTGGTCGAACTCGGCGCGGGCGGCCAGGATGTCGCGGGCGTGCGCCACCGACCATTCGGCGAGCGCCGCCGTCAGCCGGCCCGCCTGCACTCCGAGTGCGGTCAGGCCGTACTCCACGCTGGGCGGCACGGTCGCGTACACGGTGCGGCTGACCAGGCCGTCGCGCTCCAGGGTGCGCAGCGTCTGGGTGAGCATCTTCTGCGTGATGCCGTCGAGCAGGCGGCGCAGTTCGCTGAAGCGCAGCGGGCGGTCGCTGCTCCGGAGGGCGGCGAGGACGTACAGCGACCACTTGTTGGCAAGGACTTCGACAACGGTGCGGGAGGGGCAGTCGCGGCGGTAGGTGAGGGGACGGGCGGTGCCGCCCATCGGGTCGGTATCCATGAGGTACCTAGGTATCAACAAGGTGCCATCTTCACAAGAGATACCGACTCTGACCAGGATGGTTCCCGTACCGCGCCGGTACGTCCTCCAAGCCCGGCACGTCCCCAAGTCCCCTCCTGTTCCGTGAGGTTCACCATGTCCGCACGCATGCCCGCCATCAGCCAGCGCCACTTCGGCGGCCCCGAGGTGCTGGAACTCGTCGAGACCGGCCGTCCGGTGCCCGGACCGGGCCAGGTGCTCGTCAGAGTGCTCGGCGCCGGTGTCAATCCGGCGGACTGGAAGCTGCGTTCCGGCGCGGTCCGGAAGTTCGGCGACCCGCCGTTCACGCTGGGCCTGGACCTGTGCGGCGAGGTCGTGGAGACGGGGGCGGGCGCCGGGCGCTTCCGGGTGGGGGATGTGGTGTACGGCTGTGTCTTTCCGCCGCACGGCGCCTACGCCGCCTACGCCGCCGCGTCCGAGGAGGCCCTGGCCCTGGTGCCGGAAGGCCTCGGTCCGGTCCGGGCGGCGGCCCTGCCGGTCGCGGGACTCACCGCATGGCAGCCGCTGGTCAAGGTGGCCGATGTGCGGGCCGGGCAGCGAGTGCTGATCCATGCGGCGGCGGGCGGGATCGGCCATCTCGCCGTACAGATCGCGAAGGCCCGCGGGGCGTATGTGCTGGGCACGGCCCGTGCCGCCAAGCACGGCTTCCTGCGGGAGCTGGGCGCGGACGAGGTCATCGACTACACGGCGGCCGATTTCGCGCAGGAGGCGCGGGACGTGGATGTGGTGATCGATCCGATCGGCGGGGAGTACGGCCCGCGGTCCCTCAAAACGCTGGCGCCGGGCGGGCTGCTGATCGACGTACGGGGAACGGGGCCCGACCGCGCCGCCGTACGGGAGGCGGCGCGGGCGCGGGGGCTGCGCTATGTGGAGTTCGGGTTCACGCCGTCGGGTGCGGATCTCGAACGGCTCGGCAGGCTGGTGGAATCGGGCGCGGTGCGGGTCACGGTGGACCGGGTGCTGCCCCTGAAGGCGGCCGCCGAGGCGCATGCGGCGAGCGAGGGCGGGCGGGTGCGGGGGAAGATCGTGCTGGTCCCCTGACCGGGCGCGCCCCCGCCCGCTCCCCCTAGTACGCCTCGATCTCCTTGAGGTAGGCCGCCCGGGTTCCCTCGTCCAGGAACGACGCCCGGAAGGAGTTGCGGGCGAGGGTGCGCAGGGTCTCCTCGTCGAGGCCGAGGGCGTCGCGTACCGCCGTGAAGTTGTCGTGCGCGTAGCCGCCGAAGTAGGCGGGGTCGTCGGAGTTGACGGTGACCAGCAGGCCGGCGTCCAGCATGGCGGGCAGCGGATGGTCGGCGAGGTCGTCGATGACGCGGAGCCGGACGTTCGACAACGGGCAGACGGTGAGCGGGATCTGGTCCGCCACCAGGCGGGCCACCAGCCGCTCGTCCTCCAGGGAGCGCACCCCGTGGTCGATCCGGTCGACGCCGAGGATGTCCAGGGCCTCCCACACATAGGCGGCGGGCCCCTCCTCCCCCGCGTGCGCCACGCACTTGAGCCCGGCCTCCCGCGCCAGCGCGTAGACCTCCTTGAACTTCGACGGCGGGTGGCCGACCTCCGCCGAGTCCAGGCCGACGGCGGTGATCCGGTCGAGGTAGGGGCGGGCCGCCTCGAAGGTCGCCAGGGCCGATGCGGCGCTCTCGTCGCGCAGGAAGCACATGATGAGACGGGTGGTGATGCCGTACGTCTCCTGGGCGGCGTCCAGCGCGCGGGACAGCCCGCGGATGACGGTGCCGATCGGGACGCCGCGCGCGGTGTGCGCCTGCGGGTCGAAGAAGATCTCGGCGTGCCGCACGCCCTGCTCCTTGGCGCGCGCGAGGTAGGCGTTGGTGAGGTCCGCGAAGTCGTCCTCGGTGCGCAGTACGGCCATCAGCGCGTAGTAGAGGTCGAGGAAGGACTGCAGGTCGGCGAAGGAGTAGGCGCGGCGCAGCGCGTCCTGGTCGGCGTAGGGGAGCGTGATGCCGTTGCGCTCGGCGAGGGCGAACGCCAGCTCCGGCTCCAGGGTGCCTTCGATGTGGAGATGCAGCTCCGCCTTGGGCAGCGGGGGCTTGGCAGCGGATGCGGCGGAGGGGGAGGGAGGCACGCGGGTCACACCTGTTCTGCGGTACGGGAGGGATCGTCCAGGTTAGCGGGGGCCCGGTCCGGGGCGTGTTCCGGCGCTGCCGCGGCGCCCGGCCCGGCCGCCTGCCGGGCCCGCTTCACCGCGTCGCCCGGCCAGCAGCCGCCCTCGATGGCGGTCCCGGTGGCGCGCAGCCGGGCGGCGAGCGGCTCGGCCGCCAGATAGACCCAGGCCCGCACCGTGCTGCCGTCCGGGCGCACGGCCTCGGTGGTCACCCGCTCGTAGACGTTCTCCGGGTCGCCGGGGACGTAGTCCTCCAGCCGGTCCAGCACCGCGCGCACCTCGTCGTAGTCCGCGTCGCGGGGCCGGACGAGGGTGCCGTGCACCACCGCGTCCGCGGGCCCGGCTATCGCGTACGGGTACCCGGGGCCGTCGTAGAGCAGCGCGCCGCCGATCCGGGCGGGCTCCTCGGTGGCGGTCCGGCCGCGCAGGGTCCAGGCGTGGTTGGCCTCGCCGGGACGCAGCGTTCCGTAGACGAAGAACGGCAGCCGCTCGGGCTCGGTGATCATGGGCGGTCGGTCCTTTCCGGGGACGCCGGGTGCCGGTCTGAGCTGTGACGTTGCACCCCTACTGCCACCATGCCAGGCCGCCGGTGCAACCATCACCGGCCATCGGGCGTCGCAGCTTGCGACATCGATCACCAGCAGCCTGCGAGATCCCTCGCGGCCGCGGACGGGGGCAGGGATGGAAGGGCAGGGGCCGGGGTTCGCGGGGCGCCTCCGCGAAGGTGCGCGACGCATACGGCTGCCGCGGACCCGGCGGGGCCGGCGCCGCACCTACCAGGTGGTGGTGGCGGTGACGGTGCTCGCGCTGGCGCCGGCGACATGGATGAACGCGATGGCCGGTCCCCGCGTCCGCACGGTCGCCGACGCGCCGGCGGCGCCGGTTGCCGTCGTCTTCGGCGCGGGCCTGTGGAACGGCGAGCCGTCCCCGTATCTCGCGCACCGCCTGGATGCGGCGGCCGATCTCTACGACCGCGGCACGGTCCGCGCCATCCTGGTCACCGGCGACAACAGCACCCACGACTACGACGAGCCGGACGCGATGCGCGCCTATCTGCTGCGGCACGGTGTCCCGGCCCGGAAGATCGTCAGCGATTACGCGGGCTTCGACACCTGGGACTCGTGCAGCCGCGCGCACCGGATCTTCGGCGTCAACCGGGCGGTGCTGGTCAGCCAGGGCTTCCACATCCGGCGGGCGCTGGCGCTGTGCGAGGCGGCCGGGATCGAGTCGTACGGGGTCGGGGTGGCCGCCAAGCACGATGTGACCTGGGCCTATGGCGGCGTACGGGAGATCTTCGCGGCGGGGAAGGCGGCGGCGGACGCGTTGCTGCGGCCCGATCCGCACTTCCTCGGGCCGCGCGAGAAGGGGGTGGCGGAGGCGCTGCGATAGCGCCTCCGCGGGCCCTCAGTCCTCCTGGGTGGCGCGGGCGTAGAGAGCCAGGATGTCCGTTTCGAAGTACGGGCTGTAGGAGATCCGGTCGCTGTGCGGACCGCTCGGGCCGCCGCCGTTGAGGCCGCCGATCAGGCCGATGACGCGGCCGGTGCCGGTGCTCTCGTCGAAGTTCGTCAGCCAGGGGCTGCCGGAGGTGCCGCCGTAGAAGCCGCCGCACTCCATGCGCAGTTGACGGGTGCCGGCCAGCCGGGAAGTGCGGGTTTCGCAGCGTACGGCCCGGTCCTGCGGGTCGTTGCGCACACTGGGGTAGCCGACGACGGTGACCGGGTGGGTGTAACCGCGGGTGGGGGCAAGGGTGTTGCCCCCGGTGACGTCCTCCAGCAGGCGGCCTTGGTCGTCCGGCTCGACGGTGGCGAAGGCGAAGTCGTGGTCGGCGCCGTCCCCGGTGGTGCCGCGGTCGGGGTAGTCGAAGGTGTCGCCGATCGCCCATACCCCGTATGGCTGGGTGGCCGCGCCCGAGGTGTACTGCGGGACGAAGGCGGCGCGCGAGCCCGGGTTGCAGTGCCCTGCGGTGAGGATCAGGTCGCGGTGCGGGCTGCGCACCACGCTGGCGGTGCAGTGGTGCGCCTTCGAGTTCCCGTCGATGGTGAACAGCACGCCGACGGAGGGAATGCCGTCGAAGTGCCGTGCGGCGAGGGGCCGTGCGGCCGAGGACTTGGGCTGCGTGGTGGCCCCGGCCGGCGGTACGGGCGAGGGGCGGGGCCGGGTTCTGCCCTGGGCGGGCGCTATGGCGCCGGCCATCCGCTTCGCCGTCCAGAAGTCGGTGGCGTCCTTACTGGTCCAGGTTGTGCTTGCGGCGCCGTCGCTGCCGTCGTCGGTCGCGCGGCTGACCGATGCCGTCGCAAGGCCCAGCGTGATGCCCAGCACCACAGCCGCCGCCCTCCCCCATCGCTGCTGCATCAGCTCGTCTCCTTCGTGATCCAGTCCAGATAACCGGTGCCGCCCCGGGTGATCGGGGTGGCGATGATCTCGGGTGTCTCGTAGTCGTGCGCATCGTGGAGATAGGCCTCCAGCGCCCCGTACCGCACGGCCGCCGTCTTGAACAGCACCTGCCACTCCTGACTGGTCTCGACGGCGCTTTCCCACCGGAACACCGAGGTCACCGGCGCACTGACCTGCGCACAGGCGGCGAGGCGGCCCTCGATCGCGCCGCGCGCCAGAAGCTCGGCCTTGCGCTCGCTGTCGGTGGTCGTCATGACGGTCAGGAAACGGGCCGACTGCCCGCCCGGATCGGACAGTTCGGCTGCTGAGAACGGTTCGGGGTCGGCCACGGGTGCGCATCCTTCGCGGTGGGGAGCAGGAATTCGTCTCGCACGGCGCGTACAGGGTGATCGCTCGCATCGTACGGACCGCGATCATCATCCCGGTCATGACGGGCCACCTCTGGCCGGCATCCACCCGGACGCCCCGGTTGGTATGGGAACACCTGGCTCATACCGGAACGCCCCGGTTGCGGCCACCCGTGCAGCGGCAAGGATGGAAGGGGATCCCCGCCGGCGGTTCACACGGAAAGGCCCGCACCATGAACGACCTCAACGCCCTCATCCGTGACCAGATCGACGACGCCAGGGCCTCCGCGCACGGCCGCAGCGCCCATCTTTTTCTGCATGACGGCCCGCTGCGGCAGACCGTGATCGCGCTGATCGCCGGGGCCTCGCTGGACGAGCACAACGCTCCGCCGGCGGCGAGCCTGCAGGTACTGAAGGGCCGGGTCCGGCTGACCGGGCCGCACGGGAGCCAGGACCTGATCGCCGGTCAGGTCACCGCGATCGCGCACGAGCGGCACGCGCTGCAGGCCATCGAGGACTCCGCGGTGCTGCTGACGGCCGTGACAGCGGTGGCGCCGCGAGCCCGCGGCGCGGCGACGGTGGCAGCGGCCCGGGGCTGAGCCCACGCGGCGTCGTACCTGCGACTCCCGGCGGGTCCGCGATGAGGTCCGGCACCCGGCGCTTCCTGCTGCTTTCATTCTTCACTTTTTTCTGAATTTTCTGTAGTGGCTACGGCATGTGGTCAGCCGGTCAGCCACTGGTCGTAGGCCAGCTTGCACAGCAGCGCGATGACCACGACCACCAGCACTCCCCGCACGAATCCGGCACCGCGCTTGAGTGCCATCCGGGCGCCCACCAGGCCGCCGACGAGATTGAACAGCGCCAGCAGCGCGCCGAGTTGCCACAGCACGGTGCCCTGCAGGGCGAACATCGTCAGCGCGCCGATGTTGGTGCAGACATTGACGACCTTGGACGTGGCGGAGGAGGTGACCAGGTCCATATGCAGGACGGCGGCCAGCGCGATCACGAGAAAGGCGCCGGTCCCGGGTCCGATCAGGCCGTCGTAGAAGCCGATGCCCAGTCCCACGATGAGGACTGCCGCCAGCACCCGCTGCCGGGTGACCGGTTCCGACGGCGCCGGGGCGGTCCCGAAGGCCGGCCGGAAGAGGATGAAGGCGAGCACGGCAAGGAGTACGGCCATGATCAGCGGCCGGAGCACCGCACTGTTGATACCGGCCGCGAAGAACGCCCCGCCCAGCGATCCGGCCATCGCGGCGAGGCCGATACGCAGCGCCATCCGTACGTCGATCGGCGCCTTGCGGACATAGGTGACGGCCGCCGCGGTGGTGCCGACGATGGCCGTGGACTTGTTGGTGCCGAGGACGTAGGCGGCGGGCGTATGCGGCAGTCCGACCAGCAGAGCGGGGAGGAGCAGCAGTCCGCCGCCGCCCACCACGGCATCGATCCAGCCGGCCGCGAGGGCGGCCACACACAGCAGCGACAGCGTGAGCAGTGATATGTCAGGGGGCACCGCATGATCTTACGAACGACCGGCCCGAGACATGGGCGGCCCGGCGATCTACGCTCTGGACCATGAGAACGGAAACCGAAAAACACTTTCCGGTCGGTGGAAGTTTGCCGGTGCGGCGGCTGGGGTTCGGGACCGGCGGGCTGGCGGGGCCCGGGTACTGGGGGGCACGGCACGAGGACCCCGAGCGGTCCGTTGCGGTGCTGCGGCGGGCCGTGGAGCGCGGGGTCACGCTGATCGACACCGCCGACAACTACGGGCCCGACGTGGCCGAGGAGTTGGTGGCACGGGCCCTGTATCCGTATCCCGCGGGGCTGGTGATCGCGACGAAGGGCGGGGTGGTCCGTACCGGGCCGGATATCTGGCATATCGCGGGGCGGCCGGAGCAGTTGCGTGCCATGTGTGAGGCGAGTCTGCAACGGCTGCGGGTCGAGACGATCGATCTCTATCAGCTGCACCGGCTGGACCCCGAGGTGCCGATGGCCGAGCAGCTGGGTGCGCTGGTGGAGCTGCAACAGGCCGGAAAGATCCGGCACATCGGGCTGGACAGCGTGGGTGTGGCGGAGCTGGCGCGGGCGTCGGAGTGTGCGCCGATCGCCTCCGTACAGAATCGCTACAACCTGATGGACCGGGGGTCGGAGGCGGTGGTCGAGTGGTGCGAGGGGCGCGGCGTGGCGTTCTTGCCGTGGTTTCCGCTGGGACACGGGGCGTTGACGGGGGGCACCGGTGAAGCGCTCACCGAGGTCGCCCGGCGGCACGGGGCGACCACCGGGCAGATCGCGCTGGCCTGGCTGCTGCACCGCTCCCCCGTCCTGCTGCCCACGCCCGGTACGGGATCGCTCGCCCACCTGGACGAGAACCTCGATGCCGGGCGGATCGCGCTGACGGTGGACGATATGGCGCGGCTGGGCGCGGCCGCGTAGCCGGCTCTACGGCGCCGCCTGCGGCTCGGGGGCGGTGTGGCCCGCCGGGGTGCGGTCCGGGGCGGGCGGGGCGGCCGGGGTCACCGTCAGGGAGACCAGCGTGGCGGTGAGGGCGCTCGCCCCTGCCAGGCATGCCGCGAGCCGGCGGCGGGCCCGCAGGGTGGCGGCCGGGATGATGTGCGGCTTGCGGTGTCTGGCCATGGGGAGTCCGGGTCCTGGAGCAGGGGCGGGGGACGGGGGGCGGGGGAAATGGTGGTCAGAAGGTGAAGTGCTCCGCGTGGATCCGGGAGTCCGGTACACCCGCCCGTTTCAGTGCGGTGAGCGCCGCCGCGGTCATGCCGGGCGGGCCGCACACATACACATCGTGTTCGGGCAGGCCGGGGACGAGGTTGCCCAGGGCCCGCGGGGCCAGTGGGTCGAAGGAGGCGTCGGAGGGGCCGAGGAGGTAGTGGAGGGCGGCGCCGCGGGCTTCGGCGATGGCTTCGAGTTCGTCTCGCAGGACCAACTGGGCGGCGTTGCCCGCCCGGTAGAGGAGGGTGAGGTCACCGGGGCCGCCGGGGAGGGTTTCGAAGAGGGCGCGCATCGGGGTGATGCCGACGCCGCCGGCCAGGAGCACCACCTTGCGGCGGGTACGGCGGTGGGCCGTCATGGCGCCGAACGGGCCGGTGGCCAGGACCCGTACGCCGGGGCGGAGCCGGCGGATCCGGCGGGTGTGGTCGCCGCACGCCTTGACGGTGATGCGCAGGGTGTCGTTACGGGGCGGCGCGGAGAGGGAGAAGGGCAGGGACGTACGCCACAGGCGCCGGTCCAGGAAGCGCCAGCGGAAGAACTGGCCGGGCTCGGCGCGCAGCGCATCCAGGGCGAGGCCCTGCATGACGACCGAGACGACGTCCGGCCCCTCGGTGCGGACCTCGATGATGCGCAGGCTGTGGCGCAACGCCTGGCGCACCGGCACGATCAGGCGGTACCAGACCAGCAGGACGCCGATGGTGGTGTGCAGCATCGTCCACAGCCAGGCGGCGAGCGGACCGCCGGCCAGATCGGGGCCGGAGAGCTGGTGGGCGAAGGCGAGGGCGGCGCCCAGGTAGGCCAACAGGTGGGCGGCGCGCCAGATTTCGTGGGGTACGCGGCGGCGGACCGCGCGGGCCGAGGAGGCGCCGACGGCGGCCAGCAGGACGGTGCCGGCGGCGGCCGCGGCCAGGGCCGGGTAGCCCATCAGGCCGACGGCGGCACTGAGCAGGTCGGCGCCGGTGTGGGCGGCGCAGGCGCACAGCGCCAGGGCGGCGTGGGCGAGGCACAGGGTGAGGACGTAGCGGCCGCCGAGGGCGTGCACACGGGCCAGCCGGTCGGCGCCGACGCCGTGCTCGATGGCGGGTACGCGGGCCATCAGCAGCAGCATGACGAGGATGCCGTACGCCGCGAGCAGGCCGCTGAGGTGCGCGAAGGTGGCGAAGAGCGCGTCGAGGCGGAGGGAGGGGGTGGCCTGCGCCAGCCAGAGGATGATGACCGGCCCCGCGCCGAGAGCCAGCCCGGTGAACAGAGCGCGCGGCGAGGTCCGTAGCGGGGGCGCGGGCGCCGACGGGGTGCGCGGCGGCCGGTCGGGGCGGGGCGGCACGGCCTGCGGAGTGATCCGCGAGTAGAGCGGGTGCGGGGCGTCGGGCTGGCTGGTCACATGCCGAAGCTACGGCCATGCGGGGCGCCGAAACAGCAGGTCAGGACGTAATTCCCGATCCTTAAGGCGGCCTTGAGGGACGGCTGAAGGCGGGTTAAGGACGGTGGGGGCGGCCCGCTGAGCTGCCTTGCTCGCCGTCGCTCAGCGGGCCGCCGGTGTGGCGCCCCTCACCGCCGGAGCGGCACCCCTCGTACGGGGCGGACGAGGCGGGAGGCGCGGCACGTCTGCCGCGGTCGCGCGGATTCCCGTCGGGGGACGCCGGCCGGCTCACCGAGCGCTCAGTGGGCCGGGGCTTGGGGGTCGTCGTCGGGTACGGGGATCCGGGCGCCCCGGCTCTCCGCGACGCGGTGGGTGGCGGTGAGCGCCTCAGTCAACTCAACGGCCAGGAGATGGAGTTCGCCCGAAGTCCACTTCCGCTCACGCAGGAAGCGCCGCGCCTCGTCGATGAGTTCGGCGGCTACGCCGAGCTGCACCGCTTCGACGTCGTCGGCGAGGCGGGACACGAGCCCGGTCCCGTCGCCTACGAGAAAGCAGGGTTTGCCGTCGGGGCTCGCCCACGGCAGTAGCCTCGCGGCACCCGTTGCGTCTGTCATGTCCGCCAACCTCCTTGGAGACTTCTCGGGTAACCAGATGTAGTCATTCGGTCACGCGGACAACGCAAGCGGCAATAGAATCGGGACGGTTGAAACGGCAGCGCTCAACATTGCGACCTGCCGCGATGCGACGTATGCCCACATGACGAGAGGTCACGGCATTGGACGAGACAACGCCGCCCGAGCATTTGAATCCGCTCCAGCGCTTCGGCCGTGACATCAGACAGGTACGCCTGGCCCGCAAGCTCACACAGAAGCATCTGGCCAATGCCACGGGCTACTCCATCGGCTACGTCAGCAAGGTCGAGTCGGGCACGCTGCTGCCCAGGCCGAGTGAGAAGTTCGCCAGG
Organism: Streptomyces sp. NPDC028368; assembly: GCF_055565615.1. NCBI lineage: Bacteria > Bacillati > Actinomycetota > Actinomycetes > Kitasatosporales > Streptomycetaceae > Streptomyces > Streptomyces sp. NPDC028368. Next base: position 49,061 of record NZ_JBVHTY010000002.1, on the reverse strand, counting down.
GGCTGCGACACCGTGTTCGGGACGGGCGAGTTATTTGCGGGGATGCTGCGCAGGATCGAGGAAGGGGACCACCCAAGCTGGTTCGTTCCGTACGTGAACCTGGAAGGGAAGGCTTCGCGGATCCTGAACTACGAGACCAACCTCGTGGCAGGCATGATTCAGACAGACGACTACGCTCGGGCCGTCTTCCGCGTATCCAACCCTCTGGCCAGTGCGGAGGGGATCGAGGACAAGGTTGCCGCGCGACTACGGCGGCGTGAAATGTTCGAGCGGGAACAGCCACCATTGCTGTGGGCCATTCTTCATGAAGCGTGTCTGCGATCCGTCGTCGGTAACGCCAATGTCATGGCGGGACAGCTTGACCACCTGCTGGGAGTAGCCATGTCGCAACACGTCGCGCTCCAGATCATGCCCTTCTCCGCGGGCATAGCAGCCACGTCGACAATGCCCTTCACGGTGTTGCGCTTCCGGGACGCTTCCGCCGTGTTGTACACGGAGTCGCGGGTAGGAGGCAGGATGCACGACTCCGAACAAATGGTCGATGCCGCCCTTGATGACTACGATCTACTCAGGGCACATGCGTTGTCCCCGGACGAATCGCTGACCCTGATCAAGACTCTGCTGAAGGAGTACCGAGCATGAGCCCCGATTTGGATCTCGCCGCTGCCAAGTGGGTCAAGTCGTCCTACAGCGAAGGCAACGGCGGGATGTGCGTCGAATTCTCCCGAACCTTCACCTGGATCAAGTCGTCCTACAGCGACGGCAACGGAGGGGAATGCATCGAGTTCTCCCGCGCCCTCGCCGAGGCTGACGGCCTCGTCCCCGTCCGCGACAGCAAGAACCCGGACGGCCCGGCGCTCGTCTTCCCCGCGGCGCACTGGTCCTCGTTCGTCACCGCCGTCAAGAATGGGGAGCTCCCCACGTAGAAGGAGCTCCATGAACCTCCGCGACGACGCCCGCACCCTCTCCGACGACCTCGTACGGCTGCGCCGCACGCTGCACCGCATCCCCGAGACCGGGCTGGACCTGCCCCGTACCCAGGAGGCGGTGCTGGCCGAACTGGAGGGGCTGCCGCTGGAGGTGACCACCGGCGAGGGGCTCAGCTCGGTGACGGCAGTACTGAGGGGCGGCCTACCCGGCCCGACCGTCCTCCTGCGCGGCGACATGGACGCCCTGCCGGTCGCCGAACGCACCGGGCTGGACTTCGCGGCCGACAACGGGCGGATGCACGCCTGTGGGCACGACCTGCACACCACCATGCTCACCGGCGCCGCCAAGCTGCTCGCCGCGCACCGGGACCGACTGGCCGGCGATGTGCTGTTCATGTTCCAGCCGGGCGAGGAGGGCCACGACGGTGCGCGCCACATGCTGGCCGAGGGGCTGCTGGACGCGACCGGGCAGCGGCCGGTCGCGGCGTATGCGCTCCATGTGCTGTCGGCGGGTCTGCCCGGCGGCGTCTTCCGCACCCGCGGCGGCCCGGCGATGGCCGCGTCCAATGTGCTGCGGGTGACGGTGCGCGGCGAGGGCGGGCACGGCTCGATGCCGTACCGCGCCAAGGACCCGGTGCAGGCGGCGTGTGCGATGGTGACGGCGCTTCAGGCGTGGATCACCCGTAGCTTCGATGTCTTCGACCCGGTGGTCCTGACGGTGGGCACCTTCCACGCCGGGACGCAGACCAACGTCATCCCGGAGACCGCGGAGTTCCAGGCGACCGTACGCAGCTTCTCGGACGCCGCCCAGGCGCGGGTCAAGGACGGCACGGTGGAGGTGTGCCGAGGCATCGCGGCGGCGTACGGGGTGGGGGTGGACGCGGAGTTCGCCGAGCTGTATCCGGTGACGGTCAACGATCACGGCGAGGCGGCCTTCGTGGGGGACGTGGTCCGCGAGGCACTGGGCGAGGAGCGCTTTACTCCGCAGCCGCAGCCGCTGCCGGGCTCGGAGGACTTCTCCCGGGTACTGGACGACGTCCCCGGCGCGATGACCTTCCTCGGCGCCCCGCCCGCCGGCGCCGACCCCGAGCGCAGCCCCAACAACCACTCCCCGCTCGCCGTGTTCGACGATGCGGTGCTGGCGGACGGGGCGGCGGTGTACGCGGAGCTGGCGGCGCGGCGGCTGGCGCAGACGCCGTCGGGGGCCGATGGCTGAGGGCGCCGCGGAGGCCCTCTAGGCCTGCTCCCGGAGGCCGTCTCTTAGAAGCTTCTTAGGCCCGGTCACTATCCAGGACGCATGACATCCAAGATCACACGAGTGGTCGCCGCCTCCCTCGCACTGACCGCCACCACCCTGGGCCTCGCCGGCTGCGACAGCGCCGCAGCCGGGACGCTCAAGGGCAGCCGTCTCGAACTCCCCGTCACAGGTGGCACGGCCGTCGTCGACACCGCCTCGCTGGCGGTGACCGCGCGCACCGGTGGCGGGCAGCGGCTGACGCTGTCCGAGGCGGCCGCGGGCGGGCTCGGCAAGCCCGGTCCGGTGACCCGTACGGCCGGCGGGGCGCGCTGGAGCTACCCCGCCAAGGGGCTGGACGTGACGGCCCGTTCGGACCACGGACGGCTGCGGATCACGCTGCGGTCGGACCGCGACGGCTCCGTCAACTGGCCGGTCACCGGCACCGATCCCGCCGCCTCGGCCGTCCAGCTCCCGCGCGGTGAGGGTCTGGACATCCCCGTGCGGGACGCCTTCTGGAATGCACAGAAGGGCGGGCTGGCGGGCAGCACGGTCGACGTGGGCGCCGAGTTGGCGCTCCCCCTGTGGGGCTACTCCATGAAGGGGGCAGCGGGCGGCCGTGGGGTCAGCTATCTCACCCCCACCGACATCGGTACGTCGCTGCGTTTCGCCTCCACCGGCGGCCGGCTGCGTGCCACCGCCGCCCATGCCTTCGACTCCGGTGAGGGCACCCGCGACTACGACGTCTCCTTCGCCCTGACCAACGGCAACCCGGTCGCCCCCGCCGCCGACTACCGCTCCTACCTCTCCCAGCACGGCCAACTCGGCAGCCTGCGCGAGAAGATCCGCCGCAACCCGGCCAACGGCAAGCTGCTCGGCGCCTTCCACGCCTATGTGTGGGGCGACGCCCGTACCGCCTCGGGCATCGGGAAGCTGAAGAAGCTGGGCGTGGACCGGATGTGGCTCGGTTACGACGCGGGCCCCGGCTCGATGGACGCCAAGGCCGTCAAGGCGGCCAAGAACGCGGGCTATCTGGTCGGCCCCTACGACTCGTTCGCCAACGGGCAGGACCCCAAGACCGCCGACAGCCCGACCTCGGCATGGCCGGACCGCGTCTACCCCGACTTCTGCGTACGCAAGGCGGACGGCACCCCGGAGACCGGGTTCGGCGGCCGCGGCTGCTACCTCAGCTCGCGCGCCTTCGAGAAGGCCGAGCCGGGCAGGCACTATCTGGCCGACCGCACCCGCACGATGGTCGCCAACGGCGCGGACAGCTACTTCCTCGACGTCGATGCGACGGGCGAGGTGTTCCGCGACCACGGCGCGGGCCATCGGATGACCAAGGCCGGCGACCGCCACAACCGTCTCGCCCGGATGCGGCGGCTGGCGCAGCACCTCGTCCTGGGCTCCGAGTCCGCCCAGCCCTGGGCCAACAAGGTGCTGGCCTTCGACCACGGCTCCGGCACCCCCGTCGCCGACGGCCTGTGGAAGCTGGAGCGCGACAGGGAGAAGTGGGGCGGCTACTACCCGCAGAACGCCCCGAAGATCTTCTTCAAGCCCGTGCGGCTGCCGGCCGACCTGGCCACCGCCATGTACGACCCCGCCTACCGCGTCCCGCTCTACGAGACCGCGCTGCACGGTTCGCTGGTCAACGCGGAGCGCTGGGAGCTGTCGTACGACAAACTGCCGCAGCACAAGACCACCCGCGCGCTGCTGGCGATGCTCTACAACACCCCGCTCAACTACGTCCTCGACGGCCCCACGCTCCGGCAGCACGGCCCCGAACTCGCCGCACTGCAGAAGTACTTCTCCCCGCTGCACCGCGCCGCCGGCACCGAGCGGATGACGTCCTTCCGGTGGCTCACGGGCGACCGCACCGTACAGCGCACGGTCTTCGGTGACGGCACGCTGACCGTCACCGCCAACTTCGGCACCACGGCCCATGACGGGCTGCCCGGCGGCTGCGTCGACGCGAAGCTGCGCACCGACGCACAGCCGCGGCGGCTGTGCCCGGCGACTGCGTCGGGTGCCGTGAGCGGTGGGCGCGGCTGACGTGCGTACGGATACGGGCCGGCCCCGAGCCGGCACGCGGTATCGGGGCGACATCGCGGCGGCATCGCGGCGGCATCGGGGCTGACCCGTATCAGGCGAGGAGAGGCGCAGGTGCCTCGCTCAGGAGAGCGTCACCGCACGGCGCTGAAGCTCATGGCGGGAAACTTGGTCTTCGACTGAGCCGTTCCCCAGTCCACCGTGTAGGACGTGCCCTTGCAGTTGAGCTTCGTCCACATCTTGAGCCGGTACCTGGTGTTGTTGTTGATGGACTTCACCGCGACGGAGCGGGTGCTGTGACACGCGCCGCCCTGGAAAGGGGCCACCTTCGAGTACCTGCCCTGGTAGTTCACCTTCGACCAGACGCAGACGTAGTTCTTGGTGCAGCTGCCGCTCGCCGCGCTTGCCGCACCGGTTGCACCGGCTGCACCGGCTGCGCTCGCGGGAGACGCGAGAACGGTCGCACCGACACATCCCGCTGCGAACAGCACGGCCGCCGAGCGCGCAATGCGCTTATGGATCAGCACGGAAATCCCCCTGTACGTGGAACGAGTTGAGGGCTGTGACCACTCAACCTTTGCCGCAGGGACGCTACCAGCCACCCGCTTCCGGACAGCGCGGTGCCGCGAGCACCCGGCGGTGGGACGCGGGACGCGTGCCCCGTACTCCCGCGCCTCACACGGCGGCCGCCCCGCCACTGAGGGCAGCGTTCCGCCGGGGAAACAGTGGGGGTGCGGGCGGTTAACAGGCGGGCCGCAGGCTGGCGGACACGGCCGGGGCGATGCACAGCTGCCCGCAGCCCCTGCTCACCCCGCTCACCCGACGGAGGCTTCCGATCATGGCCGCAGCCGCCCCAGCCACCCGCACCAACCGCCCCACCCTCGTCCTCATCGGGCACGGCATGGTCGGCCAGCGCTTCCTGGAGGAGCTGGCCGACCGCGGCGTCACCGAACGGGCCCGGGTGGTCGTCCTCTGCGAGGAGCCCCGGCCGGCCTACGACCGCGTCCAGCTGACCTCGTACTTCGCCGGCCGTACCCCCGACGACCTGAGCCTGACCGCGACGGACTTCATGGCCCGGCACGGCATCGAACTGCACCTGGGCGACCCGGCCACCGCCATCGACCGCACCACCCGCACGGTCACCGCCCGCTCCGGCCTGACCGTCACCTACGACACCCTGGTGCTGGCCACCGGCTCCTACCCCTTCGTGCCGCCGGTGCCGGGCAGGGACAGCGCGGGCTGTTTCGTCTACCGCACCCTCGAGGACGTGCTCGCCATCGAGGAGTACGCCAAGAACGCGGCCACCGGAGTCGTCGTCGGCGGCGGGCTGCTCGGCCTGGAGGCGGCCGGTGCCCTCAAGGGGCTCGGACTGCGCACCCACATCGTGGAGTTCCACGCCCGGCTGATGGCCCTCCAGGTGGACGAGGGCGGCGGCAGCGCGCTGCGCCGTACCGTCGAGGAGATGGGGCTGGAGGTGCATACGGGGGTTGGCGGCAAGGAGATCATCGCGGAGGGCGCGGGCGGCACGGGCGGCGGTGGCACGAGCGGCGACGGCAGCACGAACGGCGGTGGCGCGGTGGTCGCCATGGAGCTGTCCGACGGTTCCCGGATCGACACCGACCTCGTCGTCTTCTCCGCGGGTGTCCGCCCCCGCGATCAGCTCGCCCGGGACTGCGGCCTGCCGGTCGGCGAGCGCGGCGGCATCGTCATCGACGAGCGGTGCCGTACCGCCGACCCCGCCGTGTACGCGATCGGCGAATGCGCGCTGGCGAGCGACGGCCGGGTCTACGGCCTGGTGGCGCCCGGCTACGACATGGCCCGTACGGCCGCCGACGCGATCGCCGGCCGGACGGGCACGGCGTTCACCGGCGCCGATCTGTCCACCAAGCTCAAGCTGCTCGGGGTGGACGTGGCGTCCTTCGGCGATGCGCACGGCACCACCGAGGGCTGCCTGGACGTCGTCTACTCCGACGCGCGCAGCGGCACCTACAAGAAGCTGGTGATCGGCCGGGAGGGCGAGCTGCTGGGCGGCGTCCTGGTCGGCGACGCCGAGGCGTACGGCATGCTGCGGCCGCTGACCGGCAGCGTCCCCCCGCTGGCGCCCGAGCAGCTCGTACTGCCCGCCGGAACCGGCGCCCCGGCCGCCCTCGGCCCCGCCGCTCTTCCCGACGACGCCGTGATCTGCAACTGCCACAACGTCACCAAGGGCGCGATCCGTTCCGCGGTCACCGACCACTCCTGCGGCACCGTGCCCGAGGTCAAGAAGTGCACCAAGGCCGGCACCGGCTGCGGCTCCTGCGTCAAGATGCTGACCACCCTCGTCAACGACGAGCTGGAGGCGAGCGGCGTCAGCGTCGACAAGGGCCTGTGCGGCTGCTTCCCGCACACCCGCGCCGAGCTCTACGAGATCGTCCGCACCCTGCGCCTGACGACCTTCGCCGAGCTGCTGGACTCCCACGGCCGCCCGGCGGCCCGGAACGGCGACGGCTGCGAGATCTGCAAGCCCACGGTCGGCTCCATCATCGCCTCCCTCGCGCCCGCCGTAGGCGCCGGCGGCTACGTCCTGGACGGCGAACAGGCCGCCCTCCAGGACACCAACGACCACTTCCTCGCCAACCTCCAGCGCAACGGCTCGTACTCGATCGTGCCGCGCATCCCCGGCGGCGAGATCACCCCGGAAAAGCTGATCGTGATCGGCGAGGTGGCCCGCGACTTCGGCCTCTACACCAAGATCACCGGCGGCCAGCGGATCGATCTCTTCGGCGCCCGCGTCGACCAGCTCCCCCTCATCTGGTCCCGGCTGGTGGACGCCGGCTTCGAGTCCGGGCACGCGTACGGCAAGGCGCTGCGCACCGTGAAGTCCTGCGTCGGCCAGACCTGGTGCCGCTACGGCGTCCAGGACTCGGTCCGGATGGCCATCGACCTGGAGCTGCGCTACCGGGGGCTGCGTTCCCCGCACAAGCTCAAGTCCGCGGTCTCCGGGTGCGCCCGCGAGTGCGCGGAGGCGCGCGGCAAGGACTTCGGCGTCATCGCGACCTCCAACGGCTGGAATCTGTACGTCGGCGGTAACGGCGGCGCCGATCCCCGTCACGCCGACCTCCTCGCCCAGGACCTGAGCGACGCCGAACTCATCCGCCTCATCGACCGCTTCCTGATGTTCTACATCCGCACCGCCGACCGCCTGGAGCGCACCTCCGCCTGGCTGGAGCGGATCGAGGGCGGCCTGGAGCACGTACGCGATGTCGTCGTGCACGACTCCCTCGGCCTCTGCGACGAGCTCGAGGCCCTGATGGCCGCCCATGTCTCCCACTACCGCGACGAATGGGCCGAGACGCTCGCCGACCCCGAGCGGCTGGCCCGCTTCGTCTCCTTCGTCAACGCGCCCGGCGCCCCGGACCCCTCCGTCCGCTTCGTGCCCGAGCGCGACCAGGTCAAGCCGGATCTGACGCTGCTGGCCGGCCCGACCCTGCCCGTTCGCACCCTGGAAGGAACCTCCGCCTGATGACCACCGCCACGATCGCCACCACTGCCACGGCCACCGCCACGGCCACCGTAGAGATCCTCGGCCCCGCCGGCTGGATCGCCGTCTGCCCCCTGGACGCCCTGACCCCCGGCCGCGGTGTCGCCGCCCTCCTCCCCGACGGCACCCAGGCGGCGCTCTTCATCGACCGCGGCGGCCGGGCGTACGCCATCGGCAACCAGGACCCGTTCACCGGCGCCCAGGTCCTCTCCCGGGGCCTGACGGGCTCGGCGGCCGGCCGGCCGTTCGTGGCATCGCCGCTGCTCAAGCAGCGTTTCGATCTCGCCACCGGGGACTGCCTGGACGATCCTTCGGTGTCCGTACCGGCGTATCGCGTACGGACCCGGGCCGGGAACGCCGCCTGACCCCTGACCCCTACCCCCTCACGCAACCATCGGGTTGCACCTCCCGCCGCGACGTGCAACCATCGAGTAGCACGTTAAGAGTTCTCACGGAACACCGTTCTCACGGAACGGCGGGAGGTTCCCCACATGACCACTGACAGCGGCAACGACGGCAACGACGGCAACGACAAGGACCGCATCGAGCGGGAGATCAGCATCGCGGCGCCCATCGAGCGCGTCTGGGCGGTCCTGACCGAGCCGGAGCATGTCGGTTCCTGGTTCGGACAGGGCGAGCCGACCCCGGTCGATCTGCGGCCGGGCGGCATCATGCACCTCGACCACGGCGAGTACGGCCAGTTCCCGACAGTGGTCGTGAAGGTGGACCCGCCGCACCACTTCGCCTACCGCTGGGCCAGCGCCCACCCCGGCGACGTGGCCACCGAGCGCAATTCCACCCTCGTGGAGTTCACGCTCACCCCGGAGGGCGACGGCACCCGGCTGCGCGTGGTGGAGAGCGGATTCGCCGCCCTGACCATCCCGGAGGAGCGCCGGAAGACCGCCTCCTACGAGAGCCACTCGGAAGGCTGGTCCGGACAGACGGAGAACATCAAGCGCTACGCGGAGCGGCTCGCGGCATGACACGGGGAGCGGACACCGGCGGCTCCGGCCCGGGTCCCGGCGCACCCGCGGACACCGTGGCGGAGGTGCTGTCCGCGCTGGCGGACCCGACGCGCCGCCGGATACTCGACGCCCTCGCCGACCACGGCGAGGCGACCGCCACGGCCTTGGCGGCGGAGCTGCCGGTCAGCCGCCAGGCCATCGTCAAACACCTGGGGATCCTCGACCGGGCCGGCCTCGTCGCCGTCCGCCGGGAGGGCCGCGAGTCCCGCTACCGGGTCATACCCGAGCGGCTGGGGGTCACCGCCCGGTGGATGGACCGGGTCGCCGCCGGCTGGGACTCCCGCCTGTCGGCCATCAAGCGCCTGGCGGAAGGGGAATGACCGGCGAGCGGCCGAAGGGGAACGGCCGGAGGCCGGAGGCGGACGGCCCCCGGCCTGCCCGGGGCGCGTGACGGCCGAGGCGTAGGCTGGCGATCCCCTACCGAGGAGTACGGCGTGACCCGGTGGAACACCAGCCACATCCCCGACCAGACCGGCCGATCGGCGGTGGTCACGGGCGCCAACAGCGGCATCGGCTACATCACCGCGCGCGAACTGGCCCGGCGCGGCGCCCGCGTGGTGCTGGCCTGCCGCAACGAGGCGCGCGGTGCCGCCGCACTGGACCGGCTGCGCACCGAAGTCCCCACCGCCGAGGCCGAGTTCCGGCCGCTGGATCTGGCCGATCTGTCCTCCGTACGGGACTTCGCGGCCGGCCTCGACACCTTCGACAGCGAGCGCCTGGACCTGCTCATCAACAACGCGGGCGTGATGGCACTGCCGTACCGCACCACCGCCGACGGCTTCGAGATGCAGTTCGGCACCAACCACCTCGGCCACTTCGCGCTGACCGGGCTGCTGCTGCCGAAGCTCCTCGCCACCCCGGGGGCGCGCATCATCACCGTCTCCAGCATGCTGCACGCCGTCTCGGACATCGATCTCTCCGACCTCAACAGCGAACGCTCCTACCGCCGTTGGATCGCCTACGCCCGTTCCAAGAGCGCCAATCTCCTCTTCACCCACGAGCTGTCCCGGCGCCTGGCCGCGGCCGGCTCCCAGGTTGTCGCGGCCGCCGCACACCCCGGCTACGCCGACACCAACCTGCAGACCGCGGGCGCCCGGATGGAGGGCCGCTCCGCCACCGAGCGGGCCATCGAACTGGGCAACCGCCTCATCGCCCAGCCCGCGGACGGCGGCGCGCTGGGCACCCTCTGCGCGGCCACCGCACCCCATATGAGGCCGGACTCGTTCGTCGGCCCGCGGAGCGGACTGCGCGGGGCGCCGGCGCCGTGTTTCCGGGCGCCGTGGACGAAGAACGACACGCAGGGCGAGCGGCTGTGGGCCGCCTCGGAGGAATGCACCGGGGTGCGTTACGAGTTCGGGGGGTCAGTCCTCGTATAGGCCCGACGCCTCGAAAACCGCCCGCGCCCCCTCCCCGTCGATCCGGTCCGCCAGCGCCTGGATCGGGGCCGCGCCGCAGCGCAGCAGCCCACGGGCGCGGGAGCGGCGTACACCCCGGTCGAGGTGGTGCCACAGGAGCGGGTTCGCGGTGAGAACCTTGGGGTCGAACTCGACGCGGCCGCCCAGGGCGTCGCGGAGCACCAGCCGGGGCGCCATGCCATCGCTCCGCCGGACGAGGACCAGCAGATCGGTCCGTACGCTGCGGGTGCGCAGCAGACCCCTGGTGGACAACACATGGTCGTGGACCGTCACTCGTGGCGGGTGGAGAATCGCGAGGAGCACCAGCGCGACGGCCGTCCAGCACAGCCCGCGTGCCGGTGCCAGGGTCCCGTTGCCGAGGTCGACGAGCAGCATGAGGGCGAGCAGGCCGGCCGTGCAGCAGAGTGCGGCGCGCATCTCGGGCCGCCAGGTCCGGTCGTGGGCGGTCGGCCCGCCGCCGCGCACCCGCGGTGGGGGTATCGCCGACCGTACGGCCGCCTGTCCCGCCTGTCCCGCCGCATCCTCACCGTCCATCGCCGCGCCGGCCCCCTCGGGCCCCTGGCCTCGTCGCCATCCCATAGCGATGACGCTAGGACCGTGGGGTGCGGACCCCGCAGACGTTGATACGGCGCTGATACGGCAGCCCGGAACTTTGACGCCGCGCTGACATCTCACCGGCATCCCGTGGGCGGCGGGCATGCGGAATGGCGCGAAGTGGCACACAAAAGGGCTCACGGGCGTCAAGAATCCGTGAAGAACACCTCCTCGCCCGCCAAGGGGACGCTAGGGCGGCGTGCGGATGGCCGGAACGCCCCACACGCTGATCGGGTCCCAGCCAGTGCCGCACGGAGGTACGACGAGCATGCCGATGGTGTCCCAGTCCGATAGCCGGCCGGAGGAACCGCCGGATACCGCCACGGAGACCGGGGCGAACGGCGAACTCCCCGGGGGCCGGCAGGCCCCCACCACCCCCGACCCCGACGCCCGCCACCGGCTCACCGCCCTCCAGGGCCTGGCCGCCCTCTCCCTCGACGCGATGGCGTCCGTCTCGTACGGCCCCGAGTCGATCGTGCTGGTCCTGGCGGCAGCGGGCGGCTACGGCCTCGGCTTCACGCTCCCCGTCACCCTGGCCATCGCCGCCCTCCTCGCCGTACTGGTCGCCTCGTACCGCCAGGTGATCGCCGCCTTCCCCAACGGGGGCGGCTCCTACGCGGTCGCCAAGACCCACCTCGGCCGCCGCACCGCCCTGGTGGCGGCCGCCTCCCTGATCCTCGACTACGTCCTGAACGTCGCCGTATCGGTGACAGCGGGCGTAGCGGCGCTCACCTCCGCCTTCCCCGCCCTCTACGCCGACCGCCTCTGGATCTGCCTCGCGGTCCTGGTCCTGATCACCGCCATCAATCTGCGCGGCATCGTGGACTCGGCGAAGGCCTTCCTCGTCCCCACCGCGGTCTTCATCGCCGCGATCCTCACCATGGTCGTCGTCGGCCTCTTCCGCGACGCCCCGGCCTCCACCGTCACCGCCGACGGCCACGCGTCCGTCCTGGCCCACAACGCCACCGCCGTCGGCGCCCTGCTCCTCCTCAAGGCCTTCGCCTCCGGCTGCTCCGCCCTGACCGGTGTCGAGGCGGTCGCCAACGCGGTGCCGTCCTTCCGCGCCCCGGCCGCCAAGCGGGCGCAGCGCACCGAGGTCGCCCTGGGCGCGCTGCTCGGCGTGATGCTGATCGGCTTGTCCGTTCTCATCGGCCGCTTCCACCTCCAGCCGGTCGAGGGCGTCACCGTCCTCGCCCAGCTCGCGGACGCCTCCCTCGGCCACAACTGGGCTTTCTACGTCGTCCAGTTCGCCACCGTGGTGCTCCTCGCCCTCGCCGCGAACACCTCCTTCGGCGGCCTGCCCGTCCTGATGGGCCTGCTCGCCCGCGACAACTACCTCCCGCACGTCTTCGGCCTGAAGGCGGACCGCCAGGTCCACCGCCACGGCGTACTGGCCCTCGCCGCCGTGGCCGCCGCGCTCCTCGCCTTCTCCGGCGGCGACGTCAACACCCTCGTCCCCCTCTTCGCCATCGGGGTCTTCGTCGGCTTCACCATCTGCCAGGTGGGCATGGTCCGCCACTGGCGCCGCGACCGCTCCTCCGGCTGGCGCGCCAAGGCCGCCCTCAACGGCTTCGGCGCCGTCCTCACCGGCGTCTCGGCCGTCATCGTCACCGCCACCAAGTTCACCGAGGGCGCCTGGCTGATCGTCGTCGCGCTGCCGCTCCTGGTCGCCGCCTTCGAGGCCGTACACCGCGCTTACGACCGGATCGGCACCCGCCTGGGCCTGGGCCGGGTCCCGGAGCCCCCGCACGCCGCCCGCTCCCTCGTCATCGTCCCCGTATCCCACCTCTCCCTCCTCACCTCCGAGGCCCTGAACGCCGCGGTGTCCCTGGGAGACGAGGTGGTGGCCGTCACCGTCACCTACGGCGACCCCGACGACCGCCCGGCCGCCGAGGCCCTGCGCCGCGACTGGGAACTGTGGAACCCCGGCGTGGAACTTCTCGAACTGCCCGCCACCACCCGCTCCGTCGGCCGCCCCATAGCCGCCTACGTACGCGATCTGACCGCCCACCGGCCCGCCACCCGGGTCACCGTCCTCATCCCCGAGGCCGAACCCGCCCACCTGTGGCAGCGGCTGCTCCAGAACCAGCGCGGCGCGGTCGTCGCCCACGCGGTCCGCCGCGACACGGACGCGGTCATCTGCCGGCTGCGGTTCCGCCTCGAGCGCTGACCCCGCATGTGGTGACGGCCGTTTGTCAGCGGCGCGCTCTACCGTGACGTCATGGGCCTCACACTGAGTTATGACGAGCACTGCACCGAAATCGCCCACCAGACCGCCGTGCTGGCGTCCTCCCTCATGGAGGGCGCCGACCTCACCGCCTCCGTGCCCTCCTGCCCGGACTGGAACCTCGCCCAGCTGCTGCGGCATCTGGGCGAGGCCCACCGCTGGGTCGAGGAGATCGTTCGGACCCGGGCCACCCAGCCCCCGCCCGACACCGCTCTGCGTGTCCTGCCCCGTGACACCACCGACACACCGGCCGAGCTCGCCACCTGGCTCACCGAAGGCGCCCGGCAGCTCGCCGAAACCCTCCGCAGCGCAGGCCCCGACGCCCGGATCTGGACCCCGCTCCCCTCCGGATCCCCCCGCTTCTTCGCCCGCCGTATGGCCCACGAGACGGTCGTTCACCGGGCCGATGCCGCCCTGGCCCTCGGCACGGACTTCGCCGTCGACCAGCGCGTCGCCCTCGACACCCTGGACGAGTGGATGGAACTGGGCTCCCTGCCCGAGATGTTCGACTACCACCCCGAACGCCGCGACCTCCTCGGCCCCGGCCGCACCCTCCGCTTCCACGCCACCGACACCCCACCGGAAGCCGCCGCCGACTGGCTCGTCGACCTCACCGGCGACTCCCTGGCCTGGCGCCGCTCCGCCGAACCGGCCGCCGTATCGGTCAACGCGCCCCTGACCGACCTCCTGCTGCTGATCTACGGGCGCCGCACCGCCGACACCGCGTCCGTCGAGATCGACGGCGACACACAGCTCCTCGGCTTCTGGCTGTCCAAGGTCATCTTCGCGTGAACGGGCGGGCGGGCCGGGACATCGGCCCGCCTCCGCCCTCCGGACGCCGGACACCGACCTCGGCCGTCGGACACCGACATCGGCTCCACCACCCTTGGCTGAGAATGACCGGCCCTCACCGGCGAAGAGCGGCTCGGCACGCCCGTCGGCACACGTCAACTCCCGTAGCACGGCAAACTCCCCTCCCCCACACCCATGTGCGGGTAAACCGTCCCCGACCAGGGGCTGGCGGGCTGTCAGTACGCCCCAGTAAGCTTTGGCTTGAAGGTTTCATTGGGTAGTCATTACCAACGCGGGGGGCGTTGTGGCGGGGGACGGGTTCCAGACAGACATCGAGTCGCTCAAGGCGGAGGGCACGAACTTCGTCAAGCTCGGCGATGATTTCCAGGATTCGGTACGGCGTCTGATGAACGGCCTGAGCGCGCTGGGCGCCGGCCCGCCCGCGCCCAGCAAACAGCCGCAGGCGCCGACACCGAAGGTGCCGGAGAAGTCGCTCGGCGAGCAGTTCTGGAGCGGCCTGACCACGCTGGACAGCAAGGCCGGCGCACCGCCGTGGGGCGACGACGACCTCGGCGAGAAGTTCGGCGTCGTCTACGAAGGCGTCCGCGACGGCATGTACGAGTCGATGGGCCATCTCTCGGCCAAGCTCGAGGAGATCGGCAAGGCGCTGACCTCCATGTCCAAGCACCACGCCGAGAACGAAGACTTCAACGACTCGCTGATGAAGCAGCACGTCGAGAACCAGCAGGCGTGGGACGACCCGACAAAACCGCAGGCCCAGGTCAGCTACAGAGCAACCGTCATCCCGGCCAAGCACTGAACCTCGGCACGCCAAGGCCACAGGCCGGGCGGGAAGCCCAGAGCACCGCCTCCCGCCCCCCACACCGCCGGCACCAACGCCGGCGCCGGCGCCACCGCCACACACCACCACGCACATTCACGGGGGAGCTTCACCTTGTCTGTCATGCTGCCGGATTCCCTTGAGTGGATCCTGGAGATGCTCGGCTTCAACTGGCCGACCGCGGACGAGGACAAGCTCATCGAATGCGCCCAGGTCTGGCGCACGTTCGCCTCCGAGATCGACGGCCACCAGGCCACCGGCGCCCAAGCCGCCGGCAACGTCCTCTCGGTGAACGCCGGCGACTCCATCGACGGCTTCGCCAAGACCTGGGAGAAGTTCGCCGGCGGCTCCGGCTACTTCGACGACGCCAAGCAGGCGGCCGAGGTCATCGCCTTCACCTTCGAAGCGGCCGCCGCCCTCGTCATCGGCATGAAGATCGCCGTCATCGTCCAACTGGCCATCCTCGCCGCCGAGATCATCGCCGCCCAGGCCGCCGCCCCCTTCACCCTCGGCCTCTCCGAAATCGGTGGCGCCGCAGCCACCTTCGCCACCCGTGAGATGGTCCGCCGCCTCATCAAGGAGGCCGCCAGACAACTCCTGGACGCCATCCTCGAGGCGGCCAAGGAACCCGTCATATCCGCCCTGGAGGCCATGGCCTCCGACCTCATCGCCCAGACCGTCAACCAGAACTTCGGCGCCCAGAACGGCTACGACCTCGGCCGCACCGCCAAGACGGGCTACCAAGCCGGCAAGGACGCCCTCAAGAACACCGGCGAAACCCTCGGCGAGTCCCTGCGCGACGGCGCCGGCCACCGCGCCGGACACCGTGCCCGCGGCGGTCTGGACAGCGCGGCGGGGCACGGCCATGAGGGCGACGGCGCATCCGACAGCAGCCCGAGCGCCGACTCCGGAAAGAGCACGAGCGACGGCGACGGCGCATCCGACACCTCTTCCGGCTCCCCATCGGACAACAGCTCCGCCAACAACGCGAGCACCGACAAGGGCAGCGACTCCGGCACCGCGTCCAGCGACTCCGGTGACAGCGGTGGGGACACGGGTGCCGGCAACAGCGGGGGCTCCACCTCCCACACCCCACGCGCTTCGGACACCGCGGGCGCGGGTACAGGTGCGACCGGCGGCCGGGACTCCGGTGCGGGCACCGGCCCCGCCTCCGCCGGCTCCCCCACCGGCTCGACCCCCAACGGCTCGCCTTCCACCCCCGACGTCCCCCAGTCCCAGCCACTCCCGCCCGCAGACCAGCGCTCTCCCTTCGACGCCGGCTACCAGGGCGGCGACCACAACCCGTACGGAGCGGCCAACTCCCCCGACGCCGGCCCCACGCCGGACTCCGGTCCCACGCCGGACTCGGGTCTCACCTCGGATTCGGGTCTCACCTCGGATTCGGGACCCGCCCCGGACTCGGCACCCACTCCGGACTCCGGCCCAGCCCCGGACTCCGGCCCAGCCTCCGGCAACGGCCCCAACCCCGACTCGGGCACCACCCCGGACGGATCCCGCGCGGACGGCTCCCGCCCGGACGCCGACCCGGTGAGCACCCACCCCACCCCCGACAACACCCCGGACGCGGGCCGCCCGGACACGGACCCCATCACCACCCAGCCGACCCGGGACACCACCCCCGACTTCGCCCGTCCCGACGCGGACCCCATCACCACCCAGCCGGCCCACGACAACACCCCGGACGCGGCCCGCCCCGCCTCCGCCCCGGACCCCATCGGCACCCAGCCCACACCTGCCCCATCCCCCACCCCGGACGCGCCGTCACACCCGGACGCACCCCAGTCGTCGCCCCCCTCACCGACCCTCGACCCGGTAGCCGGCAACCCGCCCTCCTACGACGGCAGCCCCCACGGCTCCGACGGCTCCCACAGCCCCACCGGCGGAGCCGACCCCAGCACCAGCAACGGGGACAACTCCACCACCGGCAGCGGCGGCCGCCCCTCCATGCCGCACGTCGGCACACCGCCCCAGGGCGCCCCCGTACACCACACCCCCTCGGCCGGCCAGCCCGTCCAGCAGCGCGACCCGGCACCCGGCAACCCCATGCCCACGGTGGACGACTCCCACGACGTCACCCTCTCCACCGAATCCGCAGGCACCGCCACCCTCCCCCCACCCACCCAGCACACCCCCGACGCCGCCCACACCCCCACCACGCCCCAGCAGTCACAGCCCAACGCCCCCCAGGCCAACGGCCCGATGATGATGGGCGCCCCCGGCGTACCACCCCAGGGCGGCCCCGCCACCCCCGCAGCTCCACGCGGCGGCACCCCGTCGACCGGCAACGGAAGCGCCCCGCCCCGCGGAAACCGCCGCGCCGACGGCACCCAGGCCATCCACGACGCCACCCAGCAGCCCACCCCGGACCGCCCCGCCTACAACCCCCGCCTCGACGGCCCCCGCCGTGAAGAAACGTCACGGCCCTACAACCCCCGCCTGGACGGACCGCGCCGGGACCAGACCCAACAGGGCCGACCGAACCAGCAGAGCCCGCAAACACCGCACACACCGCAGACACCGCAGACACCGCAAACCCAACAGGGCCCGCGCACCCCCCAGAACCTGCAGAGCCCCCAGAACCCCCACAGCCCGCAACAACAGCCCCAGAAAAACCGACCGGACCCCGGCCAACAACCTCCCCAGCAGTCTCAGCCGTCTCAGCCGCCCCCGACGGCCGAGACCCCCAGCACCGACGCCACCCCCACCGACGACCGAACTCGCACTCCGGGCGACGGCAACGCCCCCACGCACCCCGAGTCAGACCCCACACGCTCCACCCCACCCACGAACGACTCGGACACCGCCGCCCCGCACCGGACGGACAACCAGCCGGAGCACTCCGACCCCACGAACACACCGGACAACGCTCACCACCCCGACCAGCACAACACCAACGCCCCCAACACCCCCAACACCCCGGAATCCACCAACCAGTCCGACCCCACCGACCCCACCGACCGCGACACCAACACCACCAACGACGACCCCACAGACGGCCACCCCCACTCCCCCACCCCCGCCTCCGAAACCCGCAACCGCGACAACCCCGGCGGACTCGAAGGCCCCACGGACGACCACCAGAACACCGTCGAGAGCAGCGTCCCCAAGGACGAGAACGGCGAGCCGCAGCGCCACCCCGACCCCGACGACGGCAACTGGCTCGACTCCATCAACGACCCCGGCCCCGACGCCCCCGGCCGCAACAACAACTGCGTCGACACCGCCCTCGCCACCGCCGACACCTACTCCGGCAACCCCACCGCCGCCGCCCACCGCACCCCCGACACCAACCCCGACGGCACCCCCTCCGACCGCGGTGAATCCAACGGCCGCGACCGCATCGAGAACACCCTCGGCGCCCGCTTCAACGACTACGGCAACGGCCGCGACGCCTTCAACCGCCTGGAAAACACCCTCCGCGATGCCGGCCACGGCTCCCAGGCCGTCATCGTCACCCAGGACTCCAACGGCCGCGCCCACGCCTGGAACGCCGTCAACCACAACGGCAAGATCACCTACGTAGACGCCCAGACCGGCCAACGCAGCAACACCCCCCTCCACGACGGCACCAACGGCGTCCACGCCATCCCCCTCAGCCCCAACCGCCGCCCCCTGACCCACACCGCAACGCCCGACGGAACGCGTCGATCTCCCGTCACCTCGGCCAGCGCCGATCGTCGCCCCGCCGCAGAACCAGCGGGTGCACCGAAGCCGCCCAAGGACCCGGATGGCGCCGAAGCCACGCGCGCAAAGCGGAATGAGGACCTCCCCGACGCGGAGACTCCGACCGAGCGCGACGAAACCCTGCCTCAACCCGAGCGGCTTCCTCTTGACGGGTCCCAGGGACCGTTGCGAGACCATGCAAATGGCGGCCACGAGGTTCGTCGGATCCCGTTGACTCCCGTGCAGAACCAGATGAGGGAGTGGGCGCGGCCTCGTGACGACGGAAAGCCGGCGCCTCTGGCTCGTGTCCTGGAACTCGCTGCCCAACGCCGAGCCGCGTATGAGCAGGCGACACATTCCACCAGGGAAACCAGAAGAGCTGTCTCGGCAGCCAAGAAGGAAGTCGCAGCCACCAAGAAAGACCTGACGGCAGCAAAGAAGGCTGGCGGCGAGAAGCAGCACGCCGCTCAGGAGGCCTACAACAATGCCGTGCAGGCCCGGGATGCGGCCCAGCTGACGCACGAAGCAGCCATGGCGGCCGAAAAGGGTGCAGGTCTCCCTCTTCCCCCAACCGCCCTGAGGGAAAGTGAGCTCCGGGAGATGCTCGGAGATGACTTTGCCCGCATGAACGATGGCCAAAGATACGTCGTGGTAGCGACCCTGGCCCGCATGAGTCTGGCCTTTCACGCGAACAACGCAGTCGGCCGAAGCCCCGAACCGGCCCCCGACGGAGAGTCCGCCTACCACGGCGCCAAAAAGCAGGACGGAACCAGGGATCCGGCCGGGAACTTCAAGGACTCCCCTTCCGCAGAGCTACGCAATGACGCCGTCAAAGATTTTCCGGCTGACTACCGCAAACCGGGAACACCGACCGACCACTCGCTACAAAAACTAATGGAAGCCACCAGCGAGGCGAAAGGGGAAGATAAGCTTCCAAGCGTCACCGATTTGCTGGAAGATGCAGAGACGAACACCCCCGATTTCTCCGACAAGAATTACGCTGTCGTTGAACTGGTAGACGAGAACGGGGACAGCACATACGTCGTCGACTCATCCATACCATCACTAACCGAAGGCATAAGCCCAAGGCATTCAGAAAAGCATCTCCTGGAATGGGTCGACCGCCTCAACAAAAGCAAAATAGCCGCAAATCAGAGCACCTACACAATCCAGGGCCTATACACGGAGCGTGAACCGTGCGGCCTAAGAAAGGGAAACTCCGGACACGCCGACTGCTCTCAGGAGATTCGAAATTCGCCGCACATGAAGGGCGTCCCAGTTTATTACAGCACCACTTACCGATTCGACAAGGATCGCAAGCCACTCCAGAAGAAGGAACGCGACGACCTGAACAAGAAAAACGCCGAGCTCGCTCCAGAGGAAAGGAAAAAGAAGACCGAGATAGCGAATGCGGTAAGGAAATTCCGAACCGATAACGAGCACCAGATGACAAAGCAGATGCATGACCATCTGGCGGTCGTCGGCGAACTGTGGGCCCTGACTAGAATTCAGATGGTCAGGCAGGAACAAGGCGGACAGGCGGCGAACACCGAGTGACGCACCACGACCAGGATCCGACAGGGGCCCCAGGCGCAACCGTCATTTCACGCATCAGCGAGTGGTGGCATCACGATCACCCCAAAGAACTTGCGGCGTACTTGATCGCCCCTGTTGGGGCTGACGGGGCGCAGGTTTTGCGGGAGGTCCATCGGCGCGTCAGCAACAGCATCGTCGTAGATGCATCCGGACTGACGGCGGAGGAGGTCCAGGAAGCGGCCCTCCTGGAACTCGGGGTGGATCTGTCCGAGGGACGCCGGCTCTCCTGGCAGAGCGTCTTGGAAGACTTGGCGGGGGACCATCTCGTCCTGCTCTTGAACGTGCACAGGTCCGGCCGGACCCGACGTTCGTCCGAACCTGAGCGTGTGGTCAGCGTCACGGCCAATGCCCTGTCCAGTGGCAACGTGACCGTCCTGTCCCACATCACTCCGCGTGAATTCGCCGATGAGGAAGACGCATTCGTCTTCCGTCTTGCGGGCACAGGCACGGATCCAGGTCCAGTTCCGACAGTCCTGCGCGCGCTCGCACTGGCAGAGGCGCGAACCGTGCCGTTGCGCGCCTGGGGAGAACTTGTCACCGCGCTCTGTGGTGAACGGCCAACCGAGGCCGAGCTCACGCAGGCATGGGAAGACCATGCCGAACACCTTGTGTCAGGGCCGAACGGGGTGGCCTTCGCCGATGACCTTCTGGCTGAGCTACTGCGTCAAGAGGTCGCCCCCGACGAGAACATCCGGGTAAACCGGCACATGGTCGACTGGTTGGTCCAGGTCTCACCTGAATTCCGTCACCCGGAGGGGTGGGAACGCTCCGGGCCTGAAGGACAGTACGCAGCTGTCGGTCTCGCCATGCACTCAGTGCAAGCCGGGGCATTCGAGGAACTGCTCCGGAACGGCAGCCTTGTTGCCCACATCCCTCAGACCGTCCTGTTGGACGCCGCATACTCCGCGTTCGATGGGAGCGTTCCCGGTAACTCGGCTCCCGCTGACGCAGTGCACCTCTGGTCGTACGGCGTGGTCCCGTCCGGACAGTCGGAATGGGCCGCCTGGCTGCATCTGATGGCCACGGCCCGCAACGACCACACGTTCGCCGCGGCCGTCGCCGACTCCGGTCTGCATCTGCCCTGGACCACGAAATGGAGCAGATGGCGCCCCCCGGGCGGCTGCCACGTGGACTATCTCCACCCCAGAGTGGACATGGTCTGTGAGGTGCGCTGGCAAGGCCGGCCGGCCGTCCTCGGTCAGTACAGCTTCAGCCGAGACGCTGCCATCTGGGACGCCGCCACCGGTGAACTCCTCGCCGGTCCTTGGCGCGGCGAGGACATTCCTGAAGAACATCGGGTCGACCTTGCGTGGCCGCCGGCCTTCGGAGAAGGCCGGCCCCGTCCCGCAACACTCCGCGACGCCCGAGCAGCGGTGCCTGACGGCCGTGGCGTGCACTTCATGCTGTTGCACAGTCCACCGGTGACTGTCGGGAACCTCGTCATTCTGGGAGGGGACGGGGGCCTCTTCGCCATCCAGCCCGCGGAAGGAACGAGCTTCTCCGGCCTGAGCTCGCCAAATATCGAGCCGCTGTCAGGGCCGTACTGCATAGCCGGAGAAATCACTCCCGTTGACGCACCGCCGCCAAGCCCCGCAGATCTTCTCAAACTGTACGGAGCCGACGGTAACTGGGAGATCGATGACGACGACATCCCTGCCGGGCTGACCGACGAAGCCACCCGTAGCCTGCTTTCCGAGGTCGGCCTGCCTGAAATGCAGGAGGGCGGCATGGGAATCTATCCGTTCGGAGACTACGACGACCGGATGCCGGATGTCCTCACCGAAGTCACCTGGCCGTCGGATATCGCTCCACCGCAAGAGGCCGGCCCTTTCTTCCAGATCGGCTTCTGGATGGGCGGGGAACTCGTCATCGACGGCCCCACAGGTCACATACTCCGAATCCCCGCAGGAGACGATGAGGAACACCTCGCAGGCCTCCCCGCTGCCCTCGGCCTCGAGAAATTCCTCACCATGATTGCCGTATGGATCGCCGGCCTCCGCACAAGAGAGCGCACTCCAAGAAGCTCCGACGAAGCCTACTTCCTTCCTCAACACGTAATCATGGCTCTCTTGAACATCGATTCGCAGGGAGGCCAGGCATCAGCTTGGTCATACGTCTTCTACAACGGATAAAGTAAGCCTCTCGGCTAACCCGGGCCCCCACAAATAAGCCTAATATGCAAGTGCAGGATACTGCCTTACTCATCAACAAAGCACGAAATCACAAACCTGACCTATACGGCCGAAACTACGCTTTGATGGAATTCGTGGACAGCGACGGAAGGATTAAGTACGCCGTTGATTCGTCCGTTCCTCTGCCCGGAAAGTATTTACAAGCACATTGCATTGACGGTTGCGCATTTGGCTCAAGGTGCACGCCTAGTACTCCGACTGTAGATCGTGATCAGGGCTGGAGGGGTGGCCTATGTGTCGCTGGTCTACGCTGCCCTTCGTGATCGCCAAGCTGCAGTGTGTCGTGCTGGATTGTGCTGATGTCCTTGAGCTCGCCCGGTTCTACCAGTCTCTCCTGGGCGGCGTGGTGAACCAGCCGGACCCACGGTGGTCGCTCGGCGACGATTGGGCGACCCTCCACACCGAGACCGGGCTCGCGCTCGCCTTCCAGGGTGTGGAAGACCATCGGCCGCCCCGGTGGCCAGATCCTGCTTGGCCACAGCAGTTCCACCTCGACCTGGGAGTCACGGACCTCGATCAGGCCCAGGAAGAGGTTCTCAAGCTGGGCGCCACACTGCTCGACGCTGGTGCCCAGAAGCGTAGTTGGCGGATCTACGCCGACCCGGCAGGTCACCCGTTCTGTCTCGTTCGGGACTGACAAAGGACGCACATGGGTGCGGCCACCGGTGATCATCGCAAGTCGTGTGGACTGACGATGAAACGGTGGCCGCGGGCCACAGCATAGAACCCGCCCGCTGGAAGCAAAGCTTCGACGGCCTGATGGGGCGCTTGGCGGGCCGCTTCGCACGGGTTGAACCGCGGCGACGGGCGGCACGGCTGGTGCTCGGACTCCTGTCGGACCTACCACGCAAGAACTGCTGGACGATCGCCGAGTGGGCCGGAGAGGCCACCCCGTACGGTATGCAGCATCTGCTGTGCCGTGCCTCCTGGGACGCGGACGCCGTCCGGGACGATGTTCGCGACTACGTCGTCGAACACCTCCACGACGACGAGGCGGTCTTGGTGGTCGACGAGACGGGCGACCTCAAGAAGGGAACCTGCACGGTCGGCGTTCAGCGCCAGTACACCGGCACTGCGGGCAGAATCGAGAATTCCCAGGTCGCGGTCTACCTCGTCTACGCGGGCCGCCGAGGGCACGCAGCGGTGGACCGGGAACTCTACGTGCCGCGCTCGTGGACCGCTGATCCGGACCGCTGCCAGGCCGCCGGACTGGACGAGGACATCGCCTTCGCCACCAAGCCGGAGCTGGCCGCCCGCATGATCGGCCGGTTCCTGGACGCCGGGCACCGTGCGGGCTGGGTCGCGGGCGATGAGGTCTACGGCGGCAATCCGAGGCTACGGGCCGCGCTGGAGGAGCGCGGGGCCGGCTACGTGCTTGCCATTGCCTGCTCGTCCGAAGTCATTGCCACCGGTGGGAAGTTCCGGGCGGACGCGCTGGCCGCGAAGGTCCCCAAACGGGCCTGGCAGAGGCTGTCGGCAGGGGCCGGCGCCAAGGGACACCGCTTCTACGACTGGGCCGTCGTGGACCTCACCGCCCCCGGGACCGGCCACCGTCAGCTGCTGATCCGCCGCAGCCGCACCACCGGCGAACTCGCCTACTACCACTGCTGGTCACCCGCCTCCGTGCCTCTGCCCACACTAGTGCGGGTCGCCGGATCGAGATGGCGGGTCGAGGAGACCTTCCAGGCGGGAAAGGGCCTGACCGGGCTGGACGAACATCAGGTCCGCCGCTTCACCTCCTGGTCCCGCTGGGTCACCCTCGCCATGCTCGCCCACGCCTTGCTCGCCGTGGTCCGGGCCGATGAGCACGCCCGGCACCCCGCCCCGGACGGACTGATCCCGCTCACTTGCAACGAGATCCAGCGACTGTTCACCACACTCGTCGCCCGGCCCGATCATGCCTCCGCCCACCGGCTCGGCTGGTCCGACTGGCGACGTCGCCACCAGGCACGAGCACGAGTCAGCCATTACCGGCGACAAGCCGCATCCCAGACACGAAGATCATGATCTACAGCTGGAGTACTAGGCAGCTGATCAGCGGCTGGGGTTTCGACGCACGCCTGGTTTGGACGCCCGCATTCTCTGTGGGGCTGAGCGGCGCTCTCACGTCAATTCGTCTGCCAACAGGTCCATCAGGAGTCCGTCGGCCCAGCCGCCCGTCCGCGGGTCGCGCGCGTACGCCCGCATGATGCCGATTGGCTTGAAACCGACCTTGCGGTAGGCGTTGATCGCTGCACTGTTGGCTGCGGCGGGGTCGATGGTGAGGCGGTGGTGGCCGCGTTCGTGGATCAGCCAGTGGGCGAGGGTGCGGACGGCGTCGGTGCCGAGGCCTTGGCCGTGGTGGGTCGTGGTGAGGAAGATGTCGATGCTTGCGTGGCGGAATTCGGGGTCGGTTTCTTCGGAGAATTGGATGGCGCCGATGACCTCATCGGGCTCGCCGGGCTCGCCGGGCTCGTCAGCGAGGGTGATGGCGAGCATGGTGGCGTAGTCCTCCGGGGGCGACCACCAGGCGGCGACGGCCGGTTCCCGGACGATGCGGTCGAGGGTCGCGGTGTCGGTGTCCTGCACCGGGCGGAGGAGGACGGTCGTTCCGCGGAGTGGGCCGGTGTGGTTCATGCCGGGTATTCAAGTGCAGTGGGTGAGCGGGCGTGGAACGGCCCCGTCAGCAGGTCAGTCGATCCAGACGCTCGCGCCGGAGTCGGATTCGACGAACCGGCCCGGCTGGACGACGGTGTCGACGTCGCCCGTGCAGTGGGGCCCCGTGAAGATGTAGGCGATGGCGTCGTGGGTGCGGTTGGCCACGGTGGTCGGGGAATCCGCGCTCGGGTAGCAGCCGCTGGGGTGGATGATCGGGTAGCCGTCGACGATGAGGAGGCCGTCGGCCGCGTACGCGGAACCGGGTACGGCGAGACCGATCAGCGTGGCGGCGGCGAGGGTGCCGAGGGTGGTGGCGATGCGGCGCATGTCTTCTCTTGCCTCCTGGGCGGCGGGGTCGCGCCCGTCGCGCCCCCGTTCGGAGGACCGAACGTACGCGGTGCGAAGACCTACGTCACCAGTGCGTCGGAGCCCAACTTCCGGGTCTGGAAGGCGCTTTCATGGTCGCTCCGCGACTCGGTCGCTCGGCCACGTCGGTCACGTCGGCCACTCGTCAAAGCCCGTCGCGTCCAGTTCGCACCACACCGTCTTGCCGACGTCGAGTACGTGGATGCCCCAGCGGAGGGTGAGGGCGCGGACGAGCAGTAAGCCGCGTCCGGAGGTGGCGTACGGCGCGACCTCGCCCGTATGCGGGAGGCGTTCGCCGCGGGCGTCGGTTACGGCGATCTGCAGGACGGCCCGGGTGAGCGAGAGCCGTACGCGGAAGAGCCGGCCGCGGACGGTGCCGTGCACGAGGGCGTTGGTGGCGAGTTCGGAGACCAGCAGTGCGGTGTCGTCGGCCAGTTGGGGGTGGCCCCACTCGGCCGCGAGGCGAGCGGCGCGGTTTCGGGCGAGGGCGATGCTCTTGGGGCGTGGGGTGTAGTCGAGGACGTCCTCTTGGAGGATCACTTCTGGTGGGTTGTTCGGGGCGATCATGTCGGCCACCTCCGGGATGGCAACGGGCGTCGACCGATAGGCCGACGCAACATCGCTGCGCGATCGGTTCACCACGGACGGTAGTGGCAGCGCCGTGATCGATACAAGTTCCTCTTGGATAATATCCTCCGAACGCGTTTGCAGGGTCGATCCCTCCGGCGACAAACTGGCCCCGCGATCCAGGAGGGGAACAAGTGACGACACGTCAGCCCATGCAGGGGAACAGCACCACAACAGTCTTGGGGCGCCGATTGGGTGGCGAGCTGCTACGCCTCCGTACGGCAGCGGGCATGAGGCAGCCTCAGGCCGCCAAGGCACTCACCGCTTCCACCACCAAGATCGCGAAGATGGAGGGCGGCTGGGTCCCCGTGCGCGACCCGGACATCCGCGCCTTGTGTGCGCTGTACGGCGTGACCGACCCAGTTCTCGTGGGTGGCCTGCTGGAGCTGGCGCGGATTGACCGCGAGCGGCGCAAGGCCAAGGGCTGGTGGGACGAGTTCCCGGACCTTGGCGACATGCAGGAGTACGTGACGCTGGAGAGCGCGGCCACCGCGATCCGGGCCTGGCACCTGACCTTCATGCCCGGCTTGCTGCAAACTCCGGATTACGTACGGGCGTTGCGGCCCGACGAGCAGTTCGTGGCCACACGAGTGGCACGTCAACGGCGGCTCTTCGACAAACCGCAGCTCTCGCTGCATGTGGTGATCTACGAGGCCGCGCTGAGGAGCCTCGTCGGCGATGCGTCGGTAATGCGCGGGCAGCTGGAACATCTGACGGCGATGGCCCGAAGGCCGAACGTCACCGTTCAGGTGCTTCCGTTCAGCGCGGGATCCCATCAGGGCATGGACTGCGCGTTCAACATCATGTCGTTCGGTGAGCCCGGCGCCATGGACGTGGTCTACATGGAGATCCCGTTCAATCGCCTGTGGGTGGAGGGCGGGGAGCGGGCTGCACAGCATGACGAGCTGTTCGAGAGAATCGCACAGCAAGCCCTCAGTGAGCGTGAGTCACTCGCGTTCGTCACCAGCCTCAGCAAGGAACTGTGAGCGATGCCCGAGTTCAGATTCCGTAAGTCCAGCTACAGCAACCCCGAACGCGAGTGCGTCGAGGTGGCCACCAACATCCCCGGCACCATCGCGATACGTGACTCCAAAGAGCCCGGCGGTCCGATACTCCGCCTCACGCCCGCTTCCTGGGCCCGGTTCCGTAGCGGCGTCGTGGAGGGGCTTCAGGGATGGCGGCCGCTCCCGTAAGTGGGAGGGTCCGAACCCCGGGTTTGTCCGTTCCCACAGAGGTTGGGGCGGTAGTGACAACGCGCTGACGGGGCGTAACCGATCGTGGAATTCTGGAGGCATGACGATGCCTCCCGAAGTGCCGTGTGCGGAGTGCCGGGGGACCGGCGCTCTCGAGTGGGAGACCCAGGACGGCAACACCACCACAACGCAATGCACCCGGTGCATGGGCACCGGCACGGTCCCGGCGTAGGAGGCGAACGACGACGTGACGACTCCCCGTGAGGGCAACCGGCTGCGCGCGCTGCCCCCCGAGTACGTCGACAGAATGCGCTGCACGCACTGCGAGCTGCGGAATATGAAGCTGCCCGGGACGACAGGGGGGCTGTGCATCCCTTGCTATGCGCTCGAGCGGCAGGCGGCGCCGCGGCGGACCGGTCAGGGCATGCAGCTGGCCAACTTCGTGTCGGACCCGTGCATGGGGTGCGGCTCGCATGCCGTGGACGCCAATGGGTGGGCGTTTTGGTGTGACTCGTGCGGGATGCAGGTCGCGGTTGCGTATCCGGGGACGTGAGTGTTCGGGGCGCCGGCCCACCGGCTTGCTTCATCGGCTTGCTTCACCGACTTGCTTCACCGGCTTGCAACGGCTTCCACCGGCTTCCATCGGCTTTCGCCGGGCCGATTCGTGAAGGTGCAATGCGCACTTCACACGTGTGGGGCACAGTGGTCGGGCGGAACACACGGTGATCGACGATCACTGCGGGGCTACGACCACAGGGGGCGATACGGGCATGGGTGACACCGAGCGAACGGGCGTCGGCATCGGCAGGCGGCGGCTGTTGGCCGCGTCCGGCGGCATCGCGGCCGCCGGGGCGCTGACCGCCTGTGGGTCCAACACCGGGCGGGGCGGCGGGGGTTCAGGGCCAGAGATCAGCCAGTGGTACCACCAGTACGGTGAGCCCGGGACCGAGCAGGC
The DNA here is from genome assembly GCF_055565615.1 of Streptomyces sp. NPDC028368. Taxonomy (NCBI): domain Bacteria; kingdom Bacillati; phylum Actinomycetota; class Actinomycetes; order Kitasatosporales; family Streptomycetaceae; genus Streptomyces; species Streptomyces sp. NPDC028368. Next base: position 21,185 of record NZ_JBVHTY010000002.1, on the reverse strand, counting down.
CGTGAAGCGGTATGCCGCCGCGTACACGAAGGCCGATGTACGGGTGCAGTGGCGGCCGGGTGACTACGACCGGCAGACGGCGGCGGCGCTGCTGACCGACTCGGGGCCGGATGTGTTCGAGGTCAACGGGCCGTTGCTGGACCAGATTCAGGGTGGGCAGGTCGCTGATCTGACGGCGGAGGTCGAGGCCGTCAAGGACGACTTCAACCAGGCGGTGCTGGCGCCGAAGATCTGGCAGGACAAGATCTGGGGCATTCCGCAAGTCATTGACCTGCAGATGCTTTTTTACCGCAAGAGTTTGCTGAAGGACGCGGGGGTTCAACCGCCGCAGACTCTCGATGAGTTGGTGGATGCGGCGAAGAAGCTGAGCACCAAGAAGGTCAAGGGGCTGTTCCTCGGGAACGACGGCGGGGCCGGGGTGCTCAGTGGGACGCCGCTGCATGCGGCGGGGCTGAGTCTGGTCGGGGAGGACGGGAAGGCCGGGTTCGATGATCCGGCGGCGGCTCGGGCGCTCGGGAAGATCCGGCAGTTGTACGCGGACAAGTCGTTGCTGCTGGGCGCGCCTACGGACTGGTCCGATCCGGCCGCCTTCGTCCAAGGGCTGACCGCGATGCAGTGGTCGGGGCTGTGGGCGCTGCCGGGGATCAAGAAGGCCCTGGGGGACGACTTCGGTGTGCTGCCGTTCCCGAAGGACGGGGCCGGTGGCAAGCCTGCCGTGCCGGTCGGTGCATACGGTTCCGCCGTCAGTGCGCGCAGCAAGCGCAAGGCGGATGCAAAGGCTTTCGCGAAGTGGCTGTGGGTGGAGCGCAGGGACTTTCAGCAAGACTTTGCGCTGTCGTACGGGTTCCACATTCCGGCGCGGATCTCGCTTGCAAAGAAGGCCAAGCAGTTGCAGGAGGGCGCGGCCGCGGAGGCGACCCGGTTCGCCACCGAGTACGGGCATGCCGAGCCGTTGCTGTGGACCAGCGCGGACCGTACCGCCTACCAGGATGCGCTGAGCCGGATCATCAAGGACGGCGCGAACCCGGAGAGCGAGCTGAAGAGCGTGGTGCGCACGGTCAACGCCGAGCTGCAGCGGGTCAAGAAGAAGCAGAAGCCGGAGAGGTGAGCGCCTCGCCCGCCCAGGCTCCCCGGAATCCCCGGACTCGCGGGGATTCCGGGCCTCCCCTGGCTTCCCCGGCAGACCCGGCCCCGCGGACCACCCTCGCCGTACGACTGCTCGGGCCGCAGCGGCGCAACCTGTGGTTCTGGGTCTTCGTCGGCCCGTTCGCGATCGGGCTGGGGCTGTTCACGTACGTGCCGCTGGTGTGGAGTCTCTACCTCAGCTTCTTCGACGCGCACAACACCGTGACGCCGGCGAAGTCGGACTTCGTGGGGCTGGGCAACTACGCGTCGATGCTGAGCGATGATGCGTTTCTCGGCAGCCTGGGGACGTTTGCGCTGTTCACCCTCTTCATCGTGCCGGCCACCTACGTGCTCTCGCTCGCCCTCGCGCTGATGGTCAACCGGCTGCGGTTCGCCCAGGCCTTCTTCCGGTCGGTGTTCTTCCTCCCGACCGCGTGCTCGTATGTCGTCGCGGCGGTGATCTGGAAGCTGTCGATCTTCAACGGGGTGCGGTTCGGGCTGGCGAACACGGTGCTCGGGTGGTTCGGGACCGATCAGACCGCTTGGCTGTCGACGACCCACCCACCCTGGTACTGGCTGGTGATCGTGACCGTACGACTGTGGTTGCAAGCCGGTTTCTACATGATTCTGTTTCTTGCGGGGCTGCAAAGGATTTCACCGCAGCTGTACGAGGCGGCGGCAGTGGACGGGGCGCGGCCCGGCTGGCAGGTCTTCCGGCATCTCACCTTTCCGCAGCTGCGGGCCACGTCAGTGGCGGTGGTGCTGCTGCTGGTGATCAATGCGTTTCAGGCGTTCGACGAGTTCTACAACCTGCTGAGCGATGCGCGCGGCTATCCGCCGTATGCCCGGCCCCCGTTGGTCTACCTCTACTACACGGCGCTCGGCCGGGAGCAGAATCTCGGGCTCGGCAGTGCGGGCGCGGTGATCCTGGCGCTGATCATCGCGGTGGCGACGGTCGTCCAGGCCCGCTGGTTCGGCCTCGGCCGCAAGGAGGACTGAGCACCATGCACGATGCCCTCACGCGGGCCGGGCGGGCGCTGCGGGTGGTGCTGCTCGTCGCCCTCGCCCTGCTGTTCCTCGTCCCGTTCTATCTGCTGGTGCGGAACGGGCTGGCGACCGAGCAGGAGATCACCTCGCCCGAGTGGACGTTCTTCCCGCGCGAGCTCCAGTGGGCGAATCTGACCGAGGTCTTCCGGGACCCGAGCCTGCCCATGGGGCGGGCGCTGCTCAACTCGACGCTGATCGCGGTGTCGACGACGCTCGGTACGGTGGTGCTCGCCTCGCTCGCCGGGTACGGCCTGGCACGGATTCCGTACCGGCACGCCAATGCCGTCTTCTACGCGATCCTGGGGACGCTGATGGTCCCGGCGGCCGTGACGTTCGTGCCGAGTTTTGTGCTGGTGTCGTCGCTCGGCTGGATCTCGACGCTGCGGGGCCTGGTCATCCCGACGCTGTTCAGCGCGTTCGCCTGCTTCATCTTCCGGCAGTACTTCATCGGTTTCCCCAAGGAGCTGGAGGATGCCGCCCGGGTGGACGGGCTCGGGTACTGGCGGACGTACTGGCGCATTGTCGTGCCCAATGCGCGGCCGGTCTTCGCCGCGGTCGCCACCATCGTCTTCATCGGGGCCTGGAACGCGTTCCTGTGGCCGCTGGTGATCGGGCAGGACCAGGAGTCCTGGACGGTGCAGGTCGCGCTGTCCACGTTCACCACCGCGCAGAACCTCAATCTGCATGAGCTGTTCGTGGCCGCGGCGGTCTCGATCGCGCCGTTGGTGGTGGTGTTCCTGTTGCTCCAGCGGTACATCGTGGCGGGTGTGGAGCGCAGCGGCATCGATGACTGAGGAAGGGCTGAGGCAGGGCTGAGGCAGGGCTGAGGAAGGGCGAGGATCGAGGAAAGAGACGGCTGAGGGATGACGATGGTCGGCGGCTGCCGCATGGGGTACGGTGCGTGGCATGAGCATGTACTCGTTCTTCCGTGAGGTGGAGCCGCGCGACGGCGGCCCCCACGGCGAGTGCGCGCCCCGCGGCCTGAGCTTTCTGCGCCGCCGCGGCCGGGTGGGATCTCCCCCGGCCTGCTGTTCCTGTACGTCCTGACGACTGTCCGCGGCGCGCCTGATGGATGCCCCTGGAGGCATCCGACGGCCGGCTGACGACTGACGGCCGGCTCCGGCGAGTGTCTCCGGGGCTGTCTCCGGCAGCTGCCTCCGCGGCCCGCCCCGGCCCGGCCGCCGGGCGGCGACGTATCACCCGTACCCCCTTCCCCACGGCTACCCCCCTGCCTCGCTCTCTCCCTTCCCAGGAGGACCAGTTGACGGCCATCGCCGACACCCCGCACACCACCCCCACCGCTACCGCCGCCCCCTCCCCCGCCCTGCGCCCCCACCGCATCCCCGCCGACGGGCTCTACGAGGGCCACCGCATCCTGCGCCGCACCCCCGACGGCTGGGCGGACCGGCCGTACGAGCTCTTCGAGGTCGTGCCGCAGGCCGCCACCATCGGGGCCGAAATCCGCGGGCTCGACCTCTCCCGGCCGCTGTCCGGGCAGCTGCGTACGGAGCTGAACCGGGCGCTGCTGGAGTGGAAGGTGCTGTTCTTCCGCGGGCAGCATCTGGCCTCCGATGCGCAGCGGGAATTCGCCCGCAATTGGGGAGAGCTGGAGACCAATCCGTTGCTGGCGCGGGGCACCGCGAAGGATGTGGTGCGGTTCGACAAGACGGCCGGCGGGGTCCCGACGTTCGAAAATGTATGGCACACGGATGTCACGTTCCGCGAACGTCCGGCGATGGGTGCAGTGTTGCAGCTGCGCGAGGTGTCGCCCGCGGGCGGGGACACGATGTGGGCCGATATGGCCGCCGCGTACGACAATTTGCCCCCGGAAATCCGGGCACGGATTAATTCCGCGCGGGCGGTGCACGACTATCTCCCGGGGTTCGCCCGCTTCTACTCACCGACCCAACTGGCGCCATTCCAGGCGGAGTTCCCTCCGGTGGAGCACCCGGTGGTGCGCCGGCACCCGGAGACCGGGCGGCGGATGCTGTTCGTCAACGCGTCCTTCACCACGCGGATCGCGGGGGCGACGGAGGCGGAGAGCGACCGGCTGTTGCGGGTGTTGTTCCAGCAGGCGCAGGTGCCGGAGTTCCAGGTGCGGTGGCGCTGGCAGGCGGGCGACATCGCCTTCTGGGACAACCGGGCCACTCAGCATTACGCGGTGAACGACTACGGGACGCACCGCCGGATCGCCGAACGGGTCGCCATCGCGGGCGACCGGCCGTACTGAGCGGGCGACCGGCCGTACCGCGCGAGGGTGCGACCGCACCGACGGTGGAAGCGGCCGCGACACCCCCTCACCTCTGCACCTCCGCCGGGCGCGCCCCCCGCAGCAGCGCCGCGCCCAGCGGGGTGAGGGTGTGCAGCACGGCGTTGCCCTGGCGCAGGGTGAGCAGGAGGCCGGCGTCGCGCAGCACGGTCGCGTGCTGGCTTGCGGAGGCCAGGGAGACATCGACGCGGCGGGCGAGTTCGCTGGTCGTACAGCCGACGCCGATGCCCTGGAGGATGGCGGAACGGGTCTGGCCGACGAGGCGGCCCAGGGAACGCTCGGGTGGGAGGGGCGGGGTGAAATGGGGCGCCTGATGCTCGACGGGATAGACCAGGACGGGGGTCAGGTCAGGGTTGTGGAAGGTGACCGGGGTGCGGCGGCAGAAGTACGAGGGCAGCAGGAGAAGGCCGCGGCCGCCCAGGTGGAGGTCGCGGTCCACCGGGTAGTCGGCCTCCAGGACGGGCGCCCGCCAGCGGAGCATCGGCGGGAGCGAGGAGAGCAGCCGGTCCGCGCCGCCGTCCAGGAGAGCCCGGCCGCGGGCGGCCCTGTCGGCCTCGATACGGCCCTGGACGCGCGGCCAGTGCGGGGCGACGGCGGCCTCGTAATAGCGCTGCAGGATGCCGGCGAGGCGGCCGAGCGAGCGGGAGCTGCCCTCGGCCATGTCCCGGATCCAGGACGGGAGCGGGCGGGCCGCGGTGGACAGGCGCGAGAGCTCGTCGTGCAGCCGGGGTGCCGGGGTCTCGCGCAGCGCGCAGAGCGCCTCGTCCATGCCGAGGAGCCCTTCGGCGGGCGTCAGGAAATCGGGAAAATAGCCCCGGGTCGGCACCAGCGGCGCCAGCAGACGCGTTTCGCCATTCAACCTTCCCCGCGTTTCCGATCGCCATCTGCCGAATGCCGAATCGTCACGTCTGTCACGCAGCCGGTGAAAGCTCAATACGGTCTCCCACAGCGCGTCCGGACGCGCGGCAATGCGCACCCGGGCCAGATCGAGGCCACTGAAATGGACGCGTAACACCGAACCCCCACCTTGGTTTCCTCGGGTGACCCCCCGGTACGCCCTGAGTATGCACGCCAACACGTGCGGTCACCATGCCCTTTTGGCCAGAGTTGAAAAGGGTCGCGCCACCCGGCGGGCGGCGGGAATGCTGTACTCAATTCGACGGCGGTGCGAACGGAACGGATTGCTCGATCCCGTGGGGGGTGATGGGCAAAAGACCGGCCGCTCAGCGCTCCGTTGAAGAGCCGCCTTCCCGCGCCGACCGGGGTGGCGGCAGCTCCCGAGGGGGGAGCCCGGAGAAAGAGCGAGGGCGGTACCTCCGCACAGGTGCCGCCCTTGCCCCCGCCGGCAAGGCACTTGCCCCCGCCCGACAGGGCGAGTTGAGATCCTGCGGGACATGACCCGCATCCTGTACGGCGGCGCTGCGCGAGGACTTCCGTAACGCCGATGCCGCGCCGGTCACCGGGCAGCGGGAAGCGGGTGCGTACGGACCTGCCGTTCCCTCCCCGGTACGGCCACGGCCCTGACACCCGGTGTGCTGCCCGGGATCGAGGCGTACACGGTGAAGGCTGCTGCGCCTCGCGGACACCCGGCCGGCCGGCACTTCACGGCCCTCGGCGCCGACGAACCCGGCAAGCAGGAGCTCTCCGCCGACCTGCTCGAAGCCGCTCTCCTCGTGGTCGACGACCGGGAACTGGCCATGGGGCACGGGCCAGGGATCGCAGATCACGGACCACGGATGACAAGCCACGGATCGCAGATCGCAGGTCATGGCGAACCGGAGGCTCGAGCGGAAAGGGGCGAGGGCGGCACCTCCGCACAAGGTGCCGCCCTCTTCGGGGTGCCGGAGCCGACAGCCTCGGCTGAGGGTCGAAGCGCCGGGCAGGGCCGGCTCCGGTGGTGGTTGGCGAGGTGCCGCGGGCGCGGGGCGTCCGCGGCACCCGTAGCGGGGTCAGCGGCTGTCGCTGCCCTGGGACTCGGCCGCCGCGCGGCCCGCCTCCAGTCGTGCGACCGGGATACGGAACGGGGAGCAGGAGACGTAGTCCAGGCCGACCTCGTGGAAGAAGTGGACCGACTCCGGGTCGCCGCCGTGCTCACCGCAGACACCGAGCTTGAGGTCCGGGCGGGTGGCCCGGCCGGCCGCGGCGGCGTTGCGGACGAGCGAGCCGACGCCGTCCTTGTCGATGGTCTCGAACGGGCTGACGCCGAAGATGCCCTTCTCCAGGTACGCGGTGAAGAAGCTGGCCTCGACGTCGTCGCGGGAGAAGCCCCAGACCGTCTGCGTGAGGTCGTTCGTACCGAAGGAGAAGAAGTCGGCCGACTCGGCGATCTGTCCGGCCGTCAGGGCGGCGCGGGGCAGCTCGATCATCGTGCCGAGAGTGAGCTTGAGGCTGACGCCGCGCTCCCGCTCGACCTCGGCGATGACCTGCTCGGCCTCCTCGCGGACGATCTCCAGCTCCTGGACGGTGCCCACCAGCGGAATCATGATCTCCGCACGCGGGTCGCCGTTGGCGCTCTTGCGGGCGGCGGACGCCTCGGCGATCGCCCGTACCTGCATGGCGAACAGACCGGGGATGACCAGGCCGAGGCGCACACCGCGCAGACCCAGCATCGGGTTCTGCTCGTGCAGCTTGTGCACGGCCTGCAGCAGGCGCAGGTCGTTCTCGTTGGCGTCCTTGCGCGCCTCGGCGAGCGCGACGCGCACCGACAGCTCGGTGATGTCGGGCAGGAACTCGTGCAGCGGCGGGTCCAGCAGCCGTACGGTCACCGGCAGCCCGTCCATCGCCTCGAACAGCTCGATGAAGTCGGCCTGCTGGAGCGGCAGCAGCTCGCTGAGCGCGGCGTCCCGGTCGGCGTCGGTGTCGGCCAGGATGAGGCGCTCGACCATCTCGCGGCGCTCACCGAGGAACATGTGCTCGGTGCGGCACAGGCCGATGCCCTGGGCGCCGAAGCGGCGGGCGCGGGCGGCGTCCTCGGCGTTGTCGGCGTTGGCCCGTACGCGCAGCCGGCGTACCCGGTCCGCGTACGCCATGATCCGGTGGACGGACTTGACCAGCTCGTCCGCGTCCTCGGCGCCGGCGTGCATCCGGCCCTCGAAGTACTCCACGACCGGGGACGGCACGACCGGTACCTCGCCGGCGTAGACCTTGCCGGTGGAGCCGTCGATGGAGACGACGTCGCCCTCCTCGATGACGGTCCCTTCGCGGGTCGTCATCCGGCGGGCCTTGGTGTCGACCTCCAGCTCCTCGGCGCCGCAGACACAGGTCTTGCCCATGCCGCGGGCGACGACGGCGGCGTGCGAGGTCTTGCCGCCGCGGGAGGTGAGGATGCCCTCGGCGGCGATCATGCCGTTGAGGTCGTCCGGGTTGGTCTCGCGGCGGATCAGGATGACCTTCTCGCCGGACCGGGACCACTTGACGGCGGTGTACGAGTCGAAGACGGCCTTGCCGACCGCCGCGCCCGGGGAGGCGGCGATGCCGCGGCCGATCGTCCGGGACTTCGCGCCCAGGTCGAAGCGGGGGAACATCAGCTGCGCCAGCTGCGCGCCATTGACCCGCTGGAGGGCCTCGGCCTCGTCGATCAGGCCCTGGTCGACGAGCTGGGTGGCGATCCGGAAGGCGGCACCGGCGGTGCGCTTGCCGACCCGGGTCTGCAGCATCCACAGCTTGCCGCGCTCGATGGTGAACTCGATGTCGCACAGGTCCTTGTAGTGCGTCTCGAGCGTGTTCATGATCTGCATCAGCTGGTCGTACGACGCCTTGTCGATGTTCTCGAGGTCGGCGAGCGGCACGGTGTTGCGGATACCGGAGACGACGTCCTCGCCCTGCGCGTTCTGCAGGTAGTCGCCGTAGACGCCCTGGTGACCGCTGGCGGGGTCGCGGGTGAAGGCGACGCCGGTGCCCGAGTCGGGGCCGAGGTTGCCGAAGACCATGGAGCAGACGTTGACCGCGGTGCCGAGGTCGCCGGGGATGCGCTCCTGGCGGCGGTAGAGCTTGGCGCGGTCGGTGTTCCACGAGTCGAAGACCGCGCGCACGGCGAGGTCCATCTGCTCGCGCGGCTCCTGCGGGAAGTCGCGGCCGGTCTCCTTGGCGACGATGTCCTTGAAGTGCGCGACCAGGTTCTGCAGGTCGGCCGCATCCAGGTCGACGTCGACGATGACGCCCTTGGCCCGCTTGGCCTCCTCGAGCGCCTCCTCGAAGAGCTCGCCGTCGACGCCGAGCACGGTCTTGCCGAACATCTGGATGAGGCGGCGGTAGGAGTCCCACGCGAACCGCTCGTCGCCGGCCTGTGCGGCGAGGCCGGAAACCGACGCATCGGAAAGGCCGATGTTGAGGACCGTGTCCATCATGCCGGGCATGGAGAACTTCGCACCGGAACGCACCGATACGAGCAGCGGGTCGTCGGCCTGGCCGAGCTTCTTGCCCATCTTCCGCTCAAGGGCGTCGAGGTGCTCGGAGACCTCGGCACGCAGTGCCGCGGGCTCGCTGCCGCTCTCGAGGTAGACCTTGCAGGCCTCAGTGGTGATCGTGAAGCCGGGAGGGACGGGAAGGCCCAGGTTGGTCATCTCCGCGAGGTTGGCGCCCTTGCCACCGAGGAGGTCCTTGAGGTCCCTGTTGCCCTCGGTGAAGTCATAGACGAACTTCACCGACGCAGACGCGGACGCAGACTGACTTACGTGGGGATTTTGTGTTTCCGGCACGGGACTGACTCCTCGCCGACGGGCTGCCCTGACGGCGAGGAACATACCCAGATCGAAGGCGCATGGGTACGTCCACTTGGTCGACATACGTGCGTAACCGGGTGTCCGCCAGCGGATCGCAGGTGATCTTCCTCCATTGAGTGAGTTCATTACCTGAATGCATCACTCCGTTAGGTAATTGGAGCGACGCATTTGGTCTACTCAGTGCGACGATCTCCTTGATCAAATGAACACATGAGCCCTGGCACCCAGTGCCATCATTGGAGAGGTGGAGTCGCGACCTGAATGCTCATGTGAGCGCACCCCCTATCAGGGGTGGCGAGAATCACGCGCTCATGTGTGACCGGGTTCCATCATTTGGACCCTCTTCGGCTAGATGATCAAGGAATGCCTCCGGTCACTTCCACCGGGATCCGACCGGGCATCCCGTGCCACGGAATGCCCGGCGTCAGAATCCAGCCATAGTTCCGGGCCGGCGCGAACCCCGCCCGGACGCCCGGATTCGTATACGGGAGCGCCGCTCACCGCGCCGGCGGCCCCTCAGGTGCGTCGGCGCAGCAGCGGCACCACCGCCAGCGGCTCAACGCCCGTGCCCTGGCGGCCCCTTGAAACGTCAGCTGAATGAGGCTGTAGATCTGCGGGATCATCAGCCCCGCGCCGATTCCCTGCACCACGCGGGCGCGCGTCAGTCCTTCGGCCGGCGGCCGCTGCGCCGGGGCCGCGGGTCCTGGCCGTCCAGCAGCTCCAGCCGGCGGTTCTCGCCGTGCGTCTCGACCTGCGCCACGATGCGGCGCAGCAGGTCCGCCAGGCTCAGCGCCTCGTCGTCGCTCAGGTGGCCGGTGACGAAGGATTCCTCGGCGTTGAACTGCGGGAAGACCTGCGTCATCAGCGTCTCCCCCTCGGGTGTGAGCGTGAGCAGCGCGAGCCGGCCGTCCGTGGGGTGGGTGCGGCGCTCGATGAGGCCGCGGCTCCGGAGCGTACGGGCGACGCCGGTGAGCGTGCCCTTGGAGATCCCGGCCTCCTCGGCGACCCGGCGGGTCTCCCGCTCGCCCCAGATCCACACGACCCACAGCACGACGAAGGAGGTCCAGGTGAGCTCGACCGCGCGCAGCACGGAGTTCTCGAAGTGCTGCCGTACGGCCGCCGCGGCGCGGTAGATACCGGCGACCGCGGCCATCTGTTGATGCCGGACGGGCGTGTCGCCGAGCTTGGCCCGGACCGCCTTTTCCGTGTCCCCGATGGAACGGTGCCCGCTGACCACGGCATCTCCCTCGATCGTGCCCGGTCCCCTGACGGGACCCGTACGGGCTCAATCGATACCGCGGCCGAGGCCTTCCGGGCCGGATCATCGGCCCGATGTCACCCGCCCGACGTCACCCGCCCGAGGTGTCCAGCTCCGCGTCCTCGCTCACGCCGGCGCAGTCGTACGGGTCCTTGAGCCAGCCGTCCGGCAGCACCACCCGGTTGTTGCCGGAGGTGCGGCCGCGGGGGCCGTCCGCGCCCTGCGGCCAGGGCTGGTCGAGGTCGAGGTCGCCGAGGCCGTCCTCCAGCTCGGCCAGCGAGCCGGTCATGGCCAGCCGCTTGCGCATCTCGGAACCGACCGCGAAGCCCTTGAGGTACCAGGCCACATGCTTACGGAAGTCGATGACGCCGCGGGTCTCGTCGCCTATCCACTCGCCCAGGAGCGTGGCGTGCCGCAGCATGACGGCGGCGACCTCGCGCAGGCCGGGGGCCTTGGGCGCGCCGGTGCCCTCGAAGGCGGCCACCAGATCACCGAAGAGCCAGGGACGGCCCAGGCAGCCGCGCCCGACGACCACGCCGTCGCAGCCGGTCTCGCGCATCATCCGCTGGGCGTCGTCCGCCGACCAGATGTCGCCGTTGCCGAGCACCGGGAGCTCGGGGACGTGCTCCTTGAGGCGGGCGATGGCGTCCCAGTCGGCGGTGCCGCCGTAGTGCTGGGCGGCGGTGCGGCCGTGCAGCGCGATCGCGGTCACGCCCTCCTCGACGGCGATCCGGCCCGCGTCGAGGAAGGTGAGGTGGTCGTCGTCGATGCCCTTGCGCATCTTCATCGTGACGGGCAGGTCCCCGGCGCCGGTGACCGCCTCGCGCAGGATGGCGCGCAGCAGATTCCGCTTGTACGGGAGCGCGGAGCCGCCGCCTTTGCGGGTGACCTTGGGGACCGGGCAGCCGAAGTTCAGGTCGATGTGGTCGGCCAGGTCCTCCTCCGCGATCATGCGGACGGCCTTGCCGACGGTGGCCGGGTCGACGCCGTACAGCTGGATCGAGCGCGGCTTCTCGGTCGCGTCGAAGTGGATCAGCTGCATGGTCTTCTCGTTGCGCTCGACCAGCGCCCGGGTCGTGATCATCTCGCTGACGAACAGACCCTTGCCGCCGGAGAACTCCCGGCACAGCGTCCGGAACGGGGCATTGGTGATCCCGGCCATGGGCGCGAGCACCACGGGGGGCTGCACCGTATGCGGGCCGATCTGCAGCGAAGTCATGGAGCCCATTGTCCCGCACCACGCGAGTGGCCTCGCCAGGGCCACAGGTCCCGAATCGTTGTAGCGTTCAATCATGTCGCTACCAGGCTCCGAGCTCAGCCGCCGCCGACGTCTGCTGGTGCTGGCGATCTGCTGTCTGAGCCTGCTGATCGTCAGTCTCGACAACACCGTCCTGAACGTCGCCCTGCCGTCGATGCAGCGCGAGCTGGGCGCCTCGGTCGCCGGAATGCAGTGGACGATCGACGCCTACATCCTGGTCCTGGCGTCGCTGCTGATGCTGTCCGGGTCGACCGCGGACCGGCTCGGGCGGCGGCGGATCTTCCTGGTCGGGCTGATGGTCTTCTCGATCGGCTCGCTGCTGTGCAGCCTGGCGCCCGACCTGGAGTGGCTGGTGGTGTTCCGGATGATCCAGGCGGTGGGCGGCTCGATGCTCAACCCCGTCGCGATGTCGATCATCACCAATACGTTCACCGAGCCGCGGGAGCGGGCGCGCGCGATTGGCGTGTGGGGCGGGGTCGTCGGCATCAGCATGGCGGCCGGGCCGGTGATCGGCGGCCTGCTGGTGCAGTCCGTCGGCTGGCGCTCGATCTTCTGGATCAACGTCCCGATAGGCGCCCTCGCGCTCTTCCTCACCCTGCGCTACGTCCCCGAGTCGCGCGCCCCCAAGCCGCGCCGCCCCGACCCGGTGGGGCAGCTGCTGGTGATCGTGCTGCTCGGCTCGCTGACGTACGCGATCATCGAGGCCCCGGAGACGGGCTGGGCGTCGCCGGAGATCCTGGCGTTCGTGCTGCTGGCGCTGCTGTCCCTGGCGGCTCTGGTCGGGTACGAGCGGCGGCGGCGCGAACCCCTGATCGATCTGCGCTTCTTCCACAGCGTGCCGTTCAGCGGGGCCACGGTCGTGGCGGTCTGCGCGTTCGCCTCGCTCGCCGGCTTCCTCTTCATCAACACCCTGTATCTGCAGAATGTGCGGAGGCTGTCCGCCCTGGAGGCCGGGCTCTACATGATCCCCATGGCGGGCATGACGCTGATCTGCGCGCCGCTGTCGGGGCGGCTGGTCGGCAGTCGCGGGCCCCGGCTCCCGCTGCTGGTCGCCGGGGCGTTCATGGGGGCGACCGGGGTGCTCTTCGCGGCGTTCGACGCGCAGGCGACGACGGCGCTGCTGTTCACCGGGTATGTGCTGTTCGGCATCGGCTTCGGCCTGGTCAATGCGCCGATCACCAACACCGCGGTGTCCGGGATGCCGCGCGCCCAGGCCGGGGTGGCGGCGGCGGTCGCCTCGACCAGCCGCCAGGTGGGGCAGTCGCTGGGCGTGGCGGTGATCGGCGCCGTACTGGCGAGCGGGGCGCGGGCCGGCGCCACCGGGGGTGACTTCGTCGCGGCCGGGCGTCCGGCCTGGTGGATCATCGCCGGGTGCGGCGGGGCCGTTCTGCTGCTGGGCGCGCTGACCACCGGGCGGTGGGCGCGGGACACCGCCCGGCATACGGCGGAGCTGTTCGAGGAGGAGCCGCCACGGGGCGGGCATGCGCCGGCGAGTACGGGGGCGTAGCCGGTACGGGAAGGGCGTAGCGGGTACGGGGATGGCCTGACGGGTGCGGGGGGGCCTGGCCGGTACGGGGGGCCTGGCCGGTGCGGGAATACCACCCCGGCCCCGCCTCGTTGTGGCCCCGCAGGGGGCTCTCGCATCCCCTAGGGGATGCGTTCGCCCGCCCCCTAGGGCCCCGATGGGCGATGCGGGCTTGGGCGATGCGGGCTCGGGCGATGCGGGCTCGGGCGATGCCCGCGTGGGTAATGGCCGCGTGGGTAATGGCTGCTTGGGCGATGCCCGCTCACCCGGCGGCGAGCGCCAGCTTCTCCAGCTGTTCGAGGCGCTCCTGGGTCGTTTCGTCGACCGGTGCGTAGGTCAGCACCTTGGGACCGGGGTTGGGGCCCGTCCACAAGCTGCTGGCGGAGAGTTGCAGGATGCCCACCTGGGGGTGCCGGATGACCTTGACGGCGCTCACCGGGCGGACGACCTCATGCTCGGCCCAGACCTCACAGAACTCCGTCGACGCCTCCGCCAGCCGCGCGACCAGCGCCTTCCAGGCCGGCTCGGCGACGTGTTCCGCCATCGCTGCCCGGAACTTGGCGGCCATCACCCGTTTCGAGGCCTCCAGATCGACCGTTCTCGCCCGCCACTCGGCGTTCATGAACGCCAGCCACATGCAGTTGCGGTCCTCTTCGGGCAGCGCATCGAAGTCGCACATCAGCTGCCCGTAGGTGCTGTTGTACGCGAGGATGTCGAACCGGCTGTTCTGGACGACCGCCGGGAACGGCGAGAGCTGGTGCAGGACCTGTTGCAGGCCACGCGGCACGCCCGTGCACTCGCCGGCGCGCAGCGGATCGACCTCGCCGGCCAGCGCGAACAGATGACTGCGCTCGGCGCGGTCCAGCAGCAGTGCGCGGGCCACCGCGTCCAGGACCTGTGGCGAGACATGGATGTCCCGGGCCTGTTCGAGCCATGTGTACCAGGTGACGCCGACCGCCCCGAGGTGTGCGACCTCCTCACGGCGCAGCCCCGGGGTGCGCCGACGGGCGCCGCGCGGCAGCCCGACCTGCTCCGGCGTGATCCGCTCCCGCCGGCTGCGCAGAAAGGCGGCCAGCTCGGCCCGGCGGGCGGCGTCATCGCGTGGGGCCACGGCGCCCCACGGGGCAGCGGCGGCGGGACGTGTGCCAGCCTGCGTCAGGGTCGCGTCGACGGTCATGCCTCCAGCGTGCCGCAGCGCCCAGCCGGTTGCCAGGTAGTGTCGGTACCAGGATAAGGACACTCTGGTACCCGGCTGAGCGAGCGGCGATCGTCAATGGCGTGAGCGATACCCGAGTTCAGTCCACCGTCCCCGAGGCCACCGTCCCCGAGGCCGTCCCCGAGGCCGCCGTGCCTGCGGCCACCGCCGCCGCGGCTCCGCCCGCTTCCGCACGGCACCGGTCCGCGGCCGCCCCGCTGCTGACCCCGACCGGTCTGCTGACCGTCCTCCTGGGTGCCGCCCTGCCGATGATCGACTTCTTCATCGTCAATGTCGCGCTGCCGACCATCGACCGCGATCTGCACGTGGGCCCCGCGCTGCTGGAGATGGTGGTGGCGGGCTACGGCGTCGCGTACGCCATGCTGCTCGTCCTCGGCGGCCGGCTCGGCGACATGGTCGGCCGCCGCCGGCTGTTCCTGTGGGGCCTGGCCGCCTTCGCCCTCACCTCGCTCGCCTGCGGGCTGGCCCCGGACGCCTGGACACTGGTGGCTGCCCGGGTGGCGCAGGGCGCCGCGTCCGCACTGCTGCTGCCCCAGGTGCTGGCCACCATCCAGGCCACGACCACCGGCAAGCGGCGCGCCAAGGCGGTCAGCCTGTACGGAGGCACGGCGGGCGTCTCCAGCGCCGTCGGCCAGGTGCTCGGCGGGCTGCTGGTCGCCGCCGACCTGGCGGGCACCGGCTGGCGCGCGGTCTTCCTCGTCAACGTCCCGATCGCGGCCGCGGCCTGGCTGCTGGCCGCCCGTACGGTCCCCGAGACCCGTTCCCCGCACCCGAGCCGGGTCGACGGCCCCGGCACCGCGCTGCTCGCCACCACCCTGATCACCCTCCTCCTGCCGCTGACCGAGGGCCGCGCGGCCGGCTGGCCCCTGTGGTCGTGGCTCCTGCTCGCCGTCTTCCCGTTCGCCGCCGCCGCGTTCCTCATCGTCGAGCGCCGCGCCGAACGCCTGGGCCGCACGCCGCTCGTACCGCCGTCCCTGCTGCGCATCCCCTCGGTCCGCAGCGGCCTGTCCATGTTGGTTCCGTTCTCGATCGGCTTCGGCGGCTTCATGTTCGTGGTGGCCGTGGCCCTCCAAACCGGCCTGCATTACGGCCCGTTCGCGGCCGGGCTGTCCCTCGCGCCCCTCTGCTTCACCTACTTCCTCGCCTCGCTGGCGGGCCCGCGGCTGGTGCAGCGCTTCGGGCGGCGGGTGGTGCTGACCGGCTCGCTGATACAGGCCGCCGGACTGGTCTCCCTGGCGCTGACCGTCCGCGCGGGCTGGCCCGACGTCTCGGTGGCCGGCCTCGCGCCGAGCATGGCGGTCCTGGGCATCGGCCAGGGCATGGTGCTGCCGATTTTGATGCGCGTCGTACTGAGCGAGCTGCCGGCGGCCCAGGCAGGGGTGGGCGGCGGCGTCATGGTCACCACCCAGCAGTCGGGCCTGGCCCTCGGGGTGGCCACCCTGGGCACCCTCTTCCTCGCCCTCCTCCCCTCCCTCGGCATCCGCGACGCGCTCCTCGCCGCGCTGCTGACCCAGCTGGCGCTCGTGCTGGGAACGACGCTGCTCAGCCTCCGCCTGCCCCACACGCTGCGCTGACCACCGCCACCGGCCGGCCGCGCCGCCTCACGTACCTGACCACACACTGATCCACGCACCGATCCAACACATGACGGCTGACAGATATTGAAATCTGTCAGCCGTCATGTCATAGTGAATGCACGGCAGCCGCTGCCCTTCGCCCCCTATCCCCCTCGCCCCTTATTCGCTCCCCTCCCTCCCCTCCCCCTCAGGAGCACGCCGTGCAAACCCGCACCCTTGGCACCACCGGCCCGCAGACCTCCGCCCTCGGCCTCGGCTGTATGGGCATGTCCGCCCTCTACGGCGACGCCGACCGCGCCGAATCCATCGCCACCATCCATGCCGCCCTCGAAGCGGGCATCACCCTGCTCGACACCGGCGACTTCTACGGCATGGGCCACAACGAACTCCTCATCAACGAAGCCCTGCGCACGGCCCCCGCCGCCGCCCGCGAAAAGGCCCTGACCAGCGTCAAGTTCGGCGCCCTGCGCACCGTCGAAGGCGGTTTCACCGGCTACGACGGCCGGCCGAACGCGGTGAAGAACTTCGCCGCGTACTCCCTCCAGCGCTTGGGCCGCGACCACATCGACATCTACCGCATCGCCCGGATCGACCCGGACGTGCCCATCGAGGAGACCATCGGCGCCATCGCCGAGCTGGTCGAGGCCGGACACGTCCGCCACATCGGCCTCTCCGAGGTGAGCGCCGAGACCCTGCGCCGGGCCGCCGCCGTCGCCCCGATCTCCGACCTCCAGATCGAGTACTCCCTCATCTCCCGCGGCATCGAGGACGACATCCTGCCCACCGCCCGCGAGTTGGGCATCGGCGTCACGGCGTACGGCGTCCTGTCCCGCGGCCTGATCAGCGGCCACTTCACCCGCGACCGCAAGCTGGCCGCAGGAGACTTCCGGGGAATGTCACCGCGCTTCCAGGGCGAGAACCTCGACCGCAATCTCGACCTGGTGGACGCGCTCCGCAAGATCGCCGAGCAGAAGGGCGTCTCGGTCGCGCAGACCGCGATCGCCTGGGTGCTCTCGCGCGGCGAGGACATCGTCCCGCTGGTCGGCGCCCGCCGCCGCGACCGCCTGACCGAGGCGCTCGGCGCCGTGGACATCACGCTGGACGCCGACGACCTGGCCGCGATCGAGCGCGCGGTTCCGGCCGGCGCCGCCGCGGGCGAGCGCTACCCGGCCGAGCAGATGGCCCACCTGGACAGCGAGCGATGACCGCCCGGGGCGAGGGGCGGGCCCGCCAGGTACGGTCCGTAGTACCTGGCGCGCACGTATCCCGCGTGCGCACCCACCAGGTGTCCCCGCCCGTCGCCCCGCCCGCTTCCCTCCGAAAGGCCGGCCCGTCCCATGGCCCCCGAGACACTGACGCCCGAGCGCATCCTCGAAGCCACCGAGGAGGTGCTGCGCCGCTACGGCCCGGCCAAGGCCACGGTCGTCGATGTGGCGCGCGCCCTGGGGGTGAGCCATGGCAGCGTCTACCGTCACTTCCGTACCAAGGCGGCGCTGCGGGAGGCGGTCACGGAGCGCTGGCTGGACCGGACGAGCCAGACGCTGTCCGTCATCGTCACGGACGAGGGCCCGGCCGAGGACCGCCTGCGCCGCTGGCTCGCCGCCCTCTTCGAGGCCAAGCGGCACAAGGCCGGCGACGACCCCGAACTCTTCGCCACCTATATGACGTTGATCGGCGAAAGCGGCGGCGTGGTCGACCGCCATGTCACCGACCTCGAGTCCCAGCTCACCACCATCATCGAAGCCGGCGTCACACAGGGCACCTTCCACACCCCCTCCCCCGCCACCACCGCCCGCGCCGTTTTCTCCGCCGCCAGCCGCTTCCACGACCCCTGCTACGCCCCCGAGTGGTCCCGCCCGGACATCACCGCCGACTTCGAGGCCGTACGCGAACTGATCCTGCGGGGATTGCAGGCATAGGGTCTCCATCACGGCGACCCGGCCGGCGGCCGGTCCGGACCGAGAGGCGGGAGATACCCCGGCATGACCGCATCGAGGGCCGCCTTAACGCGGGACAGTCTGCGGGTGAAGATCATCGTGCAGCGGGTGCGGCTGCGCGACACGGAATACCGGTGATCAGGCCGGCCCGGCCGCTGAAGAACGGAGCGCTGTACGCACGGGACAACGCGTACGACATGTACGTGGACCGCACGGACGGCCGGCGTATCGGCACCCTCTGGCTGCTCGCGGCGCGCTCCCCGAGGTCCTTGGTCTACCTGCCGACGCGCGGTGTTCCGACCGCTCCCGGTGTCGGCTGGGCGGACGAGCGGCCCCTCGACCTCGTACTGGCCCACCCCGAGGCGCAGCTGCGCCCGTCCCGCTGGAAACACGGCCCCGGCTGCAACTATCACTACTGCCGGTACCTGTATGCCGGGCCGGCCCTGGCCGCACGCGGCGGGGAACGGTTCCCTGTGGAGTTCTGCCCGCCATGGACGCGATGAGCGGGAACCGCCGAACCGCACGCCCTGCCCGGACACCACTCCCCGCACGCCCTGCCCGGACCGCACGCCCGGCGCGGACCGCACGCCCGGCGCGGACCGCAGGCCCTGCCCGGACCGCCGCTACCCTCCAACCCCCAAGAACCGCAGCACCGCCAGCACCCGCCGGTGGTCCGCGTCCGCCTTCGGCAGGTCCAGCTTCGACAGGATGTTGTTGATGTGCTTGGCGACCGCGCTCTCGCTGACCACCAGCTGGGCGGCGATGCCGGCGTTGGAGCGGCCCTCGGCCATCAGGGCCAGGACGTCGCGTTCGCGGCCGGTGAGGCGTTCGAGGGGGTCGCTGGCCCGGCGTACCAGCAGCTGGGCGACGACCTGCGGGTCCAGGGCCGTCCCGCCGGCCGCCACCCGCCGCAGCGCCTCGATGAAATCCTCGACGTCCGCGACCCGTTGCTTGAGCAGGTAGCCCACACCGCTGGTGTTGGTCGCCAGCAGGTCGGCGGCGTAGCGCTCCTCGACGTACTGGGAGAGCAGCAACACCGCAGTGGAGGGCCATTTCTGACGGATCGCCAGGGCGGCCCGGACCCCTTCGTCCGTGAAGCCCGGCGGCATCCGGACATCGACGACCGCGATGTCCGGCCGGTGTTCCTCGATCGCCGCCAGCAGCCCCTGCGCCTCTCCCGCCTCGGCCACCACCTCGAACCCGGCCATTTCCAGCACTTTGACCAGCCCGATCCGCAGCAGCACGGAATCCTCGGCGATCACGGCGCGCCTCACCTCGGGCACGGCAGCTCCACGCTCATCATGGTCGGTCCCCCCACAGGGCTGCTCATCCGGAATGTTCCGTCCACGGACCGCACCCGCTGGGCGAGTCCCTTCAGTCCCGTCCCCTTGGACGGGTCGGCCCCGCCCACCCCGTCGTCGGCGATCACCACCCGAAGTATCCCGCCGAGCCGGGTGAGCGTCACATCGGCCCGGGTCGCCTCCCGCGCGTGCTTGGCGACGTTGGTCAGCGCCTCGGAGACGACGAAGTACGCGACGGCCTCCACCGCGGGTGAGGTCCGCTGCGGAAGATCCGTGGGCAGGTCGACCCGCAGGCATACGGGCAGCGGGGCGCGGGCGGCCAGCCCCGACAGCGCCGCGTCCAGCCCGAGTTCGTCGAGGACGGCCGGATGGAGGCCGCGTACGAGGTTGTTGAGCTCTTCGATGGCGTCCTTCGCCTCGCGGTGCGCCACGTCGATGACCTCCTGTGCCTCCGGGGGCAGGTCCGTGAGCGTGGCCTTGGCCAGTCCCAGGTTCAGGGCGAGCGAGACGAGCCGCTGCTGGGCGCCGTCGTGGAGATCGCGCTCGATCCGGCGGCGTTCGGCGTCGGCGGCGTCCACGGCTCCGGCCCGGCTCTCGGTCAGGTCCTCGACCCGCCGCTCGAGTTCGTCGGACCGGCTCACGCCCAGTACCGCCCGCCCGACCAGGTTCTCCAGCCGTACGAGCCCGGCGGCCAGCGAGGGCACGGCGGCGAGCGCCAGCAGCCCCAGGGCGCTGAGGTAGGCGGCCCCGGTGGTGTAGCCCTGCGGCACGAGGCGCCATGACGGCGGCACCACCCAGATGCACACCAGGCTCGAGGCGGCCGTCAGCCCCGTCAGCGCCAGCCCGAGCAGCAGGAGTTCCAGGAGGCCGAGCAGCGGCCCGACCAGGCAGTTGTAGGCGAACTGCCGCTTGGTCTGGGTGAAGCGCAGCCGCGGCAGGTCCACCCCGCACAGCGCCCGGAACCGCCACCGCTGCGCCTCGGTCAGCCCGTATCCGGCGATGGCGAGCAGGGCGAGCGGGGCGGACAGGATCACCGGGGCGTCCGACGAGGTCCCGGCCACGGTCCGGGACGTGAGGATCACGACCCACAGGAACAGCGGCGGGGTGACGAGGTGCAGCGGCACCCCAGCCGAGATGAAGAGAATGTCGCGTCGCAGCCGTATGAGGGTGCGGCGCAGCCGAGGCGGGAGGGTCATGATCCAAAGGTATGCGGCGGCGGAATGACGTGACCATGAAGGAAGGGTCCGGAACGGGGGTGTAGCTGGTGCCACCCCAAGTCGGACAGCGGCATTACTGACGGTGGCCGCCGCGACCTGGAGTGTTGATCACGAGCCCGAAGGCCGGGTTCGTGACAGCCGAAAGAGGCACCTTTCATGACCCTCCTTGCCTTCAACTCGCCTGCGAACGAGGGCAGTTGCCTTACCGGCCGGACCGCCCGCGGCGCTCTGCCGCTCAGCCCCGCGCGCCGCCTCCAGGGCCGGATCCTCGCCGGCGCCGGGCTCGCCCTCCTCCCCTGGCTCGGCTACCTCGCCGGTACCCTCCCGCCCGCCGAGGCTGCGGCCTGGGTGGCGCTGGACGCCCTGGAAGCCGCCTGCCTCCTGGCCGCCGGCACCCGCCTGCTGCGTTCCGACTCCCGCCACCGCGCCCCCGCGGCCGCCGCGGCCGTCCTCCTCCTGGCCGACGCCTGCATCGACATGGCCACGGCCGCCCCCGGCGCGGAACTGGCGACCGCCATAGCCATGGCCGTGGGCGCGGAACTGCCCCTGGCGGCCCTGTGCGTCACACTCGCCGCGCGCCCGGCGCGGGCCGCCTAAGGGCTGCCCCGTAATGCCTGGCGGGCGCACGACGACAGCCCTTAGTACTGCAACCGCATGTGGGGTGTGTGGCCTCGGCGTTGGTAGTGGCAGTGGCGGGCTCGGGCTTGGCTGCGTCTGCGGAAGTGTGACCAGTG